>CAIYWI010000058.1 GCA_903929885.1 uncultured Phycisphaerales bacterium
AGTGGTCTGAGTCAGAACAATGTTGACAATGGCGCAACCGGCGAGGTGGGCGGTGCGGATCTCCTACAAAGGAGCTTCGCATGGGCAGACCTCTGGTCGAATTGACGTTGACCGACGATGAGCGTTCCGAGCTTCGGGGTTGGGCGCGGCGTCCCACCACCGCTCAGGCGCACGCGCTGCGGGCCAGCATCGTTCTGGCGTGTTCCGACGGCCGCAGCAACGGCGAGATCGCCAACGAGTTGGGTGTCACACGCCAGACCGTGGGCAAGTGGCGGCAACGGTTCCTCGAGAACCGGTTGGATGGTCTGGCTGATGCCCCGCGGCCGGGGACGCCGCGCACCATCACCGACGAAGATATCGAACGTGTGATCGCCAAGGCACTGGAGCAGAGGCCCAAGGACGCGACTCATTGGTCGACGCGCTCGATGGCCGAGGCGACGGGCCTGAGCCAGAGTTCGATCAGTCGAATCTGGCGAGCCTTCTCGCTTCAGCCGCATCGCAGCGAGACCTTCAAGCTCTCCAACGACCCGCTGTTCGTGGGCAAGGTCCGTGACATCGTGGGCCTGTACATGAACCCGCCGGACAAGGCGTTGGTGCTCTGCGTCGACGAGAAATCGCAGATGCAGGCGCTGGAACGCACTCAGCCGCTGCTGCCGATGCGTCCGGGCGTGCCCGAACGCCGCACGCACGACTACGTGCGGCACGGCACGACGACCTTGTTCGCCGCGCTGGACGCCAAGACGGGCAAGGTCATCGGCAAGTGCTACCGCCGCCATCGCGCCACCGAGTTCCTGAAGTTCATGCGACTGATCGACGAGTCGATCCCGGCGAACCTGGACGTGCACCTGATCCTCGACAACTACGCCACGCACAAGACGCCGCAGGTGCGACGCTGGCTGGCTCGGCATCCACGCTTCCACGTCCACTACACGCCGACCTACGCGTCGTGGATCAACCTCGTCGAGAGTTGGTTCGCCGTGCTGACCAACCGGCGGCTGCGGCGCAGCAGCTTCACTTCCACACGTCAACTCGAGGCCGCCGTCGCCGCGTACCTCGACTCCAGCAACGACGCGCCCACCCCTTTCCAATGGACCAAGTCCGCCGACGACATCCTCGATTCTGTCAAGAGATTCTGTGTGCAAACTTCTGACTCAGACCACTAGATCTACAATCACCTCCGGCTCATGGGGAAGAACCGAGCCCCGTGGCGAGCTTTACTACAGGCTTTCATCGCGCATCGGGCCTCACTTCCGGCACCATTTCTTTGGAATGAGTTTGTCATTGACGATCAAGTATTCATACACATCCAAAACACGTTCTCGTCGCACTTGCAATGTAACATTTAGAGCAGACTCTACATTTACACACTCAAGGCGAATTTCCTTAATCGGCTGCCCCTTTACGCGAGAGCCGACCACTCTGACAATTTCGCGAACCTGATCATCAACACTACTGCCATCTTGCGGAGTAAATGTCATGCTTCGTGCGTCTACGAATCGAATCTGACTCGATGCCTCGTCGAATGCAGAAATCGCGGAGTCCGGCATCTCATCAATCTCATTAAGCAGGGCTCGACCCCACCGTTGCTCATCATGAATCAACTCATGATCGGCAAATGAAACAGACTTGTCGTTCGGAAACACGACATACATGAATTCCGCCGGCGGAGCGGGGCTTTCGGAAGAATCCCACATGACCTGGCGATTCTGATCTCGCCTTGATAGAACAAAAGTACACACGGCAACGATGACAACAACGATTACGCCCAGAACACGAAGCAATAACCTCATAGCATTATTCATGGTCGCCCCGATCTTTAAGGAATTTATTTGGGCCGCAGACGACTTCTTCCACGCTCCCAGTCGCGTTTTTCTCGCTCCTTCGTACGTTTGTTTCGGTCATTGTTCCTTTGGTCGAGCTCCCTTTTTTCGCGTTCGCCTTCTCTCTGATCAAATGTCTTTGGTGATTGGTTTGAGCAAGGTGGCACAGTTGTTGAAAGCGTACACCCCGCCATGCTAGCGAGCACATCGTAGATGTTTTGCTTTCCATCAAGTATTTCATTTCCAAGGTCAATAGTATCAAGCTCTTCTTGCTGTCGGAAACGCTTGAAAAAATCGAGAATACTGCGTTCTTCATCCGAGATGCTGTCAGAAATAATCCAGTAAGGTTTGCCTATATGATAAAGCCACCAGAGCGAAACACCTTGTGTGGCCCATTCCTTGCCCGGCACCCCATGTTTATTGGCATGCAGAAGGGTCAACAACCAGTCTATGTCGATGTCCTTGCCATTGAAAGACCCATGCGATTGGTAGAATGCGCTGGTGTTCTTTCCCCAAGTTGGATTATACTTCTTTACGAAATCTTCGAGCGACATTCCGTCGCTTACGGCTTGCTGTAAGGCACGACACATGTCGTCTTTCTTTTGCTGAGGAGTCCGCGTATCGATGGGCTCCAACCCAAGTGGATCCAGAAAGTTGATAACGTCATTGCCGCAGTTAGTGAACAATGCAACTCCGCCCAACTCTTCAATCGGATCCCTGTTCAACCACCTCCCCGTGCCAGCGTTGTAGTACCTGTACCCGTAGTAGACCAAGCCGCTCTCGCCGTCGGTGTACTTCGTGCTCCAGCGGATCGGGTTGTCGGCCGCCAGGTCGCCCTCGGACGTCAGCGTCTCGCCGAAGGGCCCGTACTCATACTTCGCGCGAGCGCGGCCAAGGTCATCCAGCGCCGCCATCACGTTGCCGTTGCCATCGAACACGTACCGCAGCGTGTTGCCGCCGGTGCCGTTCACCTCGCCGCCCAGAGTGCCGTTGGCACGCGTCCAGCCCAGCACCAGGCCGCCGATGCCGCCCGCGCCCTGCTCGCTGCCTGAGAGGTCCAGGCCCCACGCAAACGTCCGCACGCTCGCGTCCATGATGTCGAGCTCGGCCAGGAGGTTCCAGCCGTCCCAGACATACTTGGAGAGCCCCACCTGGGTCCAGCCTACCGGGGCCGAGACCGCCCACGCGGGCAGCGTCTCGGGCGCGGCGTCAGAGCCCGGGCCAGCCACCGAGGCCGTTGCGCCGTCGATGACCGAGGTGGTGGCCCCGATCGTCTCTGGCTCACCCAGGGGCCCGCCAGTGATCTCCGCGACCGCGACGGGCACGTACATCCGCTTGACGTTGCGGCGTGACATGAAGTCGTAGCCGAACTCGACGCGCTGCCGCGGCATCGCCGTGGGCAGATCAGTCCTGCTCTCCATCCAGATCAGCCGGTTCTCGCCGTCCCACCCGTAGTTCCACCGGCCGTCCTGCAACAGGTTGCCATCCACATCGTGGGTGAAGGCCTCGGGGTCCTTGGGCAGGAATACCCAGAGTTCCTTCTCGCTGCCTGCGTGGGTTGGGTCGGATTCAACCAGCACCTGTTCGAACCTCGCCGCGGCGGAGTTGGTCCAAGAGAGCTTTTTCTGATAGTACTCCAGCAGGCGGAAGTCGACGGGCACCGTGCTGCCGCCCGTG
>CAIYWI010000059.1 GCA_903929885.1 uncultured Phycisphaerales bacterium
GCCCGGCCCCGTGCCGGGCGTCGTTTCTTTTCCGGCCTCGGAGTCAGTCGTGCGCCGAGAGATACGACACGTGGCAGGCGCACGCCTCGCCCCGTCGGGTGGGGCGGAAGATGCCGTTGCCGCCGCCCTTGCCATCGTCCCCTTCCCAGTAGACGTGCACGTGCTTGAAGCCGGACTCGTGCAGGAGTTCCTGGATCTCCGGCAGCGTCCAGAGCCGCCACTCGTAGGTGAAGGCCTTGCGAAGGCGTGTGCCGTCCTTGAACTCGAAGTGGATGTGGCAGGTCTTGTCGCCGGTGATCGGGTTGTACGACGCCTGGTCCCACACGTACGTGAAACCCTTGAGCCGACGCCGCTCCTCGATCTCCTTGAAGGCCTCGTAGCCGCCATAGTGGTCGAGGAAGAAGATGCCCCCCTTGCCCAGCGAGGAGCGAACGGATCGGAAGTAGGCGACGAGCCCCTCGCGGGTCTTGAAGGTCCAGTAGCTGAAGTTCATGGCGAGCACCACGTCGGTGCCCCGGCATGTCGCGTTGGGCGATCGCACGTCTCGCCGCACGAGTCGGACGCGAGACTGCTGCTCGGGAGTCAGGGCCGCGACGTTGTGCGTCGTGCCCCACGCCAGCGTGTCGGCGCAGAGGTCGACGCCGACGGCCCGGTGCGTGGCGCGTCGCTTGACCCACGCACACGCCGAAAGGGCCGTGCCGCAGAAGTCCTCGCGGAGCGTGACGGCGGGGCGTCCCCGAAGCCGGGAGAAGGTGCGGGCGACAAAGTCGAGCTCGGCATCGGGTTCCTGCACCGCGAGTTGGTACAGGCGGTGGCGGTCGGCCGTGCGAGCGGTGAGGGCGGGGCGAGCGGAGCGTGAAGACTTGGTTCGACGTGCCATGATCAGGGGGGCTACCGGAAGTGCCGAGGAACACACGTCGCTGCGAGTCCACCGAAAGGTGGGAGGTCGCGGCGGCTCGGTTTGCCCATCTTCCCGACAAGGCGAGAATCGACGCCGATCGCGCCGATAAAGGCAGGACGTGGCGGGGGAGGCATGGGACCGGCGGCGAGTTTATACTTGCCCCCCGGTTCAAGCCGGACGTCCGGGATCGCCTGTGACGACGAGCGGTTCGAGTTTGCGTTGGGATGGGGATCCCTTGGAGTTGCCAGCATGCGTCTGACGATGGTCGGAACCGGATACGTGGGCCTGGTCACGGGCGTCTGCTTCGCCAACACGGGCAACGATGTCACGTGCCTTGACGTCGACCCTCGCAAGATCGAGAAGCTCAAGCGGGGCGAGTGCCCCATCTACGAGCCCGGACTGACCGAGCTCATGGAACGCAACAACGCCGCGGGCCGCCTGCGCTACACCCTCGACAAGGAAGGCGCGTACCGCGACGCGGACATGATCTTCATCTGCGTGGGCACGCCCAGCGACGAACGCGGCCACTCCGACCTCAAGTACGTCTGGCAGGCCGCGGACGACATCGGCACCATGATCAAGGCGCTCGGCCCCTCGGCCAAGCCCAAGGTCGTCGTCGTCAAGAGCACCGTCCCCGTCGGCACCACCTTCGAGGTCAAGCGCCGCATCAAGGCCATCGTCGGCGACCTGCCCTTCAGCGTCGCCGACAACCCCGAGTTCCTCAAGGAAGGCGACGCGATCAACGACTTCAACAAGCCCGACCGCGTCGTCGTCGGCGTCGAGGATGAACGCACCGCCGAGGCCTTCCGCCAGCTGTACGACCCCTTCGTGCGCAACGGGCACCCCATCTACATCATGGATGTGCTCAGCGCCGAGATGGTCAAGTACGCCAGCAACAACTTCCTGGCCACCAAGATCAGCTTCATCAACGAGATGGCCAACCTCTGCGAGGCCTACGGAGCCGACATCCAGAAGGTCCGCGAGGGCATGTGCTCCGACAAGCGCATCGGCACCCAGTTCCTCTACCCCGGTCTGGGCTACGGCGGCAGCTGCTTCCCCAAGGACACCCTCGCCTGCATCATGATGGGCGACAAGGCCGGCATCGAGGCCTCCCTCTCCAAGAGCGTCCACGCCGTCAACCAGCGCCAGCGCGATCGCTTCTTCGACAAGATCGTCCACCACTTCGGCGGCAAGACCGGCGTCGGCGGCGGCCCCGCCGGCCTTCAGGGCCGTCGCCTGGCCTTCTGGGGCATCGCCTTCAAGCCCCGCACCGATGACATCCGCGAAGCCCCCGCCCTCACGCTCATGCGCAAGGCCGTCTCCTACGGCGCGACCGCCATCGGCTTCGATCCCGTCGCCGGCGACAACGCCCGCGCCGAGCTCGGCCCCGCCGCCACCATCGTCGACGACATGTACGACGCCGTGAAGGATGCCGACGCGCTCATCATCTCGACCGACTGGGACGAGTTCAAGAGCCCCGACTTCGACAAGCTCGGTCGCCTCATGAAGGCCCGGGTGATTTTCGACGGCCGCAACCTCTACCGCCTCGCGCACCTCCGCGAGCAGGGGTACACCTACTACAGCGTCGGCCGCTCCGTCGTCCGTCCCGGCTGAGGTCCCCATTCACGACCAATCCTCGACGCCCGCGGCCATCGCCGCGGGCGTCGTCGTTCCGGGCCCCGGCGGTCCCTCGTACCCTCCTCGCGTCGACCATGCCCGCCTGCGACCTGCTCATCATCACCGCCGCCAACGAGCAGCAGGCTCGCCAATACCGCCGTCGCCTCGCAGCCGGAGGCCGCCGCGGCCCGCTCCGCGACGTTGGCCGCACGCTCGTCATCGCCGACCCGCTCGGACGACGTGTCGGCTCCGGGGCCGCCTCCATCAACGCGCTGCTTCTCGCGGCATCGCTGCTCCGTCCGCGAGCGTCGTCGATCGAGCACGCCTTCGAGGGGCGTCGCGTCCTGATGCTCCACAGCGGTGGCGACAGCCGCCGCCTGCCCGCGTATGCCGCTGCGGGCAAGCTCTTCGCGCCGACGCCCTGCCTCACGCGCGAGGGGCTCCCCGCGCGACTGCTCGACCTCGTGCTCGAGGACTTTCTGTCGATGGCATGGCCCGCCGCCGGTGCGGTGGTGATCGCGGCGGGGGACGTGCTGCTCAATCTCGCCCGGTGCGCTCCGCGACTCGACGGCGATGGCGTGACGGCGGTGGCCTGTCCGGGCGATCTCGCGCGAGCCGCCCGGCACGGCGTCTACGTCGCCTCGCGAGGACGCGACGGTCGGGCTCGCGTTCGCGACTTCCTGCAGAAAGCCGCCGAGCCCGAACTCCGTGCCCGCGGCGCCATCGATGAGCGGGGCGAGGTGGCCATCGACACCGGCGTGCTCGCGCTGTCACCCCGTGCCGCGGGTGCGTGGGCCAAGGCCGCGGGCGTCGCTCGCCCGGGACGCGTGCCCAAGGGATCCCTCGCCGATCTCATCCGTCGCGGCATGTGTGCGCCGATGGATCTCTACGTCCATTCGATCATGGCGATGACGCCGGCGATCGGCGCGAAGGCCTTCGCCGCCACCATCGCCAAGGACGCGACTCCCGCCGCACGCGACGCCCTGCGTCGCTACCGCGAACGAATCCGTCGGGCCGCGATCCCCTTCGGCGTCGAGACGGTGCCGTGCGACTTCATCCACGTGGGCACGACTCGTGAGTTCATCGCTGCAGTGCTCGAACCCTCGCGATGGCGCTCGCTCGTGGCCCCGCGCGAGGATCGCAGGCTTCTTCATGCCGATGCCGCCATCGCCGCTCCCGAGGATGCCCGCGTGGTGGTGGAGGGTTCGCGCCGTTGCACGGTGCGCTGCGAGGGCGACGCGCTGGTGGCGGGTGTCGTCGGGCCGGCGAAGCTCGACCTGCCCGCCGCCACGGGGCTCTCGTGCGTTCGCGTCGGCGCGTCGTCGTGGGCGTGCGTGGCCTTCGGTCTCGACGACGATTGCAAGACCACGGTCGAGGCCGGCGGTCGCTTGGGCGCCTTCACGCTCGCGCAACTTCCCTCGCGGCTTGGACTCTCCGAAGACTCCCTGTTCCCCGCCAATGGCGAGCGATCGCTGTGGACGGCTCGCCTCTGGCGGCCGGGTCCGCGGGGCCGCACGCTCCGCGAGGCCCAGCAGGTGCTCCGCGGCATGGCGCCCTCGCGGGCTTGGGCCGCCTCGCCCCGCATCGCGCTGGCCGATCTGGTTCGCCTCGCCCGTGCCGACGACACCGATCACGCATCGCCCATCGAGCCCGCGTCGGTCGCGTCGCTGCTCGAGGCCGGGGCGCAGCCCGACCTCGGGCGACTCGCCGCCGCGCTTCGCACGCCCGCTCGCGCCCGTCTTGCGGCACGGGCCCTCGACGCCTTGATCCGTGGCGAGGCCCCGCCGCTGGCGCAAGCGCGAGCCATCCGCCTTCGATCCATGCTCGACGGGCACGACCGGGGCGATGCCGCACTCGCCGCCGTTCGCCTTGGCGTGGAGCGAATCGAAGGGCTGCCCTCGGAGCCCGCCCGCGTGGCCGTCGACCGCGGCCGCACCGTCGTCGCCACCTCGCCGGTGCGCATCGACCTCGCCGGCGGCTGGTCCGACACGCCTCCCATCTGCCACGAACGCGGCGGCATCGTCGTCAACATGGCCGTCCTGCTCGAGGGAGCCGCGCCCATCCGCGCCACGGTCCGCCGCCTCGATCGTCCCGTGGTTCGCGTGCGCAGCGTCGACCTCTCGCGCGAGGCCGAGTGGTCGCAGGCCGCTCCGCTCTGCAACTACGCCGACCCGACCGACTGGTCCGCCCTCGCGAAGGCCGCGCTGGTGCTCTCGGGGCTGGTTCCCTCCCATCCGCGCGATGATCTTCAAGCGTGGCTTCGCGCCGGCAGCCGGGGCGAGCCCCGCGGCATCGAGGTGGCTCTCGAAGCCGCCGTCCCCAAGGGCTCGGGCCTGGGCACCAGTTCCATCCTCGCCGCGACGCTGCTGGCCGCCCTCGATGCCTTCAAGGGCGCACCCGAGTCGGCCATCGACGACCTCGTCGCCCGCACGATGCTTCTCGAGCAGATGATGAGCACCGGCGGCGGCTGGCAGGACCAATGCGGCGGCGTGGTGGGGGGCATCAAGTGCGCCAGCACGCCCCCCGGCGAGCGTCAGCGCCCGCTGATCGAGCAGCTCCCGCTCGGGCCGCGATGTCGCGAGACGCTCGAAGACCGCGCCATCCTGTGCTTCACGGGCGTGCAGCGATTGGCCAAGCACATCCTGCGTCAGGTGGTGCACCGCCACCTCGACGGCGGACCCGCGTGCCGTCGCATCATCGACGACCTTCGCGAAGGCGCGTCGCACGTCCGATCGGCCATCGAACGCGACGACCCCGACGCGATGACGCGGGGCTTGGCCGACTACTGGCGATTGAAGCGGGCGATCGATCCGGGCGCGTTCGACGCGCGACTGGCCGCGCGCCTTGCGACCCTCACGCCCCACGCCGCCGCATGGGAACTCCCGGGTGCGGGCGGCGGCGGATTCGCCTTCCTCATCGCCCGCGACCGTCGCTCGATGGCGACGATGCGCCGCGCGATTCGCGCCGTGGGCGAAGGCGATGCAGCGATTCGCGAATACGCGTGGTCGATCGCGACGACAGGCGTCAGCGTGGAAATCCGTTGAACCCTCGCGGTTGCCGCCGCCGCCCTCTTCGCCCGACAGGGCGCACCAGCCGTAGCCGTGCGGCGCGGCGAGTCTTCGAGCAAGCCCACGGGGGGGCGTCAGATGCGGCGTGACGGCAACGCGATCGGCGGTCCGTGCCGATGCCATGCGCAACGACGCGTCGCGACGGCGATGCAATGTCGGGTGATTGTCAGGATCGTCGTGTTCACGACCGCCGCACGCCCGTCGCCTCGTCGGGCCCGCCGCCGTGGGCTTGCCCGCAAAGCCGGGCTGCGCACCACGGCTACACATGGTGCGCCCGAAGCGGGCGAAGGCACTCGGACCCGCCGCCGCCCTCTTCGCCCGACAGGGCGCACCATGTGTAGCCGTGCGGCGCGGCGAGTCTTCGAGCAAGCCCCGGGCCGCTTGGATGCTCCCCCTCACGCCGCCGAGTTGCCCTGATCCTCGGGCTTCCGACCGATGCGGCGCAGGGCACGTTCGGCCTCGTATTCGATCCGAATCTGGACCTTCGGATCGGGCGAGGCCTTCATGGCCTCGCGCAGCTCCCGTTCGAGCTGATCGTCGGTCAGCGGGCCGGGATCAGGCGGAGATGGTTCTTCGGACGGGTTCATGCGTGGAAGTCCTTCCTTGATTGGGCGACGCGCTGCCTGAGCCGCTCGATGATCCTGGACTTGGCTGCATACACGCTGTCTTCGCTGATCGAAAGGAAGTCGGCGACTTTTTTCGCCGGCCATTCCTCGAGCACGTAAAGCTGGAAGGCCTGGTAGGTGACGGGCTCGACATCGCGAGCGACGAGATCGAGCGTGGCGAGCAGTTCGGCGCGAAGTTCCTGCCGCCGCCAGGTCTCATTCCACGAATCGCTCGCCTCGAGTTGGGCGAATGCGGCGTCGTTTCCCGTGCTTGCGCGTCGCTTGCGGAAGCGATCGATGATGCGGCGGCGGGCGATGACCTGCAGCATGCCCCGAAAGCGACCCTTCTCCCGTTCGTACTCGAGCGACACGGCGACCCTCGCCACGTCGATGAAGACCTCCTGAACGACCTCTTCGGCATCCTGTTCGGAGAGGCCAGCGCTGCGCCCGAACCACCAGACCAGCCGCCAGTAGCGCTGGACGAACTCCCGCCACGCCGCGTGATCGTCGGTCGAGCGGATTCGCTTCAGCAGCGAAGCCGAGGTGCTCGACGATTCGTGGACGTTGGGGGCCAATCCGTTGGATTCCGCGATGACTGCCAGCGCCAGGGCGAGGCGCGACGGCTCGCATCCGTGCGAGGCCTCGAGCGCGGCCCTCCGGCCCCGCTGCACGGAACTTCGCGAGCGGGTCGTTCCGTTTGACACGGACTCACGGTTTTTTTTCAGGGACGGGTCCATTCAGGCCATGCCCTTGAGATATTGGACCGACTCGAACGCGCCCGAGTCGTGCGACCAGACGTCGAGGGTGATGTATCCGCCGGCGGCGGTGGGGGGCAGGGTGTACAGGGTCACGCCGTTCACGCGAAGTTCGTGGAGGCGCGGGCCCCACTCCACCTCCAGCGTGACGCACTCGCCCGGATTGGGGATCATGCCGGGAAAGCTGTACCAGTTGCCCGGTTCTTCGGGTGGATGGAAGATGCGAGAGCCGCGGATCCACGTGTACTTGTCCCCCATGAGCATGAACAAGTGGCCCTTGCCCGGTTGGTCGGAGGCGTATCTCACGCCCATGCGAGCGCCCGGGTGATCCGTGACGATCGCGACTCGAAGCGTGCCGGGCGCCAAGTGCTCGTGCGAGGTGAGCAACTTGTAGTCCGGCGTGCGCCTGCAGCGAATCTTGCCCGCCTCCACGTACCACTCGCCGTGGATCGGGTCGTCGACGTACCACCCCGACAGATCGTGTCCGTTGAAGAGGTCTCGCCACGCCGAGGGGCGAGTCCGCGGCTTCAGCCACGACCACGCCGCCGCCGCCAGGGGGGCGGCCACCGCCACGCCCAGCCCGGCCGCCGCGAGCGTGCGACGACGCGTCCATCCGCCGGTGTCTGTCAGCGGCAAGTCGCGGAGCGTGGCGGCAAACTCCGACACGCTCTGGAATCTCGACGAAGCATGCAGGGCGCAGGCGCGGTTGATGAACCCCACGAGTGGTCGTGCGCCCGGGGTGTCGCCACTGGTCAGCACGGCGGGCAGGGAGGGGTACGCCTTGGCGGGCAGGCCCGTGGCGAGGCAGTAGAGCACCTTCCCGCAGGCGTAGAGGTCGGTGGTGCGGTCCATCAGCCCGTCGGGCGGGATGTACTCGATGGTGCCCAGCAGACTCACGTCGGGCTCCTCGCGAGCCATCAGCCCCAGGTCCGCGAGTTTCCAGCGACGTTGGACGCGGAGGATGTTCGACGGCTTGACATCGCGGTGGAGCAGTCCGTGCGAGTGAAGCGTTCGAAGGCCCTCGAGCACCTCGAGCATGATGACCCTCGCGAGTTCCGGGGTCAGCGGCCCCTCGCGGGCCATGTACGAGGCGAGCGTCACCGGCTCATAGTCGTCGGTCGGTTCGGTCCAGGAGTCGGCCAGTTCCATCGAGTAGTAGACGGAGCCCTCGTGAACGCCCACGTGGTAGATCTGCAGCAGGTGAGCGTGATCGCGAATCTCGCGGCACAGCGCGAGCGCCTCTTCCTCGCGCCGCGACGCCCCGTCGCGACGGTCTGGCCGCAGCCGCTTGAGCGCGACCCTCCGCCCCACCGGATCGGTCGCCAACCACACCTTTCCCTGCGCGCCGCTCCCGATCTCGCGCAGCAGTCGGTAGTCGCCGATGGTGGTCGGCACGGCCTCGCCCGCTGGTGTGTTCTCGTGATGCATCCGCGACCCTCGTGCCCGATCGTTGCCGCCTGATTGGCCGGCCACAGATCGACGCGGAGGATCGTAACCGTCGTTGACGCCGTTGGCACGGTGCGAAGCATCAAGCGTCGCAAGCCTGCAGCCCGACAGGGCGTCCCTTCGTTGAGCCGTGGGCGCAGCGAGTCTTCGAGCAAGCCCCCGGCGGCGCCAGCCGCGCCGTGACGATGTCATTCGCAGCGCCGCGTCGCGCGGGCGATGCGATGTCGGGTGCGCGTCACGGTCGTTGTGTTCATGCCGTCGCGTCGTGCTCGCCGCCGCCCTCTTCGCCCGGCAGGGCGCACCAGCCGTAGCCGTGTGGCGCGGCGAGTCTTCGAGCAAGCCCACGGGGGGGGCGGCGGGAGGAGGCAGGCGGGGACCAGAAAACGTGCCTCCGCGCAACCTCGCCCCTCCGTGCCAACGGGATGCGGATGTGCGGCGTTGCGTCCGTCCGTGGGCTTGCCCGCAAAGCCGGGCTGCGCACCACGGCTACACATGGTGCGCCCGAAGCGGGCGAAGGCACTCGGGCTCGCCGCCGCCCTCTTCGCCCGACAGGGCGCACCAGCCGTAGCCGTGCGGCGCAGCGAGTCTTCGAGCAAGCCCACGGCGGAGTCAGATGCGGCGTGACATCGCCACGTCGACCACGAGCGATGCGGTACGTCGATGGCATGTGCGTCGTCACGCCATGTCGCCGTAGCCAGCGCTCCATCGGCAAAGCCGGGCCTCGCGCCATGCCAAGTCCAAAGGACGCCCTGCCGAGCTCACAGACTGACTGGCTGCATCAAAGCACCATCACCTCACGTCAACACCCACCCTCCCATCGCGTGAAGAAGGTGAACAGGTCTGCCCCGTCCACGCCGCCGTCCTGATTGAGGTCGGCCGTGCCCAACCCTGCTGACCAATCGCCGAAGAATGCCTCGACATCGCCGCCATCGATGCCCCCGTCAAGATTGAAGTCGGCCGGGCATGGGATGAAGGTTGCGTCGGAGGTCGTACTGCCGCAGACGTTGGTGAGCACGCAGTCGTACGTGCCCACCAGTGATGAATCGTCGCTCAGCAGCGTCAATGTCCGCGTGGTGGCGCCGGCGATGACGCCGGGGATGTTGAAAAGGTTCTGGCCGTTCTGTCGCCAGCGATAGGTGTACGAGGCGTTGGTCGGCACGGTCACGGAGAGCGACGCCCCGGGCACGAGACTGGCCTCGGCCGGCGGTTGTTGCATGATGAGGGGCACGCACGACAGCGCGGCGGCCTGGCTGGTGACCGTGCCGCACGACCCCGTGACGACGCAGTCGTACGACCCCTGATCGCCGTTGACGACGGCACTGATGGTCAGATTCGGCGTGGTGACGCCCGTGATGCGAGAGGAGTTGACGAGGTTCGCGCCGTTGCGGCGCCATTGGAAGCTCTGGCCAAGACGCGCAAACTCGATTGAGAACGCGGCGTTCCCGCCCGGTTGCAGGGCCTGCGACTGCGGCTGGCGGTTGAACACGCAGGGGTTCTCGCAGCCGTCGGGAATGCCGTTGCTGTTCAGGTCCGCGAGTTGGCCGGAGAGGATCTGGCCCTTGTCGACGATGCCGTCGCCGTTGCAGTCGGCGGAGTATTCGACGAGGAATGCGTGAATGCCGCTGTCGCTGCCCGATGTGTCCCTGAATGCCCGAGTGCCATCGGCAAAGGCATATTCCTCTTCGCGGGAGAAATTGCCGTGGTTGTCGAAAATCATCACGCTCCAGTTATCGAAAGCGAGGGGTTCACCAGTGATCCATTTCCAGCCGCCCGCTGGTTCAGCGTAGAGGGGACTGGAGGTATCCTGAAAAAGACCGATCCACTCGCCCTCCGGTAGCGGCGAAATGAGAGTCGCCAAGGCGGTGCGCTCGTTCGCTGACGTGATCGCCGCTAGATCGCCGCCGCGTGATTGTGCCCAAGATCTTGCCAGGCTCCATTGCACGCTTCCGGCGGTGACGATTCGCTCATACCAATGCCCGTTTCCTCCATCCTGCACCCGCCACTGCACCGGCTGACCCGCCGCTGCGCCAGCCAGCATCGCCGCCATCGCCGCCGCATACGCCCGTCTCACCGTGATCATCGTCGATTCCTCAGTATTCTGGCTACACGCCGCCATCGCCACTCGCGAGGCCCGCCGGCGGGAACTTCGTTGGCCACCGCGAGATTCTGACGCGATCATGCGGATTTGCGATCGCCCTCGGGGTCGTCGCCTGTTTGGTCCGGGGTGGCCGGCGTGGTCGCCCTGCGATTCCCCGCCCCGATCCCCTCCCCCATACCCTCCCACCATGACCACCTCCCTCACCCGCGATCTCTTCCGCCGTGTCGGATTCGTCTCGGTGCTCCTCCTCGCCGGCTCGGCCTCGCAGGCGCAGCAGCAGGCCCAGCAGCCCGCCGCCAAGCCGCCCGTCGCCACGCCCATCGACGAGAAGAAGGATGCCAAGCCCGCAGGTCAGCCCGCCAAGGAGGGTGAGGGGCCCAAGCTCGAGTCGTCGTCGATGAACGGCCTGGTCAAGATGCCCGCCGCCGCCACGCCCGTGGCCCGCGAGGATGACTGGTGGAAGAAGCGTCACGAGGGGTTCAACGCCCGCGTCAAGGAAGCCGCCCAGAGGGGCGACGCCCAGATCCTCTTCATCGGCGATTCCATCACGCAGGGGTGGGAGGGCGAGGGCAAGCAGGCGTGGGCCGACACCTTCGCCAAGCACGGGGCCATCAACTTGGGCATCGGCGGCGATCGCACCGAGCATGTCCTCTGGCGCCTCCGCAACGGCAACCTCGAAGGACTCGCCAAGCCCGCCTCGGGCCAGGCCCCCAAGGTCGCCGTGCTCATGATCGGCACCAACAACTGCGCCAACACCGAGCCCGTCGACACCGCCACCGGCATCGCCATGATCGTCCGCGAGCTGCGTGCCCAACTCCCCGAGACCAAGGTGCTCCTCTTGGCCATCTTCCCCCGCGAGGAGAAGCCAGGCGCGCTGCGAGCCAAGAACACCAAGGTCAACGAGCTCGTCAAGCCCCTGGGCGACGGCAAGCATGTCTTCTTCCTCGACATCGGCCCCTCCTTCCTCGAGGCCGATGGCACGCTGAGCAAGAAGATCATGCCCGACGCCCTGCACCTCTCCCCCGAGGGATACCAGCGCTGGGCCAAGGCCATCGAGCCCACGCTCGCCGATCTCCTCAAGTAAGCCACGCCCTTCGGAGCCATTCATGGTGACTCGACGCGACACCCTCAAGGCCGCGCTGGCCTCTTCGTTGGTCCTCCCCTTGGCGGCGTGTGCTCGCGCCGCCTCGTCGCAACCCGCGACCAAGCCCGAAACCAAGGCCCAGCCCGCCAAGCCACCCCTCTTCGAGATCAGTCTCGCCCAGTGGTCGCTCCACAAGACCCTCTTCAAGGGTGATCTCGATCATCTCGACTTCCCCGCCTCGGCCGCCAACGACTACGGCATCTCCGCCGTCGAGTACGTCAACGCCTTCTTCAAGGAGAAGAACAGCCCCGCCTACGTCCGCACCCTCAAGCAACGCTGCGAGGATGCCGGCGTCAAGAGCGTGCTCATCATGTGCGATGGCGAGGGCCACACCGGCGATCCCGACGAAAAGGCCCGCCTCAAGGCCGTCGACAACCACCGCAAGTGGATCGATGCCGCCGCGGCGCTCGGCTGTCACAGCATCCGCGTCAATGCCCAGAGTTCCGGCACCCCCGAAGAGCAGGCACGTCTCTGCGCCGACGGATTGCGGCGACTCTGCGAGGTCGCCGACGCGTCGGGCATCAACGTCATCGTCGAGAACCACGGCGGGCTCAGCTCCAATGGTGCATGGCTCGCGGGCGTCATGAAGCGAGTCGACCACCCGCGCGTCGGCACCCTCCCCGACTTCGGCAACTTCCGCATCGCCGAGGGGCAGGAGTACGACCGCTACCAGGGCACCGCCGAACTCATGCCCTTTGCCAAGGGCGTCAGCGCCAAGTCGCACGACTTCGACGATCGCGGCGAGGAGACCACCAAGGACTACCGCCGCCTCATCCGCATCATGCTCGACGCCGGCTACCGCGGCTACCTTGGCATCGAGTATGAAGGCGGTCGCCTGTCGGAACCCGACGGCATCCGCGCCACCAAGAAACTCATCGAGACCGTCCGCGCCGAGTTCGCGGCACGCGCCTGACCCCTTCCGCCCTCCGCAGCGACATCCCCCATGAGTGAAGCCGTTCCCGGTTCCCCCGTCCTCCCCGACGTCAAGATGCACCTGGCCACGCCCGCCGCCCCCTGCACGGGCACGGTCGTCTCCACCGAGCGGTGCACCGCCTCGCGCAAGGCCGCGGGCTTCGTCCGCCACGTCGCCATCGACGTCGGCGGCACGCCCCTCGAAGGCCACTTCCGCGCCGGCCAGGCCTTCGGCGTCCTCGCCCCGGGCGTCGACCAGTTCGGCAAGCCCCACAAGCTCCGCCTCTACTCGATCGCTTCGCCCTCGACCGGCGAGGACGGCCAAGGGCGCATCCTCGCCACCACCGTGAAGCGCACCATCGACGAGCACGACGACACCCACAAGCTCTTCCTGGGCGTCTGCTCCAACTACCTCTGCGATCTCGCGGTGGGGGACAAGGTCGCCGTCACCGGTCCCAACGGCAAGCGGTTCCTCCTGCCCGTCGATCCGTCGCTCCACGACTACGTCTTCTGCGCCACCGGCACGGGCATCGCCCCCTTCCGTGGCATGATCATGGAATTGCTCGCGGCCAAGGTCCCCTCGCGCATCACGCTGCTCATGGGCTCCCCATATGCCAGCGATCTGCTCTACCACCAGCAGTTCCAAACGCTCGCGGCGGCACACCCGAACTTCACGTACCTCACGGCCATCAGCCGCGAGGCGGGCGCGGGACGGCCCATGTACGTCCACGATCGCCTGCGGGCCGAGGGGGCTCGGCTCGCCGATCAACTCGCCTCCGAGCGAACCCTCTTCTACATCTGCGGCATCGCCGGCATGGAACTGGGCATCATGCAGGCCTTGGCGTCCCTGCTCCCGCCCGATCGACTGGCCCAGTACCTTCGCCTCACGCCCGACGCCCCCGCCGATGCGGCATCGTGGGAGCGGAAGATGATCAACAAGGCCATCGTCCCGACGCGACGGATGATGCTCGAGGTCTATTGAGCGGGCGAAACTCCGCAGGCGGCTACTGCAAGTGTTTGTTGTTCATTGACTTGTCGCTGCGGCCGACGCGGGGCTGCGGCCGCTCGCCGATTGCGTGTCGGCGGGTCGGGAGGGGGATGATTCGCCATGGCACCGGGCATAGCATCCTCTCTTGACCCGAACAGCGCCGAACCGGGGTGTTCCCCGGAGCGTGAGGTTGCGACATCCCTGCGGCCGGCATGCTGGGTGCGTCGGGGCCGCTCGTGATCGAAAGTCCCAGTGTTGAAAGCTTGAGGAGCTCGAAATGAAGGTGAACATGCGTGCGTGGACCATGGTGGCCTTGGCCGGCAGTGCCGCGGCCCTGATCGGCTGCGAAACCGGCGGTGCGAGCAGCGACACCACGGCTCCGCACGGGAAGCCCGGCGCCACCTATGACGTCAAGGCTGCTCCCAAGACCGCCGAGGCCCCCGCCCAGAAGGCCGCCGCTCCGAAGGCGCCGGCCCAGAAGGCTGCCTCGAAGGACGAGGGCAAGGCTCCGGCCCAGCCCGCCAAGAGCGAGCCCGCCCCGGCTCCCAAGGCCGCTCCGACCGCCGGCAGCACGATGTTCCTGCCCACCGGCGATCGCGCCACCAGCGCTCTGATGATCGAGAAGATCTACCCCGCCCAGGTCACGGTGGGCCAGAGCTTCGACTACATCATCAAGGCCACCAACATCAGCTCGATGGCCCTGAGCAACGTCACCGTCACCGAAGCGGTGCCCAGCAACTTCACCCTGGCTTCGAGCAGCGTCGAGGGCGCCAACGGCGTCTACAACCTCGGCACGCTCAACGCCGGCGAGAGCAAGTCGATCGTCATGAAGGGCACGGCGGGCGCGGTGGGCAGCATCAACAGCTGCGCCAGCGCGACCTACGCCACGGCCCTGTGCAGCACGATTGCCGTCGTGCAGCCCGCCCTGCAGATCTCCAAGACGATCACCCCCGAGGCGATCCTCAACTGCCAGCCGATCAACATGACCGTCACGGTCAAGAACACCGGCTCGGGCACCGCGTCCAACGTCCGCGTCACCGACACCCTCCCCGCTGGCCTCACGCTCGCCGGCGGCGGCACCTCCTTCGACGAGGCCGTGGGCGACCTCGCCCCTGGCGCCACCAAGACCATCACCAAGGAGCTCAAGGCCGCCAACACGGGCCGCTTCGAGAACGTCGCCTCGGCCAAGGCCGACGGCGTCGCCTCGATCAACTCCGAGAAGGTCGCCGTCGTCGTCAAGCAGCCCAAGCTCGAAGTCGCCTGCAAGGCCGGCGGCAAGATCATGATGGGCCGCAAGGGCTGCTACGAGATCACTGTCAAGAACGCCGGTGACGCCATCAGCCAGGCCACCAAGATCGCCGTCACGCTGCCCGCCGGCGCGACCGTCGCCAGCATGAGCGACGGCGGCAAGGACGGCGCGTGGATCATCGGTGACCTCGCCCCCGGCGCCAGCAAGACCGTCACCGTCTGCCTGACCTCCTCGACGCTCGGCTCGCTGCCCGTGTCGACCACCGTCACCGGCAACTGCGCCGCCCCGGCCAGCACCAACTGCTCCATCGACGTCATCGGCGTGCCCGACATCGGCACCCTGGTCGACGACGCCGATGGCGTGGTCACCGTCGGCAACAACCACACCTACCGCGTCGAGGTCAGCAACCAGGGTCAGGTGCCCCTGACCAACGTCAAGACCATCGTCGCCCTGCCCGCCGGTCTCGAGTTCGTCTCGAGCGCCGACGGCAAGCTCGTCAACGGCAAGGTCGAGTTCAACTTCGGCACCCTGGCCGTCAAGGGCACCCGCACCGCGACGTTCGTGGTGAAGGCCTCCAAGTCCGGCGAGTTCCTCGTGATCGGCGAGACCACCTGCGCCGAGCTCAAGACCCCCATCCGCGACGACGAACTCACCAACTTCGTCGAGCAGTGAGGTGAGTCGGCCGCGTCGGGCGCTGCAAGGCCCTGACGCGACGACGCAGGTTCGTCAGGTTTCCTGCACCATCCACGACCGCCGCGACGCTCCGTCGCGGCGGTCGTCTTTTTCCCCCGCTCGGGTGAATGTCCCCGCACCCCGCTCGACGCCACCCCGCCCGGCTCATCCCGTGTCGTGGGATGTCCGATACATCCCCTCGGAGGGCATGGTGCAACTCACGCATTCCCCCACAGGAGCCAGGCCAGTGTCCGGACGCAGCATCAATCGCCGCCGCCATGAACGCTTCTCCGTGCCCCCCATGTACACGGCCCTCACCGTGAATGTCATGGGCGAGCCCAAGATGCAGCTCGACGGGCACTGCTACGACCTCAGCGAAGGCGGCGTCCAGTTCGAGCTCGACGACGCCCTGCCCGCCGGAACGCCCGTCGAGCTCAGCATCGAGCTGCCCAACGGCATGCTCGGCCAGCCCGAGCAGGAACGCGTCGTTCGCGTCGTCGGCAACGTCGTGTGGAACGACCAGACCGAGCCCGGCCCCGTCCGCATGGCCGCCGTCTTCTCGCGGTTCGTCGCCGGGGTCGACAAGGAACGGCTCTTCCGCCACATCGCCGGCGGCCACCTCACCCGCGCCGCCTGATTCGCACATCGGTGGACGATCCACGCCGCCGACCACGCCCCTACCGTTCGGCGTGTTCGTCGATCAAGCCATCATCACCGTCCGCGCCGGCAAGGGCGGCGACGGCGCGGTTTCCTTCCGTCGCGAAAAGTTCGAACCCAAGGGCGGCCCCAACGGCGGCAACGGTGGCGACGGGGGCAGTGTCGTCTTCGTCACCGACGAAGGCCTGACCACGCTCTACGACTTCCGGTTCCAGCGGCTGTGGGCCGCCAAGGACGGCGATCCGGGCGGCCGCAAGCAGTGCAGCGGCCTCACCGGCACCGATCTGGTCATCAAGGTCCCGCCGGGCACGCTGGCCTTCAACCGCGACACCGGCGAACTCGTGCACGACTTCAAGCCCGGCGACTCGGTCGTCCTTGCCAAGGGCGGCAAGGGCGGCTGGGGCAACGAGCACTTCAAGCGTTCCACCAACCAGACCCCGCGCCGCGCCGAGCCCGGCGAGCCCGGCCAGGAGTTCAACCTCCGCCTTGAGCTCAAGCTCATCGCCGACGTGGGCATCGTGGGCAAGCCCAACGCGGGCAAGAGCACGCTCTTGGCCGCGCTGACCGCCGCCCAGCCCAAGATCGCGGACTATCCCTTCACGACGCTGTCGCCTCAGCTTGGCGTGGCGGAGCTTGATGCGACGCGACGCATCGTGCTGGCGGACATTCCCGGGCTGATCGAAGGCGCCAGTCGCGGGGCCGGGCTGGGCCACGACTTCCTGCGCCACATCGAGCGAACGCGAATCCTGGTGCACCTGCTGGACATCGCGCCCCTCGACGGGAGCGACCCGGTCGAGAACTACCGCGTGATCCGCAAGGAACTGGCGGGCCACTCCGAGGCGTTGGCCGACAAGCGCGAGGTGGTGGTGCTCAACAAGCTCGACCTGCTGCCCGACGAGACGGAACAGCGAGAAGTGATCAACCGCGTGGCGCGAGAGCTCAAGCTCCGCGTCGACAAGGACCTCCTGCTCATCAGCGGTGCGGCAAGAACCGGCCTGCGCGACCTGCTCGAGCGGCTGTGGCGAGAGCTGCACCCGGCGTGAGCGAGGAGAAGCTGGAGCGTCGGCCAACGACCGTTGCGTCAACGCGGAGCTCGTGACTCCTTCGGCGCGTGGGAGAACGGCGCCGCCGCCGCGGACGTCAATCAAGACGGCGGCATCGACTTGGGGGAGGCTTTCGTCGCCCGCTCCAGGGCGCACCAGCCGTAGCCGTGCGGCGCGGCGAGTCTTCGAGCAAGCCCACGGACGAGGGCCGATTCGCTTCACGGTCTATCGCATCGGTTGGCGAGCATGCCGAGACGCGATGCTGGTGTCCGGCCATCGGCGCGAGTGGGCGCATCCCCGTGGGCTTGTCCGCAAAGCCGGGCGGCGCCCACGGCTACGACTGATGCGCCCTGTCGGGCGTTGCATGGGCGATGATGATGGGTCGGGTAGTCGTCGGGTCGAA
>CAIYWI010000060.1 GCA_903929885.1 uncultured Phycisphaerales bacterium
CGGAGCGTCGAGGAGATCGTGGACTTCGTGGTGGGCAAGGTGATGGACCTGCTGCACGTGCCCCACTCGCTCAAGACGCGCTGGGAGGCGACGCTGGCACGGCCGGCGACGACGATGCCGTCGTGAGGGCGGGGCGGAACGAACACTCCTCGACTTGGCATGAGGGACTTGGCATGAGGGGCTTGGCATGAGGGGCTTGGCATGAGCGGCTTGGCATGAACGGTTCGCCACTCCGCATCAAGGCCACGCCCCCCGCGCGTCACGGTTGAGGCGATCGAGACGCAGCCGTGGTGGTCCTTGGGGCGAGGCAACGGCCTTCCGCGGAGCACCTCCGGGGTCCTCCTCCGTCGCCCGCCCGAACACGACCCTGTTCAACAGAACTGCCTTTTGCCAGGGGGGCTCGCTTCACTTTCGGATTCCTGATGAACTTCTATTGACGGGACTCGTATCATATACGATACTATTGTGTCATGGCTATGTCCCTCCCCATACCGGTCGATCGCCTGAAGCATCGCCGGGAGGCACTCGGGATGAGCCATGCCACCGTTGCAGCTCGCAGCGGGGTATCGGAGCCCACCGTGAAGCGGATCCTCGGTGGCCAGTTGGCCGAGGCGTCTTTCGCAAACGTGGTCGCCATCGCCGAGGCGTTGGGCATGACGGTCGGTTTGGGGGAGACCGATGCCGAAGAACTCCGCCGCCAACAGGCACGTCGCAAGGCGGAGCAGATCGCGCGGTTGGTGCAAGGCACGAGCGCGCTGGAAAGCCAGGCGGTCGATCAGGCGGCCTATGAGCGACTGGTCGAGCGATCGTTTCACGAACTGATGGCCGGCTCGCGTCGGCGACTGTGGGCCGAGTGATGCCCTTCGATCCGGCCATTCCCGGGCAGACGCCGCTCGACGACCTGTCGGGCCTGCGAATCAAGGGGATTCGCACCAACGCCGAACTGAACGCCGCGGAGGCGGAGAACATCCGCAAGGCGACGATGAAGTACCTGGCGTCCCGCCCCTTGGCACGATCGGCGCGGTTCGACGTGCGTTGGCTTCGTCGCCTCCACCGCGAGATGTTCGGCGAGGTCTGGGCATGGGCGGGCGAGTTCCGCAGGAGCGAGACGAACATCGGCTGCAAGCCTCACGAGATCGAATCGCGGCTCCACGATCTGCTCGAGGACCTCAAGGCGTGGCGAGCGTCGGGGATGCCCTTGTTGGAGCAGGGTGTGCGGCTTCACCATGTCGCCGTACAGGTTCATCCATTCCCCAACGGCAACGGGCGTTGGTCGCGGATGGCGGGCAACATCTGGCTGAAACTTCACGGCCTCACGCCGACGGAGTGGCCGGAGACGACCATCGGCGCCGCGAGCACGATCCGGGGCGAGTACCTGGACGCGATCAGGGCGGCGGACAGAGGGAACTACGCGACGTTGCTGACGCTTCACGCGAGGTTCACCATGGGCGGCGGAGCCTGAACTCGCGGCAAGAAGGAGCCGGAGCGATGCGGGTCGGGAACGGCGGCCCGCCGCAGCCTTGAGGTTCGGTGGATGTTCGCACGCACGACAACCTACACTGGGCGTCTTTTGGACGGTTTCCAAACTGCCCTTCGGGCGCACGGGACACAGCATGCTCGGACGAATCTTCAAGGCGTACGACATCCGCGGCACCTATCCGGACCTGCTCAACGACTCGATGGCGTGGCAGATCGGGTATGGCGCGAGCAAGTACCTGCTGGCCGACGCGGCGGCGGCGGGCGACACGACGCCGATGATGCACAACATCGTCGTCGGGCGCGACATGCGTCAGAGCAGTCCGTCGCTCACGAAGCAGTTGATCCAGGGCATCAACGACCAGGGCGGCGAGGTGATCGACCTGGGGATGTGCGACACGTCGATGATCTACTTCGCGGTGAACCACCTCGACTGCGCGGGCGGCGTGATGGTGACCGCCAGCCACAATCCGCCCAACTACAACGGCTTCAAGATCTCGAAGCGCAACGCCAAGCCGGTGGGCGAGGCGACGGGCCTGGCCGAGATCCGCAAGCACGCGGCGATGGTCGACAAGGCCACGCTGGTGAAGCAGAACGGCCGCACCGAGCAGCGGGACCTGTGGGCCGCGTATTCCAAGCACGTGCGTTCGTTCCTCGACTGGCCGAGCGGCTCGAAGCTCAAGGTGGTGATCGACGCCAGCAACGGCATGGCGGGCACCATGATTCCCAAGCTCTTCGGCAAGGGCTCGGCCCAGGGGCCGGTGCCGGGCCTGACGATCGTCGAGGTCAACTTCGACAACACCAAGGGCGTCTTCGCCCACGAGCCCAATCCGCTGGTGGCGGCGAACCTTCGCCAGGTGCAGGAGGCCGTGCTTGCCGAGAAGGCCGACCTTGGCGTGTGCTACGACGGCGACGCCGATCGGTGCGTGATCATCGACGAGAAGGGACGCGCCGTGGGGTGCGACCACCTCACCGCGCTCTTCGCCCGGCACTTCCTCGCGATCCATCCCGGGGCGGCGGTGGTGTACGACCTGCGGTCGACCAAGGCCGTGGCCGAGGAGATCACGAAGGCGGGCGGCAAGCCCGTCCGTGGTCGCGTGGGACACGTCTTCCTGAAGCAGGCGATGGCCGAGCACGGCGGCATCGTGGGAGGCGAGCTCTCGGGCCACTTCTATTTCCGCGACAACTACAACGCCGATTCGGGCGTGATCAGCATGTGCGTGGTGCTGTCGATCATGGCCAAGTCGGGAAAGTCGATGAGCCAACTGATCGCCCCGCTGGCCCGCTATCCGCAGAGCGGCGAGATCAACTTCTCGATCGAGGACAAGGACGGCGCGTTGGCGTGGGTCCGCAAGGAATACGGCTCCCCGGCCCGCGGCGCCGCCATCGACGAACTCGACGGCGTGACGGTCGACTGCTTCGCCAAGCACGGCTGGTGGTGCAACATCCGCAAGAGCAACACCGAGCCGCTGCTTCGCCTGAACATGGAGGCCCGCGACGAGGCGACGCTCCAGCGAATGCTGGCGGAAATCTCGCCGCGTCTGGGCAAGAAGGTCGATCATTGATCGAGGGGCGATCGCCCGCCCCTTTCACGCATGACGGTCTCAGACCTGCTCCAGCACTGGAACCTCTCCGAGAACCCCTTCCGGGGCGAGGAGGCGCGTTCGGACGCGGTTTTTGCGCGGATGGGCGGCTCGACGGCCGCCCCGGCCGAGAGTTCGCTGTTTCACAGCGACTTCGAGAAGATCCTGGGCGACCTTCGTCGACCGGGCTCCTCGGTGGTCTTCGGCGAGAAGGGCTCGGGCAAGACGGCGATTCGTCTGCAACTCTCGCGGCGAATCGCCGAGTTCAACGCCGAGAATCCCGGGGCGAAACTGCTGCTGGTTCCCTACGACGACCTCAACAGCTCGCTCGACGCGTTGCATGAGCGGCTGGGGGGCAAGAATCCGCTGGAATCGCTCCAGAAAATGCGGCTTGTCGACCACATCGACGCCATCCTTCATCAGGTGACGCCGCGACTGGTGGATGCCGTGCTCGATCCGCCGCCCGCGACGAGTCGCCCGACCTCGCCGGACGCCATCGATCTGGGGCCCGACGAACGCAAGCCTGCGAGGCGGCTCGACGTTCCGTCGAAGAACGACCTGCTGCTGCTGCAGGCGGTGTACGACCGACCGGAGGCGGCACACCTGCGAACGCGTCTGCTTCGTCGACGCCTGCGTCTTGGCATCTCGTTGGGAGCCGTGGCCGGGGCCATCGCGCTGGCGATCGGCCCACTCGCGGTGCTCGGAGCCTTCCTGTGGCTCAAGCTCTGGCCGCCGGCGGGACTGGATCCGAGACACGGCGCGTGGGCCTTGGCGGCCTTGGCGGGCGTCTACGGTCTTCTGGCGTTGAAACTGGCGGTGTGGGATCGGCTGATGCTCTCTCGGCTGGCCCGTCGCGTGCGGCGTCAACTGCGGGTGATTCCTCGCGGGCACGTGTCCTATGCGAGATCGCTGGCGATGGTGCCCGCGGCGGTCCGTGACGCGGCGGGGTTGCCCCTGACCGATTCCGATGAGCCGCGGTACGGCATGGCGGAGCGGCTTCGTCGCGTGCTTCGGACGTTCGGCTATGCCGGGCTGATGGTGATCATGGACCGGGTCGACGAGCCGACGCTGGTGCGAGGCGATCCCGACCGGATGAAGGCCGTGGTGTGGCCGCTGCTGAACAACAAGTTCCTCCAGAAGGAGGGCCTGGGATTCAAGATGCTCCTGCCGATGGAACTCCGCCATGCGGTGTTTCGCGAGAGCAGCACCTTCTTCCAGGAGGCCAGACTCGACAAGCAATCGCTGATCGAGCACCTGAGCTGGACGGGCGCGACGCTCTACGACCTGTGCGAGAGCCGCCTGGCCGCGTGCACCCGCGCGGGATCGACGCCGCCGAAGCTGATCGACCTGTTCGCCGAGGACGTGAGTCGGCAGGACCTCGTGGACGCGCTCGACCGGGTTCATCAGCCGCGGGATGCGTTCAAGTTCCTGTACCGGTGCATGACCGAGCACTGCGCGTGCGTCACGCGAGGCCAGTCGGAATGGAAGATTCCGCGGCTGATCCTCACGCAGGTGGTCAAGCAGGAGAGCGAGCGAGTGCAGCAGATGTTCCGCGGCATCCGGCCGTGAGGCGCGTGGGCCGCCGAACTCAGCCCCCCACCACTTCGATCGAACGCGAGCAGAGCGTCGCCACCACGTGCTGATCGGCCTTGAGTTCGGCGGCGACCCGCATGGCTTCGGCGACGGCGTGGGCCGCCTCAAGCGAGCAGAGGATCCCCTCGGCCTTGGCGAGCGTGCCTGCGGCCCTGACGGCCTCCTCGTCACCCACGGCGGCGGCCGAGACTCGCTTGGCCTCGCGCCAGTGGGCCAACTCGGGACCGACTCCGGGATGCGACAGTCCGGCCGCGATGCTGCCGGTGGTGGCGGGATTGCCCGTCTCGTCGAGGAGCACCACGGTCGAAGCCCCGTGAATGGCGCCGCTGCCGCCGTGGGACAAGACGGCCGCATGCTGTCCGGCGACATGTCCCTGCCCGCCGGCCTCGACCGCGATCAGGCGAACGGAGCCGTCATCGACGAAGTCGTAGAAGGTTCCGACGACCGCTCCGTGCTCGCCGCCTGCGGCCACGACGGCGTCGGGCAGTCGCCCGAGTTGACGCAGGCACTGCGACTTGGTTTCGCGTCCGATGATGCTCAGCAGGTCTCGCGAGATCATCGGGTGCGGATGGGGGCCGAAGGTCGCGGGGAGCACGACATGGGCCTGTTCGCCCGCGGCCTCCCAGGCCTGGAGCGATGACTGGATGGCCAGTCGCAAGCCGCCGGCATCGCCGTCGACTTCGACCACCCTGGCGCCCAACGCACGCATGTGCGAAGTCGCGACCGGCCGACGAGCGGCATCGCCGGCGGCGATGTGAACGTCGCAGGCCAGCCCGGCACGGACGGCCATGGCCGCGACGGCGACACCGAGATGACCGCTGGCCGTGGAGGTCACGATGCGCCGTCGCCCGGTGCGTGCCGCAAGCTGGACATGACCGGCTGCCAGCGTGGCGCAGCAGGAGCCCGCGTGGGCGAGATCTTCTCGCTTGAGGTGAAGCGACGCGCCGGCACCGTGGGGAAGCTTTCGGCGGAGGTGCTGCGTGAGGCCCTTGGCAAAGTGCAGGGGGGTGGCCCGGCCGACGAGCGTTCGCAGTTGATCGCGGAGTTCATCCCAGAACTTCGCATCGCCCGACACCTTGGCGTACGCCTCGTCGAGGGCCTTGAGTTGGCCGAGGACCGAATCAGGGACGCCGGCTCCTCCGAAGGGGCCGAAGAGACCGTCGGGCGTGGGGACATCGGAGAGCCGAGGCGGCGCGGGCTTGGCCGGGATGGGAGGGGGCGGGGGCATCGGGGCATGGTAGTGGCCCCGCAGAGGCGGCCGGGGACGAAGTGGGCGTGATCCACTACACTTGCCAGACATGACCACCGCCTCCTCGATGCCTGCCGCGGCCCAGGGACTTGTCAACTCGCATGCCCGTCGCGTGTTCAACTACTCGGCGGGGCCTGGCGTCCTGCCCGAGGAGGTGCTCAAGCAGGCCCAGCACGACATCTGGAATCTGGGCGGGACGGGCATGGGGATCATGGAGCACAGCCATCGCACGCCGCCGTACGACCGGGTGCTGGCGGAGGCAATCGAGGACTGCCGCACGATCGGCGGCATCCCGAAGGACTATCACGTGCTGTTCATGACCGGCGGGGCGACCTCGCAGAACTTTCTGGTTCCGGCGAACCTCCTGGGGCAGGACGAAACGGCGGACTACCTGACGACGGGCTATTGGGCGGAGCGATCCTTCGAGGATGCCCGCATGTACGGGCGGGTTCGCGAGGCGTGGGACGGGCGTCCGACGAGGCACACGTTCGTGCCGTCGGACGCGGAGATCGCGTGGTCGGAGCGTCCGACGTACGTGCACATGTGCAGCAACAACACGATCTACGGGACGCAGTGGCGGCACGCGGACGGGTCGATTCGCCTGCCGCGGATTCCCGAGGGGTCGTTCCTGGCGTGCGACATGTGCAGCGACATCTACAGCCGCCCGTTCGACATCCGCAAGTTCGGGGTGGTGTACGCGGGCGCGCAGAAGAACGTGGGGATCGCGGGCGTGTCGCTGGTGATCATCAGGGACGACCTCCTGAGTCGCTCGCCGCGGGAGTTGCCGCTGATGCTGCAGTACCGGGTGATGGCGAAGGAGGAGAGTCGCCACAACACGCCGCCGGTGTTCCCGATCTACATGAGCGGACTGGTCTTCAAGTGGATCATCAAGCAGGGCGGGTTGGCGGCGTTGCACGCGCGCAACGTGGAGAAGGCCGGGCTGATCTACGACGTGCTGGACCGCTCGACGTTCTATCGCGGGCACGCGAGAGCGGACAGCCGGAGTCTGATGAACGTGACGTTCCGGACTCCGACGGCGGAGCTCGACACCCTGTTCGTGGCGGAGGCCTTGCGTCAGGGGATGGACAACCTCAAGGGGCACCGTGCCACCGGCGGCATGCGGGCGAGCGTCTACAACGCCATGCCCCGGGAGGGGTGCAAGGCGTTGGCCGACTTCATGCGCGAGTTCGAGCGGACGCACGGATGAGCGGCGTTGAACGGACCGGGCGATCGTCCCCCGCGAGAGGGGAGGGCGACTCCGGCCGCGGGCTCCGCGAGCGGGGTTGAACGCGGGGCCCGGCCGATACTTGGGGGCGATGAGACTTCCGTGCTTCACTGGCATCTCGCTGGCGGGGTGGTCGCTGCTGCTTGCGGCGGCGGTCTCCGGCGTGGCGACGGGCCAAGAGGCGGCGTCGCCCGAGGATCAGGGCATCAAGCGCCCGGCGGCGGCGGGGCGATTGGTGGCGTCGTTCGACTTCGAGGAGCACGAGACCAATCCCGGCGAGGTGCCCCGACACTGGTACCGGGCGAGGGATACGCACATGGGCATCGCGCGAGAGCGGTTCCCGGAGTGGAACGCGGCTCGCCTGTCGTATCGCTCGGAGGGCGGCATCTCGCGTCACGGCGAGGGGAGCGTGGAGTTGCCCACGCGTGGCGGAAGCACGAGCATGATGCTCAGTCCCGGCGTGGTGCCGGTGTTCGAGGACGCCGATTACGTGGTGAGCGGGGACGTGATGACGCGCGGGCTGACGAACGCGGCGGCGTTCATGGTGGCGCGACTGCTGGACCAATCGGGCAAGCCGGTGTCGGGGGGCGAGTTCCGGTCGCCGCCGATGCGATCGGAGAACGAGTGGTCGACGCTGTCGGTGCGGGTTCCGGGCGGCGTGGCGGGGGCGGCGTACATGCAGTTGGAACTGCTGGTGCTGCAGGCGCAGGACTATTCGCAGCCGGCGCTGGGACCGCACCAGATCTGGCCCGAGGATCTCGCGGGCTCGGCGTTCTTCGACAATCTCGAAGTGAGCCAGCCGCCGCGGGTGGAACTGAGCACCTCGTCGCCATCGAACATCCTGCTGGCACGCGACGTGCCGATGATCTACACGAGGGTCCGCGACCTGACGGGCGAGGACCTGATGGCGGAGTTGCGACTGTTCAGCGCGGACGGAACGCTGCTCGACCGGCACTCGCTGCCGGTGAGTTCGGGCCTGATCGACGCGGCATGGCACCCCAAGGTGCCGGGCTACGGCTGGTACCGGTGCGTGATGGACGTGATGTCCGGAACGCAGCGGGTGGGCGGGTCGTCCGTGGACTTCGTCTGGATCATGCGGACGCCGATGGAGCGTCTGAACTCGCAAACGGAAGAGGACCCGGTTCGAGCCGCGATCGAGTCGGACTTGTCGGCCTTCGGGCTCGCGCTGCACGACGGGAGCGACGACGCGGTGGGCCTGCTGCCGGACGCGATTTCGCGGCTGGGCGCGAGGCAGGCGGCGCTGCCGATCATGCACGCGGCCCTGACGCCGCTCTCGCTGGCGCATCACGGCAAGGTGCTGACGCGGGCCATCGACCGACTGATGGCGGAGAGTTGCCACGTCACGATGATCCTCGGGCCGGTTCCGGAGCAGGTGGCCAACGCGCTGCACATCTCGACGCAGGACGCCTGGTCGTTCGTGCAGGCGGACCCGGCGGTGTGGATGCCGTACGCGGCGGCGATGCTCGACCGGTACGGCGAGCGGCTGGGCAGCTGGCAGGTGGGACGCTATACGGACGCCTTCGGCGTGGATGCGTCGCCGGAGTTGGTGACGGGTGGCCTGAAGCTGCGAAAGGAGCTCGCGACGCTGGTGTCGGGAGCCCGTGTGGTGTTGCCGGTGGCGATGGCGACGAGCCTGCTGCCCGGCCCGATGACGACGGAAGTGGGCATGACGACGGTGGCGGACCCGACCGCGACGCCTGGCCAGATCCGCACCTTCATGCAGACGGTCGACGCGGGGACGGAACTCTCGCCTCCGGTGTCGCTGGTGCTGCCGGCGCTGCCGGTCGAGGAGTACGGCCGTCACATCGCGGCGGCTGAATGCGTCAAGCGGATCGTGACCTTCTGGGAGTCGTCGAGGGGGAGCGCGGGTCGCGGGGACAGAGTGCGGCTGGAGATCGAGCAGCCGTGGAGCGTCGATCGCGGGCGCGTCGCGAGAATTGCTCCGGCGATCGAGGCGGCGGCATGGGCCAACGCGGTCAATCGGCTCGCGGGCAGGCGCGTGGCCGGCAGCTTCCCGGTGTCGCCGGGCGTGACCTGCCTCATGCTGATTCCGGCGACGCCCGCGGCGGCGGCCCGCGGCGGCGCGCTGGTGCTCTGGAACGACTCGTGTCCGCCCGCGGACGCGGTGCTTCAATCGCCGCTGGGACAGGGCGACATCCGGATCATCGACATGTTCGGCAACAGCCGTCCGGCGACCCATGTCCGCACCGAACTGGGGGGCGAGGAGGTTCGGGTGCAGGCGGCGTACGAGCCTGTGTTCATCGAGGGCATCGACATCGACCTGACTCGCTTCCTCGCGGGCCTCTCGCTGACGCCGACGCTGCTGGAATCCAACAACCAGCTCCACGAGATGGAGCTGATCGTCGCGAACCCCTGGTCGACCGGCATCACGGGCACGATCCGCCTGCTGCGTCCCGGCGGCAACGACTCGTCGAGCCGCTCGAGGGGATGGCGAGTCTCCCCCCGCACCTTCAACGTGTCGGTGGGCAGCGGGCAGACGGCTCGCATGCCCTTCGGCGTGTCGTTCAGTCCGGCGGAGGAGATGGGCGCGAAGGACTTCGTGATGGAGGTGAACATCGCCTCCGACAAGCCGTACAAGCGGTTCGAGGTGACCCGTCGCATCAACATCGGCCTGGCCGACCTGAGTCTCGAGTTGGCCACCTTCCTCCGCGGGGATTCGTCGCAGGACCTGATCATCGAGGCGACGGTCACCAACACGGGCGCCAAGAACCGGACGCTGGCGATGACCGCCTACGCGCCGAACATGCCCCGCTCGAAGGCGAGCATCTCGAATCTCTCGCCGGGAACCCAGACCATCCGTCGCTTCACCTATCGCAACGCCGCCAAGGACATCGCCGGCCAGCGCGTGGTGGTGACCGTGGGCGATCCGGGCAACGACTCGCAGCTCACGCGGTCGGTGCTCATCGAGCCGCACTGAGCGCGAAGACGAAGTAGCCGGGTTCCGCGGGTTCGCACTCGCGACGTCCGTCGCTCGCCACGCAACCGATGATGCGCATCCCCGCGCGAGCGGTGACGGCCCGCCACTGGGCGAGGTCGTACCCGCGGAGGACGTACGTCGAATCGAGGTGCATCGGCGGGCATCCTCGGCGCGTCACCGTCATGTGGCTCACGACCCGCTCGTTCCTGGCCCTTCCGCGGTCGCCGGGCGGGGGCAGGTACTGCACCACCTGCGACACCGACACCCCCCCACGACTTCCTCGCCAGACATCCTCCGTCTCCGACTCGAGTCCGTAGGCGCAGAGCGAGAGACCGACGAGGTAGACGCCACCGGGACGGAGCGCCGAGCGGACCTGGCGCAGATGGTCGACCATGGCCGCATCCGACGGCAGGTGACGAATCGAGTTGATCAGGATGAACGCGACATCGAACGGCCGCATGCGTCGACCGGCGACGAACGTCCGCATGTCGGCGACGAAGAATCGGGCCAGTCGCCCGAGTCCGCGTTCTCTCGCCCTCGCGTTGGCGTAGCGGATCATGTCCGACGAGAGGTCGAACCCGGTGCACTCGTGGCCGCGAGCGGCCAGATCGATCACGAATCGACCGCTGCCGCAGGCGGGTTCGAGCAGTCGCAGCGGTTCGCGACCGGGGACGAATCGGCGGGCGATGCGGAGCAGCGCGGCGACGTCATCTCGCGTGCCTGGCGCGTGCAGCACGTCGTAGACGAGCGGATCGGCGTAGAAGTCGGCGGTGCGGGAGACGAGGCTGCTCACGCGACGAGCGTAGGAGCCGCTCAGCCCGTGCCGGGGAGGTACTTGTCGATCCAGTCGTCCTGGCGGAGCACACCGGCGCGATTGGAGTGGTCCCTGGCTTCCGATCGTCGCTGCGCGAGGCGGAAGAGCCGCGCGAGCAAGCCCGTGGCGACGAACTCGCCGGGGCCGGGGCGTTCCTTGAGGATTCGGGCGAGAACCTTGGCGTGCTTGGTCACCAGTTCATCCTCGAGCGAGACGAAGACCTGCGACGACCCGGGGTCGCCCTGTCGTCCGGCGCGGCCGATGAACTGGCGGTCGATCCGCTTGGCGCCGTGCATCTCGGTGAGCAGGACGTGCAGGCCGCCGGCGCGGCGAGCGGCCGGATCGAGCTTGATGTCGGTGCCGCGACCGGCCATGTTGGTCGCGACGGTGATGGCGGCCGAGACCGATTCGGAAGCGCCTTGACCGGCTCGGGCGATGAGATCGGCCTCGTCCTTGTCGAAGTTGGCGTTGAGCACCTGATGGGGCAAGCCGCGAGCCTCGAGCAGGCGGCTGAGGAGTTCGGAGGCGGCGATGGATCTGGTGCCGGCGAGAATGGGGCGACCGTCCCTGTGGATGGACTCGATGGAGTCGACGATGGCCGCCCACTTGTCTCGCTGGGTGCGGAAGATCCGCATCGGCATGGTGTCGCGGACGACGGGGCGGTTGGGCGGGATGACGGTGACGGGGCGGCCGTAGACGGCTTCGATCTCGCCGGTGGCGTCGGCGGCGGTGCCGGTCATGCCGCAGAGGAACGGGTAGGTTCGAAAGTACCGCTGGAAGCTCAGGCGGGCGAGGGTTTCGCGATCGGCGGTGACATCGAGCCCTTCCTTGGCCTCGACGGCCTGGTGCAGGCCGTGCTCCCACGAGCGATCGGGGAGGAAGCGGCCGGTGTATTCGTCGACGATGACGACCTTGCCTTCGACGATCTGATAGTGCTGTTGGTTGATGTAGCAGTGACGGGCGACGAGGGCCTGGCGGACGAGTTCCTCGCCGCGGCGTTGAGCTCGCCAGATGGCCGAGCCGCCCCGGCCGAGCAGGAGGGCGAAGGCGTGGCGGAGGCGATCGACGCCGCGGCGACGAAGGTCGCAGCGGCGGAGGACGAGGTCGATGACGTAATCGGGGCCCTCGTCGAGTTGGGCGGCCAGTTGCGCGGCTTCCCTGTAGACGCCCGCCATGTCGTCCTCGCGACGCGAGCGGGCGATGATGAGGGGCACGACTCCCTCGTCGATGAGGACGGCGTCGGCCTCGTCGACCATGGCGGCCTGCAGGCCGGGCACCATGGGGCCGCGTTCGCCGTCGGCGCCGGTGGCGGCGAAGAGGCCGCGGGCGGTCCAGGGGGTGGTGTGGCGTCCCATGCGGATCTGATCGCGCAGGTAGTCGGCCACGATCTGCTTGGGCGTGCAGTAGACGATGTGACGGGAGTAGAGCTCGAATCGCTCGGCCTGCTCGGTCTCCTGCACCACTGCGCCGACGCTGCAGCGGCAGCGGTTGAAGATCTCGCGACGACCCAGCGCGTCGCGGCTCGCCAGATAGTCGTTGACGGTCAGGACGTGGAGGTGGCGGCGGCGCCAGGCGATGAGCGGCGCGGCGATGGAACCGGTGAGGGTCTTGCCCTCGCCGGTGAGCATCTCGACGACACGACCGTGATAGAGCCCCAGCGCGCCGGCAAGCTGGACCAGATAGGCCTCCTCGCCGGTGATGCGGCGCGCGACCTCGCGGGTGGCGGCCAGCGCCCTGCAGACGGTGTCGCGTTGCTCGCGGCCTCGGAGGAAGTCCTCTCGCACGCGGGTGACGGTGTCGTCGAGTGCGGCCTCCGACATGCCCCGGAACTCGGCCGCCAGCAGATCGGTGTCTTTGGCCTGGTCGAGCAGGCGGGGCAGCGCGTGGGCGCGATGGCCGAGGAAGGTGCGGGCGCGAGACGCGACCATGTCGAGCCCCTTGGGCAGCTCGGGGCGGAGTCGCCTGCTCCTGAGCGACTCGTAGAGGGAGGTGTATTGGGTGACCACCTGCGACATGGCGTGAACCGGCGTGAGTCGATCGAGTTACAGGCGAGCGCGTCCCTGGAGCGTCTTGCGGAGGGCGTCGAGCCATTGCACGAGCCACGGCCGATCGGGGAGCGTGAAGCGGAGGTAGACGCGTTCGCCTGGCATCGCGCCGGCGCCCGAGGCCGAGGCGAAGGCGGGTCCGCGGGACTGGTCGATGGCCTGGAAGTAGGCCTTGAGCACGGGGTTCTTGGCCATGACGCCGGACTGGTCGCCCGGAGAGGTCTCGAAGCTGCCGCCGCCGGCGAAACCGAGGGCGGGGTGAGGGAGTTCCCGGTCGCCGGCGCCGCTGGTGCGTTCGAAGCGGGCCGGGATGACGGTGGCGGGGTCGGCGGCACGACGGATCTCGACGGAGTATCCCGCCGGATCGAGGTCGTAGATCCACGCCTCCTGCTGCGTGAGAGTGGCGACCGCGCGGAGGCGTTCGGGCTCGACGACGGCGCAGGCGGGCTCGCCCTCGCGGACGAACCGCCCGATGAACGACTTGAGATCGGGACCGACGACGACGCCGTCGCGCGGAGCGACCACCACGAGTCGTTCGCGCTTTTCGAGCAGGTGGTCGAGCTGCTCCTGCATCGTCTGGACGAACTTCGCGGCGACCTGGGCGGCGGCCTCGCTCGAGAGGCGCGCCTCTCGCTCCCTGGCGGCGGCCTCGCTGATCTGGGCCGAGAGCGTGCCGATCTGCGCCTCGAGTTGATCGCTCTCGCAGGTGAGGATGGGCTCCCCCGCCTTCACGCGTTGGCCGGGCTCGACGTGGACGGATTGCACGAAGGCGTTGACGCGGAAGTAGACGCCGGCCTGTCCCTCGCTCTCGATGACGCCCACCGCGCGACGGTGGTCGGGCATGGGGACCGCGCCCACGAGCAGGGCGGCGGCGGCGACGAGCACGAGACTGGTGAGGATCGCCCGGCCGCGGATGTTGGCGAGCTTGGCGTCGGTGGCGAGCCAGTGCACGAACTGCCCGATGGGAAGGATGAACCACATGGCGGCCGTCCACGCGGCGAGGAAGACGCCGATGGCAAAGAGCTCGCCGACGAGGTACAGGGTGATCGACACGAAGAGGACGATGCGATAGATGCCCGAGCCGATGCCGTACCAGAGCAGATGGAGCGCCTCGCCGGGATCGGAGGTCGGGGGCGTGGCCTCGCGAACGCGGTACACGTGACGCTGCATCAGGAACTTGAGCATCCCGAAGGAGCGTTGCTGGAGGTTGGGGATCTCGAGCAGGTCGCTGAGGATGTAGTATCCGTCGAACCGCATCAGCGGGTTGGCGTTGAAGAGGACGGTCGAGACGCTGGCGGTGAGCATCGCGTTGTACGACACCTGGTGCAGGAGGTCGCCGGGACCGGTGTTGAGCCAGACGAAGGCCGCCAGCGAGGCCGCGGCGAGCTCGAAGATCATCCCGCCGGCCCCCACCGCCATGCGTCGCCACTTGCTCTCGAAGGTCCAGGCGGCGGAGGCGTCGACAAAGGGGGCGGGCACGAGGACGAGCATCATCGCGCCGAACTCGGGCACCTGGCCCCCGAACCGCTTGCAGATGACGCCGTGCCCGAGCTCGTGCCAGAGCTTGAGGACGACGAAGACGACCATGATGAGCGGCCAGTTGGAAGGAGCGACGGCGGCGTCGAAGCCGCCCTTGAGCTCCTCCATGTGCGGAAGCACGGCCACGAGGCCCGCGACGACCCACAGGCACCAGAGCACGAAGCCGACGCGACCGAGCAGGGGGCGCATCACGGGCTCGATCCACGCGAGGATGTGATCGGGGTTGAACAACCGGACCTTGAAGTACATCAGGCCGATGGCCTGCTGCACGGCCTTGCGGCGGAGTCGCTCGCGTCCCCTGCCCAGCAACTGCTCGGTCTCCGGCGTCGAGTCGCCGGCCATGAGGTTGCCCGAGTGCAACTGCGAGAGGAGCTGGATCACCTCGTTCTGCGTCAGGGCGTCGTCGCCGTGCCGCGCGAGACCGGCCTGCCAGATCTCCTCGATGGTGCGCTTGCCGTCGAAGAGACCGACGAACTCGTGACCGACGGGGCTGAGGCGGAAGTACGAGTTGGAGGAGGGATCGTGGACGACGTGCCAGCGGCGGCCCCGGTGGAACTGCCTGGTGATCTGGACGTGCGGGCGCAGTCGCGGCTTCATCGCCCGCACGCGGTGCCAGAAGGGGGAGAATGTCGATCGTTCGGACATCGTCGTGGGTTTCCCGGGGCGTCGCTGCGATCGCTCACCACCACAGCCAGACACGGAGCGTGTCGAGCACGCGGCGGCTGGCGATCCATGCGAGCGTGCGGGTCGGACCGTCGAACTTGGCCTGCCCCTCCATGCCGGGGCGGAACCACGAGGGCGTGCGTTGGAGGCGGCAGTGCACCTCGAAGGCGTTGCGACCTTCCTCGGCCTGGGCGAGGGGCACGATTCGCTCGACGGTGAAGCTCACGGCCAGACTCGGATCGCTCTTGGGGCTGACCTCGCCGGTCTGCCCGGGCGCGATCATCGTGATGTCGCGGTCGTCGACCTTCGCCACCACGAGCATGTCGGAGAGGTCGGCCAGGTCGAAGAGCTTGTCGCCCAGCTTGACCGAGGCGCCGATCTTGTCCTTGAGGTCGCCGGAGGTGATGACGCCGGCGATGGGAGCCGTCACGCGGCTGCGTTCGATCTGGTGGGCCAGCAGCCGGCTCTTGGCGCCGGCCTGCTCGGCCTTGGCCTTGGCCTGCTGGGCCTCGCCGATCTTGCCCATGCGGAGCAGCTCGTCGGCCTCCTTCTCGTACTGGAGAACCTGGCTTTGCGACTCGAGGGCCCCGAGGCGCATTTCGGTCGTATCGAACTCCACGAGCAGATGACCGGCCTCGACGGTCTTGCCGGGCTCGACGCCGTCGCCGAGCATGGCGATGCGGCCGTCGAACGGGGTGGAGATGGTGCGTCGCTCGCGAGGCTGGAGTTCGGCGGGGGCGCCGATGCGGTAGGTGGTCGAGAAGAGGAAGAGGAAGCAGGTCGCGGCCATGAGGGCGACGCCGGCGACCTTCCACGCGGTGTGACGGGGGCCGACGGCCCATGCCGCGGCCTTGAGCGAGGCGTCCCACGTGCGCAGCGGAATCGGCCGGGCGTCGCTGTGACGCACGGCGAGCACGGGCGCGACGAGGTCGAGCGTGGCCTGGATCAACTCGACGCCCGCGAGGTCGATGGCGCCGTCGCCGCTCGACTCGACGGTCAGGACGCCCACGACGCGATCTCCCTTGGAATCGCCCATGCGAAGCGGGAAGGAGGCGACGCGGAGTTTGGCGTCGGCAGCGCCCAGTTCGCGGTGGGCCATGGTGACCGCCTGCGAGAGCACGACATCGCCGCCCTGGCCCGACGCCGCGGGCGGAGGAAAGAGGACCGTCTGCTCCTGGTCGAGACATTCCTCCATGGCGCGTTCGATCTTCTGCACCAGCGCCATGCGGCGATCGAGGTTTTCGGTGTCGCTCATGGCGACCATGCGCACCTCGCGACGGCCCGCCCCTGCGCCGCGCTGCACGTCGACATTGCCGCCCGCGCCGTGCACCCAGCCCATGGCCACGCGATCGACGGAGAGGTGGCGACAGAGGTCATTGGCGAACTGCAGGCAGCAGCCCTTGAACGTCGGCGCCTGGTTGATGGTCGAGAGCAGTCTCGCGGCGAGATCGAGGGCGGCCGAGGATGCACGCACCTGACGGAGGGCTCGCTGCGCCGCGTGAGAGAAGACGTAGCCCGAGAGCACCTCGGCCATCGCCAGCGTCGTCTGCAGCGCCTGTCTGGAGCGTCCGTCGACGAGCATCGCCACCACGCCCATCAAGGGTTGCGGGGCGGGGTCGCCGGGCGTGCCCGACGCCAGCGGCACGGCCATGACATGGCCTCGACCGCCGCTGGGGTCGTACATCTGATCATCGCCGTCGAGGGAGAAGACGCTGCACTGTCGGGTGGACGCGGCCGATCGTGCCGCGGCCTTGAGTTCGGCGAATCGCTCGACGGCGCGTTCGTCGACGCGGGCGGGGTTGACCAGTTCGTCGAGGGGCAGACGGGTGCGGCCCTCGGCGTCGACCACGTCCGGCGGGAGCGGCCACACCAAGGCGGCACGCGGCTCGGGGCCCGCGGGGGACTCGTTGGTGGGCGGGGGCACCTGAAAGAGCACGGCCTGCCGCGCGCCGGAGACCTGCCCGAGCACCGACGTGAGTCGCACGAGGAACAGGCGATCATCCGCGGCGGGCGCCGAGAGTTCGGCGACGATCCGTTGCCACGCGGGGGTCTTGAGGTTGGAGAGTTCGATCATGCTGGCTGACTCCGCCGGCGCCTGCCGGACGAGACTCGCTCACTGCCGGGCGACCTTGGCTGCTTCGACCATCTTGACGAACTCCTCGGTGGGCGAGGTGAATCGCACGTAGGCCGGTTCGCCGGCCAGCAATCGCTCGCCCCCCTTGGGGTTGGCCACCTCGACGCGCACGCGACGGGTGCGGCTGGCGGCATCGGCGGTGGGCGCGGCCTCGATGACCTTGCCCTCGCGGACGATGGGAGCGCCCGCCATGTCGAAGAGCACCCATGCCGCGTCCCCCACCTTGAGGGAGAGGGTGACTGGATCCTGGGTCGGGGCCGGCGCGTCGATCCAGAGATGATCGACGTTGACGACCCTGACCACCTTGTCGTTCTCGGAGGCCGAGTGGCCCACATCGAGCATGACGTTGTCGACGATGCCGTCGAAGGGGGCCTCGATGCGGAACTTCTGCACGCGTGATTCCAGGCGATCGACCTGGATGACCTCCTGGGTCTGTTCCATCTGAGCCTTGGAGACGTCGATCTTGGCGACCTCGAAGGCGAGGCGAGCTCGCTCGAGTTGCTGGTCGGAGGAGCCGCCGCCGGAACGGACTTCCTGCTGGATGCGATATTCGGTCTCGGCGAGTTCCATCTGCTTTCGGGCTCGCGCGACGGGCAGGTCGGTCTCGGCCCGAACCTTCTGGAGTCGCAGCAGGGCGCGATCCTCGGCCTCGTCGCCTTGGACGATCACCTGCCCCTTGGCGACCTCCTGACCGCCCCTGACGACGATGTCGGTGATCTTGGTGGGCACGGTGAAGCCCATGACGGCATCGCGACTGGGGCGAGTTACGGCCTTGATGGTCGAGAATGCGGCGATGATCGAGGGATCAAGTCCCCGGGCGGACGAGACAGGCACTCGCGCCGGCGGGCGATCGGCGGGTTGGGAGCCCGAGGCCTCGCGTGGCGTCCCGACCACCGCGGCCGCGGCCACGAGAGAGAAGACGGCGGCCGACCACGACGTGCGATTCAATGGCATGCCTGACTATACGGAAGCGAAGCGTGGCCGGTTTGGGGACTGGTCGCTCCGAGCGGGCCGTTCGCCATGCATTCGGATGGGCCTTGCGTGCGTGCGGGTGGACGTTGCGGTCGCATATCCTTGCAGCCCCGCGACGAGGCGTACGCGTGATCGACCGGCGCGGGGTCGCCTTTGAGGAGTTGCCCCTTGACGACCGTCACCGCCGCCGCCCCCGCCGCCACCCTCGCCATTGACGGAGGCACCCCGGTGTCGGCGAAGGCCGTGCCCTTCATGTCCACGGCCATGACCGAATCGGACATCAACGCCGTGCTGACGGTGCTCAAGTCCGGCATGCTGCGTGCCGCCACCAAGTGCGCCGAACTGGAAGCCCGCTGGGCGAAGATCACCGGCGCGCGGCATGCCATGACCTGCGCCAACGGCACGGTGGCCTTGCAGCTGGCTTATGAGCCCCTGTTCGCCTGCGGCGACGAGGTGCTGGTGCCGGCATGGAGCTACATCGCGACGGTCTCGATGGTGGTGGCTCGCGGGGGCGTTCCGGTGTTCGTGGACGCCATTCCCGGAACTTTCCAGATCGACATGGCCGACGCGGCCCGCAAGGTGACGCCCCGCACCCGCGCCATCGCGGCCACGCACCTGTACGGATGCCCTGTCGACATGGACGCGGTGCAGGGGTTGGCCGCCAAGCACGGACTCAAGGTCATCTACGACGCGGCCCAGGCGCACCTGGCGACGTACAAGGGCAAGGGTCTGGGCGCCTTCGGCGACGTGGTGACCTATTCGCTGTACGCCACCAAGAACCTCGCGACGGGCGAGGGGGGCCTGGTGACCTGCAACGACGACGCGCTGGCCCGGACGATCGGCCTGTTGCGTTCGCACGGCGAGACCGACAAGTACCTGCACGAGGTCGTCGGGTACAACTACAGGATGAACGACATGGCGGGCGCCATCGGGCTGTCGCGGCTTGATCGCCTCGAGGCGCAGACCGAGCAGCGTCGGCGCAACGCCGCCCGCTACGACGCGATCCTCGCACGCATTCCCGGGCTGAGCGCCCCGCAGACCACGCCCGGCGCCGTGCCGGTCTACCACCTGTACGTCGCGCAGTTCGACCCCGCGGCCTTCCGTTGCACGCGTGACGCGTTCTGCAACGCCCTGAAGGCCGAAGGGGTCCCCACCGCCATCCACTATCCGCGGTCGCTGCCCGAGCAGCCGGCGTTGTCGAAGTGGGACCGCAAGGACACACCGGTGGCGTTCTCGCTCAAGAACCGGGTGTTCGCGTTGCCGATGCACCACGACCTGACCGACGAGCACTTCGCGATTCTCGAGGAATCGCTCGCGAAGGTCGCCAAGGCCATGCGGGCCTGAGACCTTGGAGGTCGACATCGGCGAATCCGCCAATGAAACACGGCCGTCGCGATCGCGACGGCCGTTTGCTTGGTGGAGGCAGGAGGCATCAGGCGGCGGCCGGGGTCGCCGGCGGCGCGGGCAGCGGCGGTTGCGACTGCACCTTGGCGTCTGGACCGATGCGGAAGAATCCGCCGTCGATCAGTGCGCCTTCCTCGATGACGAGGGTGCGGGCGTCGCAGTCGCCCTTGACGCGGGCATTGGGACCGATGTGAACGGTGCCGCCGCAACTGACTTTCGCGTCGAGGAAGCCGGCAATCTCGACGGCATGTCCTGCCTCGACGGTCTTGGTGATGGTGCGGGCCTTCTCGCCGATGGTGACCTTGCCGCAGGTCACGAGCTTGCCGACGTAGCTGTGGGTCTCCCGGACGGCCAGGTCGTCGAGGATGACGCCCTTGTAGCAGAGGGAGCAGCTGGCGGTGCGGGCGTTGGTCGGAACGAGAATGACCTTCCCGCAGTGGTAGCAGAGGACCCTTCGGAGCGGAACGGAGGCGGCCATGTGGGGAGTCTCCATCGTGCACGCGAACGCGGCTCAAGGGAGCCGCGTTCGCGTGTCCTGATCCGGATGTGGTCGGTGCCTGCTCAGGCGGCGTTCACCGCGCGGGAAGCCCAGTCGGACTGAGTGGTCTCGGTGTTGTTCCACTCGGTGTTGCTGGTCTTGGCGGGCTTGGTCTCGTACTGGGAGGCGCGCTTGCGGTCGGCGGCCATGATGGCCTCGGGGCCGACGGCGACGTGGCCGACGAAGGTCGCGCCCTCGGCGACGACCAGGGCGGCGGCGGCGATGTCGCCCTTGACGACGGCCTTGCCGGTCAGCTGGAGACGCTCGCGGGCGATCAGATCGCCGTCGACGTCGCCATCGACGATGATCGTGGCGGCCTCGACGCGGGCGTTGCAATCGGCGCCGTTGCCGATCTGCACCTGGCCCTCGGAGGAGATCTGGCCCTCGATGGTGCCCCAGATCTGCGCGGGGCCCTTGAGGGTCAGCTCGCCCTTGAAGAAGGCGCCGTTGCCCAGGATCGTCGTGTTGCTGTTGTTCTCAGTGTTCATTGTGCGAGCCTCCAGCTCAATAAGGATGACGTTCTTCCACCTGTCCACACCCGGAATGTTCCACACTCCGAAGCCGTTCGTGACACGCGTCCCGTCGGCACCACACCTATCGACGACGCCCGCGGACCATCACGAAAAGCGACCCCCGGTTCACGCCCCCTCGCGATGCCCCGTTTTCGTGTCGCCCGGGCGGGGGATCGCCCCCCTTGGCGGCCCCGTGGCGGGCCCTGCCCGTACGATGCCTCGTGTCCAGCGACCTCGACATGCTGCTCGCCGCCGCCCGCATGGGGGATGAGGGCACTGCCTTCGTGCTCCTCACGGTCGTGAGCGCCAAAGGCAGCACCCCGCGCAACGCGGGCGCGAAGATGATCTGGAAGCCCGGACCCAGCCCCGAGGGCGAACTGATGGGCACCGTCGGCGGCGGGCAGTTCGAACTGCTCGCCCTCGATGCCGCTCGACGGCACTTCGAGCGACGCTCCTGCGGGATGGAGCGGTACGTCCTCGGCGCCGACGCCGACCAGTGTTGCGGCGGCGTGATGGAGGTCTTCTTCGAGTATCACGGCCCCTCGCGGCGGATCGTGATCTTCGGCGCGGGCCATGTCGCTCGCGAGCTGGTGCACCTGCTCGCGCCGGCCGGGCACGACGTGATCGTCGCCGACGATCGATCCGACTGGAACTCGAAGGAGCGTTTCCCGGGCGCCCGGCTGGTGCACGCATGGGACGACGCGATCGCTCGCTGTCGCGAGGCCACCGCCTCGACGCTCGCGGTGGTGATGACCTGCTCGCACGACACGGACTTTGACCTCTTGCGCCGGCTGCTGGAATCGCCCCCGGCCTTCACCGGGCTCATCGGCAGCCGAAGCAAGCGAGCATGTCTCTTCGGGCGGCTGGTCGCCTCGGGCGCGTCGGCCGAGGCGGTGCAGGCCATTCACTGCCCGGTGGGCGTGGGCGACTGCGGGAAGGAGCCGCGGCTGGTGGCCGTGTCGATCGCCGCACAACTGCTGCAAGTGGCCCGAACCCTCCCTCGCCTGTGACGCCGCGATGTCGATGCCGCACGCACTTCGCGACTCGATCTGCCTCGTCCTTGCCGCGGGACTGGGACGCCGCATGGGCGGCCCGAAGGCCTTGATGGAGGTGGGCGGGAGGCCGTGGTGGCGATGGCAGGTCGAGCGGCTCGGGGCGGCGGGCATGGCGTCGTGCTGGGTCGTGAACGGCGGCGTGATGTCGGCTTTCGAGTCCAGCCCCGACGCGCCGGCCGTTCGCACGCTCGCGGACGCATCGGCTCCGATGTTCGAGTCGATACGAACTGGTCTGCGATCGCTGGGCCGCGTGCCGTCGTTCGTGCATGTGCTGCCGGTGGATGTTCCGTGTCCCTTGCCGACGACCTTCGCGACCCTCGAGCGTCGCGCGGCGGAAGGCGTGGCGGTTCCGACGCGTCTGGGCCTGCGGGGGCATCCGGTGTGTCTGGCAGGGACATGGATCGAACGACACGTCCTGGCCGCATCGCTCGGCGGCGACGCGCGACTCGACCGGCTGATCCGTGGCTGGACGACGACGGTCGAGACGCCGCACGATCCGGACACGACCATCAACCTCAACACGCCGCGCGACGTCGATGCGTGGCTCGCCTCCGGGAGTTCAACCCATGCCTGACGGATTCATCGAGCGCCCCACTGCGTTGATCACGGGCGCCGGCAGCGGCATCGGCCGCGAGGTGTCGATCCTGCTGGCTTCGGCGGGGTGGCGTTGCGTCCTCGCCGGACGGCGCGAGGATCGGCTCCGTGAGACGGCGGGGATGCTCTCGGGTCCCTCGCTCACGGCGGCGTGCGACCTTGATTCGGCGGCGGCGGCCGAGCGACTCGTGGGTGAAGCGGAAGCGTGGGCAGGTCCGCTCGACGCCGTGATCAACAACGCAGGCTGGTCGCCTGTGGCGAACATCGAGGCGACGGAGGGTGCGTTGATCGAGCGGATCTTCGCGACCAACGCCATCGCCCCGGCGGCGATCATCGCGAGGGCGTGGAGGGCGATGGCGTCGCGTGCCCGGGCGCATGTCGCCGAGGGTCGAAGACCGCCGCGGGTGGCGATCGTGAACATCTCGACGATGGGCGTGCACGATCCCTTCGAGCACCTGTACGCGTATGCGTCGGCGAAGGCGTCCTTGCACCTGATGACCCGGTGCGCCGCCAACGAAGGGGCCGCGCTTGGCGTCAAGGCGTTCGCGGTCGCGCCCGGGGCGGTCGAGACGAAACTGCTGAGGCAGTTGGCCGACGAACGAGTCCTTCCTCGCCAGTTCACGCTCTCGCCCCGGGCCGTGGCCGAGGTGATCGTCGCGTGCGTTCGCGGGGAGCGGGATGCCGACAATGGCGGCGTGGTCTGGGTGCCCAGCCCGCCGATGCCCGCGACCAAGCCGTAGACTTGCGGTCGATCCGGGTCATCGAGCACCCTCCGAGAAACTCGCCATGAAGAAGATGCCAATCCACGTCAAGATCGTCATCAGTCTCGCGCTGGGCGTGCTGGTGGGCGTGCTGCTCAACCGCTTCTGGACGCCGGAGGTGTGGGCCTCGCTGGGCGTGAACGACAAGGCGGCCTTCCTGGCCTCGGGCGCGGCTGATGGCAACCAGCCCACGTGGGGGGCGCACGCGGCGAAGTTCGCCATCGACGCCAACCGCTTCATCGGGCGGTTGTTCATCCGCTGCCTGCAGTTCATCGCGGTGCCCATCGTGCTCTTCTCGCTGATCGCGGGGGCGGCGAGTCTGGGTGACGTGCGGAAATTGGGGCGCATCGGCGGGAAGACACTGGTGACGTTCATGGTCACCACGGCCATCGCGATCGTGGTGGGCATCGGCCTGGCGCAAGCGTTGAAGCCCGGCAGCTACGTGGGCGAGGAATCCAAGGCCCGGCTGATGAGCCAGTACGCGGCCGAGGCGGGGAAGAAGGCGAGCGAAGGGCAGGAGCGTGCCAAGTCGATGACGGCCTGGGACCAGCTTCTCGACACGGTGCCGAGCAACCCGATGGCGGCGTTGGCGACGGGGCAGATGATCCAAGTGGTGACGTTCGCCCTGGTGCTCGGCGCGGCGTTGACGGTGATCCCCCGCCACCGGTCCAAGCCGGTGATCGACGTATGCGAGGCGCTGACGGAGGCGATCACGGCGATCGTGCAGGCGGTCATGTCCATCGCCCCGTACGCGGTGTTCACGCTGATCTGCCCGATCATCGCCACGACCGGCATCGACGTGCTGGGCGCGCTGGGCGTGTACGCGGGCACGGTGGTCGTCGGATTGGCCCTGATCAACTTCGGTCTCTACCCGCTCATGCTCCGGCTTTTCACGCCGTCGAGCAACCGGATCGGATTCACTCGCTTCTTCCGGGCGATGGGCCCGGCCCAGATGCTCGCCTTCTCGAGTTCGAGCTCCAACGCGACGCTCGCGGTCAACATGGAATGCTCGAAGCGGCTCGGCGTGCCCGACGACATCGTGAGTTTCGTGCTGCCGCTGGGCGCGACGATCAACATGAACGGCACGGCGCTCTACCAGGCCGTGGTGGCCGTCTTCCTCGCGCAGCTGTACGGCATCCCGCTGACGCTGGGCGACCAGGCCATGATCGTGCTGACGGCCACGCTGGTCTCGATCGGCTCGGCGGGCGTGCCGGGGGCGAGCGTGGTGCTGATGGTGGTGGTGCTTCAGAGCATCAACGTGCCCGCGGAGGGCATCTCGGTGATCCTGGGGCTCGACCGCATCCTCGACATGTGCCGCACGGTGGTCAATACCGGTGGCGACGCGATGACGGCGGCCGTGGTCGCATCGAGCGAAGGGACGCTGCGGAAGGAAGAAGAATCGGCCGCCTGAGACGCGACGGCCCCCTGCCGGCCGGCATCACGCGGGGCACGGCCCCAGCACGAGCGCGGAGCGTGCGGGCAGGTAGACGTCGACATGACCGCCGCCCGCCGGGCCGGCGACGACGGGCCATGTCTGATCGCCGGCCACGGCGCCAAAGCCGTCGAACTCGGTCGCATCGGTGTTGAGAACGCACTTCATGCGGCCCGACGCGCTCCCCACCGGCACCCGGAACGCCACCTCGGAGCGCGTCGGGTGCCAGTTGAACAGGAACGCGAGCCCGCCCCGTCGGAAGGCGAGCAGCTTGTGATCCTCGTGCACGGCGAGCAGTTCGGCGCCGTGCGAGGCGAGCACCCGCCCGCCGGCGTCGAGCGCGAGCATCGCCCGGTCGAAGGCCAGCAGTCCGGCGTATCGCAGGTTGGCGTCGTCGGCGAGCGACCACTGGCGTCGGCAGTAGTGGAACGACCACCCGTTGCCCTCGCGGGGAAAGTCGATCCACTCCGGATGGCCGAACTCGTTGCCCATGAAGTTGAGATAGCCCTCGCCGCCCGCGGCGAAGGTGATCAGTCGGATCATCTTGTGCAGGGCGAGGCCGCGATCGATGACCGGATGGCGCCCGGCGCGGCTCATGTGCCAGTACATCTCCTTGTCCATCAGCCAGAAGGCGATGGTCTTGTCGCCCACGAGCGCCTGATCGTGGCTCTCGCAGTAGGCGATGTGCGCCTCCATGTGGCGGCGGTTGCACAGGGTGCGGAACATGTCCTCCATCCGCCACTCTTCGTCGCGCGTGGCCTTGAGCGTCGCGATCCAGTGGTCGGGCAGGCCCATGGCCAGCCGATAGTCGAATCCGATGCCGCCCTCGGCGACGGGGCGGCAGAGCCCCACCATGCCCGAGACGTCCTCGGCGATGGTGGTGCACTGCGGATCGACCTCGTGCGCCACGATGTTGGCCAACTGGAGATAGGTGACGGCATCCTCGTCGATGCCCCACCGCAGGTAATCGTCGTAGGAGGAGAAGCCCTGGCCCAGGCCGTGATGCAGGTACATCATGCTCGTCACGCCGTCGAAGCGGAAGCCGTCGAGGCGATACTCCTCGAGCCAGTAGCGGACGTTGCTGAGCAGGAATCGGGCGACCTCCCACGATCCGTAGTCGAAGAGCATGGAGTCCCAGGCGGGATGCTCGCCTCTCGCGCCGGCGTGGAAGTACTGGTGATCGGTGCCGTCGAACCCGCGGAGGCCCTCCACCGTGTTCTTCACGCTGTGGCTGTGCACGAGATCCATCACCACGCGGAGGCCCAGGCCGTGCGCCTCGTCGACGAGCCGTCTCAGGTCGTCGGGCGTCCCGAACCGCGACGACACGGCGAAGAAGTTGCTCACGTGGTACCCGAAACTGGCGTAGTACGGGTGCTCCTGCACCGCCATCAGCTGGATGGTGTCGTACCCGCCCTCGGCGATGCGAGGGAGCACTCGCTCGCGAAAGTCGTCGAACGTCGCGACGCCCCCTCGCTCGAGGCACATGCCCACGTGCGCCTCGTAGATTCGCGGCGCCTTGGGCTTCGTCGGGCGGGCGTGGCGCCACGTGAAGGGCCGGTCGAGCAGCACGATGCCTCGAGCATTCGATCCGTCCGCGTCGAACTCGACGCGACGGATGTACGCGGGAATCCGATCCTGCACCCCTGCCGCCGACCGCACGCGAACCTTGACGGCGGATCCCTCCACCGCGGCGGCGGCGTCGCGACCGAGGAAGACCGACCAGACGCCGTATCGGTCGACCGTCATGGGGTGCGAGCGTTCATCCCACCCGTTGAAGGCCCCCACCAGCGACATCGCCGCGGCATTCGGCGCCCACTCGCGGTACCAGACGCCATCGGCGCCGGCGTGCACCCCGCGATTGAACCCGTAACGGCGATGGCCGCTGGCGAAGTCCAGAAGCGTGCCCTCGGCCACCTCGATCTCGCGGAGCCGCTGCGAGAGGCGGCGGTAGCGGTGACGAAGACTGTCCTCGTAGGGCTTGAGCCACGGATCGTGTCGGACCAGGCCTGTGCCGTCGGGCTGGGCTTCGGGCATGGCTCCAGTGTAGCGGCTCGGGCCCTCTCGCCCGCTGCGCCCGACGCGAACGCCGTCGACGAGCCCATACCCTTGGACATGCGACGGGCGGCGTTCATCCTGGCGATCGCATCGACCGCCTTGGCCGGCCCCGTCGTCGAACCATCGCCCCATTCGGGTCCGCCCCTGCCGTCGGCCGTCGCCGCCGCCTCGCTCGCGGGCTGGACCGCCGTGGCCAACACTCGCGCCGATGCGGTGGAGCTCCGGGACGCGTCCGGGGCGCTTCGACGCACGATCGCCCGAGGCGACCTCGCGACGCTGCTGCCGTGGATGAACTTCAACACCGATGCCGACGGGCCGTGCCTCGCGGCCTTCAGCGATTCGGGCCGCCTGCTCTTCATCGGCGTCTGCGACACCAACTCGGCGCCTGACGGGCAACCCGCCGACGCCGTCCTCCGCTACGACACGTACCTCGACCAGCTCGCCGTGTTTCATCGCGTCGAACTCGGCGGCTTCAACACCAGCCCTCGCCCCGCGGCCGTCCATTTCAAGGGGCGGCTGCACCTTGCCCACGGGACGACGATCACGACCCTGCTCGCCCGCATGAACGACGCCGTCGGCGTGATCGCGGGCGCCGTGGCGTTCGGCACGGCGGCCAACACCACGTCGCTCGCGGTCGACCGGGCGGGGAACACGCTGTACGCGGCCTCGGGCACGTTGCTGGCGAGAGCTTCGCTCGGAGGCGTCTCGCTCTCCTTCGCCGCGGCGGGAACACTTCCTTCGAGCGTGCGGGCGCTTGCATGGTCGGATCACTTCGGCGGCACTGGGCACGGCGGGCTGTACGCGGCCTACGCGGTGCCATCGGGGGCGGCTCCCGACACGCCGCTCATCGGGTTCACTTCGCCCGCGATGGCTCGCGGCACCGCGGCCTTTGCGCCGGCGACGTACCTCCGCGGCGGCACCCCGCCGGCGGGACTTGCCGCCACGTGCGACGGGCGACTGCTCCTGTCGCTCGCATCGGGCGACTGCATCCAGATTCGCGACGACGCCGACACCCGACTCGACCCGGCATCCTGGCGAGCCGACGAGTACGAACAGGTGGTTCGGTTCGCCACCGGTCTGATCTCCCCCGATGGCGAGCCGCCGGGCTGGGTCATCGACGGGGACGTGACACCCGGCGCCACTCGATTTCATCCGGCGACGCCCGACGCAGCCGCGTGGACGATCATGCTGCTGCTGGTCGATCACGCCATCACGGGCGACGCCGACTCGCTCGAGATCGTGCGTTCAGTCCTCTCGCGATACGGGGGGCTTGCCGCCGACGGCATCCGACCCTCCCGCAACGCCGACGGGATCTACAGGCACTGGATCTCGCCTGCGACGGGAGGCGTCAAGGCCGGATGGGACCCGGAGTTCGCGACGATGAGCACCATGAAACTGGCGGCGGCGGCCGCGAGGGCGGCGCAGCATGCGCCCGGCGATCCGGTGATCCGCGCGGCGGCCCACGAGATCATCTGCGGTGTGTCCAACTGGGACGGCTACTTCGACTCGGCGGGTCGCATGTACCTCAAGGGGCTCGCGCAGGGCGGGCGCGACAGCGCATCGGCGAGTTCGGGATGGCATGAGGGCGTGATCTTCGCCGAGCAGGCCGGGGCCTACGGCTCGACGCTCGGGCCGGCCAACGCGGCCCACTGGCTCACGCGACCGGCCTGGCCGACGGGAACGCTGGTCACGGGTCGCGGGATCACGAGCAACGGGGTCGGCGTCGTCGGCGCGTCGTTCATCTCGCTCTATCCGCTGCTGCTCATCGATCGCTATCGAAGCGATGAGGCGTGGCGAACGAATGTGCTCAACCTGCGGCTCAATCACGCGGCGTGGACGGACGACAACGGCCCCGGCACGTACACCGTCTTCTCCGCGGGCACCACCAAGCCCGCGTGGGGAAGCTATCGGGCCGATTCGCTGCTCGACCATCCGGGCGACATCAGCACGTTTCCTTCGCTGCTGGCCTTCGGCGCGCTCGGCACGCAGGCAATGCCCGAGATCGCGGGCGCCTATCACGCCTATCGACTTGGCGCGAGACAGATCTTCAAGGGCGGAGCATCGATCCTCTACCGACGCTCGAACGTCGACCCGGCTTATCGCCCGGACTCGGCGGGCATTCCCGATGTCGTGCTCGGCGGGCTGGGGCTCGCCGAACTGCTGCGCCCGGGCATCGTCGCCTCGACGCTGACGGGGCCGTATCCGTCATGCCTGTGCCCATCCGACTGGAACGGCGACGGAGGCGTCGATGGGGCCGACCTCACGGCCTTCTTCGGCGATTGGGAGGCGGGCGAGGCGGATCTCAACACCGACGGCGGCACCGACGGCACCGACATCGGCGTGTTCTTCGACTTCTGGGAAGGCGGCTGCTGAGTCGAGGGATCGGGGCCCGCATCGGCTCCGCTACAGTGTTTCATGACTCGGACGAACTGGCTTTCCCGAGCGGTCCTCGCCGTTGCGTCGGCCTCGCCATGCCTCGCGCAGGACCTGTTCGCGGACTCGTTCGCCTCCGCGGGACGCTGGACCGTTCAGCCGTCCGACGGCGTGCGGGCGACGGCATCGCTCGACGGCCGCGGCGCGGACGAGGCAGGAGGAAGTCTCCGGGTCGACTACGAGTTCATCACCGGAGGGGGCCACTTCATCGTTCGAATCCCGCTGCTTCGAGAACTTCCGGCCAACTACGAGGTGTCGTTCCGGATGCGAGGCGCCGGACTTGCGAACTCGCTCGAGTGCAAACTGGTCGACGGTTCGATCAACGGCGAGAAGGCCACTCCCGAAGGCGATGACGTCTGGTGGGTGAACACGCGCGACATGACATGGCCCGCGGCGTGGACGCGGATGGTCCATCGGCAGCGTCGCTTCACGTTCGCGTGGGGGCCAGGCGGGGGCGCAAAGCCGTTGACCCGACTGGGCGCCCTGGAGTTCGCGGTGGCCGCAGGCGAGGGAGGCAAGGGAACCATCTGGCTCGACGACGTGCGGCTCACGTCGCTGCCCGAGCCGACCGCGACCACCGCGACGCCGACGGGGAGCGCCTCCTCGAAGATGTGCGAGCTGCACGACCCGACGAATCTCTTCGATGACGACCCTCGCACGGCGTGGCAGTGCGAACCCAACGAGCCGGACCCGTGGTATCTCGTCGATCTCGGGGCCGTGCGGGAGTTCGGAGGGTTGGCCATCGAGTGGGAACGCGGCAACTGGCCGGAACGACTCGAGGTGCTGCTGTCGGACGACCAGCGGGCATGGACCTCCGTGGCCTCGTTCGAATCGCCGATCGACCGCGAGCGAACACTGGTGCCGCTCCGCGACGCGCAGGCGAGGTTCATCAAGCTGTCCTTCAAGGCGCGGCGACTCTCGGGGGCGGTGGGCATCCAGACGCTTGCCGTCAAGGAACCGTCCTTCGCCGACTCGCCCAACGCGATGCTTTCGGACTTCGCCGCGTCGCTTCCCCGCGGATCTTTCCCTCGCCCGTTCCTCGGAGAGCAGCTCGCCTGGACGGTGGCCGGCGCCCCGGGCGATGACCGGGAAATCCTGGTGAGCGAGGATGGTCAGGTCGAGCTGGTCAAGCAGCGATTCATGCTCGAACCGTTCGTCAGCATCGACGAGGGCGACGACTCGCGGCTGATCTCCTGGGATTCGTCGACCACGACCAGATCTCAGGCGGAGGGTTTCCTGCCGGCCTTCGCCGTCGTCCGCGACTCTCCCCCGATCACGCTCACGATGACCGCGATGGTCGCGGGTCTCGCGGGGGATTCGACGGCGTTGATCCGCCACGACATCGTCAACGCGAGCGACCGGCCCGTCCGGGGCGAGTTGCTGCTCGCGATCCGGCCGCTGCAGGTGCTCCCTCCGTGGCACGAACTGAACATCACGGGCGGAGTCGGACGCATCCACTCGCTCGAGCGAAAGGGACGAACGCTCGTGGTGGACGGCTCGCATCGAATCACGTTCCACGACGAGCCGGCCCGCATCGACCTGCGAACCTTCGTCGCCGGGCCCGCGGCTCCCTTGGCCGCCGGTCCCGGCCAGGGCCAGGCCGTGCGTGACGAGCGCGGCCTGGCGTCGGCCGTCGCGAGCATGAGCTTCGACCTGGCGCCCGGCGCATCGCGTTCGTGGTGGACGACGATGCCGCTGGTCGAACGTGCGCCTTCGGCACCTCCATCGAGGGTCGAAACGGAGAGCTCCGCCTCGATCGACGCGATGGCGAAGTCGACGCTCGACTCGTGGCGCCACCTGCTGGGTCGCACTCGAATCGAGCTTCCGGGCGAGGCGAGCGAGTTGGTCCGCACGTGGCACGCCACCACGGCGGCCGTGCTCATCAACCGCGACGGAGCCGCCATTCAGCCCGGGAGCCGCACCTACGAGCGTTCGTGGATTCGCGACGGGTTCCTGACTTCCGCCGCCATGCTTGAGGCGGGTTTTCCCGAGGTGGCCAAGGAGTTCATCGACTGGTATGGAGCGAGGCAGTACGAGTCGGGAAAGATCCCGTGCGTGGTCGATCGCCGCGGGCCCGATCCGGTGAACGAGCACGACAGCACGGGACAGTACATCGCGGCGGTGATGAACTACGTTCGCTTCACGGGCGACGCCGATGCCTTGCGCGTCCACTTCCCTCGCATCCGCAAGGGCGTCGAGTACATGGACTCGCTCCGCGCAGCGAGGCTGACCGACGAGTTCTCGCCGGGAAGCGGTCGAACGCGGCAGGAGCGGGGCAAGCCCGCCGTGCCCGCGGAGGCCTTCCGCGGGTTGATGCCCGAGTCGATCAGCCACGAGGGGTATTCGGCCAAGCCGATGCACTCGTATTGGGACGACTTCTTCTCGCTCCGGGGCTACAAGGACGCGGTCGCCGCGGCCGAACTGGTCGGGCAGACCGAACTCTCGGCCACGTGGACGCGTGCGAGAGACGCCTTCGCTTCCGACCTGAGCGCGTCGATCGCGGCGGCGATGAGGGCCCACGGCATCGACTACGTCCCGGGCTGCGTCGAACTCGGCGACTTCGACTCCACCTCGACGACCGTGGCGATCTGGCCCGTGCAGTGCACCGACCTGCTTCCACCGGGGTCGCTGGAACGCACCTTCGATCGCTTCCGGTCGGGATTCGAGGCACGCCGGCACGATCCGGCTTCGGGCGGCGAGGCATTCACGCCCTACGAACTTCGCCATGTCGGCTCGCTGGTGCGACTGGGCCGGCGCGAGTTCGCCCTCGAGGCGCTCGATTGGTACATGAAGCAGCAGCGACCTTCGGGCTGGCGGCAATGGCAGGAGGTGGTGTGGCGCGACGAGCGGGCTCCGAGGTTCGTCGGCGATTCGCCCCACACGTGGTGCGGCAGCGATTTCATGAACTCGTTCAGGTCGATGCTGCTGCACGAGCGGGATCGAGACAAGGCGCTGGTGCTGCTGGCGGGCGTGCCGCAGGCGTGGCTGGAAGGTCGTGGCCTTGGCTTCGACCTGCCGACGCACGGGGGCATCGTCACGGTGGCGGCCTCGGGTTCGGGCAAGCTCGTCAGGGTGGAGATCGCGAGCACGGCCCCGATCCCCGCGGGCGGGATCGTCGTGTCGGTGGCGGCCCCTGAAGGGCTCGCCAAGGCCTCGGTGAATGGCACCGGGACGCCGACGACGGCGGCCGGCGAAGTCGTCGTGAAGCAGATGCCGGCGACGGTGGTGATCGAGCGTCGCTGAACGGGCGTGGATCTTGGCGTCACTGAAGCGATGCGCCGTTCGAGGCGATGACCCCGGCGTACCAGCGGGCCGAGTCCTTGGGCGTGCGGCGGAGCGTCTCGAAGTCGACGTGAATGAGGCCGAATCGCTCGCGGTAGCCGCACTGCCACTCGAAGTTGTCGAGCAGCGACCAGTGGAAGTAGCCGCCGACGCGCGTGGTGCCGTCGGTGGCGGCGCGGCGGAGTTGCCGGAGGTAGCGGCCCGTGTAGTCGATGCGTTGCGGGTCGCGGACCCGTCCGTCGGCATCAACCCAGTCGAGGTTCGTCATGCCGTTCTCGGTGACGTAGATGGGCTTGCCGTAGCGTTCGTAGAGGAACCTCGGCCCCCAGTAGAGGGCCTCGGGGATGATGTACCACCGGAGAGCGTTCTGGGGGTGGCCGGCGGGGAAGGGCACGTGCTCGGGCTGGCCGTCCGGCCCGGCGCGGAAGACCTCGGCGTCATAGATGTTGGCTCCGTAGAAGTCGATGGGCTGGTTGATGAGTTCCATGTCGCCCGGGAGCGGTCGGGGCGCGTCGTCGCCGTACAGGCGGAGGCCGTCCTCGGGGTAGCGGCCAAGGACGACGGGATCGGCGAGCCACGCGTTGTTCCAGAAGTCCTTCGCGGGCACGGCGTTCTGGCGGGTGCGGGCGGCCTCGACATCGGCGGCGTTCGGCTGGCCATCCCCGCCTGCGCCGTCGAAGATGCCGGGGTGCCACGGCACCTTCACGCGCCCGATGGGCGCCCACCCGACCTGACACTCGCGGCGGGTACGGGCGCGAATGACCTGCGCGGCGCGACCATGGCACATGAGGGCGTGGTGTGCGGCGAGCAGCCGCTCGCGGTGGCCGAGCTTGTGTCCGGGCGGATGGAACGCCTCACGTTCTCCCGGGCCCAGGAAGATGTGGGGTTCGTTCAGCGTCATCCAGTGGGCGACGCGGTCGCCGAGCCGATCGACGACGGCCGCGGCGTAATCGCCGAACCACTGGTGCACCTCGCGGTTGAGCCAACTGCCGCGGTGATGAACGCCGAGCGGGGTGTCCCAGTGAAAGAGGGTGACCCAAGGCGTGATGCCCGCTGCGAGGAGGGCATCGACGAGGCGGTCGTAGAAGTCGAGCCCGGCGGCGTTGACGGCGCCGACGCCTTGGGGAACGACCCGGGGCCACGAGACGCTGAAGCGATAGGCCCGAAGGCCGATCTCGCCCATGAGCGCCACATCGTCCCGGAACTTGTGGTAGTGGTCGCACGCGACGTCACCGGTGTGACGTGCGTGGATCTGGTCGGTGTCGTGGCAGGTCAGATCCCACACCGAAGGCCCCTTGCCATCGGCGTTCCACGCGCCCTCGATCTGAAAGGAGGATGTCGCCGCCCCCCACACGAACCCCTTGGGAAACTCCACGCACGGCTCCTTGGTCTGAAAGTCTGGCGAGGATAGGCGTCGCGGCGCCTGCGGCGGCCGGGCCGAATCGACGAGCGTCACATGAGCGGTCCGAAGAGCTGAGCGACATTGTCGACGAATCGTCGCCACACCGGGCGGCGTCGCCACTCGTCGAGATGCACGCGGTGCGACTGACCGACGTACTTGGTCTGGAGGAATCGGAGCATGCCCGCGAAGTCGCGGTCGTAGACGAACATGCTCACCTCGAAGTTGAGGAAGAAGCTCCGCATGTCGAGGTTGGCCGAGGTGACCAGCGCGAGCCGGCGATCGACGGTGGCGGTCTTGGCGTGCAGGAGGCCCGCGTCATGATGCATGATGACCACGCCGACCTCGAGAAGGTCCTCGTAGTGGGCGCGGCTGGCCGCCGCCACGATGCGGGCGTCGAGCAGGTCTGGCAGGACGAGCGTGACCGACACGCCGCGAAGCGCCGCATTGATCAGCGCGGCCTTCATCGGCTCGTCGGGCACGAAGTAGGGCGTCGTCATGAGGATCTCCTCGCGTGCGCCGTGGAGCATCGCGAGCAGCGCCTGGTGGATGGTGCCGGGCTGGGGCCCGGGGCCGGAGGGGACGACGTGGGCGATGGACGAACCCTGGCCGGATCGCGGCGGCGGGAAGAACCGTCCGATGTCGGGCAGCGCCTCTTCGCTGTCGGTCACCCAGTCCTGAAGGAAGATGGCCTGCAACGGGTGGACCGCATGACCGGTGACTCGCGTGGTGGTGTCCAGCCAGGGCCCCACCTTGCGGTTGCGGGTGGCGCAGAACGACTCGTCGGTGAGGTTCTGGCTGCCGCAGTAGGCGACCAGGCCGTCGATGACGGCGATCTTGCGGTGGTTGCGAAGATCGATGCGGGCGAAGAACATTCGAAGCGGATTGACGGGCAGGGCCTCGACGATTCGCACGCCGGCGGCGGCCATGCGATCGTGCAGTTCACTGCGGAGGAAGGCCTTGCTGCCCACCGCGTCGACCAGCACGCGGCAGGACACGCCCCGCGACGCGGCCCGCATCAGGGCCTCGCCGATCATCGCCCCCCCGCCGGTCGGCTGCCAGATGTAGAACAGGAGGTGACAGTGATCGACGGCACGGTCGATGTCCTCGGCGAGGCGTGCGAGCACCGCGGAGGCGTCGTCCATGAGCTCCAGCGAGTTGGATGGCATGGCCGGAAACCCGCTTGAGGAAGTGCAGAGGCGGGCGATCGGCCCGGCCCATGCCTCCTGCTCGTCCGGGTTCACGGCTGCGCTGTGCCAGAGGTCGACGGTGGATCGGAAACGGTCTCGACCGAGGGCGTCGAGGACCCTGGCTCGCCTGGCTCCGAGGCGGTTCTCGCCGATGAGCAAGTAGAGAAACGGGCTCGCGAACGGGAGGAAGACCAGCACCACCAGCCACGCGAGCGCGGCGGGCACCTGCATTCGGCGGAGAACGACGCGGATGCCGATCGCCACCCGTACGACCAGATCGGCGGCCAAGAGGCAGGCCACGAGCCAGTGCTCCCCGGCGATCGAGCTCCAGGATGACGTGTCGCCTGCCTCCATGGTCGAACCTCGATCGGCGGACGCTCCCGGGATCGCCGCGACTAACCTTGCAGTCGCGGCCGTGCATCCGATGGGCCGATCGAGCCTGAACCTTAGGTTGGCCGGGGGCGGGAGCCCCGCCCGGAGTCTCCTTCGCCGCGTGATCCTCTTCCTGTTCTATGCCGCGTTCGTCTGGTATCTGTGCTTCAAGTACAGGCGGGACTGGCGCGGACTGGGCTGGCTGGCGGCGGGGATGGCGTTGCTGTGGCTCGCGGCGGACCTGTACAGGGTGGCGATCCGCTGGGCCAAGAGCGCCAACAGCACGCTGCTGGACACGCGTCACGACGGCAAGCTGTTCCTCATGCTGCTTGCGCTCGAGGCGGTGGCGGTGATCGTGATCGGGTTGTTTTTCTGGTGCCTGCCCCGGGACGTGCGGATCAGGCCTTGCCGCCGCTGCAAGTACGAGCTGGACGGCCTGGACGACGACAACCCCACGTGCCCCGAGTGCGGGCTTGCCGCGGCGGCGATCAAGGTCCGCAAGCGTCGTTGCCCCTCCTGCGGCATCCGGACCTCGTGGCGAATCGATCGCGACCTGTGCACCGCGTGTTCGACGCTCAGCCCCGCCATGCCCGTCGCAACGCCCCCGCCAGCAGCAGCAACGCCGGCAGACCAATGACGATCGCCAGTCGCATGCGTGCCAGCGTGCCCTCCGCGATGGGCTGCACCATGGCCACCTGACCGGCGGCCGCGCTGCGAGCAATCAACTCGTCGCGGCCGCACAGGTGCCACACGACGTTCTCGAACAGTTCCATGTTGCCGGGGCTGAGCGAGACTCGGCGCCCGTCGACCGTGCCGGCTCGCCCCGCGACCTGGTCGATGAGCCAGCTGTTCGACCCCACCACCACCGCTCGCTGCGTTCGGCCCGAGTCGAGGCGCCGCTCGCTGGCGGCCACGACGATCCACGAGCCGCCGGCGGGCGGCTCGGCCAGATCGCGACCCGGGTCGAGTTTCGGAAGATCGGCCATCGCTTGGCGGCGGTCCCTGGGCGTCTGCCAGAGGCCCAACCACTGCGACTCGCCCCACAGCCCCGCGTCGACCGGCAGCGTGAGCAGCGGCGTCACCGTCGCATCGGCCGTTCCGGGCAACGGACGCAGGGAGATCGACCACGGCAACGTGGTGGGAAGCCCGCGAATGGCCTCGGCAAGGGGGTGTCCGGATGCGCCGGTCTGCACCACCATGTCGGTCACGATGGTTCGCGACGCGCCCGCCACTTGCGAACGCATCAGCGGCTTGCCGGTGTCGGCGGCGATTCCAAGCGTTGCCAGCGCCGCCGCGATCGGATCCACATCGCCGTACGTCGCGACGATCGATGGATTGAGCGCCACGCACACGGCCTCGCCGGCGGCGACCAGTCCCTCGACCGCCTTTCCGACGCGTTCGGCCCGCTGAACGCCGGTGACGCCCGGCGATCCGGCTCTCGCGCCGCTCTCGGCCGTCGAATCGGGGCTCATGACGATCCACGCGACGGGCCGCGAGGCGGCGCCATCGAACGAGGCCAACGACGGGGGCGTCGGGTTGGCCACGCACGCCCACTCGACCACGTCCATGCCCCGCGACTCGAGCCGCTGCATGGCCTGCGTCAACACGGGGGCCTCACGCAGGAACTCCCGCGGCTCGCCGTGCACGAAGACGACGATCGGCCGGCTTCGACTCTGCAGCGCCCCGATGGCGGTCACCCACAGCTCCTCGACGCGACGCGACTGATCGGCCGCGTCCGCCCCGCTGGCCTCCAGCCAGGCCTCCGACGGCAGCAAGGCATCGACATCGAGGGCCACCAGCCCCTCGCCGGCCCGACCGATCACCAACGCGGCCGCGCCGCCGCCGATCGAATCGACCACGCGGAGCACGTCGGGGCGGTCGATGCGACGCATCGCGTCGACGAGCACGGCGACGTCGTCGCGACGCGCCTGCACCTCGGCGGCGAGTCGCCGGACCTCGTCGGAACGCTCGGGCGATGCCTTAACGCCAAAGACCTTGAGTTCGCGGGCGACCGCCTCGAGCATCGAGACCACGGGCGCGAGGCCCTTGGCGAGCGATTCGGCGGCTGCGTCGGAGCGAGGGAGCGGGCGATCGGCCAGGCGAAACGCGAGGGATTCATCCGCCTTGGCGCCGGCCTGCTCGAGGTCCCTGGCCGCAAGGCGAACCGCGGCCGCGGCCTGGTTGAAGTAATCGCGTGCGGCGCGGGCAGATTCGCCGCCGGTCGCCTCGGCGGCCTCGAGGCGTTGAAGCCCCGGCCCGAGGGTCGAGGCCAGCCACGCGGCGGCCGCCCCTGCTCGACCTCGCGTCGAGGCCACGATGGCTCGCGTCTTCTCGACCGACTCGGAATCGGCGTCGATGAGTCCGCCGACCAGCGTTCGGTAGGCTTCGGCGCCGACCTGCGAGCCCGTGTCGATGACAGACGATGTCACGCGGCCCGACGACCTGCCGAACTCGTCGAGCACATCGACGAGGCGTTCCTTGGCGTCTCGATCGACCAAGGAGAAGTCGGTCGCCACGACGAGTCGCACGTCGCCGCCGAGCGACTGCAGCAGTTGCACGGTGCGGGGCGCCAGCCGCTGACCGCCGGCCACGGAGAGGTCGATGCGCCAGGGGTGGCGGTCGGCGAGCATCATGCCGAGGGCGGCGGCGAGCGTCGTGAAGGCGAGCGTGGCGGCGACGAAGGCCAAGGCCCGACGCTTGGCCGAGCCGCGGATCGAGGTCGGGTTCATCGCCATCGTCGGACCTCCATCACGGCAACGCTCGCGACGACGAGCACGCAGGAGACGATCGCGAAGAAGGCGACGTTGGCGGTGTCGATGATGCCCCGGGCGAAGTCGAGGATCCTGGGCGCGGGCGAGAGGCGGGCGATCAGCGGCCGGAGGGATTCGGGGGCGAGTTCCGCGGCGGCGGGCGCGAAGAGCAGGGCGAGGATGACGAACAGCGTGGTCATGAACGCGAGCGTGGCGTTGCTGGTGCAGCAGGAGGCCAGCAGGCCGAGCGCGACATACGAGGCGCCGAGCAGGACGAGGCAGAGATACCCGGCCACGACGGGCCCCGGGGCGGGCGCCGGCGACGCGTGCGCCCAGAGCACGGCGGGAAAGACGAGCGTGGGCAGGAGCATGGCGCCGAGGAAGAGCATCGCGCCCAGATACTTGCCCATCACGAGAGCCCATGCGGAGAGCGGCGCTGTGAGCAATTGCTCGATGGTGCCCGATCGCAGTTCCTCGGCGACCAGCCGCATCGAGATGGCCGGGGCCACGGGCAGCAGCAGCCAACCGGAAAGCGCGAAAAACTCGCGGAGGGTCGCGGGGCGTCCCGGCACAAGGACGCCGGCGCAGAAGACGATGCCCGCCAGCAGCAGGTAGAGGGCGATGATGATCCACCCTGCCGGCTGGCGCAGGTACGACCCGAACTCGCGCCTGGCGAGGGCGAGGCATGCGCTCATGGATTCGCCTCCTCGCCGGCATCGGCCAGCGCGTGGAACGCGCGTTCGAGCGAAGGCGTGAGGGCGTGCAGTTCGCGCACCGGGATGTCGCGAGCGCGCGCGGCGGCGGCCAACGACTCGCGCAGATCGGCTCCGTCGGCTCGGGCCGACACCCTGAATCGCCGCCACGCGCCATCGAGCGGTTCGGACGAGGAGCACGACGCGACGCCGGAGAGCGAAGCGACCGCCGCCTCGAACCCGCGAGCGGATTCATCGGTGTCGAACCTCGCCTCGAGCACGTATTCCCGTTCCTGCGAGGCGGCGGCGGCGAGCCGCTCGGGCGTGCCGTCGCCGCGAACGCGACCGCCGCTGACGACGATCAGACGATCGCACAATCGCTCGACCTCCGACAGGATGTGCGAACTGATGAGCATGGTCCGCTTGGCGGCCAGTTCCTTGACAAGTCCTCGCACCTCGCGGATCTGGGCCGGGTCGAGGCCGTTGGTGGGTTCGTCGAGCACGAGCACCGGCGGATCGTGGAGCAGGGCGGCGGCCAAACCGACCCGCTGGCGAAAGCCCTTGCTGAGCACGCCGATCCTGCGATGGGCCACCTGCGTCAGGTCGCAGCGGTCCATGACGCGCGCAGTCGCCTCGCGTCGGGAGGACCTGTCCATGGCGAAAAGACGTCCGCGAAAGTCGAGATAGTCGGCGACTCGCATTTCCGGGTACAGGGGGGTGGCCTCGGGCATGTAGCCGATGCGGGACCGAGCGGCCTCGGGCGACTCGCGCGTGTCGTGTCCGTCGATGACGACGCGACCGCGGTCGGGCATGAAGTACCCGACGGACATCCGAATGGTCGTGGTCTTGCCCGCGCCGTTGGGCCCCAGCAGTCCGACGATCTGACCCGGTGGCACCTCGAAGGTCACGCCTCGCACGGCGTGAACCGATCCGAACGTTTTATGAACGTCGTCAAGCAGGATCATGGGCGGGGACGAAAACGGGCAGGTGCAGGGTATGGGGTTATCGGCCAAGGGGCCGAATCGCCCGGCGACGCGGCCCAGGAGGAATCCCGGGTGAAGCCGCGTCCAACCCACGCGGGGGGGCGAAACAGACTTCGGCGCAGCCCGACTCCAGCGGCAGTCCCGTCTTGACGAACTCCACCATACACTGCGTGGTCCGACAGGCCGAACGGGCCGCCTCACCCACCATGACCGTCCGTGCAGATCACGCCCCGTCACGCCCGATGGAGGTCCCCGCCGGGGGCGACGGGACGGGCATCGGCAACCTTCGGTCGGCACCGGCCGACCGGCTCGAGGTCGAGGGCATCATCGTTCCTTCCGGGGGCTTCTCCTTGCACCCAAGCGGCCCGACGCCGCCCCAGTCCGATCCGATCGGCGAGTCGCTCAAGGGCGTCGGGCACCTGCTGCTCAACGCCATCGGCGAGGGGGTCTGCATCGCGACTCGCGACGGCGAACTGCTGTGGTGCAACGACTACGTGACGTCGCTCACCGGGGCGATGCGAGAGCGTCTCAAGGTGGCGTGTCGGCAGTTCGACCGCGAGCATCCCGCGCCGCCGCCGGGCGTCGAGGTGCGGCCCGATGGCCCCTGCCTGCGGGTGACGTCGGTGATGGTCGAGGACGATCGGCACCATTCGGTGAGCATCGCGCCGCTGCCGGCGTCCGCGCCGTCGCTGGGGCTGCCCCCGAACGGGCTCATGATCGTGATCACGGACGTGTCGGCGACGCGACGCCTGCAGTTCAAGATCGCGGCCATCGACCAGGCGGGCGCCGACCTGATGCGGCTCGACGCCGACGTGGTCCGCAAGTACAACGCGATGGAGCGGCTGCAACTGCTGGAGGAGCGGATCGTCAAGATCGCCGCCAGCCTGCTGCACTTCGACCACTTCGCCATCCGGCTCGTGGACGAACGCGAGGATCGCCTGCTGCTGGTGATCGGCCACAACCTGCCGCCCGAGTACGACGCGTTCATCATCCGCGCCCGCCTCGAGGGCCACGGCATCACCGGGCACGTGGCCGCCAGCGGCCGCTCGTACATCTGCAACGACATTCGCAACGATCCGCTGTACCTGCCCGGCGTGGAGGGCGCGAAGAGCTCGCTGACCATCCCGCTTCGGGTCAACGACAAGGTCATCGGCGTGTTCAACGTCGAGAGTCTCGAGCCCGGGGCCTTCACCGAGGAGGACCGCCAGCTCGGCGAGATCTTCGCTCGCTACGTGGCCATGGCGCTCAACATGCTCGACCTGCTGGTGGTGGAGAGGATCACCACCAACCAGACGGTCACGGGTCGCGTGACGCACGAACTCGACGAACCGCTTCAGGACATCGCGCACCAGGTCGAACTCCTGCTGCACCGCGAATCGGCCGACGGCCCGGTGCGGGACCACCTCCGCAAGATCAACGACGACCTGGTGGCCATTCGAGCCCGCATGAAGGAGTGCGCCGTTGGACCGCAATCCCTGCTCGACGTCGAGCGGGCCATGGCCGACCGATCGCTCGACCCGGTGCTCGACGGCAAGTACGTGCTGGTGGCGGACGACGAGCCCAACATCAGGCGGATCATCGGCGACTACCTCTCGCTCAAGGGGTGTCGGCTCAAGGTCTGCTCCAGCGGCGGCGAGGCCATCAACGCCATCAAGGCCGATCCCGGCGCGTTCGATCTGGTCATCAGCGACATCCGGATGCCCGACGCCAACGGCTACGACGTCTTCAGCGCCGCACGCACCCATTGCACGGGCGTGCCCGTCATCCTCATGACGGGCTTCGGGTACGACCCGTCCCACTCCATCGTCCGCGCCCACACCGAGGGGCTCCACGGCGTGCTCTTCAAGCCCTTCCAACTCCAGCGGCTCATGGTGGAGGTCCGCGGCGCGTTCGGCGCCGCCCCGCCCCCCAACGCCTGAGACGTCCCCCGCGACGCCCCTAGACTCGCACGCTCACCATGTGCGGCATCGGCGGCATCCTCCTCCCGCGCCATCGCGACGGCGTTCGGCAACCCGAGCGCCTCGAAGAACTGCTCGCACGCCTCGACGACGCCGTCCGACCCCGCGGCCCCGACGGCCACGGCCGCTTCGCGTCCGAATCGACGCACCTGCTCCACCGACGGCTCTCCATCATCGACCATGACGGGGGCGTCCAGCCGATGACCCTCGATGCCTCCGGCGCGACGTGGCGCCCCGACGCCATCTCACGGCCCGCCACTTCCCTGGCCTTCAACGGCTGCATCTACAACCACCGCGAGTTGCGACGCGAACTCGAGTCCGTCGGCGAACGCTTCTCCTCCGATCACAGCGACACCGAAGTGCTCGCCCGAGCCCTTCGGCGCTGGTGGACCGACGCGCTGCCTCGACTCGAAGGCATGTTCGCGCTCGCCGCGTGGCGACGCCTCGACGACGGCGTGGAGGAACTCCTGCTCGCAAGGGATCGCTGCGGCGAGAAACCCCTCCACTACCTGCCGCTCGACGGCGGCGTGGCCTTCTCGAGTTCCGCCGCACCGCTGCTGGCCATCTCGACTCGACACGCTCCCCACGCGTCGCGCGAGGATGCCACGTGCCTGGCCCGTTGGCTGGCATGGGGATTCTGCGACCGCCCCCTTCGCAACGTGCACGAACTTGGGCCGGGATCGTGGATGTGCTTCAACTCGAGGTCGGCATGCTGTCGCGGCGAGTTCGGCCACCGCCCCGACAACATCCCCGCGACCTCCGAACCGCTGACCGTCGTCCGGGTGGAGTCGATGCTCAGGTCCGCGGTGCACGCACGGCTCGACGCCGACGTGCCGCTGGGCTGCTTCCTGTCAGGCGGCGTCGACTCATCGCTGGTCGCGGCCTTCGCCCGAGAGGCGAGGCCCGATCTGGCCACCTTCTGCGTCGCCATGCCGCAGGCGACCCACGACGAATCCGGACACGCACGGCGGGTGGCAGCGTTGCTGGGCACCCGCCACCGCACGCTCGAATGTTCGCCGGACGCAGCGACGGACTTGTGCCGGCTGATCGACAGCCTCGGGCTTCCGTTTGCCGACAGTTCACTGCTGCCGACCCACTGGGTGAGCGTTGCCGCCCGGCAGCACGTCAAGGTCGCCCTTTCCGGCGACGGGGGCGACGAGTTGTTCCGCGGCTACCGGCGTCATCAGGCGGCGGCGCTGCTGCGTCGGTGGGGTCCGCCCCTGCGACTTGCGGGCAAGGCGACCCGACCGTTGCATGGCATGCTGGGCGAGGCCGGGCGATTGCTCGGAGCGGCCTCGGGCATGGGCTACCCGCAGATCGGCATGGTGATCCGTCCAGCCACGCTCGTCGACTTGATCGGCGAGCGCTTGACCGCCGCGTGCCTTGACGACGCCCGGGCGGCGTGGAGCCGGGAGGGCGTGATGGATGCCCCGTGGTGGGACTTTGCGTGCTACCTGCCGGGGGACCTGCTCCGGAAGGATGACGCGGCATCGATGGCCGTCGCGTTGGAGGTTCGCTGTCCGATGCTGGACTCCGGACTGGTTCGCGCATGCCTGGGGGCTTCGGAGGCATCACTGATGCCCGAGGGGGAGCGCAAGGGCCTGCTGCGGGCGGTGGCGAGGCGACACGTGCCGGCGGAGGTGGTGGACCGGCCCAAGCAGGGCTTCGCCGTGCCGCTGGCACGCTGGTTCCGGGAGGACTTCGGGGGTCTCGGGACGCTTCTGGGCGACGTGCTGGGCGGGGCCGACCCGTTTCCGGAGAATGTGTTGGGATTCCGGGTGGATCGCCGATCTGTGGGAAGGATGGTCGACGAGCACCGGGGGCTCGTTCGTGACCACTCGCAAGGGCTGTTCGCGCTGCTGTCGCTGGCACTCTGGTGCCGCGGAATGGAACGCGGGTTCGCCTGATGGGCCTCACGGGGCCTTCGAGTGATCGGTCACCCATGGGCTCATAGGATGGGGCCTTGGGGGTGATCAACCTGCGACGCTGTCAGAGACGGGACGGGATCTTCCACGCTGCTCCAGGACGGAACCATGGGCGAAGAGAGTTTCATCGACACGCTGACACGACGGCAACTCCTCAGGGGCGGCCTGCTCACGGGCGCGGCTGCGCTGCTGGCCGGGTGTCAGCAACCGACTCGCGTGGCGCAGACGGTGCCCGGGCCGCTGTGGCCCGACCTTGAGAAGGCGGCTGAAGATCCCCCGCTGCCGCCGACGGTGCGGCCGGCGCCGGAACCCAACGTCGTCTTCCCGAAGCCCGAGGCCGCGCCTGCGGGCGTGATTCCTCGAAGCCGCTGGACCACGGGCCGAGTGATCGAATCGCGGGTGAGCTCGATGAGCGGGGTCTCTCGCATCACGGTGCACCACGAAGGGATGATCTTCAGCGGCTCGACGGATCCGAGCGCGATCGCCAAGCGGCTCTCCAACATCCGTTCGGCCCACATCAACCGTCGCCCCGAGCCCTTCGGCGACATCGGCTACCACTACATCATCGATCCGGCGGGTCGCATCTGGGAGGGTCGCCCGCTCCGCTTCCAGGGAGCGCACGTCGAGCGAAAGAACGAGCACAATCTGGGCATCATGGTCATGGGCAACTTCGAGCAGCAGCGGCCGACTCCGGCGCAGCTCGCCTCGCTTGAGCGATTCGTGATCGACCAGATGAAGCGGTACCAGGTGCCCGTCAGCCGGCTGTACACCCATCGCGAGATCGGCGACACGCTGTGCCCCGGGCGGAACCTGCAGCGTTGGATGCTCGCCCAGCGTTCTCCGGCGGGTGCCTTCGCCCGCATCTGACGGCGGCGGCCGTTCGAACCGGACGAATGCTTCGGACCGCGCGTGACGCGATCGCATGATTCCCCGGTTCTCCCAGTTTCCCGCGGCCCTTGCCAGTCGCACGCAGCATGCCCGTCTGGGGCCGATGCGCGTCCCGTCGCTGCTGTCGCACCCCGACTGGGAGCGTCCCGCGCCGGTGGTCCTCTGGATGCACGGCCGCACCGTCAGCAAGGAGCTTGATCCGGGGCGATACCTGCGGTGGCTGCGGGCGGGCATCGCGGCGTGCGCCGTGGACCTGCCCGGACACGGCGAGCGGCTCGATCCGGCGCTCCAGACTCCTCGACGGACGCTTGACGTGATCGCGCAGATGCGAGCGGAGATCGACGGCGTGTTGGCAGCCCTCGGCGGCCCCGAATACCGGGGCATCTTCGACCTCTCCCGGATCGCCATCGGCGGGATGTCGGCCGGAGGCATGGTTGCGCTTCGGCGACTGTGCGATCCTCACACGTTCGCGTGTGCGGCGGTCGAGTGCACCACGGGCTGGCTCGAGGGGCTTTACTTTCCGAGCGGCGACCTTCCGGCGGGCACCGGACGCTTCCTTGAGCACGATCCGGAGAAGGTGGCGTCGCTCGACCCGATGCGACACCTCGCCTCGTGGCGTCCGATCCCGCTGCTCGCGCTGCACATCAGGGCCGACGAGGTGGTTCCGTTCGTCACGATGGACCGATTTCTCGACGCGCTTCGAGGTCGCCATCGCGAGGCGGGCTCGCCCGAATCCATGATCGAACTGGCGACGTGGGAGTCGACGGGATCGCCTCAGGAGCACGCGGGCTTCGGCCGCTTCTCGAACGACGCGAAGAACCTTCAGACGGCCTTTCTGGCCGAGCATCTCCGCGCCCGGCCGGTCGATCTCGACGCAACGGGCTGAGTACGCTTGGCCGTGTCGCAGCAGCCCACGCCGCCTCCGGCCGTCTCCCTGACGAGCATTCGCTGCTCGCTGGCCTTGCTGCTGCTCATCAACCTGTTCAACTACATCGACCGCTACCTGCTGTCGGCGGTCGAGCCCTTGGTGCGCGACGAGTTGTTCGGGAAGGACCACCCCGACGCCAAGTTCCTGATGGGCCTGCTGGCGCCTGCCTTCCTCGTGACGTACATGGTGGCTGCGCCTGTGTTCGGGCGGTTGGGCGACCGCCATCGCCGATGGCTGATCGTCGCGATGGGAGTGGCCTTGTGGTCGCTGGCGACGGGCGGCACCGGGCTGGCGACGACCTTCGGCGTGCTCCTGGCCATGCGGGTGCTCGTCGGCATCGGCGAGGCGGCGTGGGGCCCGATCGCCCCCACCATCATCGCGGACATGTATCCCGCCTCCAAGCGGGGCTGGGTGCTCTCGTGGTTCTACATCGCGATTCCGGTGGGCGCCGCGTTGGGCGTGGTGCTCGGCGGTCTCATCGCCGCCACGCTTTCGTGGCACTGGTCCTTTTTCCTGATGGCACCGCCCGGAATCGCCCTGGCGATCCTCGCGTGGTTCCGGCCCGAGCCCGCCCGCGGGGCGGTCGAAGGCGGCCGTGCCGAAGTCGCGTCGCAGCCGCTGCGACAGGCCCTGAGGGACCTGGCCCGCAATCGCTCCTTCGTGATGAACACGATGGGCATGACGGCGATGACCTTCGCCGTGGGCGGCATGTCGTTCTGGATGCCCACCTACATCCACGAGTTCCGGATGCAGGGGGGCACCGACGAGGCGGGCACGGCCCAACTCGCGAGGGTGACGACCACCTTCGGCGCCATCACGGTGGTGGCCGGGCTCGCGGGCACGCTGGTGGGCGGCTGGATCGGCGACCGGCTTCGCGCTCGCATGAAGGGGGCGTACGCGGCCTTCTCGGGGCTTGGCATGCTGGCCGCGTTCCCGTGCTTCCTCGGCGTGCTCTACGCCCCATTCCCGATCGCGTGGGGATTCATGTTCCTGAGCATCTTCCTGCTGATGCTCAACACGGGCCCCACCAACACGATCATCGCGAACGTGACGCCCGCCAGCGTTCGCGCCACGGCGTACGCGGTCAACATCTTCGTGATCCATGCGCTTGGCGACGCGGTCTCGCCGCCGCTGATCGGCCTGATCGCCGACCGGACGGGCGACATGAACAAGGCCTTTTTGCTGGTAGGCGGCTCGATCGTCGTTTCCGGACTTCTTTGGCTGCTGGCCGCGCGTACGCTTGACGCCGACACGGACCGCATCGCCCGCGGCGGCACGTGAGCGGGTTCGGGCAGGCAACAGGAGGACGCCTTCGATGGGATGGTCGTTTCGACGATCGGTGAATCTCGGCCCGCTACGGATCAACCTGAGTCGCAGCGGGGTCGGATACTCGGTGGGCGGACGGGGCTTTCGAACCGGCGTGCGGGCCGGCGGGCGTCGCTACTCGACCTTGAGCATTCCGGGAACCGGCATCCGCTACCAGACTGGCGGCGGGCGATCGACATCGTCGCGGTCCTCGGGTTGCCTCGTCATGATCGTCGCGGGCGCTGGTGTCGCGGCGCTCGCGGCCCGCTTCGTCGGCGCCTGATCGATTCCAGAGTTCGCCTCGACGTTCCGTCCTGCCACGCGCAGGCACACGAAAGCGGTCCCGGAGCCCCATCCATGCACGAATACGCCTTCATTCGCACGCTTCGAACGCCCCACTCGGAGCGTTACCTGATTCGGACGCCGGACACGGAGACCGCGGCCCTCGACATTCACTTCCGCCCGCGAGGCGGCGCGGATGCGACGCTGGTGATCTTCGAGCAGGCGCAACTGCCGGAGGAGGCGATTCCGGCCCTGCTCACGGCCATCGACGAGGTGATCCTGCCCGACATGACGCTGGCCGAGAAGGACATCTCGTTCACCGTCGTGATCGGCCGGGTGCTGGGGGCCTTCTCCCCGGAAAGTGACACCTGAGCCGGGCCTGGCGGCGACGGAAGCCTCGATGCGTCGCATCCAAGCCGGTGTGGCTCGACGGTGACGTCGCCCCGCCGCACTCGTATGGTTTCCTCCCCGCCCCGGGTGCGCTCCCGGGCCCGGGGAGGACGCTTGGAAGCACACGGCATGAACGACTCGACGCTCGATTCTCGGACACAGGCGGCCGCGACAACCATCAGGAAACTGCTCGATGCGGTCGGGCGAGTGGTGGTCGGCCAGGGGGCGATGGTGGAGCGGCTGGTGCTGGGACTGCTGGGCGGCGGCCACGTGCTGCTCGAGGGCGTGCCGGGGCTGGCCAAGACGCTGACGGTCAACACGCTGGCGAAGGCGATCGACGCAAGGTTCGCCCGCATCCAGTTCACGCCGGATCTCCTGCCCGCCGACCTGATCGGCACGCTGGTGTACAACCCCCGCGACGGCACGTTCGCCCCGAGGAAGGGACCGATCTTCGCCAACATCGTGCTGGCCGACGAGATCAATCGCGCGCCGGCGAAGGTGCAATCCGCGCTGCTCGAGGCGATGCAGGAGCGTCGAGTCACCATCGGCGACACGACCTACCCGCTCGACACTCCGTTCCTCGTGCTGGCCACCCAGAATCCCATCGAGCAGGAAGGCACGTACGCCCTGCCCGAGGCGCAGGTCGACCGCTTCATGCTCAAGCTCAGGGTGGACTACCCGAGCCGCACCGAGGAGCGCGCCATCATCGACCGCATGGCGAGCACACGGGAGGCACCCAAGGTGGAGCCGGTCGTGACGCTCGATGAACTCGACGAGGCGCGACGCCTCGTGGACGACGTGCGGCTCGACGACCGCATCAAGGACTACATCGTGTCGCTGGTGCACGCGAGTCGGCGGCCCGCGGAGTTCGGGCTCGACATCACCCGCCTGATCGAGTTCGGCGCATCGCCCCGCGCGAGCATCAACCTCGCCATCGCCTGCAAGGCGCACGCGTTGATGCAAGGGCGATCGTTCGCGATGCCCGCGGACGTGAAGGCCGTGGCGCTCGACGTGCTCCGTCACCGCGTCATCGCCAGCTACGAGGCGCAGGCCGAGGAGCTCGACAGCGACCGCATCGTGCAGCGGATCCTCGATCACGTGCCCGTCCCCTGAATCGCACGCCCAGCCCCCTGCGCCATGCTTCCACAGGAACTGATGCGAGAGGTCAAACGCCTGCAGGTCCGCACCCGCCGCCGGGTCGAGGGCCTGTTCGCAGGCGACTATCACACCGCCTTCAAGGGCAGGGGCATCGAGTTCGCCGATGTCCGCGAGTACGAACCTGGCGACGACGTGCGAGCCATCGACTGGAACGTCACGGCGCGAGCGGGCCGCCCGTTCATCAAGCGCTTCATCGAGGAACGCGAGTTGACGGTGACGCTCGCCGTCGATCTGTCGGCTTCCGGCGACTTCGCGTCGGGATTCGGCGCCGCTTCGCGGCCGAAGCGTCGCATCAGCATCGAGACTGCCGCACTGCTCGCCTTCGCGGCCGCGTCGAACAACGATCGCACCGGGCTGTGCCTGTTCACCGACCACATCGAGTTCTTCCTGCCGCCGGCCAAGGGGCGGGTGCACTCGCTTCGGCTGCTCCGGGAGTTGCTGCAGTTCGAGCCTCGCTCGAGGGGCACCGACGTGGCGAATGCCGCGATGCACCTTGGCCGGATGCTTCGAGGCAGGGGCATCGTCTTCCTGATCTCCGACTTCCTCGGCGTGCAGGCGCCGTCGACGCGTTCTGCGCCGCTGGACACCGCCTTGCGACTGCTCGCCCGGCGGCAGGAGGTCATCGCGATTCAAGTCGGCGATCCGCGTGAATCGCTGCTGCCGGATGTCGGACTGGCGCAGGTGGCAGACCCTGAAACGGGCGATGTCCGCTGGATCGACACGTCGTCTCGACGGTTTCGCGAACGCTACGAGGCGAACGCCCGCCATCGCCAGTGGCGGGTCGAGTCGGCCCTGGCAGCCGCGGAAATCGAGCGGATCGGCCTGTCCACGGACCGACCGTTCGTGCCGGATCTGGCCAGGGCCCTGCGTCTTCGCGAAGGACGACGTCGATCGTGAACGCGGCGTCCTTCCATGTCGTTCACGTCCTGGCCGCGGCCCTTGGTCCGCTCGCGGGGGTCTCGTCGGCGGCGACCGTCTCGCCTCCAGAGCGAGAGCCGCCGACCGCGACGCAGCGGATCGAGGCCGGACCGATCGTGATCGAGCAGGCGTTCGACCGTTCGGTCATGCTCGCGGCGGAGCGAGTGACGGCGACATGGCGGGTACACGCACCGCTCGACGTTCGCGTCGGACTCCCACCGATGCCCGTGCCGGGTTCCAAGGCCGGGGATTTTGCCGTGGTATCGTGCGTGGACGAACCCGCTCGGCTGACAGGCGACCCGTCGCGATTGGTGCTCGTCCGCCGACTCCTCCTCGAACCGTTCCTCCCCGGGACGTACGCGACGCCAACGCTCGAGGCGACGTGGCATCGATCCGACTCGGAGCAGGGGATCGCACGCACCTCGTCGACGAGCATCACGGTCGAATCGCTGCTTCCATGGGCGGCATCCGATCCGGCCCTGGCCGGCGAGTTCGATCCCGGATCGATTCGCGAGGAACATCGTGTCGAGTCGTCTCAAGGCAACTCGTGGTTGATCCCTGCCGGGGCCATCACGGCGCTGGCCGTGCTCGGCGCGGCGGCGGTGGCGGGCATGCGACGTCGCCGCGGAAGTGAAGCGGATCCGGCGGCGGTCGCGCTCGCGTTGGCACAGACGGTCGATGTCAGGATCGACGATCCGGGATCGGTGCGGCGGGCCCTGGACGATCTCGCCCACTCGCTCCGCGCCGCGCTGGCGGATCGAGTGACGCCCCTGGCCTCGGCAATGGCGGGTGAGTGGTTGCGCTCGGACGGTGGTGCACGCGGTGGCGCCGGCGTGCCCTCGCTCGACGACGAACGCCGTCGGATCATGGAAGCAGCCCTGCCTCTGCTGGACACTCTCGACGAGGCCCGATTTTCAGGATCGACGGCCGCGGCCGACCACCTCGCGCGCCTGCGGGACGAGGTCGTCAAGTTGGTGGAGACACTTCAGGCCATGCCCCGGTTGCACGGAGGTCGACGGGCATGAGTTTCGCCCATCCATGGATCCTGCTCCTGCTGCTGGCGCTCCCGCTGCTGCCGCCGGCTCGACGATGGCTCGATCCCGTTCGACCGATCCCGCTGCCCGACCTGGCCGGGGTTGCGGTCGACGGCGCCACATGGCGCGTGCGGCTTCGCGGCCTGCCCGTCCTGCTGCGGCTCGGCGGCGCCGGCCTGCTGATCGTCGCGCTCGCGAGGCCGCAGGAAACCAAGGGATGGACGACCACCTCGACCGAGGGCGTGGCGATCCAGATCGTCTACGACCGGTCCGGCAGCATGCGCGAGCCGATGCCCGACGATGAATCGAGGACCAAGAACGAGGTGGCTCGCGACGCGCTGGTTCGGTTCGTGAAAGGCGACGACGCGTCGCTTCGAGGACGCGAGGGCGACATGATCGGCCTGATCGCCTTCGCGAGATACGCCGACACCCTGTCGCCCATGGCACGGGTGCACGGGCCGCTGATCGACGTGGCGTCGCGGCTGATGCCTGTCGAGAATCGCGCGGCCGAGGACGGCACCGCCATTGGCGACGCGCTGTCGCTCGCGGCCTCACGTCTCAGGAGGGCCGAGGAGGAGATCTTGCGGGCCGCCTCTCGGGAGGGTGGCAAGCCCTCGTTCGAGATCAAGAGCAAGGTCATCGTGCTCATGACCGACGGACAGAACAACGCCGGCGAATCGTCGCCGGTGGAGGCAGCGGAACTCGCGACGCGTTGGGGCATTCGGATCTACGCCATCGGCGTGGGCGCAGGCGAACGCACCGCCACCATCGACACCGCCTTTGGACGCCAGGTCGTGCCCCGGGGCAACGCCGTGGACGAACGGTTGCTGACGCAGATCGCGGAATCGACGGGCGGAGCCTACTTCTCGGCGGGCACCTCCACGTCGCTCGCGGAGGCCTATGCGGCCATCGATTCGCTCGAGAAGTCCCGCATCGACTCGACGCGACACTCGAGCCGGATCGAGTTGTATCGGCCGCTCGTCGTCGCCGCGGCGATCGTGCTGGCCGTGGAATGGTTGCTGGCGTCGTTCCTGTTCAGGAGGGTCACCTGATGAACTCGATCCTGCTGGTGGCGGCGGCGACGTGGCGAGTGGCCCACCCTGCATGGCTCGCGTTGCTGGCCTTGGCGCCCATCGCGTTGCTCGCCGCGTGGTTCTGCATTCGTCAGCGTCGTGCGGGGCTACGACGATTCATCGGCGAAGCGGCCGCCGCTCGGCTGCCGCGGAACGGGTTGGCGTGGACGCGCGCCGCCATCGCTTCGATCGGCGCGGCATCGTTGGCGGTGGCGGCAGCCAGGCCGCAGACCGATCCGGTGACGGAGGACGTGGCGGTCAGGGGCCGCGACCTGGTCTTCCTCGTGGACGTCTCGCGGAGCATGCTCTCGCGAGACGTGGTGCCCGACCGGCTCTCTCGCACGAAGATCTGGATCAACGACCTCGTGAACACGCTGGGAGGGGATCGCGTTGCGCTGGTGGCGTTCGCGGGCGTGCCCGTCGTCAAGTGCCCGCTGACGCTCGACCACGGCTTCTTCCGAATGGAACTCGACGACCTGTCCCCCACCACCTCGCCTCGCGGAGGCACCCTGATCGGCGACGCGATTCGCAAGGCCATGAGCGACGTCTTCGAACCCGGACAGGGTCGCCACCGCGACATCATCCTCTTCACCGACGGAGAGGATCAGGGCAGTTTCCCGATCGAGGCGGCCAAGGCCGCGGGCGAGGCCGGCGTGCGCATCATCGCCATCGGCATCGGCAGCGAACTGGAGGGTGCGCTCGTGCCGACCGACTCCGGCGCCGCCGGCTACATCGAGCACGAGGGAGCGCAGGTCCGAAGCCGCCTCGACGGAACCACCCTCGCGGCGGTCGCGCACGCGGCGAGAGAGGCCGGCGGTCAGGGGGTGTTCCTCAACGTCGGCACCGGCACGATGGACCTCGACACCATTTACCGAGACCTCATCGCGTCTGCCGAGACGATCGAAACCTCGCAGGTGGCGAACGTGACGTACCGAGAGCTCTTTCCCTGGTTCGTCGGTCTCGCGCTGACGTGCCTGGCGATCGAGCCGCTCATCCCCCTCTCGCGACGACTGCGTCGCAGCGGCGAAGGGACGATCCACCGGACAGCCGCGACCGCGTTGGCGTTGGCGAGCATGACGATCCTCTCCCCTGAGCTCAAAGCCGCCCAGCCGGCGACCGATGCGCCTTCGCCCTCGGCGGCGGAGGTGTACAACGAGGGCCGCCGCATGTTCCTCGAAGGCAAGCATGCCGAGGCCGCCGAGCGGTTCCGGGCGGCGGACGTGGCGACCCGGGATGCGGACCTCGGCGCCAAAGCCCGGTACAACCTCGGCCTTGCACTCTACCGACAGGCATTCCCGGCCGCCGACGCATCTCCCGCGGCGTCGCCGGGCAACCCCGACGCTCGACAGCGTCTGTCGCTGCTGGAAGCGGCGTCGCGAGCCTTCCAATCGGCCGTCGAGATTGACCCAACCGATCAGGCGGCCGCTCGCAATGTCGAAATGTGCCGTCGCCGCATGCAGGAGATTCGGGACGAGGAACAGCGACAACAGCAGCAGCAGCAGTCGAAGGAGGGCGACCAGAGCCAATCGCAGGGTTCGCAAGGCCAACCGGGCGACGGTGAATCACGGAGCGATCAACTTTCCGACCTCGCCCGGCGTCAACGGGAGGCGGCGGAGCAGAGCGCCAAGGCGGAGGCCGGCGAAGCGGGTGCTGATCGCGACCGGGATGCAAAGGCGGCTCGACAAACGCAGCAGCAGCTCAACGAGGACACCAAGCGCCAGCAGGACTCGTCGGGGCAACCGAGCGAAAGGACGGGCGAGCAACTCAAGAAGGCCCGAGAGGCGCAGCAGCAGGCATCCGAAGCGCTCGAACGCGGCGACCTTGGCGAGGCACGCCAGCGACAGGAGCAGGCCGCCGAACACCTCGAGTCGGCGGCCGCATCCGAGCGAGAGGCGGCCAAGCGTGAGGAACCATCGAAGTCGGATGGGAGGCACGACCAACGGGCCTCGGAGTCAAGGCAACCTGCGTACGACCAGACTGCCGCTCAGTTGCTCGACCGAGAACGACGGCTCCGTGAAGCGAGGCGTCAAGCGTTCCGTGCCATGCGCGGCACGCCCCAGCCGGTGGAAAGGGACTGGTAAATGAGCACCGTGTGTCACCTTTGGACCAGATTCACCATGCTCGCACGCCCGTGGGCGGCGATGCGTGCGCTCGCGGCGTGCTTGCTGCTGGCGTGCTGGGCGCCCCATGCCGACGCCTCGCCGCCCGACTCGCCCACGGCGAGCGTGGCCGTGTCGCAGTCGATGGTGGATCTGGGCGATTCGCTCGTGTATCAGATCACGGTGGAAGGCGTGACCGATGTCAAGCCGCCGACGCTGCCGTCTTCGGATGCGTGGGAAGCGGAGTACATGGGCGGTCGCGACGAGTCCATGCGTTCCACCTTCATCGTCAACGGCCGGGTCACCGAGTCATCGTCGCTCAAGTACGTCATGCAGTGGCGGATCACGCCCCGTCGGCTGGGTCCGACGGCTGTCGACTCGTTCACCCTTGACGTGGGAGGCAAGCCGGTTCGTGTCCCTCGAGTCCAGTTCCGCACCAACGAGCCGCAGGAGAGCCCGAACTTCCGTCTCGTGCTCGAGTCGGACCGCACGTCGGCGTATGTCGGCGAGCCGATCCGCATGCGATTGGCCTGGTCGGTGGGAGCCAACGTCAAGAGCGCGGCCTTCACCGGCCCCGACGGTGACGACGTTTTCGACATCGAGGCGCTCGATCCCCGCCCGCTCAAGGCACGGGGCTCCGATCTCAACGCCAACGATCCTTGGCGTCTGGTGCCCTTTCTCGGGCGAGACACCATCGTCACCCGCTCGCAAGGCGAACTCGGGGGCCGAGCCGTCCCGATCTTCACGCTTGACCTGGTGGTGACGCCACGAAAGGAGGGGTCGCTCGTGATCGGCCCGTATCGCGTGGCGTGCGACGAGGTGGTCGGGCAGCGAGCCCGCGGCTTCTTCGATTCACCCTTCGATGATCGGAGCCAGACCCGTCGGACGATCACCACCGGCAACGCGCTCTCGCTCGAAGTTCGGCCGCTGCCTGCGGAAGGAAGGCCCGATGGGTTCTCGGGCTTGATCGGCCGATACTCGATCGAGGCGTCGGCCGCGAATGCCGAGGCCAACGTGGGCGACCCGGTGCCGCTGACGATCGTGATTCGCGGGCCCGAGCCGATGCCCGGCCTGGTTCCACCCGACCTGTCGCTCCAGGGCGACTTCGAGTCGACGTTCCGGCCCGCGCCGGAAGGGTGGGAAGCCGCTCCCAGCGGAGCCGAAGGCGAACGACGATTCATCACCACCGTGCGTCCACGGTCCGATGCCATCACTCAGATCCCGCCGATACGACTCGCCTATTTCGACACGTCGACCGGACGCTACGAGGTGGCGGAGAGCGCTCCGATCGCCCTGAAGGTCCGGCCTTCTCGCCAGATCACGGCCGCAGACGCGACGGGGGCGGGCACGCCACTCGCGCCGGCAGCGTCATCGACCTCGTCGGCTCGCCTGACGAGCGTCCCGGGGGGCATCGGCGCCAACACTGAATCGCTCGATGCCATCGAACAGCGTCACGTCAGCATCCTTGCGATGATCGTCTCGCCTCCGGGCCTTGCCTTCCTGGGCTTGCCGCCGCTGGCGGCCTCGGTCGCATGGTTGGCGGCGACGCGATCGCGGCGAGCCGATCCGGCGCGAGCGGCGCGGCGTGCCGCCGTGCATCGTGCGGCCGCGTCGGTCAGCCGCGCGACGACAGTCGCAGATCTGTCGTCGGCGGTCCGCGATGCCTTGGGGCCGTTCCTCTCGATGGCACCCGAGGCGATCACCTTCGACGACGCGGCCAGGGCCCCGCTTCCACCCGGCGTGCGACAGGAACTCGCGAGCATGCTCGAGCATTTCGAGCGAGACACGTACGGTTCGACGGATGCCGCGTCGCTGACCGACTTGCGTCCTCGGGCTTCGCGTCTCATCTCGATGTTGCGGGAGGTCGCGTGATGCTCAACTTCCCGGCCTTGACCTGCATCATGCTCCTGGGCCTGTTCCCGCCGCCGACGCTTGCCATGGAGACCGAATCGAGCCGCGAGCGCGTCGAGGCTCGATTCGCGGAGGGGAATCGCGAGTTCGCCGCCGGATTGGAACTCGCCGGCAAGGACGCGGCGGCGGCGAGGGAGCGGTTCGCGAAGGCGGCGGCGGCGTGGCGCACCATCGTCATCGACGGCGGCATACGCAACGCCGCCCTGGAGCGGAACATCGGCAACGCCTCGCTGCTGGCGGGCGATGCACCTCGCGCCATCGCCGCGTTCCGCCGGGCCCAGTCGGTCGATCCGCGTGACTCGGTCGCGTTGGACGGGCTGGCGGTTGCGAGGCGTGCAGCGGGGACGGAGGCCTATGCCCCGGGAGCGGCGGTCGCCTCGCAGGCTTCGTCGCCCGGTTGGCGCGGCGCGATGGGCTCGATCGAGCGGTTCGCCGCGAGCTTGGGCGACTGGCTGTCGACGCTCGTGTCGCCGCGATGGCTGCTATGGACTGCCGCAACCTGCCACGTGGCAGGCTGGCTGCTGCTCGCACTCAGACTCGCGGGGATCCATCGGGTCAGGCGTTGGATGCCCGTGTCGACGTTGGCGGTCGGGGCGATCGCGATCGTGCCGCTGCTGGCGGCGGACGTTCGACGCTGGAGGGCCCCCGAGGCCGTCGTGGTCGCCACGGGAATCACGGCGCGCCAAGGGCCTGCGGAGATGTACGAGCCGAGCTTCAAGGAACCGTTGAGTCCGGGGCTTGAAGTGGTCATCGCCGAGGAGCGGGGCGAGTGGGTCATGATTCGCCTGCACGACGGTCGCGTGGCGTGGGTCCGGTCGACGGGCCTCGAGCGGCTGTGACCAGTCGTTCGGGGCGTTGCCTGCCGGAAAGCCCGTTCAGGCCACGGCACGGACGCCCGCGTTGAAGTTGGCTTTCATCTGTTCGAAGGTCAGAGTGGCGTAGCCGGTTGCGTTCTCGATGGCGGTTCCCGACACGCCCCAGGGGTTGCGGACGGTGTATCGGGCGACGCCGCCCGCATCTCGCACCGCGCTGACCAGCGAGTAGGCATGGCCGCCGACCAGGTTGGGCGAGGTGGAGAAGGTGCCGAAGGTGACGGCTCTGCCGGCGGCCATGTCGCCCGACAGCATCGTGAACAGGCTCTGCTCGGTGACGGAACTGTTCAGCCAGACGGTCGACGAGTTGACGCCCAGCGCCGAGTAGGCCTCGCCCATCCAGCCGGCGTTGATCGACGCGTAGGTGTTGGCGCCCGAGCGGAAGTAGGCGAAGGCCTTCTCCATGATGGGCACCCAGACGGTGCCGGCGGCGCCGGGTCGGGCGTAGCGGAAGTTCGAGCCGCCGGCGGTGGGAATCTGATTCGAGACGCGGACGAAGACGGGACTGCCGGCACGAGTGAACTTGACGATGTAGGTTCCGTCGCCCATGTCGACCGCCGCCTCGCTGACGACCGAGGGCCTCGACGTGGCGAAAGCGGCCAGGGCGGCGATGTAGTAGCAGTCGCCGACGGCTCCCTGGTTGATGTCGCTTGCCACGGGCCCGGCGCCGAACAACGAGGCGTTGATCACCATCGTGCTTCCCGAGTCGGTGGGATTGGGCAGACTGGCGCCCACCGCCTTGCTGACGTTGCCCGCCAGCGTGCCGATCCGATTGACGACGCCGGTGCCGGTGAAGGCGTCGGTGGTGTCGATCCATGCCGAGACATTCGTGCCCGCACTGGTGATGGTCGAGGCCGCGCCGCCGACCGAGGAGACGATGGTGCGGACGGTGACCGACTTGTCGATCGTGATCGCACGGGTGCCGCCGCGATCGTAGATGAACAGCGCCGACGGCATCGAGACCTGGGCCACGACGGTCGTGCCCGCGGTGATGATCATCGTCGCGCCGCTGACCGAAGCCCGGATGGCGGAGGTGCCACCGCTGGTGGTCACGACCAGTTCACTGCCATGTCGGGTGGTGATGGTGACGCCTGTGCCGCTCCCGCCTCCGCCGCCGGAGGCGGGCGTGAACATGACCGGGGCGGAGATCGCCGAGGTCAGGCCTGTCTTCATGGCGACGACGCGATACCACACGGAACCGCCCGCGGAAGCGCTCGTGTCGGTCCAGGTCTTGGCCGCACCGGCGGCAATCTGGGCCGCATCGCTGAACGTGGTGCCGTCGGATGACTTCTGGACGACGTACCTGACGGAAGCTCCGTTGGAATCGGTCCAGGCCACGACGGCGCCTGTTCCCGACGCGGTGGCGGTGACGCGGGTCGCCGCCCTGATGGACGCGAAGACCGAGGGCGTCTCAGCGGTGCCGCTCGGAACGTTGGGAGCGGTTGCGACGACACGATAGTTGTAGCGGATGCCGCCGACGATGGCGTTGTCCGTGAACGCGCCGACGGTGCCGCCCATCGTGGCGATGGTGGCGAAGGTGCCGCCTTCGACCGACCGCTGCACGACATACGAGGCGACGCGGCTGCCCGCGGCGGTCCACGTCAGGCCGATCGACGTCGATGCGGGCAGCGCCCTCAGGTTGGCCGGAGGCGCGACGGGCACGGCCGCCGTCACGGGGTTGCTGACGGCCGACCCCTTCGTGCCGGCGGTTGCCTGGATTCGATAGGCGTGGACCGCCCCCCACGAGACGGTCGTGTCGACGTACGAGGTGATGGAACCGCCCGAGACGACTCGCAGCGGCATGAACGTTCCGCCGTTGGTGGATCGCACGATGATGTAGGCGGTGGCCGAAGGATCACGTGCCTGCCAGTTCAAGGTCACGCTCGACGACGAGACCATCGTGGTTCGGAAGTCGGTGGGCGTGAACAAGGGCGTCCATACGCTCGAGACTTGAGACGGCGCGGAGGCGGCGGCGCCGTTCAACGAGACGATCTGGTAGCGATAGGCCGTGTTCGAGCGGACGGAGGTGTCGATGAACGACAGTTGCGTGCGACTGGAGATCGTGGCGATCTGCGCGAAGTCGCCCGTCGATCCGGCTCGCATGATGCGGTAGCCGGTGGCGTTGGCGCCGGGGGCCGCCCACGCCAATCGCACGTTGTCGGCGTTGACGGTGACTGCGGCGAACCCCGGAGGGGCCAGAGGGGTGTTGCCCACGCGGGGCACGACCGCCAGCATGACGCGGGGTTCCAGCGGTTGAGCGGCCGCGTCGGGATCGGCTGCGCCGGCCCTCAGGCCCAGCACCCGCTCCCAGAAACCTCCAACGGCCCTCGACTTGACTTCATGCATGGGAAACACTCCTCCTCCGAACAGGAGTGTCCCATTCACTTCTCGACGGATCAACGCCCGCGAGAAGGTCGCGCGTCGGACGGGGCGGTTATCACCCCTCGCAGACGGACCGACCGACCAGGGTCAGCAACCGGCCGACCATGCGACGAAGAAGGCCTCGACATCGACGCCGTCGACGCCGCCATCGAGGTTCACGTCGCCGCGACCGTCGCCCGACTCCCAGAAGAGGAAGAAGGCGTCGATGTCGCCGCCGTCGATGCCACCGTCGGCGTTGACGTCGGCGATGCACTCGGCCTGGATGGCGAAGGGGCCGGAGATGGCGAAGAAGGCGTGGCCGGGCGCGTCGAGGCGGATGCGAGCCGCGGCGGTCGCCGTACCGGGGACTTGAATCGTGGCCGCACCGGTGTTGGGGAATGTTCCCAACTGCACGGGGAAGGTGTCGCCGTCATCGACGCTGAGCGTGGCGATCACCTGGGTGCAGGGGGGCGTGAAGGCATCGGTGCCGCCGACGCTCCATCGAAGTTCGACCTCGCCGGGACGAAGCAGCGAACCTCGCGATGGCGACTCCACCGCGAATGGAGAGGCAAACGAGGGGATCTCAAGCGACACGAGCGAGGAGATCGCCGCGCCGCCGACACCCGGACGGTTGTCCCGCACGAACACGCGGAACGTGCGACTGACGCCGCCGGCGGCGGGAAGCATCTCGCCGGGCGTGGGCGTTCCCGAGAGCACGTCAGCCATGCGAGGGAAGGTCCGGGCGGGCGAGAGCGTCGGGGGAAACACTCGGAAGAGCGCGCCCTGTCCGTTGTCGAACGCCCCCTCACCGCTCAGGGGCCTGGCGAATCCTGAGTCGTACTGCTCCCAGGAGTACGTGAGCGGATCGCCGTCGGGATCGCTGGCGTCGGCGACGAGGGTGAAGGGGGTCGAGGGCGGGATCATCCCAGAAGGCGTGACCGACGTCAGTTCGGGCACGTTGTTGCCGCTGGGGGTGATGACGGCGCAACTGCTCCCGTTGCCCGCCAGATAGGCCTGCATCTCGAGTCGGCTGCCGTGGTGGAAGAAAGGGTCGGCGAACTGGGTGATGTTGTCGGAGGGCGGCGCGTCGCCGACGGGACAACCGCCCGCGTACGCCATGGGCGAGGATCCCGAGCCGGCCTCCCACGAGGTGGCGAGATTGACGTTGCCGGCGCAGCGTCCTCGCGTGCCGTTGAAGGTGTGATTGGCGCCGAACTGGTGGCCCAACTCGTGAATGACCACGAGCGCCGAAAATGGATCGGCATCGCCGCCACGCGGGATGCCGGACACGCCGCCGGCCTTGCTGTTGGTGCGGCAGACCGACCTCAGGTAGGCGACGCCGCCGAAGATCCGCGTGACGACATGGCCGACATCGAAGTTGGCGTTGCCGATCACGGTGCCGAGGGTGGCGATGTTCTGCGACAGGAGGTTGCCGGAGCAATCGGTGCCGCCGCCGCCGCTGCAGGTCGACGAATACGGATCGGTGTCGGCGTTGGTGAAGATGATCTGGTCGTTGTTGCCCACCAGCAGGAAACGCACGGCCAGATCGGCCTCGAAGACGACGTTGGTGCGAGCGACGATGGTGACGATGGCGGCCAGCGGATCGGCGACGTTGGGCGTACGTCCCTGAATCTCGCTGTGGTACGCGCCGTATTCGCCATTGCAGGCGATGGCGAGGCGGTAGGTGCGAAGGTCCTGCACGACGCGGGGCTCGTAGCCGCCCCGATGATCGTCAGGCGACGGCATGGCGTCGCCGTCGCCTCGCGTCCAACAGGTCCAGTCGCCGCCGTCCGGGAGGTCGTCGAGCCAGTAGGAGATCACGTGACCGGGATCGGCCGACTGCCACGCATCGATCATCCACGTGCGTCCGGAGACGTCTCGAAGCATGCCCGTGAGGCCTCGCTGGGTCAGTTCGAGTCGACCCGAGGCGGCCCTGTCGGCGGTTTGCGCGACGAACGTGCGGATGCCGGGAAAGCGGCCCGCCAAGAGGGGATCCATGATCGCGGACTCGGCGACGCGGCAGACCGTCATGCCGCCATCCGGATCGGGAAGCGCGACGCTCAGCCCGTACGACGCCGGCACGCGACCGAGGTCCTCGGCGGGAGCGCCCGCGAGGAGCAGGCGAAGCGAGTCCACGTCAACCGCCGAGAGCGAACCGCTCGACGGCCTGGGCCCGGCGACGCCGCCGACCGGCGGGGGAGGCACTCCGACCGTGAAGACCTGCGCGGTGGCCGAGGAAGCCAGGCACATCGCGATCGCCAACGTCCACATCGACTTCATGAACGGATCTCCCTTGCACCTGATCACCGACCGATCGCCGCTCCATCGCCGCTCGATCCGAAGACGCACCCGGCCCCGAACGCCGCCGGGCGACGACTTGACGGAGACGGAACCGCGAATCATTCGCGTGCTCGCCGTCGGGGTTGCGACCGGCCTGCAACATCCGCCCTGAATCGTCCATCCTGCGATCGGCGCCGGAGCGGCTCAGGGCTTGGGCGAGTTGATCCACCCGTAGGATTGCACCGACCCGAATCGCCAGTCTCGATCGGAGATGGCGTACCACGTGGTGCTCAGGGCCTTGCCGTTGGCGTAGAGGTCGTTGGCGGTGAAGTTCTTGTCGTTGTAGTTGCCGGCGACAGCCGTCGTCTCGATGCCGCACGTGGGCACCTTGAGCATCTTCACGGAGCCGTCCATGAAAGCGACGTGCCCCGCCTTGGCGTGCCGCGTGGTGAGTTGATCGTCGTTGCCGAACATGCCGTCGCGGTAGGTGCTGTTCCACACCGTGGTGCTCTCCTCGAAGTAGAGCGGGACCGAGTGGAGCACCGTGAGTTCGGCGATCGAGCCGGAGGGGTAGGCGCCGTAGGGCCCGCGGTTCGGCGGTCCGTAGGCGACGAGCGTCGGACATCCGAGCTTGGCGCCTTCGATCTCGTCGAGCATCGTGTAGTCGAACTGCACGCCGGTGCGGTTGGCCCACATCGACGCCCGGTCGGACCCATCGACGGCCCGCCGCTTGTTGGTCGGGCACTCCGCGATCTCGTGCGCGTTGCTCACGTACTGAAACAGGAACCCGGGGATGCGGCGTCCCTGATCGGGAGCTCCTTGCATCCAGTAGGGGCCGGGCACGATCTGCGCCCACATCGCCACGTTGCGATCGTCGGGCAGGACCGTCGGGTCATTGGTGGGGTTCCACACCCGCGCACCGTTGGGCCAACTCGGACGCGGGGCGATGGGCCAGATCACATCCTTGTAGTCGATGGCGTAGGCGTTGGCCGCCAAGCCGATCTGCTTGATGTTGGAACTGCACTTGAGCGTGCGGCCGGCCTCCCTGGCCTTGCCCAGCGCCGGCAGCAGGATGCCGATGAGCAGGGCGATCACGGCGATCACCACGAGCAACTCGATGAGCGTGAACCCCCGTGGCAACGAGCGTTCCTGAACGGTCTGATTCATCCGTGACTCCGCTGGAGAGAGTGCTGGCGACGGCCGCGAGCCCGATCAAGAGCGACCGGAAGCCGTTGCACCGCACAGATTAATCGGATGCGAACGTGCCGCCAAGCGAAAAGTTCACGAACGGCCGCGGAAGCGGGCTTCAATCGCCATTCGGACACGAACAAACTCCGACCGCCGCTCAGATCTTCGAGATGCACTCGAGCGCGGCCACGACCGTCGCCACTTCGTCAATCGTGGTCGACGCGCCGAACGACACCCGAAGGGCCGGGCCGCCCGCCGCCAGGGGGGCACAGGCCAAGCCCGCCCGACTCAGGATGCCGAAGTTCGATTCGAGCATCACGGCGACCTCCGCGGGATCGAGTCGCGGATGCCGCAGCGCGAACACGGGAACCATCGCCTCGGCTTCGAGCGGCCCGATCACCCGGAACTCGCCCAACCGACCGGTTCTGGCGGCGGTCAGCATCGCGTTCGCGATCGTGACGCCGTGAAGGCGAACGGTTTCGACGCCGAGGGGAAGCGAGAGCAGGTGCCCGGCGCCCGCCGCCAGACCAGCTGCTCCGAGGACGTTCATCGTCCCCGCCTCGAAACGCCCTGGCATGTCCTGCGGCTGACGCGCGGAGGCCGAGTCGCCGCCGGTGCCGCCCTCCCTCCACGCATCGATGCGATCTTCGACGCCCGCTCGCAAGACGAGCGCGGCGATGCCTTGCGGCCCGAGCAGTCCCTTGTGTCCCGGCGCGGCCAGCGCGTCGACGCCCCACTGGTCGACATCGATGGGAAGGTGCCCCGCCGTCTGCGCCGCGTCGACAAGCAGCATCACGCCGCGGCTGCGACAGATCGCCGCCACCTCGCGAACGGGTTGAATCGCGCCCGTGACGTTGCTCGCGTGCGTCATGACGACGAGGCACGTGTCGGGGCGGATCGCGGCCTCGATGTCGGACGGTGTCACGGCGTGGTCGCGGGGAGGGACCAGCGCGTGGGTCACTCCCCACGTCTCAAGTCCCTTGAGCGGCCGAAGGACGGCGTTGTGCTCGAGGGTCGTCGCCACGACGTGCGCCGCGCGACCGAGTCGCACCGCCTGCATCGCCGCACCCTTGATCACCATGTTGAGCGCATCGGTCTGGCCTGCGGCGAGGACGACGCGGGAGGGGTCGGACGCACCCAGCACCTTCGCCACCTTCGCGCGACACCCCTCCACCACGCTCATCGCCTCGAGCGACTCGCGATACGCGCCCCGTCCGGGCGAATGCAGGCGGGCGGCGGCCGAGACGATGGCCTCGACGACGCACGCGGGCTTGGGGAAGCTCCCCGCGGCATGATCCGCATGGATGCGACGCGCTCCCCCGTCCCGGGACTTCATGGCTCAGGCCTTTTTCGCGGCCTTGTAGAAGGGCAGCGGCGAGGTGACGGCCGGCAGGATGCCCCGGCCTGAATCGACGTCGAGCGAAGTGCCCGGGGCGAGCAATGCCTGATCGACGAAGGCCATGGCGATGCACTTGCCCAACGTCGGGCTCGGGCAACCGCTGGTGACGACGCCGACATCCTTGTCGCCCTGCTTGACCACCATGCCCGGCCGGGCCGAACGCTTGCCGTCGAGCACGAGGCCGACGAGCTTGCGGGCGGGGCCGCCCTCGGCGGCCACCTTCTTCAGCGCGGCCATGCCGATGAACTGCTCGCCCTTGTCGCCCTGGTCCTTGTCGAGGGCGATGGCGAAGTCCACGCCGCAGGAGAGGGCGCAGATGTCTTCCCCGAGCTCGTGCCCGTAGAGGGGCATGCCGGCCTCGGTGCGGAGCGTGTCGCGACAGCCCAATCCGGCGGGCTTGAGGATGGCGTCGGGGGCGTCCATGTCGACGCCCTGCAGCAGGTACTTGAGGGCCATGTCGACCGCCATGCCGGCGGGCAGGATCACCTCGACGCCGTCCTCGCCCGTGTAGCCGGTGCGGCTCACGATGATCTTGGTGATGAGAAGGTTCTTGACGGCGAAGCGGTACTTCTTGAGAGTCGGCACCTCGCGGCTCACCTTGCCGATGAGGTCCATCACCTTGGGGCCTTGCAAGGCGACCATGGCGGTTTCCATGGTGCGATCCTCGAGCGCCTTGAGCGTGAAGTCGTTGGTCTTGCGCACCTCCTCGAAGTGACGCATCAGTTTCTCGCGATTGCTGGCGTTGACGACGATGAGGAACTCGTCGTCATCGACGCGGTAGACGATCACGTCGTCCTTCACGCCGCCCTGCTCGTTGCACACCAGCGAGTAGCGGCACTGGCCGATCTCCATGTCGCTGATGCGTCGACTGCACACTCGCTCCAGGAGACGACGGGCGTGACGACCGGCGATCTTCACCCGGCCCATGTGGGAGACGTCGAAGATGCCGCCGCTGTTGCGCACCTGATGGTGCTCCTGCACCAGGCCGGAGTAGTACATCGCCATTTCCCAGCCCGCAAAGTCCACCAGATGTCCCTTGTGCTGGCGATGAAAGGCGTTCAGCGGCGTCTTGAGCACGGTTGTTCCTCGAATGGTGAAAGCCCGGGCGCACCGGTCGTCAAGCCGACGGACGGTCGCGGCTCCAAGGGTAGCAGCATCGACTCCGCACGCGACGGGCGGAGGCTCAGGCCTGGGCACCCGGCATCCACGCGGCATTGTCGATCAGCCGCACGGCCCCCACCCTCGCCGCCACCAGCGCCCGCATGGGCGCGGCTTCACCCGACGATCGAGGCAACAGGGTCGCGGCGTCGCGGACCACGGCGTAGTCGGGCTCCGCGCCCGCCCGTCGCATCACGTCGCGCATGATCTCCTCGGCCCGGGCGGGCGTGGCCGCTCGGCGGGCCTCGCACAACGCCAGCGAGAGCGAGAGCCCCCGACGGCGGTCGTCGGGCGACAGAAATCGGTTGCGGCTGCTCATGGCGAGGCCGTCGGCTTCACGCACCGTCGGCACCGGCACGACCCGCACCGGCAGCGACAGCATCGACGTCATCGCCGCGATCACCTGCAACTGCTGCCAGTCCTTCTCGCCGAAGTACGCAGCACGAGGCCTGACGAGATCGAAGAGTCGACGCACCACCTGGCAGACGCCCGCGAAGTGTCCCGGACGCAGGGCATCTTCGAGGGCGGGCTTGGTGGCCTGGTCGGGGATCGGCGTCGAGGGAAGCCCGTCACCGGGCGGGTATACGTCGGTCACGCTCGGGACGTAGACGATGGTCGCCCCCGCGGCGCGACAAAGGTCGAGATCCTGTTCGAGCGTGCGAGGGTACCGCGACAGGTCCGAAGGATCGTCGAACTGCGTCGGGTTGACGAAGATGCTGACGGCGACATCGGCGCCCTCGCACGCGGCGGCAGCCACGCGGATCAGGGTCGCGTGGCCCTCGTGCAGCGCCCCCATGGTGGGCACGAAGTGACACCCCGCGCCCTGTTGCGGGAGCGAGGCGACGAGTTCAGCGTTGGAGGAGGCCACCTTCACGGTGCCGGAGGGTACCGGCGGCGGGCGGCGGCGTCCATCACGAACCGCCGCGGAGCCTGCGGTCGCCCGGACGCACCGGCCACAGCGACGAGAGCCATGCGTCGACGGCGGGGTGCTCGGGCACCTTCTCGAGACGCAGCACCACGCCGTGGTGGCGTTCTCCCGCCGCGACGCTCTCGATCACGCGGCCCGCGAGCGGTTCAGGGGCATCGTCGACCAGGTGCGACGCCATGACCACGAGACGGCCCACATGCAGCGCGCGGCGACACCTGAGCACCACGTGCCACTCGGTTCGGCGCACCCCATGCGCCTGCCAGTGCAACCCGGGTTTCCCGTGCTCATCGAGTTCCGTGATGGTCAACAGCGCCTCGAATGGAAGGCCCGGATACTCCGGCAGGAGGGGCGAGTGAGCGGCGGAGGCGGGAGCGGTCCTGACGGGACTGGTGGGATGCGGCTGGTGCATGGCGATTCACTGAAGGAAGGGCTGGGCCACTCTCTTCGACCCGCCCGCATCGCGGGTTCGTTCGATCCCCACGTCGATCATCGCGAACGCGTCGCCCCCGATGGCTGTGCCGCCCACCCCGGGAAAGGCAGGTCCCAGAAGCGCCGAACCGACGCGGCTCGCCGCCCGGGTACGCTCTGGGACCATGAACCAGCAGCGATTGACGACATGGCACGCCCGATTGTCTCGCGCCGCGAACGCTCGCCTTGCGGCGACGGCGTGGCCGCCCGCCGACCGCCGGTCGTTCGTCTCGACCTTCCGCGACGATGCCGGACACCGGCGACCGGTGGACGGCCCGTTTCTGGCCCACGTGACGGGGATCACTCCCTCGAGCATCGCCGGCGAATCTCCGGACTGCGTGCTGTGGACGCAGGTCGCCTCGTCCGGCTCGGAGCGTGCCGACGATCGCATCCTCGCGGCGACCACGGGCCATTCGAGCGCCTTGGCGATGCACCTTCGGGAGTCGGGCATCGAGATCTGGACGGAGACGGAGCTGGCGTGCCTTCACGCGCTGACGTGGCTTGGCCCTGCATGGGAAGCCCGCGCCCTGGCGGCTGCGCGATTCCTGATCGATGAACTGCAGCCCGACAACGGAACCAACCACCCTTGGGCCATCCACTGGTTCGCGTGGCTGGAATCGACACAATCGAACACGGACGCAGGCCTCTACGCGCAGTCGCTGCTGCACAACGCGATGACATCCGGCGGCGGCGTGCCCGACCTTTTCTCGGCCATCATCCTTCACGACGCGGCGCGATGGATCGAAGATCGACTCGCTGCATGCTGACTCGCGACGGTCGTCGTCGACGACGACGGCGGAGCGTTCAGGTCGCCGCGACCACCGCCCCCCTGCCGTTGCCGGCGGAGGGGGACATCCAGCGACGGAGCTCCTCGGCCCAGAGATCGCGAGGGTCGACCGCGTCGCCGTAACGGCGCTGCACGGCCGCGGCGATCAACCCCATGAACATCGGCTGGGGCCGCAAGGGCCTGCTCGTCAACTCGGGATGGAACTGGCCGCCGATGAAGAACGGGTGCGTGGGCGTTCCGGCGGGCACGTCGGGCCCGGGGCGGCGCAACTCCATCACCTGCATGATGGGGCGGGTGGGATGCCGACCGGAGAAGACAAGGCCGGCGGCCTCGAGCCGCTCGATGAACTCGGGATCGACTTCGTAGCGGTGGCGGAAACGCTCGCGGATCGTCGGGGCCTTGGAGTAGAGGAACGAGGCGAGCGTTCCGGGCGTGATGAGGACGTCCTGCGCCCCCAGACGCATGGTGCCGCCGAGCCCCTCGATGCGCTTCTGCTCTGGCAGTTCGCTGATGACGGGGTGCGCGGTGCGGGGGTTGAACTCGGTCGAGGTTGCGTCGGCCAACCCAAGCACATTTCTGGCGAACTCGATGACGGCGACCTGGAAGCCCAGGCAGATGCCCAGATACGGGAGTCCTCGCTCGCGACAGTGGCGAACGCAGGCGATCTTGCCCTCGACGCCGCGGGTGCCGAAGCCGCCGGGGACGATGACGCCGTCGTGCGAGCCGATGTGCTCCTCGACGTTGCGGTCGTCGATCTCGGTGGTGTCGATCCAGTCGAGTTCGACGCGAGTGCCCAGATGGGTGGAGCAGTGCTCGACGGCCTTGTCGATCGAGGCGTAGGCGTCGCGGAGGTTGGCATACTTGCCCGCCAGCGCGATGCGGACGGTGCGAGGCTTGGGGGCGGTGAGCCGGCGGACGAAGCCGGTCCAGCGTTCGCGAGAACGGTCTTCCTGCGCGATGTTGGTGCGATCGTGCAGGTTGAGGATGGAGAGGATCTCGCGATCGAGCCCTTCCTGACGCATCTCGTCGGGAATGGTGTAGATGCTCTCGCGGTCGTGCAGCGAGAAGACGCGCCGCATCGACACGTTGCTGAACATCGCGATCTTCTGGGCGACCGTGTCGGAAACGACGCTGCTGGCGCGGCAGGCGATGATGTGGGGCTGCACGCCCGCCTCCATCAGCCGCTTGATGCCGAGTTGGGCCGCCTTGCTCTTCTGCTCTCCCAGGGCCTTGGGCTCGATGATGTACGAGAGCGCGACGAAGCAGCACGAACCCGGGCCTTCCTCGAAGGCCAGTTCGCGGAGGGCCTCGATGTAGAAGGCGTTCTCGTAGTCGCCGACCGTGCCGCCGACCTCGATGAAGACCACATCGGCCTTGCGGGAGCCGTCGCCCCGCACGGCGAGTTCGCGGAGCTTGCGCTTCACCTCGCCGGTGACATGCGGGATCATCTGGACGTCGCGTCCGAGGTAGGCGCCCCGACGCTCACGCTCGAGAATCTCGCTGAAGATCTGGCCCGACGTGGTGAAGTTGCGACGCGTGAGATTCTGGTCGAGCAGACGCTCGTACGTGCCCAGGTCCATGTCGCACTCGGTGCCGTCCTCGAGCACGAAGACTTCGCCATGGCGATACGGGTTGAGCGTGCCCGAATCGATGTTGAGGTAGCCCTCCATCTTGATGGGGGCGACGACAAGGCCCTTGTCCTTGAGCATCTTGGCGAGACTGCTGGCGAAGATGCCCTTGCCCAGGCCCGACATCACCGTGCCCAGCACGATGACGTACTTGTGGAATCCCTTCTGGTATCCTTCGGGGATCGGGCTGTAGAACTCGGAATCGGCAGACGAGGTCGCCAAGTCGGCCAAGGAGGCGCGCCGACCCGTCGCTTCCGCGTCGCTCCCGCCTCCGGTGGTGGTCGCGGGAACCCCCGCACCGCTCACGCGGGGCTTGGATCCGGGTTGGCTGTTGGCGTTGGAAGGACCGTCGGGCTGACCATGCGAGGCGGGCATGGAATGAAGTGTACGCAACGTGCACCCGACGTTTCGACCCGGACGCCCTCGACATCGACTTCGGGTCGCCGTGTCATTCAGTCGACTCGCCTGCCGCTCGATCCTTCGCCGCGTTGACCACTCGGACCCACATCGCGTCGTCCATGTTCCCCTTGGCCAGCGTCAGCCGGGGCATGCCGCTCGGATCGTCGACCGCGGCCGCCGCCCACACGATCCCCCCCACCTCCGGATGCTCGACCAACCATGCCGCCAATCGATTCGCCCCTTCCGGTTCAAAGGGCGTGGCCGGAGCGATACTGAGTCTCAACGCCGCCACCCTCGCCAGCGCATCCTCGGGGGGGACGCCCTCGCCGCCGGCGGGTTCGCCGGTCAAGCGGGCGCCCGCGTTCGCCAGCGCCCGCTCCAGGCCCACCAACCACGACCGAACCTCCTCCGGCAAAGGTTCCTTCAGGTCGTTGATGACAAGCAGTTGCGCGGATGTCGCTCGCCCGGCCTGCTGCACCAGCGATGCGGCCGTGTCCCAGACCACCACGCGGGGGGTGTTCCCAGCATGATCCGACGATCCCAGTTCGACCAACCCCAGGCCGATCGCCCCACCGGCGACCAGGCACGCCAAGACCCCGCCCGCCAACGCCAGATCGACGCCTCGAGCGTTGCCGCCGCCGCGAGGCATCCGCCCCCGTGCCGCGTCGACCCTCGCTCTCGCGGACGCCAACTGCTCCGCTGCGGGGCGTCGCTTGGCCGGGTCGACCAGCGGGCTTCCGCCGGCGAACGGGGCACGCGTGGGGGAGTGCTGCGGCGACTCGACAGGGTCGATCTCCATCCGACCGCTCCACCAGTTCGCGACTCGGATTCGACCCGGCTGGACGGGGGACCTCGCGGGCGCTGCCGCAGCGACCGGCGGGGCCGGGGACGGCGGCGTTGCCGCACTGGCCGCCGCGGACTCGGGGGCGACGTCCCTCAGACTCGGCAGGTGAAACGGCGGCACCGCAAACGGATCCGCGGCATCGCGAACATGACGAAGGTCGGCGAGGAACTCGTCGGCGGACGCGTACCTCCTGTCGTAGTCGGTCATGGCGCGGCGGACGATCCACTTGAGTGACTCTGGGCACCTGCGCGTGATCTGGCTGAGGCCGCCGTGCGCGGGGAAGGACCCCTCGAGCACCGAATACAGCACCGCGCCCGCGGCGTAGAGGTCGAAGCGAGCGCCGTCAACCTCGTGCACCTTCACCCCCTGCAGCGCCCGACGCACGAGTTCAGGGTCGCGGAAGTACTCCGTGCCGTGGGTGGTGAGCGTCATCGAACTACGGAGACTGGAGACCAGCCCGAAGTCGACGAGATGGGCGCGTCCGTCGCCGCCGGTGGCGACGATGATGTTGTCCGGCTTGACGTCCTTGTGCCACAGTCCGCCGCGGTGATAGACGCCCAGGGCTTCGACCAGGTCGATGGCATGGCGGATCGCGGCGGCGAGTTGCTCGGCGCCGAGCCCGTCGCCGGGGCCGGCGGCGTGAAGGCGCTTGGTGACCTCGGCGAGACTCTCGCCCGGGACATATGGCATCACGTAGAAGAAACGCTCCTGGGTCAACTCGTGATCGAGAATGAGACCCAACCGCCGCGCCGCGTCGAGCGAGCGGCTCTCGCGAACGATTTGCGGGAGCGTGCTGCCCTCGGAGAGGGAGAAGCACTTGATGACGACCTTGCCGGGAGCGAATCCGGCCTTGCGGAGCGACTGGGCCTTGGCCTCGTCGGGCTGGGCCACGTAGAGGCGTGCGCCGCTGCCGCCGGGGGCGAGGGTGCCGACGATTTCGTAGCCCTCGAAGCCGGCGCGACGGGAGGAGGCCGACGCGACGGGCGGGGGGGCCCCGTCGGGGCCAGGGGTGGCGGCGACGACCTCGGGGAATCGGCGCTCGAATCCCTCCGTGAGTCCGCCGAGGAAGAGCAGTCTCGCGGGATGCCCGATGCACACGCGATAGAGGCACGCCAGCGCTCGATAGATCTCCTGATCGGCGGCTCGCCAGAAGTGACGCACCGCCTCCCATCGCCCGATCACGACGGCTCCGAGCAGGAGGGGCACGCCGTAGATGAACGAGAGGATGACCGCGCCGACGAAGCGGAGCGAGTCGACGAAGACGCCGGCGATGAAGCGACCGACGTGGGCCAGCAGCCAGACCACGCCGCCGGCGAGGGGCACGAGCACCACGGCCGCGACGACGAACGCGGCGATCAGCGCGAGCAATCCGAGCGTGTAGATCGCGATGCTGTTCATGGGGACCGGGCTCCGGACGATCGGGTGGACCTGACGATCACTCGAGCCGCGCCGACTGATCGGCTCTTCGCAGTTCCGCCTGCCGGTGATGGATCTCGGCCACGGCTTCGTCGAAGAGCTGATCGTCGGCTGCGACCGCATCCTGTTTGGGAGTCAGGTCGATGCCGTTTCGCGCCGCTTCGTCGAGTTCGTCCTGCGTGAAGGAGTACGTGCGTATGACGTCGGCGAGCTTGATCCGCAGGATGTCCCTCACGCGGGCGGCACGCCGGCTCACCGTGGGTTCGCTGATGCCCAGCGCCGACGCGACGTCCTTGCCGGGCTTGCCCTCGAGCACCCGCATGGCGTAGATGGAAAAGTCGGTGAAGTCGGCCTCCTTGCCGGTGGCCACCACAGCCGCCACGACCTTGGCGGCGAAGACCTGCTGCTCGTACTGGGCGTCGACGCCGGCGCCGGGAGCCGCGGCCATCCACTCCTCCTCGAGCGACGACGCCTTCCGCGAGCCGCCCCGCTTGCTCGCGCCGCGGCGGTCGAGTTCGTCGCTGAGCACGTGCCGGGCGATGGCGAGCAGCCAGGTGGAAAACCTCGCCCCGCGGGCGGGGTCGTACCGGTCGATCGACTCGGAGAGGGCGGCGAGCGTCTCCTGGGAGAGGTCGCGGACGGTCTCGACGCCGATGCGGCCTTTCCCCCACTTGGAGAGCTGGGCGCGGACGACGGGGCCGAAGACCTCCCAGAGCTCGAACCACGCCGCCTGATCGTTGGAGCGAAGCCGCTTGACGAAGCCTGTGGTCAGGGGCGTGAGCATGTCGGTAGTTTATTCCGGGGTGACGACGGTTCGGCGCGACGGTGCGTTGCGATCGAGTTGGTTGGCGAAACCGGGCGGACGGTTTCCCCAAGAACCACGCGAAGCCCTCTCTCGGACCTTCCACGGCACGAGTTGCGCGTGTGTCGCGACGTCCGGGAACGCCCGAGAGGCGGCCACCTGGAGGTCCCCACCCATGTCGTGCGGCAAGCACATCGTCCGTTACGCCGTCATCGCCGGCCTGGTCGGCGGCACCGCGGCGCTCGTGGCCGGGCCCGAGCGGCTCGGCGCCCTGTTCACCCAGTTCCGCAACATGATCAACTCGACCATCGACGGCGCGATCGAGGATCCCGTCGCCCTTCGCATGCAGATGCGTCAACTCGAGGGGGAGTATCCCAAGCGGATCGCCGAAGTGCGAGGCGACCTGGCCGAAGTCCGTCAGCAGATCTCCCAGCTCAAGCGAGAGCAGGCGGTGTCGGAGCGAGTGGTGAGTCTCGCCATCGACGATCACGCCCAGATGCAGGACCTGCTGACCAAGGCCGAGGCCACCCAGGCGACGGTGTCGCTCGCTTCCGAGAGCAGCGAGGCCGCGCCCGCGGTCATCCGCGTGGTCTTCAACGGCGAGTCGCTCGACATGCGCCAGGCGGTCGCTCGCTCGACGCAGATCCAGCAGGTTCGCGCGTCGTATGCGAGCCGCATCGGCGAGATCGAGCGCGACCTCACCTATCTCGCCCAGCAGGAATCGCGTCTGGCCCAACTCGCGGAGCAACTCGGCAACGAGCACCAGGATTTCCAGGCGCAGATGTGGCAGATGGATCGTCAGGTCGACTCCATCGCCCGCAACGATCGCCTGATCGCGGTGATGGAGAAGCGTCAACGCACGCTCGACGAGCAGAGCCGCTACGAGGCGGGCAGTCTCGACCACCTCGCCGGTCGCTTCGCCGACATTCGCGCCAAGCAGGAGGCGAGGCTCGAACTGCTGGGCCAGACGTCGAACGCCGTGCGCTACGAGGACCGCGCCAAGGTCGACATCGACGCCCGCAACCTGCTGGCCAAGCCGGCCCCCAAGGCCAAGGTCATCGAGATCACGCCGGGCAGCGAGGCTCCGACGCCGGCCAAGTCGGTGGTGCTCGGCCGCTGACCGCCCGCCGCGAGGCGAGTTCGCTTCACGCCGCCGGACGCCGGGCTCGCCAACGCGACGCCCCAGCGTCCGGCGGCGTTTTCATTCCTTGGCCGCCGCGGCGAAGGCCACCGGGCTTCGGTAGCCGTCGCGGTCGTAGGCCCTCACGCCGATGAAGACATTGTCCTTGTTGAGCGGGAGTCGCGCCGAGGCGACGTCGCCGACGTCGAGCGCGTGGCGCCATTGCCAGTCCGTCGTCTCCCGCCACACCACCTCGTACCCGGCCACGTCGGGCTCGGGGGATGGCGACCACGCGAGTTGCGTCGCGGCGTCGAGCGACGCGGTGATGATGCGCACCTTGAGCGGCGGTCGCGGCGCGTTGGCCGCGTGCACCAGCGCGGCGAGGTTGACGCGAGCGACCTCGGCGAGGTAGACGGCGTCGATGAACCGCGAGACGTCGCCGTACTCGCCGTCCTGGCGTCGCTCGACGCCCACGTGCTGGCGTGAATACTCCTCGTGAAGGGTGGTGAATCGAACCGCCGGGAAGCCCGCGTCGTTGAAGGCCGCATGGTCGCCCCCGCGGAGGAATCGGTCCTGCCGGAAGACCAGCGCGGGCGCGACGGCCAGTCCCTCGCGAGCGGCGACGAAGGCGATGAACCTCGCCAGTTGCCGGCTCGGCGAATCGCTCTCGGCGGCGAGCGAACGGAGGGTGGCCAGGTCCGCCGCGCCGGCGCGGCGGGGCACCCCCTCCGAGAAGACCCGCACCACGCGGCGAGGATCGGGGCCCTGCGCGGCCTGCATGGCCTCGTTGGACGGGACGCGCCCGCCGGGCCAGGAGGCCGCGTCCAGGGCGCGGGGGGCCGGCGACGGATCCCCCACGATGTCGTTGTTGAAGACGCCCATGACCGCGTACGGAGCGGTCGATGCGATGTTCTGGGCGTGGGCCGCCGCGCCGAGCAACCCCTGCTCCTCGCCCGATGTGCAGAGAAAGACCACCGTGGACTCGAGCGGACGCAGCGCGATGATGCGGGCAAGTTCCATCACCACGGCGGTCCCCGATGCGTCGTCGTTGGCGCCGGGGGCAGGACCGGTCGCGTCCAGCACGTCCGCATTGCGGCTGTCGTAGTGCCCCACCACGTAGTACGCGCGGCGGGCGGCCTCCTTCATCGTGCCCGGCACCACCGCGACGACGTTTCGGACCGTCGCGCCGCCCGGCACCCGCACGCCCGGCGGCACCTCGAACGACTCGATGCGAGTCTCCAACGGCGGGTTGGCCCGAGCCGCGGCGTCGAGCGATCGCTTGATCCACTCGCCCGCGGCATCGATGCCACGGGTCGGATCGGCGTTGCCGGACAGCAAGTGTCGGGTGCCGAACCCCTCGAGGGCGCGGACGTCGGCGATCAACCGATCCTTGCTCACCTCGCCGAGCCAGGGAGACGCGCGGGGAGCGGGGTCGTCGAGACCGATGGAACCCGCCGAGAGAGCCGCCGCCAGCGAGAGGATGATCATGATCCAGTGTAGCGAGTGCCATGGGCGACTCCCGGGCGTCCATGTCGGGCGATGCAGGCGAGCAATAATGAACCATCGGCGGCGACCATCGCCGTCGCGAATCGCCACTCCTCCCAGGAACCGCCCCATGATGTCCAGCGTCTCGACGTTCCTTGCCGCGACGACCGCCTGCTCGATCGGACTTGTCGCCGGAGGGCAGGGTGCCGCGCCGATCAAGGCGTTGCTGATCACCGGGCACAACAACCACAACTGGAAGTACACGAGCCGCGTGCACGCGGAGACGCTGGAGGCCACGGGACGTTTCGAGGTGACGATCACCGACGAGCCCGCATCGGCCTTGGCCGACGCCGCGGTCCTGTCGACCTACCAGGTGTTCATTCTCGACTACAACGACCTTCACGCGCCGAAGCGATGGGGCGAGTCGGCCGACCGCAACTTCGAGGCGGCGGTGAAGGCGGGCACGGGGGTGGTGGCGATCCACTCGGCGAACAACGCCCTCAAGGGCTGGGCCGAGTACGAACGGATGCTCGGCCTGATGTGGCGCGACGGCACGGGTCACGGCCAGTACCACGCCTTCGACGTGACGTGGACGGACCCGGACCACCCGATCACCAAGGGGATGCCCCCGATCACTCGCCACAAGGACGAGTTGTACCACAACCTCGTGAACAGCCAGAACGCCGAGTATCGGCTGCTGGCCAAGGCGTTCTCCGACCGGGCCACGGGCGGCACGGGCAAGGACGAGCCGATGGGCTTCACGCTCTCGTACGGCAAGGGCCGCGTCTTCGCGACGCCGCTGGGCCACGTGTGGGAGAACGCCATCGAGAGCAAGGGCACGGTGTGCGCCACGCAGTTCCGCACGTTCATCGCGAGGGGCGCGGAGTGGGCGGCGACGGGCGAGGTGACGCTGGGGCCGGCGTGGAAGGACGTGCGTCGTCACAACACGCTCACCCAGGCCGAGAAGACCGAGGGATGGTCGCTGCTCTTCGACGGCACGAACGCGACAGGGCTTCGGGGCTATCGCAAGCAGGCCATGCCGGAGAAGGGCTGGGTGATCGCCGACGGCGAACTGCGAGTCGCGGCCAAGGGCGGCGGCGGCGATCTGGCCACCGTCGAGGAGTACGGCGACTTCGAGTTCTCGTGCGAGTGGAAGGCCGCGCCGGGGGCCAACAGCGGGATCATGTACCGCTGCGACGAGAAACTCGACTACCCGTGGCTGACCGGGCCCGAGATGCAGGTGCTTGACGACGCCGGCCACCCTGACGGCAAGAAGCCCCAGACCCGCGCCGGCACCCTGTATGACATCATGCCCTGCGCCGCCGACGTGGCTCGCCCGGCCGGGGAGTGGAACCACGCTCGAGTGGTCGCCCAGGGCACGCGACTTCAGCACTTCCTCAACGGCATCAAGGTGGTGGACATCGACACGACCAGCGACGCGTACAAGGAGGCATGGAAGAAGAGCAAGTGGCCGTCGATGCCGACCTACGGCACGACCGCCTCCGGCCGCATCTGCCTTCAGGATCACGGCGACGACGTGGCCTTCCGCAACATCAAGGTGCGGCGGCTGAACTGACGCGAAAAGGCCCCGCCGACGGCCTATCGTTGCGGCTCACCGAACCCCTTCCAATCCCCGACCGTGGATCCCGACCGCCATGACCCGTGATGACATCTTCGCGAAGATCCGTTCCGTGCTCGTCGACGCCCTCGCGGTGGACGATGACGAGGTGACCATGACGTCGGTGCTCACCACCGACCTGGGCGCCGAGTCGATCGACTTCCTCGACATCGTCTTCAAGCTCGAGCAGGCCTTCGGCGTGAAGATCCCGCAAGGCGAGCTCTTCCCCGAGAACATCGCGCAGGATCAGCGGTACGTGCAGGCCGGAAAGGTGACGCCAGAGGGCCTTGCGCTGCTCAAGAGCCGCATGCCCCACGTCGACTTCGCCGGCTTCGAGGCCAACCCCGTCCTCAAGAACATCGGCACGCTCTTCACGGTCGAGACGCTCGTCCGATTCATCGAAGGCAAGCTCGCCAAGCAGTGATCGAGACGAACCGCCGCCCCGGCGGGACCGATCCTGATGGGAGGCGTCAACTCGGGAGCCGCGTCGAATGCGTTGGATGTGGATCGATCGCATCGTGGAACTGGTTCCCCGCGTCCGCATGGTCGCGGTGAAGAACGTCTCGATGGCCGAGGAGCACCTGCACGACCACTTCGCGGCGTCGAGCGTTCGCGAGGCCCTGCCGATCATGCCTGCGTCGCTCGTCATCGAAGGCATGGCGCAAACCGCGGGCATTCTGGTGGGCCATGCGGGCGGCTTCCGCGAGAAGGTCATTCTGGCCAAGGTCAACAAGGCCGAGTTCAGCGCCGAGGCCGTGCCGGGCTGCACTCTCCGCTACACGGCGACGATCAATCAGTTCGACGCCGGGGGCGCGAGCACCTCGGGCGTGATCGAACTGCTCGACCCGGCTGCGCCGGGCGCGGCGCCGACGCGGATCGGCTCGGTCGACCTGATGTTCAGCCATATCGACCAGAACATGGCCGGCACGGAGTTCCCCAAGGAGAACTTCGTCTTCTCGAGCACGTTCAAGACCCTGCTGCGGATGTCGGGCATTCCCGACCCGCAGCCCTGATCGGTCCATCGCATTCAGCGGGCCACGGCGATCGACGTGGCCGTCACCACGACGCCCTCGCCGCCGACGGCAGTCACCTTCCCGACGACCACCACCTCGCTGAGTTCCCGCAGGCCGCGACGCCCCTTCATGCTCGTGCGCAGCGGCTGCCCCTTGGGGTCGGCGATCTGGACTGTCACGGAGTTGGCGACGATCTCGGCCTTGGAGTCGCAGCAATAGTCCCACGGCGTGCCGCAGTGATCGTCGGGCTTCTCGTTGCAGGGCGTGAGTGCACGCCCGACGATCGTGAAGATGGCTCTGCCGGCGACGAACGGGCTCGTGCCGCCGCCGATCCTGCCGCGAAGCGTTACGTCCTGACCGACTTTCAGCGGTTGTGTCCGGGCCTCGGAGACATCCTTGGCCGCGGGATCGGCTTCCTTGAGGAAGAACCCCGGCGGGAGCCCGCCACGGGGCACGTGCAATGCGACTGCATCGACCTCGACGGCGGCCTTGCCGTCGCCGGAGCGGACCGTGCCGAGCACGAAGACCTCGGCGCCCGCCTTGAGTCGCTGCTGCTGCTCGACCGAACCCTTCAGCGGCTCGCCGGCGGCCGACACCAGTCGCACGGTCGCCACGGGCCTGTCGCTCGCGGGCGTGACCCCATCCGCAGTTGGAGTCTCTTCGAGGCGGAAGATCGCGCGGGAGGCGTCGAAACCGTCCTTGGCCGGAACATGGCCCCGCAACGCGATCATCTCGCCGGGCTTGCCCTTGGCGACGGCTTCCGACACTTCAACGGCTCCGGGAAACAACTCGGGCTTCATCATGCCGGCGATGTCGGGCGGACGGTCGCCGGCATGTCCCGCGAGCGAGTCAGCGACGCCCCATGCCACGCAACAAATCGCGACTGCGATCACAGCGACTCTCCTGACTGCCTGTCTCATCGATCGGCTCCTTGCGTCATCGTTTCGATGCTTGTCCGCTGCCAGCGATCATGCCGCCTTGAGGGCTTCGGGAATCGGCGGCCTCAGGCAGCGAACCGCGGGGGGGAGGGTTCCGGCCACGCCCAAGGCCACCCCGCTCGCCAACGCCACCAGGATGACCTGCTGATCCACGACCAGTCCGAAGGCTCCCATCGAGAACCGTACGGCGACTCCGTCGAGCAGCCAGACGCCCGCGGCGCACGCCAGGAGGCTTCCCGCTGTGGTCGCAAGCGTCGATTCCTGCACCATCGACCAGAGGATGGCCGCCCGCCGGAAGCCCAGCGCCTGCAACGTTCCCAACTCGCGGATGCGAGAGGCGAAGGCGGCGTACATCGTGTTGAGGCCGCCCAACAGCCCCCCTGTGGCGATGAGGGCGGCGGTCAGCCATGCCACGAGCCGCACCGGACCGAAGAACCTGGCGAGTGCGCCGTAGTAATCCCGCTCGGGCATGGCCACGAGCTCGAGGTCGGGCCTGGTCTTGGTGAAGGCGTCGATGTCGGCGAACTCCGCGCCCTCGCCGGAGGCCTCGTCGTAGGGTTGGAGCGTCACGATCACGCAGGAAATCGTCTCCCTTCTGGATGCCGCGAGCAAGTCGGCGAGGGGGATCCACGTCTCGGCCTCGACGATGGTGCCGGGGGAGGCGAACCTCCCCACGATCTCCCAGGATCGACCGTCGAACCGAACCCGGCCGCCCACGGCGAGCGCCGCGGAAGGCACGCCCAGCACCGTGGCGCTCGCCGCGCCGATCATCACCTCGCCTTGGCCGGCGATCGGCCAACGGCCCTCGACGATCCGCACCTGCTCGTGCACGAGCGATGCCGCGGGCGTGACCCCTCGCATCATCACCTGCCGGGCCGCGCCCGTCGACTCGCATTCGACGGGCATCATGGCATGCACCTCGGGCGAGACGTAGGCCACGCCCGCGTCGGCGCGGATGCCGGGGACCGACGCCTCGAGGAGCGAGGGCGTCGAGGCGGGGATCTCGCTTCGTTCGACGCTCTCCTCGCTGCCGGCGCCCAGGATCATGACGTTGTGCCGGCCGCCCGTGGTGGCCAGCGCGAGTTCCATGCCCCGCACGAAGCCCGCAGCGACGATGACCAGCAGCACGACGACGGAGGCGCCGCCGACCGACAGCGCGAGTCGGAGGGGCGACCTTCCGAGGTTGCGAACGGCGTAGTCGAAGGGGATCAATCGCATCGGGGGATCTCGCCGGGCGGTTTCGCGTGTGCGTTCTCGACGGTCAGACGGCCCTGAGGCACGAGGTGATCTCGCGTCGCGAGGCCTGCCATGCGGGAACCAGTCCCGCCACGACACCCGCGGCGCCCGCGAGGACGAACCCGGTCGCCGCGGCGGTCCAGCTCGGGTCGACGATGATGGAGAGTCCTTCCTGCGAGATGCTCAGGTTCGTCCAGCGGATGACGGCCGCCGCGCCGATCGCTCCGACCACGCCCCCCAGCATCGCGAGCACGAGCCCCTCGCCGAGAATCAACCTGCCGATGAGCGACGACCTGTAGCCAAGCGTCTGGAGCACCGCATGCTCCCGAACGCGGTCCTGCACGCCGAGCACCACGGCGTTGGAAACCAGCGCAAGCACCGCGACGAGGCATCCCCACCCCACCCATCGCGTGAAGCGGACGATCTCGACGATGTCCGCGCCCGCCTGCGCCACGAACGCCTTTTCGGGTCGCGTGGCCGTCGGGTCCTGATCCCGCTCGAACTCGCGGTCGATCGCCGCCGCGACCTCCTCGAGTCGCGAGGGATCGGAGACGCGGACCGTGAACTGGGTCACCACCCCGAGTCCGCCGCCCTTGGCGGACGCCTGCTGCAGGAAGTCGAGGTGCACGTACGCGACGTTGCGATCCTGCGGCTGGTCGCTCTCGATGATTCCCGCCACCGTCACGGTGATTCCCGAGGCGTCGAAGGAATCCCCCACCTTGAAGCCCCGACGCCTCGCGAGCATCGAGCCCACGAGCGCAGCATCGGACCTCGCGGTCCAGCGGTCGATCGATCCGGCCGCGAGTCGCCACGACGACGCCATGCCCGAGGGCCCCTCGAGCGCGTCCACCGGAAGCCCGCGGAAGGTCACCACGTCGAGCGCCGCACGACAGTTGTTCACGACGATGCGGAGCGGCACGACGGACGCGACGCCCGGCACCTTCGCGATGCGCGACCGATACGACTCCGGCAGGCGACTGGCCGCCGGACAGAAGCGGTTCTCCCGGTAGACAACCAGGGTGGTGTCGGAGGCCGCTGCGCCGGTCGCTCGCGCAACGCCCTCCTGGAGCGACTGCACCGACACGAACAGGAACATGGCGATCGCCACGCCTCCCGCGGTCAGCAGGGCGCGAACGGGCCGCCTCGACAGATGCTTGACGACCAGCGGAAAGAACCGGGGAGCCACCATGATCAACGTCCCTCCGCGTGGCGAGTCGCCTCGCCGACAAGCCGCCCCTTCTCGAGATGCAGCGTCCGTTTGGCGTGCGCGGCGCACCGCACGTCATGCGTCACCATCACGAGCGTCTTTCGAAGAGTGTCGCACAGGTCGACGAGCAGCCGCATGACCGCGCCGGCCGACGCCTCGTCGAGGTCGCCCGTGGGTTCGTCGGCCACGATGATGGACGGATCGGTCACGATCGCCCTCGCGATGGCCACGCGCTGCTCCTGCCCGCCGGAGAGTTGTCGCGGGAAGTGGTCGTGTCGATCGGCGATGCCGGCGAGGTGCAGCGCCGCTTCGACGCGCCGATGTCGCTCCGCCCTCGACACAGGCCTGAGCAGCAGAGGCAGTTCGACGTTCTCGTAGGCGGTCAGCACCGGCACGAGGTTGTACAACTGGAAGACATACCCCACGTGCGCGTTGCGCCAATCGGCGAGCGCGGCTCGCGACAGCGTCGAAAGCTCCACGCCGCCGACCTTCAGACTGCCCGAGGTGGGTCGATCGATCCCGGCGATGAGGTTGAGCAGGGTCGTCTTGCCGCTGCCGGACGGTCCCATGAGCGCGAGGAAGTCCCCCGAGGGCACCTCGAGGTCGAGGGCCTGGAGCGGGGTGATCTCGCGGTCGCCCTTGGCGTAGGACTTGGTCACGCCGCGACACTCCACCATCGGTCCGTCGGTCGCCAGGCCGCTCATGGCTCACCTCCGATCGCCGTCGTGGCGTCGCTGGTCTCGAGTCTCACGCCGTCGATCAACGACGGAGGAGGATCCAGCACCACTCGATCCGTCAGCGAGAGTCCGGTTCGCACGGTGACGAATCGCTCACGGGTCGACGGGCCGGCCTCGACGCGCCTTCGGGACGCTCTCGCGACGCCGGAGGCCACGTCCACGATCCAGGCGTGACGACTCCCATCAGTTCCTTCGACGATCGCGGCGACCGGCACGCACAGATTCATGCCGGGGTTCGCATCCGTCGACAAACGAGGGGATTCGTCGGAGCCCGTCGGATGCAATCTGACCCTGGCGAGCATCTCCGGCTTGAGCAGCGGCGACGGGTTGTCGACGGCGACCTTGCACTGAACGGTGTTGCGCTGGATGTTGGCCTCGTGCACCAGTCGGGTCACCGTTCCCGTGAACGTCGTGTCGGGGAGCGCCTCGGTGACCACCTCGGCGCGAGTCCCGACAACGATCCTCGCCGCATCGGCAAGCGGCACGTCCACTCGCACCTGAAGGCGGTCCGGGTCGTACAGCCGAACCACGCCCCCGTGCAGGCCGCTCCCCTCGGTCACGGCGGCATCCATGCTCAAACGGGTGCCCGGCGTGACGAGTCTCGCGAGCACGACGCCGGCCGTCGATGCCCTGATCGTCATGCGATCCAGACGAAGCCTGACCTCGGCGAGCATCGCCTCGGCGGTTCGGAGCGACGCCTGCGCCTCGAGCAACCCTGCATCCGCCTGTGCGGCGAGCAGGTCAGCCGCCCCGACCCTCGCGTGCAGGCCGGCCATCCGAAGTTCCAACCGCCGCACCTCGCCTGCGGCGACGCCTCCACCCTCGACGAGCGGTCGCTTGCGATCCAGTTCATCCTGCAGTTCGGCGATCGCCGACCGCTCCACGTCCGCCTGCATGCGAGCCGTTCGGGCCGCGGCAACCGCCGAAGCGACCGCCGCCTGACGCTCGGCCGCGAGGGCCTCGTGGGTCGCGACCGCCAAGCGTGCATCGTCGTCGACGAGCGTGGCCACCGCCTGCCCCGCCTGAACCCGGTCGCCCTCGAGCACGTGCACTTCCTGCACGACGCCGTCGGCGAGGGCGGGGACGGTGATCGCGAAGGGCGCGGGCTCGATCCAACCCGGGGCCTGCACCGGCGGGTGGTCCGGGCCTCCACCAGATCGATCAACGCCGCCGTCGCGAGCTTCGGCGGGCACGGGGACCACCGACGCCACGCGGACCTTGACCCGGGGCTCCAGAAGGTCGCGAGCCGACTTGAACAGCAAGCCCCCGGCCATCGCGAAAACGACGAGGGGCAGCAGGACTCGGGACTTCCACCGCCGCGGCGGTCGGGGGACCGGCGACGCAGGGCGTGCAAGCACGCTCAGGTCGTGAGAGGGGCTCATGATCGGTCTCACTGCACATCGGCGGTGCGCTGCCTGCCGGCTGACCGGACTGCCTCGCACGCGACGGGGGTTCAGACATTGAGTCGGCCGCCCGCGAAGGGCGAGCACGCGGGATGTTGCCGATCCTGCTCGTGATCCGGGCGCTGAGGCGGGGGATCGACGGGTCCGGCATCGCGAATGATCCATGCGGGTCGGAAAGCGCCGTCTTCCGCGACGCGGACGCCTCCGACTTCGATATCGCCCCTTGCTGCTACAGGTTCATTCGAACAGATCGCATCCCGGCCAGATGCATTCCGCCCGAGCGCCATGGAGGCGGCCCGGCGGCGATCCTCTCGCGGGCGACACAGGCCAACGCGCCCACGACGGGCAGCATCGCCACGGGGGTGTCGAAACCCGCCGAGGGGTGGCGTCCGGCGGAGGAGTTCCACGCTGACGGCAACGGCTCGTCGCCGGGCGACGGGAGCGTGATGCAGCAGGAACACTCGCCTTCAAGCCCCACGAAGGCCGGGGAAGGGCGGTCGCCGGCGTCGGAACCATCGTCATCGCCACAGCGATCGCCGCAGGCCGGCGAACCTCCGCAACAGGTTGCGTCGTCGATGTCGGCCGTGCAGCATCCCGGCGAGAGGCCGCCGCCGATGCACAGGGATCTCGAGCCGCACAACGCGGGGGCCAACTGCGTGAGCAGCAGCATCAAGAGGCAGGCGATGTGACGAAGGCTGCACATGATCAGGCAGGAACATGCATCGAGCCGACATCCCCTCCCACTGAAGTTCCTGAGCAGAGTACGTCCCGCCCGGGCTCGGGGATGCCCGAATCACCGGCGGAAGGATTGCCGCCGGCGCCGATCAGTGCACCTCGGCGTGGACGATGACCTTGCCAGACTCGCCGGGCTCGAAGAAGTGGGCCCGGCGAGGGTCCACCACCAGCGATGCCACGTCGCCGGACCGGACGGAGGCGTCCGCGGCGATTCTCGCCACCACGTGCGGATGGGCGGGAGTCGAGCAATAGACGTCCATGGCGTCGCCGAGCGGCTCCACCACCCGGACGGGGAAGGACCACGCTGCACCATTCGAATCGCCCCCCAAGGCCGGCCGGAGGGCTTGGGGGCGGATGCCCATGACCACGCGTCGACCCGCATGGCCCCTGAGCGCGTCGCCGTGGGCACCCGCGGGGATGGCGACCGAATACGGGTGGCCTGAGGGGTCCTTGGATCCCTCGATGAAGCGGAGCTGCCCGTCCTGGTCGGAAAGAACGCCTTCGATGAAGTTCATGGGCGGCGTCCCGACAAAGCCCGCCACGAATCGGTTGCGGGGCTTTCGGTAGACCTCCAGCGGCGTGCCGTCCTGCTGGATGTCGCCCTTGTTCATGACCACGATCCGGTCTCCGAGGGTCATGGCCTCCTCTTGGTCGTGGGTGACGTAAATCGTGGTGGTCTTGAGGCGGAGATGCAGCGCCTTGAGTTCGGCTCGCGTGGTGACACGGAGCTTGGCGTCGAGGTTGCTCAGCGGCTCGTCGAAGAGAAAGGCCTTGGGCTCGCGAACGATCGCCCTGCCCACCGCCACGCGCTGGCGCTGACCGCCCGAAAGGGCCTTGGGCTTTCGGTCGAGGAGTTCCTCGATCCCAAGGATCTTCGCCGCCGCCTGCACCTTCTGATCGATCTGATCCTTGGGCATGCCGCGGAGCTTGAGGGCGAAGGCCATGTTCTTGTACACCGACATGTGCGGGTACAAGGCGTAGTTCTGGAAGACCATGGCGATGTCGCGGTCCTTGGGATGGACGTCGTTGACGACTCTGCCGCCGATGCTGATCGTGCCGCCGGAGACATCCTCGAGGCCGGCGACCATCCGCAGGGTCGTGGACTTGCCGCAGCCCGAAGGCCCCACGAGCACGACGAACTCGCCGTCGCGGATGTCGAGGGAGAGATCCTTGACGGCTTCGAAACCGCTGGGATAGACCTTGCGAACACGAGAGAGGGTGACCTGTGCCATAGTCTGGGCGTAGGTTACACCCATCGGAAGTCTCCCGCCATCGGGCGTCGAGATCCGCCTCGGGCGTTCTGTCCGGCGTGGCGACGTCCTCCAAGCACCGTCCGATCACCGCGGGTTGCCGGGGCGCCGCCGAGCGTCGCGGCCGCGACAACCCGCACGTCCGTCACGACGCTCGCTCGGCGCGGCGTCGAATGTCGGCTCGGCGTCAGATTCCGCCGGCAAACTCCGATGCACCCCCGTCGCCACGGCGACCGTGCAAGGAGGCACATGCGTTATGGGTCCCTCTGAGAAGTCGTTCAATCAAGTCAAGAACATCCTGGGCAAGCTGGATCGGTCGATCGACCAGATCCGCACCAAGCGGACCACGCCGCCGGCCCCGATGCACCCTTCGGCCGAGGCCACCCGCCCGGCCCAGGCAGTGCAGGCCCAGACGCCACGTCCGACGTCGGCCTTCGGCCGCGCGACGCCGATCCCGCCCACCAACGGTTGAGCGGGCCCGGATGCGGGCGAAGCGATCTCGCCTCCGATCGGCGGCGAGCAGTCAGGAGGCCGCGACGGACCGCCGCGATCGGCCTCAGAGGCCGTAGACGGCCTGGGCCCTCGACTCGAGGTGCCTCATGAGGGGGTCCGCCGAGAGATCGGCTCCGGTGACCATGCGACACAACTCCGCCGCGCGATAACGCCGCCCGTGCCGGTGGATCTTGGTGTTGAGCCACTTCTTGAGTTGGTCGAACTTGCCCTTGGCGATCTGCTTCTGCAGATCGGGGATGTCGGCGTTGATCTTCTCCCAAAATTGGGCGGCATAGAGGTTGCCCAGGGTGTAGGTCGGGAAGTAGCCCACCAACCCGAAGGACCAGTGCACATCCTGAAGGCAGCCGCGGCGATCGTCGGGCACCTTGACACCCAGATACTCCTTGTACCTGCGGTTCCACTCCGCGGGGACGTCCTTGACCTTCATCGTGCCGTTGAGCAGGGCTCGCTCGATCTCGAAGCGGACCATCACGTGCAGGTTGTACGTGGCCTCGTCGGCCTCGACGCGAATGAGACTGGGCTTGGCGGTGTTGACCGCCATGAACATCTCCTTGGCGTCGAACTTGCCCAACTCCTTGCCCAAGTGCTTGCGGGCATGGGGCATCGCCCACTTCCAGAAGGCCTTGCTGCGGCCGACGAAGTTCTCCCACATTCGGCTCTGGCTCTCGTGGATGCCCAGCGAGATGTCACCCGCGAGCGGCTGGCCGAAGCGCTCGGCCTTGGGCAACCCCTGCTCGTAGAGGCCATGCCCCATCTCGTGCATGGTGCCGTAGAGGGCGTCGGTGAATCGCTCGTCGCGATACCGGGTGGTGAGTCGGGTGTCGCCGGGGCCGATGCCGGAGCAGAAGGGGTGCGTCGTGACATCGAGCCGACCTGCGGCGAGGTCGAAGCCGCACTTCTCGAGGATGAACTGTCCGAAGGCATGCTGCCTTGATGCGTCGACCTTCACCTTCAGCGGCTTTTCGCTGGGGGCCTTGCCGTCGTCGGCCACTCGCCCGAGCAACTCGCTGAGTCTCGCTCGCAGGGGCGTGAACGTCGCCTCGATCATCGCCGAGGTGGCGCCGGGCTCGTATTCGTCGAGCAACGCGTCGTACAACTCGCCCTTGACCCCGTAGCACTCGGCCTTGCGGCGCGACAGGGCGAACATGCGTTCGAGCCACGGCGCGAACATGGCGAAATCGTCCTTCTCCCTCGCCTTCTTCCACACCTCCTGCGACTGGCTCGAGACCTTGGCGATCTCGGCGACGAGTTCGGAGGGGATCTTGGTGACCTTGTCATAATCGTGCCGCATCTCGCGCACGTCGGCCGCGGTCTCGCTCCCGGGCTTCATCAGGGCGTCGTCCGCCTCGCACGCGGCGATGAGCTCGCCCACCCGCGGGCTCGTGCGTCGCTCGTGCACGATCGCGGCGAGCAAGGACGATTGCTCGGCCCTGCCCGCGCCGCCGGAGGCAGGCATATACGTCTCCTGGTCCCACCCCAGGAGGGCGGCTGCGGAGGCGAGGTGGGCGGCCTCGCGAAGAAGGCCACAAAGTTCGACGTAGGCGGCGGACTGGGCGGGCATCGATCGTTCTCCGGATGGGCGACGGGTGGTCGCAGGGGCGTTCACTTGGCGTTCGCGAGGGCGTTGAGGGCGTAGGCCGTGATGAGCACGGGATTGTCCTCCATCCAACGGTCGTCCACCGATCGGAACGACCCATCAGACTGCTGGAGGGTGAGCAGCTTGCCGCAGAGGTCGGTCCGCCACTGACGGATCGACCTTCCTCCGAGGGGATCGACCACCTCGATGGTCGACGAACCGTTGGCGGCCAACGCGCGGGCGAACACGAGGTAGTAGTAATACAGGCCGTCGGTGCCGACACCGGGATTCTCGTCGAGCGTGTAGTGACGTCCGAGCCACTCCAAGGCGGCGGCGACTCTCGGATCGTCCCTCGAAAGGCCGGCGTAGAGGTAGCTCTTGAACCCCGCGTAACTCATCGAACCGTACGACCGGAGGCGACTGGCAACCGTTCCGTCGCTGAGCGTCTCGCTCATCTCGCCGGCGAAACTCTGGCCGCTCCCGATCTTGTCCTTGTTCTCGCTGGTCGCGTAGATGAAGCCGCCTTGGCGACTGCCCCTCGCGTAGGCCATGTCGTTGACGGACGTCTCGCCGGAGCGTTCCAACATCTGAACCCGCTGGAGAAAGGCCACCGCCCGCTGCATGGCCGGGTCGTCGGCCTTGACGCCCGAGGCATGCATCGCCTCGACGAAGAACGACGTATTGGACAAGTCGGGCCGACCGTGCTTGCCGTAGCCGATGCCGCCGTAGAAGGGGTGGTCCTTGCCGACGGCCTTGGCGGCATCGCCGCCGATCACCGTGCCGGTCGCGTCCTCGCCGTTCTGGATGCCGCGCAGAAAGACCACGGCCTTGCGTCTCGCCTCCTCGACGCCGGGCAGGCCGGGGACGGTGGCAAGCGCGGTCAGGCAGATGGCGGTGTTGTAGCTCGGGAGGATGCCCTCATAGATGCCTCCGTCGGCCTGCTGCTTCGACAGGATGAACTTCACCGCTGCCTGCACGGACGGATCGCTCGCGTCGACGACGCCGCTGCCGATCATGCCCGAGAGCGCCAAGCCCGTGATGGCGGGAAAGACGGGGGCCTTGTCGGAGATGCACCATCCGCCGCTGGCGACATCCTGGGCGGACTTGAGATAGGCCACGGCCTGTGCCATCGCCCGATGGCACGAGGTGGAGTCGACGACCGCGGGAGCAGCTCCGACAGCCGGCGGATCGGCCGCGACGGCGTCGACCGGAGGAATCGCCAAACCGGCCAGAACCACGACGCGTCCCAGGAATGCGAATCGCATGATGCAGGGTAGCCGCCGGCCGAGGGCCTCCGACTCTCAGGACGGATGAATCATCGCGGCCCCCACCACTGCGGCGGTCTCGATTCGCATGACGTGGGGTCCGAGGCGGACCAAGGAAAGCGCGCGAGCGGCGAACAGCGATCGCTCGGCATCGGACCATCCCCCTTCGGGCCCCACCAGCAGGGCGGTGTCGCGCGAGCAGGGTTCGGCCCGACCGCCTGTCCCGTCGGCGACGACCACCCGCCAGCCGGCCGCTTCGCAGCGTGCGAGGGCCGCATCGAGCGAGAGCGGATCGTGAATGTCCATCACCCAGTCGCGTCGACACTGCTTGAGACTCTCGACGGCGATGCGTCGCAGACGCTCGAGTTTCGCGCCGCCGGGATCGACGACCGACCGCTCGGCGATCAGCGGCGTGAACGATGCCGCACCGGCTTGGCTCAGGCCCTCCACCATCTCGGCGAGCCGATCGCCCTTGGGGCACGCGGCCAGCACGTGGACGGCGGGCGAGGGCGGCGGGCGTTCGGTCATCGAATCGACCCTCGCCTCGATCAACCACTCCCCCGAACGACGATCCTTCGACACCGACGTCACGACGCACGAGGCCACGCGCCCGCGGCCGTCCCGAACGATCACGCCTTCGCCCTCGGCCAGTCGCAGGACCCGGGCGGCATGGTGCGCCTGATCGCCCGCGATGTGCACCGATCCGCCGACCTGGCATCGCGATTCTGGGACGTGGAAGGCGTGTGTCACCATCGGCTCGAACCCGTTCAATCGCTACGACCGGGAATGGACCGTCCGAACACACGGCGCGGCCGCACGCCCCTTGATCCGAGGATGGGGCCGGCCCGATGGTAGTGAAACCCGGGGCCCTGCTCCAGAGGCGAGGAACGCACCCATGTCGAGCACCGAAGCACAGCGTCCGGACAACGCCACCGCGGCCCATCCTCATGAAGCGGTGGCGTCAGGCGAGACGGCGGTCGACTCGCGGCTGGAGTCCCTGCTCGAATCGGTCGACCGCAGCGCCGCGGCCGCCAAGGCGAGTCTCGAGGAGGCCAGTGCCATCGCCGCCGAGAATCTCGCCGAGAAGGTCGCGGCCGGCAAGGCGGCGGCGGCGGCCACGCCGGATTTGGCGTCGCAACTCGATTCTTTGCTGGAGAACGTCGATCCCGCCAAGGACTCCGACGCACCCGCCCCCGACGAGGCCGGAACCGATGCCGCGACCGCGCAGGCCGACCATCCCGCCACCGATCTGGCAGGTCAACTCGACGCCCTGCTCGACCAAGGCGAGTCGGCCGCGGCCACCGATGCCTCGAGCGAAGCAGCGTCGACGGTGGCGGCCTCGGACTCTTCCGCCACGGAGCAGGCTCCGGCCGAGACGTCTCCAGCGACGACCGACGAGATCGCGGCCGCGCTCGATGCCCTCGACGGTGGTGCTGCGGAGGCGGCCAAGGCCGCGCCTGACGCCGAGCACATGACCGAGGAGGGTTCAGCTGCGGCGCACACCGCCGATGCCTCGCCGACCGACACCTCAAGCGAACCGCTCCCGACCAGCGAGCCGCCCGCTCCGGCGGCGGACGTGAGGGTGGCGCCAAACGCGACGCCGACGGCGCCTGCCGAGTTGACGCGCGTGGAGGCGGATCCGACCATCGTGCCCCCGGGGCCGGCGCCGATGCTGCGAGTGCCGCCCGAGTCGGCCGAACCCTCGCCGCCGAAGGCGTCGCTCACGCGTCGAGTGGGCACTGCACTGATGGGACCGGTCCAGAAGTTCCACGCGGGCGCCAATGCCGTCGAGGCCACGACCCTCAAGGTGCTATCACCGCTGGGCCGTCCGATGGCCACTGCGCCGCGGGGCGTGCGACTGGCGATCGGCGGCTTTGCGCTCTACTCGGCCGCGTTGGGCGTCGGAGCGGCGTACTACGCCGTGTTCGTGCGTCCCACGACCTTTTATCAAACGAGGGCGACGCCCTTCAGTCTCAAGGCGGGTTCACTGCCCGCGCCGACTCCGGCGGACGACGCGCACGGCCACGCCAAGAACGGCGACGGGCACGACGGGGCGGCCAAGCAGGATGCCGGCGGCCACGGAGCGGCGAAGTCCGACGGCAAGGCCGCCTCCAAGCAGCCTCCGAAGAAAAAGGAAGCCGAGAAGAAGTCGACGGCCAAGAAGGGCTCCGACAAGAAGGGCTCCGACAAGAAGGCCGAAGGCGGCCACTGACGCGACGCATTCCCTCAGGGCGTCTGCGAGGTCCATACGTACGACTCGGACATGATGGGCAGCGGTCCGACACGCACGCGGAGCACCTCCGACTCGCGAACGACGCGCGGTCCGGAGGGTTCCATCGCCAGGTCGTAGGTCCGCCGCTGCTCGACGCGCACGGCCGCGACCTTGAATGTCATGAAGCACTCGACCCTCGACTGGCCGGCTTCGGTCTCGAGGAGCCTGGCATTGGCCTCGCCGGTCCCTTGGCCGACCCTGCGATCAGGAGCGTCCAGGTTGAAGGCATCGACGTTGGTCGTCGTTTGGTGCGGCCGTCCGGCGACCAGTTCGCCGGGCATGATCCGCAGCGGCGGCGAGAATCGCACCAGCGTGCCTCGTCGATGATCGATGAGCGTTCGAAGGTCGACTGCACCGCCTTCGCCGGGTTCAAAGTCCAGCGTGCGGGCTGGATGCGGGTCGGGGGTTCGGCCTTTCGCCGTGACATGGCCGATGACCACCCGCCACGCCGGGCCCGCCTCGAGGAGCGAGGCTCGGCGGCGTTGCGTTCGTCCGGCATCGTCGGCCATCAATCGGCTTGCCGTGGCGGGCGAGAAGAGATCGGCGGCACGCACGCTGCCGGACGAGGCCTCGCGGTCGGTGGACGCGCCGACGCCGCATCCGCCGAGGAACGTGCCGACGCACAGGCCCCCCAGCAGCCATGCCGAGGCGAGGGCAGGGGGATTGGAGCGGGGCGGATTCACGCGCTCGCGACGACGGCGGCGAGCAACTCGGCGATGCCCTGCCCGCGGGTGGCGACGGTCTCGATGATGGGCCTGCGTCCGGCGACATCGCGAAGGTCGCGGACGAGTTCATCCTCGCCGGGATGATCGGCCTTGTTGCAAACAAAGACGTCGGCGATCTCGAGGATGCCGGCCTTGTCCATCTGCACCGCGTCGCCCATGCCGGGCGTGAGCACGACGAACGTGCGGTCGACGAACTGGCGAATGCGCGTCTCGTTCTGCCCGGCGCCGACCGTCTCGACGAAGACGGTGTCGAACGCGTCCGCGCCGTCGCGACACCCGCCGATGAGATCGATGATGGTCGGAAGCGTGCCGTAGTCCTCGCCGCTGATGGCGAGACTGCGGTAATACGCGCGTTCGTCGAGCGTGTTGAAGTCGACGCGGAGGCGATCGCCGAGCAGGGCGCCGCCGGTGATGGGGCTCATGGGGTCGAAGGCGACCACGGCGCATCGGCCCGAGTAGCCCGCCTCGCCTGCCGCCGAGCGACGGGTGAACTCCGCGACGAGTTGGGCGACGAGCGTGGACTTGCCCGCGCCGGGCGAGCCGGTGACGCCGATGACCCGCCGGGGCCGGCGTCGCAACGCACCGTCGCGAACCTTGCCGCCGGCGTGGACCAGCGAGATGTCCCGGGCCAGTTGGGCGGTGGCGCCCGTTCCGGCGACGACTGCCTGTCGGTCTCGAACCGCTCCGTGGACGGCGTTGACGATGTCGAGCAGGCCGACGCCGGTGGTGAAGCAGCGAGCCACGCCGGCCTCGGCGAGCTTGGGCAGGTCTTCCTGGGGCAGGATGCCACCCATGTACACCGGAAGGTCGGGGCGTCCGAGCGAGCGCAACTCGTTGACCAGCTTGGGTCCGAGCACGAGGTGCGAGTTGCTCATCATCGAGGCGCACACGACGTCGCAGTCCTCGTCGCGGGCCGAGATGGCGAGGCTTCGCGGCGTCTGCCACAGCCCCGAGTAGATGACGTGAACCCCCGAGTCGCGGAGCGCCCGGGCGATCACCTTCACGCCACGATCATGTCCGTCCAACCCCATCTTCCCGAGCAGGACTCGGGGCCGGTGCGGCAAATCCTGACAGCGGTCTTTCTTCTCGAACTCCGTGGTGGCGAAGGAGATGGCGGTGGTCATGGTTCGGGGCATCGTAGTGAGGCATCCGTCGAGGGGATGGAGGCTCACGGAGGGCCCCGCGCGATCACCTGCCGCCGCACGCACGCTATAGTCGGACCGCAGGCTGCTTCCATCCCCGTCACGTCGCCGTCAGGGGCGACAGGGGATGGCGGGAAGGGCCGATGCAAGCGGGCCTCGGCTTTCCCGAACCACACCCCCGTCGGGTGGATGAAACACGTCGCCCGGTCGGGCGTCCAACGACGGGCGGGATCCATGAACCCGCATGCCGGTACCACCCATGTCGTCCCTCGCGACATGACATTCAGGGCCCCCGCGGATCGGGCGGCTTCGTCATCAGGAAAGGACACCTCTCAGGCATGAACCGACTCACGACTGGCCGCTCGCTCCTTCGTCCCGCCGCCTTCCTCACGCTGATCGCGGGGCTGAGCCCGCTCGCGATGGCCGAACTGCCGGGCGTGCTCGACCGCGTGCCCGCCAACGCTCCGCTGGTCATGACGCTCCGC
>CAIYWI010000061.1 GCA_903929885.1 uncultured Phycisphaerales bacterium
CTGTGGGCCCAGGGGAGCCAGACCCGGGCCCTGGAGGTCGCCGCCGATAGCCAGTCCGGCTTCACCAGCGACTTCAATCTCTTCCGCCTGACGGAGAACGCCAGGCTGGGAAGATGGAACGGGGTGGACGCGGTGGACATGGCAGGGTGGCGACAACTCACGAGCCATGATGCTCAAAGTCGTGTCGGCGATCCCTTGTTCCGCAACATCACCGGGTCGGACGGGGAACTTGGTTTCCGCAACGGAGTGGATCGCGGACAAGATGACAACTTCCAGTTGTCGCCACACAGTCCCGCCATTGACGCAGGACTTGGAACTGGCGCATCGCAGTTCGATGTTCTGGGTAGGGCTTGGTTCGATGATCCGGCCGTCGTGAACGCCGGCGGCGCCATGTACATGGAGCGAGAAGTGTCCCCCTCGTTCGCTCGAACGGGCACGGCACGGAACTGGCGATCCTCCGGAGGGACTTGGAGTTACACGTTGCCGTTCGCGTTCACGCTTTACGGCACGTCCTACACCTCAGTCACGGTGTCCTCCCGCGGGCTTCTGCAGTTTGCGGGCTCTCCTCCAGCCGGAGACGGAAACAACTCCGAAGCGGGCTTGGCGTCGGCGGTACGGGTGGCCCCGCTATGGGACGACCTGCGAACGAACGGGACCGGAGACGACATCTTCATCGACACGTCGCTGCCGGACCGTGTCACGATCCGCTGGGATGCGACCCACGCCGCGAGCAACGGTGATGTGAACTTCTCCGTTACGCTCTTCGCGGATGGGCGGCTTCGCTTCAACTATGACCCGACTACTTCAGGCGTGACTCCGACCGCCGGGTTCTCGGCGGGCGATGGACTGCGATATCAGGTTGCCGCGAGCAACGCCCGCGGAAACTTGGCCGGTCTCGGCTCGTTGGAGTTCACCTACGAACTGTCAGGCTTCAAGGACATCGGCGCATACGAGTTCGGGGCGTCCAGCGGCGACGTCACGCCGCCGGTGATTGCCTCGACCGATCCGGCGTTCGTCAATGGCTTCGCGACGGTGCGTTCCCTGAGCGACAACCGCATCAGCCTCACTTTCAGCGAAGAGTTGGATGCCATCGAAGCGGCTGCGTCCGACAACTACGCCCTCATCTGGTCCGGGCCTGACGGGGTTCTCGGTACGGGCGGTGATGACCAGTCGATACCGTTGTCAGCCGTGTACGTGTCGCTCAACCGCAGGGTCGTGCTAGCCCGGGCAGACGGCCTCGGGTTTGGCGACGGCCTCTACGAGTTGCGAGTGTACGGCCGGACTCTCCGCGGCCTACGAGACGCCGCGGGCAATCTGTTCGACGGTGATGCCGACGGAGTCGCAGGCGGCGACTGCGTTCGGACATTCCGCATGGACGCCACGCTGCCCTCGGGGCGCCTCACTGAGGACTTCCGCGGTACGCGCACGGCCGATCTAGGGTTTGTTGACGTTGACTGGTCCGATCGAGGTTCGGGCTTGGACCCGATGTCGATCTCGCCGGACAACATCCGGATCGGCGACATCGTCCCGTCGTCGGTGACCTCTTTGGGCAATGGCGTGTACCGGTACGCGTACGGCAGTGGCCGGCGACTCGTCGCAGGGACGGTCGTCGTCCTTGCGGGTTCGCCTTCGATACGAGACTTCGCAGGTAACTCGTTCGTGGGAGTCATCGGAACGTTCAGCTACGACCCGGCAGGTCCGCGCGTTCTCGGAGCCAGTTGGCTGACAGGTCATGTCATGGAGATCGCCTTCACGCCCGGGACGAATATCGCGGCCCTGATCGCCAACGGCCAGATCACTTCCGCGGTACGCTTCGCTTTCGGCACCTCGCTCCGAAGTGCCGCCGTGAGCGCATTTTCATGGGACGCAGCGACCAACCGATTGAGGATCAATTTCAAGAGCCTGTTCTCTGATCAGAGCCTGAACCCCGCCATGATGCACCTCCGTCTGGATACCTCAGTGATTCGTGATGGAACGGGTGCGGGTCTTTTTGACAACGATGGATTTGCCGACGGATTCCATTTCCTGAGGATCCCCAGGCCGCATGTGGCGACGATCAATAGATGAGTTCGAAGCGATTTTGATGACCGAGTTGAGCGGGAGCCAGTCCAGGAGCGATGGCTCTGCATCTGTCGCCCTCGTCGCGGACTTGTAGTGCACCCCGTTCCTTTGGACAACTCTGAGACTTGTTTGGGATCAGCTCTGCTCACGCGGAAGAGGGGCGTCGACCCCGCTTGCGATTGAGCAGAGCTGATGCTTTCATGGCCGCGCCCCGCCGCCCCCCACAAACCCCGCAAACTCCCCCGCCGGCATCGCCTTGGCGTACAGCCACCCCTGCCCCATCTGCACGCCCCTGGCCTTGAGGTGTTCGTGCTGCTCGGCCGTCTCCACCCCCTCGGCCACCATCTCCACTCCCAGCGTCGCGCCAAGGGTCGTGATGGCCTCCAGCACCCCCTCGCTCACGTGCCCCTGCCCGATGCGACGCACGAACGATGCGTCGATCTTCAGCACGTCAAACGACAGGCGGCTGAGCGACGCCAGATTCGAATACCCCGTTCCGAAGTCGTCGAGCGCGATCCCGAACCCCAGCCGCTTGAGCTCGTCGAAGACCTTCGCCACCGCCTCGCTTTCGAGGGCCGTGCGCTCCGTCGCCTCGAGGTGCACCTGCCCCGGTCGGATCGTCCCCTCGTGGAAGTGACGCAACAGTCGCATCGGAAGCCCCGGCGTTGCGAACTGCTCGGGCGTCAGGTTGAAGCCGATGTGCAGTTCCGGGCGGCTCGCCAGCAGGGTCCCCAGGTCCGATGCCGCCCGGGCCATCACCTGATCCATGATCGGGTCGATCAGCCCCGATGATTCCGCCGTCTGGATGAAGAGGTCGGGTCGCACGTAGCCGCTCTCGGGGTGCTTCCAGCGGAGCAGCACCTCGGCACCCGTGCACCGCCCCGTCGCCATGTCCATGATCGGCTGGTAGTGGGGCTCGAACTCGCCCTTCGCCAAGGCAACCTTGATCTCCTCCTCGAGGCCCTTGCGACGGCTGGAGGCCTCGCCCACGAGCAGCGCCATCACGCCGCAGGTCAGGAGCCCGCCGATGGTCAAGAGCCACGCGTCATCGCTCCAGCGGCGCAGGGCCCAGCTGCGTGCCACGCGGGCTTCGTGCGTGATGGCGTACTTGGGCGACACGGCCCGCTCGGAGAGCCACACGCCAGAGCCGCGTTGGCTGCTGCCGGCCTCCGACTCGAGAATGACCTCGCCCCCGGGGCCGCGGACCACCGCCGCCCCCTCGCGGAGTTCCTCGGGGCCCAGCACCGCCGCCTGAAGCAGGCGCGGATCGACCAAGAGGTTCACCTCGGCCCTGGGGCCGGTCGACCACGCCAGCACCAGCGAGTCGGTCTCCATCACCTTGGTGCGAACCATGCCCACCACCTGCAGGCCCGTCACCTCCTGGCGGCTCATCTGGCTGGCACCCAGCGGCATCGGGGGCGTCACCGGACCCAGGCTCGTCGCCACCAGCTGCCCGTCGCGCACCAGCCCGGCCTCGCGGAAGGCCGGCGAGCGGTAGACCGCCTGTTGCATCACCTTGGCGGCATCCGCCGGCGACTTGCCACGCGTCTCCTCGTCCAAACGCCTCAGGACCAGTTCGGCCTCGGCCAGCAGCCTGTCCATCGCCGTCACGCGACGCGACACCGCCTGCGCCAGCCCCTCGCGGGCCCGCGACAGCTCGCGGTCGTAGGTGAGCCACAACGCCAGCAGGAGGGGCACCAGCCCGACCACCAGCGTCAGCATCACCGCCCGGCTCACGGTCGGCTTTCGTCGACGGATCATGCCGGCCATCATAACCCGCCGGGCTCCATCCTCCCTGCCCGTGCGCCCCTCCCCGTCTCTCACCGTCCCTTACCGGCGATACGCTTGCGCCAAGCATGCACCTCTCCCTGCCCGTCCTGCCCTCCTCGCCCAAGTCCCCGTGTGCCGCCGCCCTGGCTTCGCAGGACCCGGCCCCCAAGGAAAAGTGCGGCGTCGTGGGCGTCTGGGGCCACGCCCGCGCCGCCCAACTCTGCTATCTGGGCCTCTACGCCCAGCAGCACCGCGGGCAGGAATCCGCCGGCATCGCCGTCAGCGACGGCCGACGCCTCGCCCATCACACCGGCATGGGCCTGGTGCCCGAGGTCTTTGACGGACCCACGCTGCGGGCCCTCGACGAGGCGGGCGGCCGCGGCGCCATCGGCCACAACCGCTACTCGACCGCGGGCGGCTCGGTGGCCTGCAACGCCCAGCCCCTGCTCGAGAACTACATCGGCGGGCAGGTGGCCCTGGCGCACAACGGCAACCTCATCAACGCCGACCTGCTCCGCCTCAAGTTCGAGGAGGCCGGCCACCTCTTCCACACCACCAGCGACACCGAGGTCATCATCCACCTGCTCGCCTCGCCGGCGCAGCAGAAGGCGGTCGATCCCGTCGGCGCATCCCTGCGTCACCTGCAGGGCGCGTTCAGTCTGCTCTTCCTCTTCCCCGACCGAATCGAGTGCGCCCGCGACCCGTGGGGGTGGAGGCCCCTGGTCATCGGCATGCTCCCCGGCGGCGAGCACGTCGTCGCCAGCGAGACCGTCGCTCTCGACGTCATGGGCGCCCGCCTCATCCGCGAGGTCGAACCCGGCGAGATCGTCACCATCAACGACTCGGGCCTGCACTCGCGTCGCTTCACCGACCCCGCCCCTCGAACGGCGCACTGCGTCTTCGAGCACGTTTACTTCGCCAACCCGGCCAGCGTCGTCTTCGGCCAGAATGTGCAGGTGACCCGCGAACGCCTCGGCGAGACCCTTGCCAAGGAAGCCGCCGTCGCCGCCGACTACGTCGTGCCCATGCCCGACTCGGGCCGCAGCGCGGCCCTGGGCTACGCACGCGTCAGCGGCATCCCGTATCGCGAGGCCATCGTCCCCAACCGTTACGTCGGCCGCACCTTCATCAAGCCCAGCCAGGATGCCCGCGCCGCCGCCGTGCGCCTCAAGCTCAACGTCATCGACCAACTCGTTCGCGACAAGCGGCTGATCATCGTCGACGATTCGATCGTCCGCGGCACCACCACCAAGGCCAAGATGGACCAGATCCGCGCCGCGGGCGCCAAGGAGATCCACCTCCGAATCTCCTGCCCGCCCATCCGCCACCCATGCCACTTCGGCGTCGACTTCGCCAAGCGGTCGGAACTGGTCGCGCACGGACGCACCCTCGAGGAGATCCGCGAGTTCCTCGGCGTCGACTCGCTGCATTACCTTTCCCTCGACGGCCTCCTCTCGTGCATGGAGCGGCCGGCGGAGAGCTACTGCGAGGCCTGCTTCAGCGGCGACTACCGCCTCGACCCCGAGCACCCCGTCACCGAGCGGGTCATCGACATCGAACAGCTCAAGATCTTCGGCGGGGCCTCCGTCTGATCATGGCCGACGCCGCCCCCCAGGACCGCGAAGTCGTCGTCGAGGACGTGCACAAGGCCTTCGGCGACGTCAAGGTCTTGCGGGGCGTCGACCTGACCATTCGCCGCGGCGAGATGGTCGCCATTGTCGGCGGCTCGGGCTGCGGCAAGACCGTCCTGCTCAAGACCATCACCGCCCACTTCGTCCCCGATCGCGGCCGCGTGCTGCTCGCCGACCACGAATCGCCCGATCGCCCCCTCCGAGACATCTTCTCCCTCGACCGCGAGGAGATGGACCGCATCCGCGCCCACTGGGCCGTGGTCTTCCAGCGCAACGCGCTGCTCACCGGCTCGGTGCTCTACAACCTCACCCTCTGGCCACGCGAGATCCTCGGCAAGTCCGAGGAGGAGATGCTGCCGGCCGTTCGCGCGGCACTCAACGCCGTCGGGCTCGATCCCGAGGTGCAGATGCACCGCGATCGCGACGTGCTCTCGGGGGGCATGGCCAAGCGGGTGGCCATCGCCCGCGCCTTGGTCATGGATCCGGCCCTCATGCTCTACGACGAGCCCTCTTCGGGGCTCGATCCCGACATGGCCAGTCAGGTGCACGAGCTCATCATCTCCACGCACGCTCGGCGTCCCGCCGTGGGCGACGTGCGCACCAGCATCGTCGTCACGCACGACACCGAACTGCTCCGCCGCGTGCGTCCGCGCGTGATCATGCTCCGCGAGGGCAAGGTGTCCTTCGACGGCGACTTCGAGCACTTCCTGTCGAGCCAAGACCCGGCCATCGAGCCGTACCTGCGACAGATGGCCATGCTGCATGGCCGATCGTGAGATCGACGATCACCAACCCGGCGACGTTGCATGCGATGGCGCCGGGTTGATCTCTCGAACACGCCTTCGGCGTGGCGCCCGCGTCGACGGACGCTGGGCTCCAATCGCGAAGCGATTCCCGTTGACAGCCGGGGGTTGCGGCGTTTCGCCGCAACCCCCGGTCGCCGCGACCAACAACCACGACCCCGAAGGGGTCTCCGTGGGAACGTGCACGA
>CAIYWI010000062.1 GCA_903929885.1 uncultured Phycisphaerales bacterium
ACGGGAGCAGGCTCACCATCAAAGTTGAATGCGCCAACTCCCATTATTTTGTGCAGTGCTCGGTTGATCTTTCAGACGGTAAAATCGAGTACAGGCGAGATAGGGTGTGTGTGACGTCCACGATGTGAATCTACCTAGTGGTCTGAGTCAGAACAATGTTGACAATGGCGCAACCGGCGAGGTGGGCGGTGCGGATCTCCTACAAAGGAGCTTCGCATGGGCAGACCTCTGGTCGAATTGACGTTGACCGACGATGTGTTCCGTCCCCCCAACGCGCTGGGCGCAAGCGTGGCGGCCGTGCGTCCTCCCCCTCACGCCGGGCACGCCTTGGCAAGGTCCACCGTGGCTCCGGGGCTGTCCACCGCGAGGCCGCCCGTCGCGGCGTCGCCCACCGCCAGGCTCATCGCCCGCAGCTCGCGGATCAGGTGGGCCAGCTCGCCCCGCACGGGCGCGGTGAAGATCATCGCCTCGTCGCTGATGGGGTGGCGGATGCCCAGCGTGCAGGCGTGCAGCGCCTGAACGTCCATCAGCTCGCGCCCCGAGACGTCGTGGAAGGGCCGGCCGCCGTACATGTCGTCGCCCACGATCGGCCAGCCCAGGTGCGAGAGGTGCACGCGGATCTGGTGCGTGCGGCCCGTCTTGAGCTCGAGCTCCACCAGCGTGAAGTGCGTCGTGTCGGTCGGGCCGCCGTGGCGAGGGCCCTTGAGGAAGCGATCGTCGATGCGATACCGCTCCCGCACGCGGCAGATCGTCACGGCGTTCTTGCCCAGCTCGTCGTGCCGCACCACCGTCTTCTCCCGGTACCCCTTTTCGCGCGAGGGGTGGGGGCCCAGGGGCAGGTCGATCACCTGCACGTTGGGCTCGACCTTGCCGTGCACCACCGCGATGTACCGCTTGTCCACTCGCCGGTGCTCGAACTGATGCCCCAGCTTCCAGTGCGCCTCGTTGCGCTTCGCGAAGACGATGCAGCCGCTCGTGTTGCGGTCGAGCCGGTGCACCACGCCGGGCCGCGCGAACTCCTTGCCCACCGCCGACAGCTCGCCCCCGGTCGCCGAGCGGTGGCGGAAGTGGTACGCCAACGCGTTCACCAGCGTGCCGTGCAGGTTCGAGCGGGCCGGGTGCACGATGATGTCCGGCGGCTTGTTGAGCACCAGCATGTGCTCGTCCTCGAAGAGAATGTCGAGGGGGATGTCCTCGGGCGGGATCTCCCCGCTCGGCGGCGGCGGCACCACCACCTCGACCACGTCGCCCTGACGCAGCACCGTCGAGGCCTTGGGGATCCGCTGGTTCACCAGCACGCCCCCCTCGTCGATGAGCCGCTGGAGCTGCGTGCGGCTCATGAACGTGATGCGGTCGGTCAGATATCGGTCCAGCCGCTTCTGCAAGTCGCGACGCAGCGAGAAGACGACGCGACGAAGCTCCTCGTCGTCCTCGAGGCCGGCCTCCGCCGCGGCGTCGAGGGCCTTGCGCATCGCCTCGCCGTCGACGGCCCCGCCGGGCAGGATGAAGCCGCTGGCGAAGGCGACGTCCGCCGCGTCGTCATCGGCGGGTGACGGCGTGCGCTGGGGGCGTTGCGACTTAGCACCCCGCTGCGGGTGGAATGGACCGGCGGGAGACATGGATCAGACCGACTCGGGGACCACGACCTGGTCCGTTCGTGACGCCGCGGGCTTACTTGGGGGCGGCGGGTTCGGCGGGCGGAACGACGGGCTGCGGGGCCACCGGCTGAGCGGGCGTCGACTCGGGCGTGGCTCCGGGCTCGACCTTCACCGGCTCGAGGTTCATCGTGCTCGGCGTGGCGGCCGGGGCGGGCTCCGCTTCGGCGATGGTGGGCAGTTCGGCCTTGGGGAGCAGGGCGGGCACGTTGGCGAGCGAGTCGATGGATGCCGCCCTGTCCTTGGCGATGGTGCCCTGCATGGCCAGGGTGGTGCTCGCGGTCATCTGCTCGACCTGGGCGTAGAGCGTCTTGGCCTTGGCGAAGTCGCGTTCGCACTCGGCGATGGCGGCGAGGCCGAAGGTGGCGCCCACCGCAAAGACGCGGCGGGCGGGGTCGGTGCCGGCCTCGGCCGCCACCTGCGTATAGAGGTCGGAGGCCTTGGCGAGGTATTCCTTGCGGACGTCAGGGGTCAGCAGGTCGTCGGCGTTCTCGAGCTTGCCCTCGGCGTCGATCTTGGCGCCCGCCTTCACGCCCCGGCGGACCGCGCTCAGGTAGAGGTCGGCGGCTTCAAGGCGGGCGAGGATGCCCACCGAACGGGTGGAGCCCACGGTCTGGGCGACGGCGGCGACGCTCTCGGGGCTGGCCCCGTCGGCACCGGCGCGGACGGCCTCGAACTCCTCGAAGGCCTGGTCGACCTTTTGGGCCTGCTGGGTGTCCCACCAGCGCTTGGCGGTGGTGCCGCCGCCGGCGAGGGCGACCAGCAGCAGGATCCAGACCCCGTAGGTGCGGAGGAACTCGATGAAGTCTTCGTTCAGCCGGCTCTCTTCAAGGCCGGCGCGTTCGCGAATCTGGGCTTGCCGTTGGTCCATGGGATCCTTCCAAGTGCGAGGATCACCATGATAGGGGCGGGGCGGCTCTCGCGTCGGGGGTCGGGCGGTCACGGGGCGGCGGCCGGTGGTCGGCGGTCATGCTGGTCGAGCGGCGGATCGCCGAGGTCGAAGAGGCGCACAAACCACGCTCGAAGCACGCGTTGACGCGCCGGGGCCTGTATACTCATGGCGTGGACACCGGGCCGAGCGCGCAAAGGGTGGCGCGACGTGCAACGGATCGGCGTTAGCGCGTCCGAGCACGAGCCATGCGTCGGGTCGCCGCGGTGGAGCGGCACGTTTCCCGGACGCCGGTGGGTCGCAGGGCATGATCCGGCCGCAAGGCTCCTTCATCAACCGCGATGGAGTCGACCGGGCCGCGAGGTCGCCCGAATCACAGACTGTTCACGAGATGGCCACCATTTCAGCACGCACGTCGTTCCTTCACGGGCAGTGGACCGCTTCGGATTCGGCGCAGCTCTACGGCATCGCCGACTGGGGCAAGGGCTATGTCTCGTTCAACGCCGCGGGCAACGCCACGGTGCTCCCGACCAAGGACCCCTCGAAGCAGATCGACCTGCACGAGGTGGTGCAGGGGCTCAAGGAGCGAGGCGTTCACACGCCGGTGCTGCTGCGCTTCAACGACCTCCTGGCGCACCGGCTCAAGGAGATCCGCAAGGCCTTCGACGACGCCATCGCCGACCAGGGCTACCAAGGGCCCTACTCGTGCGTCTATCCGATCAAGGTGAACCAGCAGCGCCACATCTGCGAGCAGATCGCGAGCCTGGCGGTCGACCTCAACTTCGGTCTCGAGGCGGGCAGCAAGCCCGAGCTGCTGGCGGTGCTGGGGCTTTCGGCGGTGGCGGGGGGCCCCGGCGTCAACGGGATGCCCATCATCTGCAACGGCTTCAAGGACAGCGAGTTCATCGAGACGGTGACGCTGGCGACCAAGCTGGGCCGCAACATCATCCCCGTGGTCGAGAAGTTCAGTGAGCTTGAACTGGTGGTCAAGCACGCCAAGGCGTACAACGTGCGGCCCAAGATCGGCCTTCGCGTGAAGCTCTCGGCCCGCGGCGCGGGCCGCTGGGAGGGCTCGGCGGGCGTCCGCAGCAAGTTCGGCCTCTTCGTGAGCGAGGTGCTCAAGGCCGTCGAGTATCTCAAGCAGCACGGGATGCTCGACTGCCTCAACCTGATCCACTGCCACGTCGGGAGCCAGCTCTACGACATTCGCGTCCTCAAGAACGCCATCAACGAGCTGACGCACGTCTACTGCGAGCTCCACAAGATGGGCGCGGGCCTGACGATGCTCGACATCGGCGGGGGCATGGGCGTCGACTACGACGGCAGCCAGTCGGCTTGGTCGAGCTCGATCAACTATTCGGTCGCCGAGTACGCGGCGGACGTCGTCTACCGCATCAAGAGCGTCTGCGACGACGCGGGCGTGCCCCACCCGATGATCCTCAGCGAGTCGGGCCGCGCCATGGTGGCCTATTCGAGCGTGCTGGTGATGGACGTGCTGGGCACCAGCCGCTTCGAGTCTGATCCCGACATGCCCGCCATCGAGGCGGCCATGAAGCGGGAGACCGAAAAAGGCGGCGATGTGCCTCAGCCCCTCAAGGACCTCCTCGACTGCTACCGCAACCTCGGGGATCGCAACACCACCGAGTGCTTCCACGACGCGACGCAGGCCCGCGACGAGGCGATGAGCCTCTTCAGTCTCGGCTACATGAGTCTCGAGATGCGGGCCGCCACCGAGCAGCTCTTCTGGGCCATTGGCCACAAGATCATCGCGCTCTGCGGCCGCAAGGGCGAGCTGCCCGAGGACTTCGAGGCCCTGCCCGAGCTCCTCTCCGACATCTACTTCTGCAACTTCTCGCTCTTCCAGAGCATGCCCGACTCGTGGGCCATCGACCAGCTCTTCCCCATCTGCCCCATCCACCGCCTCAACGAGCAGCCCACCCGCCGGGCCATCCTCGCCGACATCACCTGCGATTCCGACGGCAAGATCGACCACTTCGTCGACAAGCGCGTCGACAAGAAGTGTCTCGAACTGCACGAGGTCCGCGACCTGCCGGGCGAGGCCGCGGGCGTCGAGCCGTATTATGTCGGCGTCTTCCTGCTGGGCGCGTATCAGGAGATCCTGGGCGACCTGCACAACCTCCTGGGCGACACGCACGCGGTGCACCTGAGCATCGACGAAAGCGGCGCGTGGGAGATCGAGGAGGTCATCGAGGGCGACACGGTCGAGGAAGTGCTCAAGTACGTGCAGTACGACCCCGAGGACCTCAAGCGGGCCATGCGACTCGACATCGAGGCCGCCTGCCGCCAGGGGCGGATCACGCTTGCCGAGGGCAAGAGCCTGCTCAAGTTCTACGACGACGGCCTCGAGGGGTACACGTACCTCGAGGAGTGAGCGACGGTTCGCCGACGTCTCGATTCGCGATGTTCCCCTCCCCGCCCCGAAGTCTCTCCCTTGCCGGCTTCGTCCCGGCTGTCGACGCGCCGTGGGGCGAGTCGGCCCGCGATGTCATCGAGTGGGCCGGTGCCCGGGGCGTTCGTCGCATCCACCTCGATGCCACGTGCCAGGGCATCCGGCCGCGTGAACTCGACCGTTCCGCCCGGCGAGACGTGGCATCGCTTCTCCGGCGGCTCCGCCTTGGGCTCGGCGGCATCGAGGCGTGGATTCCACCCGACCACTTCGCCGACGCACGCCATGTCGATCGCGCCTTGGCCGCGGCTGTGGGGGCGTGCCAACTGGCCGGCGAACTCGCCTCGCTGGGCGCGTGCGATCAGCGGCCGGCAGTGAGCCTGCACCTCTCGTCAGCCACGTCGCCGGCCGTCAGGAGGTCGCTGGCGGCGGCCGCCGATGCCGCGGGCGTGATCGTCGCCGACCACCAGTGGCCACCGTCCGAGTCGATGACGCCCGGGAGCCCGATCGGCGTGGGGTTCGATCCCGCGGCGGTGCTGATGGCCGGTGAGTCCGACCCGTGCCGGGCCTTGGCCGGCATTGGTCGAAGCGTGGTTTCGGTGCGGTTGTCGGATCTGTCGTCGCTGGGCCGCGTGCCGCCGGGGGAAGGGCGGTTGGACGTGCTGGCCTACGAGGTGGCCGTCACGACATCCGTGCCCGGCGCGTGCCTCGTGGTCGATTCGAGGGGCATGGGTCGAGACGCGCTGCTCCGATTGCCGCCGATGGCCGCGCCGACGGCGGACTGACCGGCGTGCCCGCGTGCGCCGTACCCTCGCCCTGACATGTCCACCCATCACGCAGGAACATCACTTCGAGGCCGCGTCGCGATCGTCACCGGCGCGTCCGCGGGCATCGGCGAGGCCATCGCCCGCTCCTTCCACGCCCAAGGCGCCTCGCTCGTGCTCAATGCGCGGCGTGCCGAGCGGCTCAAGGCCGTGGGCGACTCGCTGCCCGGAGCAACGTGCGTGGCGGGCGATGCGGCCGAACTGTCGGTGATCGGTTCCATGCTCGACGGCGCGAAGGCCGCCTTCGGACGCGAGGCCGATCTGGTGGTGGTGAACGCCGGGCGGGGGCTGAACGGTTCGGTCATCACCTCCGACACGCAGGCATGGGAGGAGATGGTCCGCACCAACGTGCTGGGTGCGGCGAGGCTCATCCGCGAGGCCGGCGTTCGCATGACGGCGGCGTCGAACGGTCGAAGCGGAGCCGACGTGCTGGTGGCCCCGCGCGACATCATCGTGATCGGCTCGATCGTGGGGCGTCACGTGTCGCCTTTTTCGTCGATGTACGGGGGCACGAAGTTCGCGGTGCACGGCATGGTCGAGGGCGTGAGGCGCGAACTGGCCCCCAAGGGCGTGCGGGTGTCGCTGATTGCGCCCGGGTTTGTCGTCTCCGAGTTCCAGGGCGTTGCGGGCTACGACCCCAAGTGGGTCGACGACGTGTTCCAGCGGATCGGTCCGCCGCTGGTGCCCGACGACGTGGCGAGGACCGTCTCGTTCATCGCGTCGCAACCCGCGGGCGTGCACGTGGGCGACATCGTCATTCGTCCGACACGACAGGACTACCCCTGAACAGGATGGCCCCTGACATGCCCACCGCGGTCTGCATCGGCAACTTCGACGGCGTGCACGTGGGGCACGAGGCCATCACGCGTGCGGCGAGGCGACTGGTCGGCCCCTCGGGACGAGTCGTCGCGATGGCGTTCGATCCGCACCCGATCTCGGTGTTGCGGCCCGCGCTCTCGCCCGCTCGCCTCACCACCTTCGAGTCGCGAGCCGAACTGCTCCGCAACGCGGGCGTCGACGAGGTGGTCCGCCTTGAGCCCACCGCCTCGTTGCTGCAACAGGAGCCCGACGAGTTCCTGCATGCGGTGGTCGCTCGCCACGGCGCGACGCACTTGGTGGAGGGGCACGACTTCAGGTTCGGACGCGGCGCGAGGGGAAATCCTCGGACGCTCCGCATCCTGTGCGAGGCGTGGGGACTCGTCGCGGAGATCGTTGCGCCGGTCGAGATTGACTTGGCCGATCAGCACATCGCGCGGGCGTCAAGCAGTCTGGTCCGCACGCTCGTGGGCGCAGGACGCGTGCAGGATGCCATTCGCGTGCTCGGTCGACCCTACCGGGTGGAGGGCGAGGTCGTTCAAGGCGATCAGCGAGGCCGCACCATCGGATTCCCGACGGCGAACGTCGCCGCCACCACGATGCTCCCCGGCGACGGCGTCTACGCGGCGTTGGCCACGCTCCCTGGCGGAGCCACGCACGTGGCGGCTGTCAATGTCGGATCTCGCCCCACGTTCGCCGGCGTCGAGCGCCGGCTCGAGGCCCACATCATCGATGCTTCACCTCCCGCGGGGTACGGGTGGCATCTCCGACTCGACTTCGTGGCGTGGATCCGCGATCAGGTGCGATTCGACGGACCGCAGCGATTGGTGAGGCAACTGGCCTCCGACGCGGCCCGCGCGGCCGACTTCGCGCACGCGGCGATGGCCTGAACGGCGCGAGCCCGGCTCACTTGGGCGAGCTTGGCTGGGCCGGCGCGGCGGGAGCGGCGGGGGTCTCCTTCTTGACCTTGCGCTCGAGCCGCCCGAAGTAGTGCTTCACCGCGTCGTGGAACTCTCGGGGAATCTGCATCGAGTCCATCGCCTCGGCCGCCTCGCGGCTCCCCGCCTCGACGACCGTCGAGAACTCCGCCGTCGATTCCCCCTTGACCGCCTCGCCGAAAACCAGGCGGCTGCCGATGATGGCGCCCGCCTGCGTCTGCACCGAGGCCTTCTCCTTCTTGTACTGGATGTCGGTGGCGACGGCTTCGGGGCTCGCGCCGCCCGAACTCTGGCCGGGGTTGCCGCTGCCCGAACCCTGCTTGCCGGCTGATTCACCGGGCTTCCAGCCGCCGGTCGAGCCCTTGCCTTGGCCGGCACCCGGGTTGTCGCAATCGCCGCCGAGGCACTCGCCAAGTTCGGCGAGTTGGCTCTTGGCCTGCTCGAGCGCGGCATCGAGATTCTGCATGTCCTCGGAGAGCATCTCCGATTCCGACAGCTCCTTCTCGAGCGACTCCATGCCATCCTGGCCTTCCTGCTGCAGGCCGTCCTGCGTCATTCCCTGGGCCATCTTGGACATGCCTTCGCCCATCTTGCCAGCCTTGTCGCACGCCTTGGACGCGGACTTGGCCATCTCGAGCATCTGCTGCTTCTGCTCCTCCGACATCGGCGTCTGCTCGAGCGCCTTCTTGAGCGCTTCGGGGTCCTTCATCGCCTGCCGCGCGAGTTCCTCGGCGGTTTTCTTGTCGAGCCCTGCCTTCTGCAGGGCCTTGGCCACCTGCTCGTGGTTCTCCGACAGGTCCTTGAGCTGCTTGGCGAGTTGCTGCATCTGGGCCTTGGCCTTGTTCTTGTCCGCCTCGGACATCGAGCCGTCGGCCATCTTCGTCGCCAGTTGCTTGAGCTCCTCCTGCGCCTTGTTGAAGTCGCCTCGCGACAGGGCTCGCGAGAACTCGTTGAGCGGGCCGTCACCGGGCTGCTTGAGTTGACGCATCGCCTCCTTCTGCGCCGCGGCTTGTGCCGCCTTCTCGCCCTCCTTCTCGGCCTGCAGCTTGTCGGTCAGGTCGGTGAGGTTGCGGATGGCCTCGCGGCGGAGGGAGTCTGGATCCTGGTCCTTGGGTGTCGCCATGTCCGGAGCGGCCTTGTCGCCTTCGGCGGGCTTCTCGGGCAGTTGGATGTTCGCTTTGGCCAGGGCGGCCTTGATCTCCTGTTCCTTGCGTTCGAGGTCGGCCTTCACCTCGGCCACCGCTTGGAGTTTCTGGTCCTGGGCCACTTGTTCGGCCCGCGTGCCCAGCAGGTCCATCGGCGTCATGAACGCGGCGACGAGCGCAAGCACCATGCCCAGCGCAAGCGGCACTGGCCAGAGTCGGGGCGCGGCGATCGGCAGGGCATCGCCCACGCGAACGGTTTTCGCGACCGTCGCCGCGTCCTCGACGACGGCCTTTGACCATGGATCATCGCTCGCACCCAGGCACACCGCCGTGCTGAGCGATTCCTTCAACCCCGCACGCTCGTCAACCACCCTCGCCACGGACAGCGAGCCGCGTCTGGACGCGATGCTCCAGACCAGCCCCGCGGCCAGCCACGCCCCCGCCGAAGCCCACGCGATGGTCCGCCACGGCAGCGACCACGCGAAGAGTCGATCGGCGATCAGGGCCGCCAGCAGCAGCGTGAGCACGGCGCACGCGACCAGCGTCAGCGTGCGGAGCGTGTCCGCCAGCCAAAGTCGACGCGAGGCCTGTCCAAGCACCTGCCTGATCTCGTCCATGGCGTTTCACTCCGCGACGGTGGGCGACGTGGGCTCACCTGCCGAAACCCTATCGGTCCAAGGCGGGGGCCACCTCCTGCCGCCAATGGTACGGACGAGGCTGCCGGTCGGGTTCATCCGTCCGCGGCGACACCGGGGATGCGGTGCGGGGCCTTTGGGTCGCCTGATCGGGGCTTCTATCATTGTCCCACGATGTCCGGACGGGCAGACAAGTCCATCATGCGATCGCTCGGGGAGTTCTGCGGCCACGTGCTCAAGGGCGTCCGAACCGACCCCGCCGCGCCGGTCGCACGGTCCACCCGTGTCGCTCGCGAGCGCGTCGAGGAGGAACTGCGCGACACGCCTGCCGGAAAGATCGTGCTTCGGCGCACCGTGATCGAGGAGATCGTGTTGCCGGAAGGGCGCGACGGGCCCGCGGGCACGGCCGGTCGCTGAGCCCTGCGGACGGGACGTTCGCCGACGTGCGGGACTATTCTCCACTCCCATGGCGTTGCTCTCGGTCAACATCGATCACGTCGCGACGGTGCGGCAGGCGAGGTATCGCCAGACCGGCCACTACGGCGAGCCGGACGTGGCGAGAATCGTCTCCGATGTCGAAATCGCCGGCGCCGACGGCATCACCGTCCATCTCCGCGAGGATCGTCGCCACATCACCGATCGCGACGTCGACGTGCTTCGCGGCCTGGTCCGCGTCAAGTTCAACCTCGAGATGGCCGCGACCGACGAAATGGTGTCCATCGCTGCGCGTGTTCGCCCCCATTCGGCGATGCTGGTTCCCGAGGGACGCAACGAGGTGACCACCGAGGGGGGGCTCGACGTCGCCGGCCAGCGGGCCCGTCTCGCAGCGGTCGTCGGCTCGCTCAAGCGGGCGGGGTGCGTCGTCTCGGCCTTCATCAACGCCGACCCGCTGCAGATCGATGCCGCCGCGGATGTGGGGTTCGACGTCTGCGAGGTTCACACGGGCCCGTACGCCGAGGCCTTCCTTGCGTGCGGGGGCGACGATCGCGATCCGCTGCTGGCCTCCCGGCGACAACTCGTCCAAGCCGCGGGCGAACGCATCCTGCATCGGGGCATGCGATTCAACGCCGGTCATGCCCTCAACTACGCCAACGTCGAATGGATCGCTTCGCTCCCCGGACTCGGCGAACTTCACATCGGCCACGCGATCGTGGCCCGCGCGATGCATTGCGGCATGGGCGAGGCCGTTCGCGAGATGAAGCGGACCATCCTGGCCGGACTCGTCGCATCGCATGCCCGTCGCCGGGCCGACGGAGACGAATCCGAGCGTTCGGGAGGGCCTGCGTGAGACAGGCGACCGTCGATCGTTCGCATCGCTGACGTCCGAGGAAGTGCATGGCCGAATCGTTGAGCAAGGACATCATCGTCGATCAGGAGGGCGCCCTCCGCTTCCTCGCCTCGCGATTGAACGTCGAGACCAGTTCGCCGTCGTCGATCGACCGGACGAGGGTCTTCACGCTCGACCGCATGCGATCGCTGCTCGAGGCGATGGGCCGGCCGCACCTGTCGTATCCGGTGGTGCACGTGGCGGGCAGCAAGGGCAAGGGGAGCGTCTGCGAGATGATCGCTTCGGGCCTGATCGGGGCGGGGGTTCGCACGGGGCTCTACACCTCGCCTCACCTTCAGCGGATCAACGAGCGGATCCGCGTCGGCGGCGTCGAGATCGAGCCGGTCCGCTTCACCGAGCTCGTCCGCGACGTCGTCACGCACGCGTCGAAGATCGAGCGGCCCGACGACCCGTGCACGTACTTCGAGTTGCTGACCGCCGTGGCCTTTGCACACTTCGCGGCCGAGCGCGTCGAGGTGGCGGTGATCGAGGTGGGGCTCGGCGGCCGCGACGACGCCACCAACGTCGTCCAGCCAGCGATCTGCGTGCTCGGCGCGATTCAGCTCGAGCACACGCAACTGCTGGGCGACACGCTCGCCGCCATTGCCGCCGTGAAGGCGGGAATCATCAAGAAGGGCGTGCCGGTGGTGACGCTGCCGCAGGATCCGGCCGTCGCCGAGGTCATCGCCTCCAGCGCCGCCTCGGTCAATGCGCCGCTCCGCGTGGTGGGGGGGCCGACCGTCGAGTATTCGCACAGGTTCGGTCTGCCCGACGGCGGACCGTCGAGGACCATGCGAGTCACGCTCAAGGCCGACGGTCTCCAGTGGCTCCACGTCGAGGTGCCATTGGCCGGCGAGCATCAGGCGTGGAACTGCGGGCTTGCGCTGGCCGCCATCGGGCTGCTCCGCGCCCGAGGGCTGAAGGTGGAGTTGGACGCGGTCGCCAAGGGGATTGCCGCCACCCCCTTGCGGGGCCGACTCGAGTGGGCGCAGGTCGGCGATGCGGCGGCGGCGAGAAAGGTCGCCCTTGACGTGGCCCACACGCCCGACTCGATGGCGGCGTTGATGCGGACGCTCGCAGTGGTCTCGACGCACGAGTCGCTCGTGTGCATCGTCGGGCTTGCCGCCGACAAGGACATCGACGGGATCCTCCGGGCCGTCGCGGGCGGCGCGGACAAGGTCTTCTTCACCCGGGGCCCGGGCCATCGGCGTGGGGCGGATCCCGACGACATGCTCCGCCGCTACGAAAGCGTCGGCGGCGGCATGGCGCAGAGCGTCCCCGATTTCGAGGAGTGCTTCGATGCGGCGGTGCGATCCGCCGGCCCGCGTGATGTCGTCGTGGTCACGGGATCCAACGTCATGGTCGGTGCGGCGCGAACCTTGATGGCTCGCCGCTCGAATCGGGGATGAGTCTCGGGCGGCACCGCTCCCGTCGGACCGATACACCAGAGACCGTTCACCACCCGCCCTCGGAGCGAGCCCATGCCGCCCCTCTTCCCGTCCGTCCTGCTCGCCGCGTTGGTGGCGGCTTTCGCTCGTCCGGCCATGCCGGCCGCCCCGCAACCCTCCGATCCGTCGCCTCCGGCGGCGATCGAGAGCGGCGACGAGGTGAAGACCTTTCCGGCGCCCGAACTCTCGGCGGCCGTCAAGGCCCTGATCGACGCGCCGTATCTCTCCGACGCCGAGCGGGCGGCCGCTCGCGTTCGTCACGGCCTTTGGACGGAGGCCGACCTCGCCCAACCGGCCCTGAGGGCCCGCACCGCCGTGATCCGGGGCGATTGGCTCGACCCCGCGCTCGTCGACGCCGCGGCCGACCCGATCGACCGCGCCGAGGCGATGGTCCGCGTCGGTCGCATGACCGAGGCCATCGAGACGCTGGCCGGAGTCGCGAGCCTTCGGGCCTCGCGGGTTCGCGCCGAGGCGATGCTCGACGGGGGCCGCATTCCCGACGCCGTCGCGGCGTTGGAGCAGGCGGTCAACCTCGTCACCGGCGCGGAACCCCCGCGCGACGGCGACGAACTGGCCGAGGGCGTTCGCTGCGCCTTGCTGCTGTCGCGATGGAAGCCCGAATCGGCCCCGTCGCACCAGCGGATGCTCGAGTTGCTCGGCAAGGCCCGCGATGAACTGGATCGCGTGTCGTGGCGTGCCAACCTCGTCGAGGCGATGCTGCTGTACGAGAAGGACTGGTTCGAGGAGGTCTCGAAGGCGGTCGAGACCGTCCTGACGCTCAACCCTTCCTGCGCCGATGCCTACTGGCTCTATGGGCAGATGTGCGTCGACACCTTCGATTTTCCCAGGGCCGAGCGGATCGCGGCCAAACTCGATGCGTTGAGTGCGCCCTCGCCCTCCATGCACGCCGCGTGCATCCGTTCATACGTTCGCCAGCGACAGAACGAGGGCGACGCGGCGTTGTCGCAACTCGAGGCCGCCCTGGCAGCCTATCCGAGCTCGCGGCTGTTGCTGGGACACCGCGCCGCGAGCGTGGCCACTCAGTTCGACTTCGAGCAGGTCGATCGGCTGCTCGACTCGTACGTCGCCGAGGCGTCGGGATCGCCCCTGGCGCACTTCCTGGTTGGTCGGGCCATGTCGGGATCGAGGCAGTACGCCCAAGCGGCGTCGTACCTGGCGAAGGCGGCCGAGATGGCCCCGTCGTGGGCCGAGCCGACCGTGGAACTGGGGCTGTGCGAAATGCAGGCGGGTCGCGACCAGGCCGCGACGGTCGCGCTCGAGCGGGCCGTGAAACTCGACCCGCTGCACAAGCGGGCCGCCAACAGTCTCACCCTGCTCCGCGAACTCGCGGGCTTCGTCTCGGTCGCGAGCGACCACTTCGTGGTGCGATGCAAGCCGGGCATCGACGAACTCGTCGCCCGCGAGATGCTCGGACCGCTGGAGGACATCTTCCGCCGAGTGACCGGCAACGGTCCCGGCGGGATCGATCACGTGCCCGCGGGCCGCACCGTCGTGGAACTCTACCCGAACCATCGCTGGTTCGGGGTTCGGATCACCGGCATGCCGGCGTTGCACACCATCGCCGCCGCGACCGGGCCCGTCATCGCCATGGAGGCCCCCCGCGAGGGGCCCGGGCACATGGGCGCCTTCGACTGGCGACGCGTGGTGCAGCATGAATACACCCACACCGTCACCCTCTCTCGCACCAGCAATCGCCTGCCTCATTGGTTCACGGAGGCGGGCGCGGTGTATCTTGAGGACGCGCCTCGCGACTATTCGACCGTGCGGCTCATGACGATGGCGTTCGAGACCGACCGCCTCTTCGACCTCGACACCATCAACATCATGTTCGTTCGTCCCAAGCGGCCGACCGATCGATCTCAGGCCTATGCGCAGGGCCACCTGATGTACGAGTACATCATCGAGCGGTTCGGCGCGACGAGTCCGCTGCGGCTCATGGATCTCTACGCCAAGGGCGTTCGCGAATCGGCGGCGTTCAAGGAGGTGCTCGGCGTCGATCGGCCGGAGTTCCTCGCGAGCTTCAGGCAGTGGTTGCAGGGCCGCCTCGAGCAGTGGGGCATGATCCCCACCGAGGCAGCCCCCGGCCTCAAGACGCTGTTGGAGCGCGATGCCAAGGCCGCGGGAGTCGAGGTCGACGAGGCGGGCGCGACGGCCGCCCAGATCGAGGCCTGGCTCCGCGAGTTTCCGGCCAATCCGTTCGTGCTCGAGGAGGCCGTCACGCAAGGGCTCAAGGCCTCCGGCGGCAAGCCCGTGCCCGAACTGCTGCCTCTCCTCGAGCGATATGCCTCCGCTCGTCCGGTCGACCCGATGCCTCACAAGCTGCTGGCGTCGCATCATCTCGGCTCCGCCTCGCCCGAGCGGGCGGTGCCTCACCTCGAGTACCTCGACGCTCGAGAGCAGCACTCCCCCGGCTTCGCGGCCGAACTCGCCAGACGCCATGCCGCCGCGGGCGACATGACGCGGGCGATCGACAAGGCCACGCGGGCCACGCAGATCGCGCCCTACGACGCGTCCTACCGCGAGTTGGCCGCGACCATCGGCCTTCGCGCCGGGGACCGTGCCATGGCCGAGCGACACATCCGCGCGTTGACCGTGCTCGAACCCGATCGCGAGATCCACAAGCGTCGGCTCGACGCGCTGGCCAAACTCCCGCCCCAGTGACGCGGACGCCGCTCGGGATGCAGGTTCAGGCCGGCGGCGGCTCATCGGGCCAGCCGCTCGTGGCGAGGAACCACGCCCGCAACTCGCCCACGATGGCCTCGGGCTTCGCCCGGCGGTCGAAGCGCATGATCGGACCGAGGGTGATCGACGCGCGGCTCGAACGCCACAGGCTCTGCCACGCCTCAGGCGCCTGCGGCGTCCCGGTGATGAAGACGGGAAGCACCGGTGCCCCCGTCTTGGCGATGACCAGGCCCGCCCCCGGCATGAAGGCGCGAAGACGGCCGGGCGGTCGCTCGATGCCTCCTTCGGGAAAGATGCCAAGCACGCCGCCGGTCTCGACGTGACGGATCGCCTCCCGAAGGCTCCTCGTGTCGGCGCGGGCCTTGGCGTCGACGCCGATGATCGCCAGCCATGCCCACACCCGTTCGCAGGCGGGGAGCATCATGTCACGGGCCATCATCCAGCGAATCTCGGGAGTCACCACCGCCTGCGCCAGCAGTGGATCCACGCCGGCCGTGTGGTTGCAGACCACGATCAGCGGTCCGGCGCTCGGCACGTGGGCGCGATCGACCCGCCCGCGACTGATGCCGTGCATCACGCGGGCGTAGACCTGCACGAAGCGGTAGACGACGCCGGTGAAGAGGTCGCCGTCGCGGGGCGTTCCGGTGGTGAGCCAGCGAGTCAGGGCCGCCAGGGCGAGCCACGCGGCGGCGAGCAGGATGATCGACCACGTCGGCACGCGGTCCAAGGTTAGCACTCACTAAACTGACGATCCACGGCGGGCGGGAGCGTCGTACCCTGCGTGCATGGCAGACCTGTGGCAGGCCAGACGCGAGGAGGCGAGGCGGACCGCCGCGCCACTGGCCGTGCGCATGCGGCCCGCCTCGCTCGACGAGTTCGTGGGCCAGTCGCACATTCTGGGCCCGGGTCGCCTTCTGCGGCGCATGCTCGACGCCGACGCCGTCGTGAGCATCATCCTCCACGGGCCGCCCGGCACGGGCAAGACCACGCTGGCCGAACTCATCGCCAAGGCGGGCAAGCGGTTCCTGGTTCGCGAGAACGCCGCCTCCGTGGGCGTCAAGCGCATCCGCGAGATCGTGGACGAGTCCGCTCGGCGTCTGGAACTCGAGCGCAAGCGGACGATCCTCTTCCTTGACGAGATCCACCGATTCACCAAGTCGCAGCAGGACGTGCTGCTGAGCGACGTGGAGCGGGGCATCATCACGCTGGTGGGCGCCACCACCGAGAATCCGCTCTTTGCCGTCAACTCCGCGCTCGTGAGTCGCAGCACGCTCTTCCGCCTCGAGCCCGTGCCCGAGGCGGACATCGTCGTGGCCCTTCGCCGCGCGGTGGCCGATGCGGCGCGTGGTCTTGGAGGCCTCAAGCTTGACGTCCGCGACGAGGCCTTCGCACTCTGGGCCGCGCGGTGCGACGGCGATGTGCGCAAGGCCCTCACCGCGCTCGAGGTCGCCGCATTGTCGAGCAAGGCGCCGCCCGCGACCGATCCCGACGCCGCCCCGGCCGTCATCGATCTGGCCGTCGCCGAGGATTCCATCCAGGCCAAGGCCATCGTGTATGACGCGGGGGGGGATGCCCACTACGACGCGGCGTCGGCGCTCATCAAGTCCGTTCGGGGCAGCGATCCCGACGCCGCCCTCTACTGGCTGGCCGTCATGCTCGAGGCGGGCGAGGACGTGCGATTCATCGCGAGGCGACTGGCCATTCTCGCCAGCGAGGACGTCGGCAACGCCGATCCCCGGGGCATCATGGTGGCCGCCGCCGCGTGGGAGCTTGTCGAGCGCATCGGCATGCCCGAGGCGAGGATCACGCTGGCGCAGGCCGTGACCTACCTCGCGTGCGTGCCCAAGAGCAACGCCAGCTATGTCGCCATCGACGCGGCCTTGGCCGATGTGCGTGAAGGACGCACGGTCCCGGTCCCGATGCACATCAAGGACTCGAATGTTCGCAAGGCCGCCGCCCGCAGCGCGGGAACCAACGCGGGCGACGCGTACGACTACGCGCACGACCACCCCGATGCGTTGGGGCTGCAGGACTACCTCGGGGTCGACCGACGCTACTACGAACCCACCATGCGAGGGGCCGAACGGCAGTTGGCCGAGCACCTCGAGCGGGCCCGGGCCGCCCGTGCCGCCGCCAAGGAACCCGGCCCATGACCCCCGGCCCCGACCCGTCCGCCAAGGAGGCAAAGGCGTCGATGCGGCGGGCCGTGGACGCCCGCCTCCGGGCCATGAGCCCGGCCGCTCGATCGACCGGCTCGGTCGCCATCGCCGGCAAGGTCCGGAAACTCGACCCATTTCGGCATGCCCGCACGGTCATGCTCTACACGCCATTCGGGGTCGAGGTGGATGTCGGGCCCCTGGCGGTCGGGGTGCTCGGCGCGGGCGGGCGGGTCTGCCTGCCCGCGTTCGACGTGCCCACTGGTCGGATGTGGGCCGTCCGACTGGAGGGGGACTGGACGCCCGAGCAGTGGCCGCGGGGGAGGTTCGGGGTGCCGACGTCGCCCGGCGCCGAGCGAGTCGAACCGGCGAGCATCGACGCGGTGATCGTGCCCGGCGTCGCGTTTGATGCCGCGAGAAATCGCCTCGGCCGCGGCATGGGGTTCTATGATCGGTTTCTCCGCGACACCGGGCTCGAGGCGGTGTCGATCGGCGTGGCGTTCGAGGAGCAGATGGTCGAGCGTGTCCCGTGCGAAGCCGGCGATGTCGCGCTGCACATGGTGATCACGAACGAGCGGTGCATTCCATCGGCGTCGTGCTGATCGAGTCGTTTCGCTGCGTGTCGCGGCGTCCGGCATGGAAGGCCGGACGTTGCGTGACGCGTCATGCGGATGCGTCGCGTCAGGAGCTTTCACCGCGTGCGAAGGGTCGCGGCCCCTGTCGCAAGACGCGTGTCGATCGACCGCCGGACAAGGATGGAACACCATGGCACTCCCCTCCCAGACTGAACGCACGACCACCGGCACTCGTCCCGTCATGTCACGTGGCGACAAGCGAGGCGGCAAGGGCGGCTCGAGCGGTTACTTGATCGGCGGCGCGGTGGTGCTCGTTGCCGCCGCGGGCTTCGGACTCTGGAAGTACGCCGGACAGGGGTCGGGTGGCGTGACGCCCGCGCCGGTGGCCGCGGAAGAGCCAGCGGTGGCGGAACCGTCGACGACTACCGAGGTGGCCACGGCGCCGCCCGCCTCCGCGACGCCCGCGCCGGTCGAGGTTCGCCAAGGCACGCCCGGCGTGACGGGAACGACGACGCCTTCGGGAACGAACACGGCTCCGGTGGGCGTCTTGGCGGCGCCCGCGCCGGTGGCCGGCGTCGACCCCACCAAGCCGCTGCCGGTGGATGTCAGCCAGCCCGGGCTGCGCCCGGTCGATCCTGCCGCCGCGGGAGCAGCGCCGGTCGCGGGCGGACCGGGCGTTCCCGCCGCGGGCGACGTGCTGGCGACGGGGAGCACGCAGGTCGTTCGCGCGATGATCGAATCCGGCGATCGTGCGATGGCGGCAGGGCGACTCGTCGAGGCTCGTACGTCGTATGCACGTGCATTCATGCACTCGGAGGCGTCGAGGTCGGACCTCGAGGTGCTTCGCCAGAAGCTGACGACCATCAACGAGGATCTGGTCTTTTCGGCGAAGGTGACGCCGGGCGATCCGCTCGTGGAGACCTACACGGTGGTGGCGGGCGACGCGCTCGAGAAGATCCGCAAGAAGCGGGACCTGACCACCGAGTGGATGATGATCCAGCGGGTGAACCGGATGCCCAACGCCAATGCGCTCAAGGTCGGGCAGAAGCTCAAGCTCGTCCGCGGCCCGTTCCACGCCGTGGTGCGCAAGGGCGAGTACCGCATGGACATCTTCGCGGGGTCGCCGGAGGAGCCGGACAACTGGCTCTACATCCGATCGTTCAAGGTGGGGCTTGGCGACAACAACGGGACGCCCTTGGGCACGTTCCAGATCCGAAACAAGATGCAGAACCCCGACTGGCGGAACCCTCGCACGGGCGAGAAGTTCGGCAAGGACGATCCGAAGAATCCCATCGGCGAGTACTGGCTGGGCTGGCAGGGCCTGGGCGATTCGTCGCCGATCACCGGCTACGGCATCCACGGCACGGTGGAGCCCGACAGCATCGGTCAGTCCAAGTCGATGGGGTGCGTGCGGCTGCTCGACGACGACGTGAAACTCGTCTACGAACTGCTCGCGACCAAGATCAGCGTCGTTCGCGTGGTGCCCTGATCGGCGTCGCCGGCGATCGTCGCAGGCAAGAACGACTGGTCGGTCATCGTCCTGCCCATCTGGATGTTCCTGTCTGACCAGGGCCGGTCGCCGTCGGTGACCGGCCCTTTGTCGTGCCGCCATGGGCGGACCGCCGAGGCGTGAGGCGTTTGGAGTCGAACCCTGCGGGCACGATGGACGAGCGAGTTGGAGCCGGTCGCGATGGGCCGAAGGCGACAGGATTTTCGGGGCCCGCCTCGGCTCCGTCGAACCTCGGCCGCATCGGGATTTCCCGAACGAATCGAGTGCGAAAGGCCGTCCGGCGGACGCATGGCAACCTATGCTTCCGGTCCCTGCTCCTTGAGCCGGGAACGACCCTGGGGAAGGGTCGTCGGAGGCGGCTGGTCGCCGGGCGCGGCCCTGACCGAGTTGGCGAAGGAATCACACTCGACTTCCCATGTCCACACCCTCTCCCACCACGGACGGAACCAACGCGAACACTCCGGGCCTCGAAGGCCAGCCACCGGTCGCCGTGCCCGCGATCGGCACCGTCGACGGCAACTACGGCGCCGATCAGATTCAGGTCCTCGAGGGCCTCGATGCCGTTCGCAAGCGGCCGGGCATGTACATCGGCGGCACCGGGCTCAACGCCCTCCATCACCTCGTCTACGAGGTCGTCGACAACTCGATCGACGAGGCCATGGCCGGTCACGCCAGCTTCGTCGACGTCACGATCCAGCCCGACGGCTCCTGCACCGTCGTCGATGACGGCCGCGGCATCCCGGTCGAGCCCATGAAGCACGAGGACCCCAACCTCAACGGCCGACCGGCCGTCGAGATCGTGCTCACCAAGCTGCACGCCGGCGGCAAGTTCCAGCAAGAGGGCAGCGCGTACAAGGTGTCGGGCGGCCTCCACGGCGTGGGTGTCTCGTGCGTCAACGCCCTCTCCGACTACCTCACCTGCGAGGTCTATCGCGACGGCAAGGTGCACACGATCGGTTTCGAGCGAGGCCGCGTCTCGTCGCCGCTCGCCTATGTCGGCCTCATCCCCGACATGGCCGTTCGCAAGCGGGGCACCTCCGTCACCTTCCGCCCCGATCCGGAGATCTTCCCCGAGACGACCTTCGACGCCACCACGCTGTGCAATCGCCTGCGGGAGTTGGCCTACCTCAACCCCGGCGTTCGCATTCGCTTCACCGACGAGCGTGTCTCGGCCGACGGGACGATCCGCAGCGAGGACTTCCGCGCTGAAAACGGACTTCCCGAATACGTCCAGTACCTGATGTCGGGCAAGACCGAGGTGTCCGCTCCCGTCTACTTCCGTCGCGAGGATGCCGAGGCCAGCCTCGTCGCCGAGGTCGCGATGCAGTATCACGACGGGTACAACGAGTCGGTGCTCGGCTTCGCGAACAACATCTTCAACAAGGACGGCGGCACGCACGTCGCGGGCTTCAAGGTGGCGCTCACTCGCGCCCTCAACACGTACGCCCGCAAGGCCGGCATCATCAAGGAGAAGGATCCAGTCCCCACCGGCGAGGACCTCCGCGAAGGCCTCGTCGCCATCGTCTCGGTCAAGCTGCCCAACCCGACCTTCAACAACCAGCCCAAGGAGCGGCTGCTCAACCCCGAGATCGAGAGCTTCGTCGCCACGACCGTCAATCAGGGGCTCGACACTTGGCTCGAGGAGCACCCCGCCGAGGCCAAGCGGCTGTGCATGAAAGGCATCGTCGCGGCGCAGGCCCGCGAGGCCGCCCGCAAGGCTCGCGAGCTCACCCGACGCAAGAGCGGGCTCGACGGCGGCGGCATGCCCGCCAAGCTCCGTGACTGCCGCACCCGCAACGTCGAGGAGAGCGAGCTCTTCCTGGTCGAGGGCGATTCGGCAGGCGGTTCGGCCCAGCAGGGTCGCAACGTCGAGACGCAGGCCATCCTGCCCCTCAAGGGCAAGATCCTCAACGTCGAGAAGGCCCGCGTCGACAAGATGCTCGCCTTCGAGGAGATCCGCACCCTCATCGCCGCCCTCAAGGTGGGCATCGGCGCCGAGGTCGATCTCGCGCGTCTTCGCTACGGCAAGATCATCATCATGACCGACGCCGACGTGGACGGCAGCCACATTCGTTCGCTGCTGCTCACGTTCTTCTTCCGGCAGATGCGGGAGTTGCTCGATCGCGGGCATATCTACATCGCGCAGCCGCCGCTCTTCCAGCTCGCCAAGCCCGGCTCCAAGAAGGGCCGTTACGTGCTCGACGCCGAGGCCCTCGACGACGCCTTGATGGACATCGGCATGGATTCCGCATGCCTCGTCGTCCGCGACATCTCCTCGCTCGATCCCGACGATCCTCGCGCTGGGCAGGCCAAGGAGATCGCCCGCGTCGAGGGCAAGCCCTTGCGTCGCGTCGTGCACCTCCTTCGGCGCATGGCCGAACTCGTCGAGGTGTCACAGCGCCGAGGCGTTCCCTTCGTCGACGTGCTGGCGTCGCGAGACCGCGACCCCGCCGCCGGCCGCCGCCTGCCCACCCATCGCGTGTCGTGGCGTCACGGATCGATCGAGGCCTGGTCCGAGGCCCAGGCGCTCACCGAGGTGGCCGACAAGGGGCTCCAACTGGCCGATCATCGTCCCGCTGCCGCGACGGCGACGGCCGAGGCGGGCGTCCAGGCGGTGGATCCCGAGCGCCAGGCCGTCGTTCGCGAGCTGCACGAGAACCGCGAACTCGATCGCATCTTCGCCGAGCTCGAGTCGCTCGGACTCCCTGTCGGCGTTGCGTCCTTCGCCGGGACCAGGAAGGAGTCCGTCACCGGCGAGATGCTTCCCGCGATGTTCGCGTGGAAGCTCAACAACGCGGCGCAGGTCGAGCCCGCGCAGGCCGAGACCGAAGGCGAGGTCGATGTCGCCGACGACGCGACCGCCCCTCGCAGGGCGCCGGCGAAGTCCGCGGTGGTCGAGTCCCCCAACCTGCTCTCGATCCTCGAGTCGCTCCGCGACATCGGGTCGCGGGGCCTGGAGGTCAAGCGGTTCAAGGGCCTGGGCGAGATGAACGCCGACCAACTGTGGGAAACGACGATGGATCCGTCCCGTCGCACCCTGCTCAAGGTGACGCTCGATTCCGCCGCCGACGCCGACCGCCTCTTCTCCCGGCTGATGGGCGAGGAGGTCGAGCCGCGTCGCCAGTACATCGAGCAGCACGCCCTCGAGGTCCGAAACCTCGATGTGTGAGTCATGCCGCGCATGACGGCTGTGAGGCGTGCGTGCGTGCGTTGATCGGCGGCGTGCCCTCAGTCGGGGACAGGATCGTCCGATGATGTCCGGGCATGTCCGCCACTCGATCGAACTCCCAGCCGGCACTGCGGCTTGCGGCCGCGGGGCGTTCCAACACGCTCGGCCTGTCTCGACTCGCGCTCGAGGAGGTCCACGCCTCGCTCGACGCGGCTGACGCAAGGGTCGAACGCGATGACGCCCGCGCCTACGCGAGAGTCCCGGTTCGCGGCGGCCCCATCGGCGTCTGCCTCGTCCACCCCGGGGGCACGACCGCCGAACTCCAGATGGCCGGTCGCAACCTTTCCCGCGGCGGCATCTCGTTGCTCCACAGCGGCTTCGTTCACGCCGGCACCCGATGCGTCGTGCGGCTGCCCCTGGCCGCCGATCACGTCGCCGCCTTTCACGGAGAAGTCGTCCGCTGCTCGCACCGCGGCGGGCAACTGCACGAGATCGGCGTGAAGTTCGCCCGACCCCTCGAGCAGGATGTCGTCGAGCGGGCGGCCGCGGCCTGATCGACTCCCACGCGACATCGCTTACCGGACTTCGCTTCCTGCGTCCTGGGAAGGATGCGACGCGCGTGGTCGAGTCATGTGACGCCCGGCGACGATCGCTCATGCGGGCGGTGGGGGTGTCGGGTCGATCTCCGATGCATGGACCAGTCTCCGCTGGACGGCAAGAGCAGAGGCCTCAAGATCAGGGCTGCCGGCCGCGTCAACACCATTGGCGTGTCCGACCGCGACCTGGTCGACATGCTCGAACGCATGGATGCCCGCGACACGCTGATGGACGGCAACCTCCGCCGCACCTTCGCGCGTTGGCCCTTCCGTCATTCGAGCGTCATGGTTCGCCTGTCGCACCCGGGCGGCAGTGAGGTCGATCTTCGGTTGGCCTGCCGCAACCTGTCGCAAGGCGGCATCGCCCTGCTTCACAGCGGCTACGTCTACCCGGGGACGCCCTGCACCGTCTTCCTGCCGCGCCTGGTGGGCACGGCGGCGGACGTCAAGGGCGAGGTCACTCGGTGCATCCATCGCAAGGGCACGCTTCACGAACTGGGCGTGAAGTTCGCCAAGATGATCAACATGAGCCTGTTCATCGACATGAACAGGTCGGCCAACTTCCATCTGCTCGAGTTCGTGCGTCCCGAGACCGTCAGCGGCCGGATGCTGCTGGTCGAGGACTGCCCGCTCAACACGAAGATCGTCCGCCACTACCTCCGAGAGACCAAGCTGGCGATCCACGCCGTCACGTCGGCGGCCGAGGGCATCGCCGCGGTGGCCGACGGGTACGACATCATTTTGTCCGACTGGTCGTTGCCGGACATGAGCGGCGTCAAGATGCTCGCGGCGATGCGGGAAAACGGCATCCAGTCGCCGGCGATCTTCATCACCGCCGATCCCGCCAACGCGATGAAGGACGGACTGGCGGACCTTCCCAACGTCGCGCTCCTGGCCAAGCCCCTCTCGCAGGAGCAGGTGCTGCGGGCAGTGGCGGAGCGAGTGATGAAGAGCAAGTATCGCATCGGGTCGGACGGGCCGGGAACGGGCGGCTCCATGCTGTTCAGCTCGGACATGACCCACAACATGCGAGAGCAGTGCGAACTGCTCACCCGCGCCGCTCGCGAGAATGACATCAAGGCCGCCATCTCGGTGTGCTACATGCTGGTGGGCGCCGCAGCCCCCTTGGGATATTCGCACATCGGGCGTCTGGCGGCCTCGCTGGTGGAAGCCGTCGCCGCCGACCAGCCGCGGTCGGCCCAGATGCAGATCGTCAAGGAGTTGGCTCGCCAAGCGTCCGCCGCCTTCGGCTCACGCGGCTGAGCCCAAGCGCCGCCCGGTCGCGGGCATGCTGAATGACAAGCGGCCGGGCCCGAAGGGGCCCGGCCGCGTTCGTAAGGGTGACCGACGGGATTTGAACCCGCGACCCCAAGGATCACAACCTCGTGCTCTACCAGCTGAGCTACGGCCACCATCCGGGGTCGGGATGATACGCCGGAGCCCCGTCTCCCTTCCAGTGGGGCCCGGCCGCGACGGGGCGGGCCCGGCACGCTAATATCCGACGATTCGCCCGCCTTCCCTCCGGACGCTTCCGGCGGGCTCGCGCCAGCGGGTCGCCATCGGAGCAGCAGCCACATGGAAGCGTTCGATCAACTCAAGAAGCTCGTCGCCGAAGCGGAAGAGGACCTCAAGAAGGCCGAGGGCGGCAACAAGGCCGCCGGCACCCGCGTCCGCGGCCTCATGCAGGACATCAAGGCCGCCGCCCAGACCATCCGCGAGAAGATTCTGGAACTTCGCGATGCAGGCTCCGCCAACTGACGCCGCGTCATCCCAGGCGGGCGGCGATGCGGGCGGCGCGGCCGCCGGCAAGCTCCTCTTCGACATCAGCGCCATCGACCGCACCAAGCTGGTCGCCGATCGCGCCATGATCGAGAAGTGGAACCCGCACCGCCACGAAATGGCCCTGCTCGACGGCGTCGTCTGGCACAGCGAGGATCTCTCGCACGGCGTGGGCGTCAAGCACATCCGGTCGGACGAGTTCTGGGTTCGCGGCCACTTTCCCGGAAAGCCCATGTTTCCCGGCGTGCTCATGATCGAGACCGCCGCGCAACTCGCCTGCTACCTGTTCATTCGCCGCAAGACCGAGCCCACGCTCGCCGTCTTCCTCAGGATCGAGCAGGCCGCGTTCCGCAGTGCGGTGGTGCCGGGCGACGACTTCTTCATCCTGTGTCGCGAGGTCAAGCGCCAGAAGCGTCGCTTCATCTCCGAGGTTCAGGGCATCGTCGGAGACCGCATCGCCTTCGACGCCCAGATCAGCGGCATGTCCGTCGATCCCTGACCGCATCCCTCGTTCGCCGCCGCCACCATCCTCCGATGTACCCGCTCCTCCTGCGTCCGATGCTGCTCGACAAGGTGTGGGGTGGCGATCGCCTGGCTTCCTTCGGCAAGCAGGTCGCCCGCGGGGCGCGAGTGGGCGAAAGCTGGGAACTCGCCGACCTGGCCTCCACGTCGGCCGGCGGAGCCGGCGGCATGGCCATGGTGTCCGTCGTTCGCAACGGCCCGTTCGCGGGCCGCACGCTTCGGCAGGTCATCGCCTCTCAGGGCAAGGGCCTGACCGGCCCGGTCCGAATGGCCGCCGACGGCGGCTATCCCCTGCTTGTCAAGTACCTCGATGCCGCCGAGCACCTGTCGATCCAGGTGCATCCCAGTCCGGCCTATGCCGCGGCGCATCCGGGTGCGTTGATCAAGTCGGAGTGCTGGCTCATCCTCGCTGCCGAGCCGGGTGCGAAGATCTACGCCGGGCTGGTCCCGGGCACCACGCCGTCGTCCTTTCTCGCAGCCGTCAAGGCCGGCCGAACTCCCGAATGCATGACGGCCATTCCGGTGGCCGCGGGGGAGTGCTACGAACTTCCGAGCGGCACGTGCCACGCCTTGGGAGCGGGGGTGGTGTGTCTGGAGGTGCAGACCGCCTCGGACACGACCTTTCGCGTCCACGACTGGGGACGCAGCGGTCGCGAGGTGCACGTCGACCAGGCCATGGAGTGCATCGATTTCGATGCGCCGCCGGTCAAGGCCGTTCGGCCGGATCAATCGCCCGCGGGCCGACCCTTCCTGACAACGCCCGACTTCACGCTCGAATACCGTGAAGTCGGGCCCGAAGGTCTTCCCTTGGCCGACCGCCCGGGCCCGATCGCCATCATCGGAGGGGAAGGAACGCTCGTCGATTGGCTCAAGGGGTACCGGCCCGAGCGGCTGCGGATCGGGTCGACGCTCTTGGTGCCCCATCAGGTGCCCATGTCCGCCCGCTTGGTCGGTCAGGCCGCCTCGCCGCTGCGGTGTGTGCTCGTGACCGCGGCCGCGGGGGCGTGAGGGTCGCGGGGAGCGCCGCGGTGCGTGGCCGCCGAGTGCGTAGACTCCCTCCGTGACCGGCCGTGCAGGACAACGCAGCGGCGATTCCGGCAAGCCGACGGCCTCCATCCGGCAGGTGGCTGCGTTGGCGGGCGTGTCCATCGCGACCGTCAGTCGAGCCATCAACAACCCCGAGGCGGTCTCGCAGCCCACCTTGACGCGGGTTCGCGAAGCCGTCGCGAAGCTGGGGTACGCCCCCAACCCGCTGGCACAGGCGTTGATGGCCGGCGAGAGTCGCCTGATCGGCATCGCCCTTCCGTGGTTTCATGGCGAGTTCTTCACTCGCATGCTTCATGGCGCCGATGCCGAGGCCACGCGACTTGGGTACCACCTGCTCGTCTCGGCGATCAACCGTGAGCGGGGCGATGATCGCCGCAACCGCGTGCTGGGCACCGGCCTGATCGACGGCATGATCGTCATGATCGACGATCCGGACGATCCGCTCGCCCGCGATGTCATCGCCTCGCCGCTGCCGTCGGTGATCATCGACACCGACTTTTCCTCGCAGGGCGTCGACAGCGTCGTGCTCGACAACGAGCGTGGCACGCGCGAGGCGGTCGAGCACATGTTCCGGTGGGTCGATCCGTCTCGGTGTCATTACGCGGGCGGTCCCGCCTCCAACCGAGATTCGCTCGAGCGTGCCCGAGCCTTTCAGTCGACGCTCGTCGCTCGCGGGCGAGAGGTCTCGTGGGAGCAGGTCCTCTTCGGCGACTATTCCACGGGCTGGGGAAGGGAGTGGGCCATCCGCATGCATCGCGCCGGAGCGCTCGACGGCGCGGCGGTGCTCGCGGGCAATGACGAGATCGCCCTGGGCATCATGAGGGCGGTGGAATCGCTGGGACTCCGCGTCCCCGAGCAGGTCCGCATCATCGGCTTCGACGACACTCGCCTCGCATCGCTCATGAAGCCCGCCATGTCGTCCGTGGCGCTGCCCATGGAGGAGGTCGGCGCCGCCGCGGTCCGCGCCCTCGTGCGACGCATCGAGACCAAGGACGCTCCCGCCACCTGCCAGCGGCTGCCGACGCGACTGGTCGTGCGGGCGAGCAGCACCTCCACCGATGCCTGAACGCCGCGGCCGCTCGGATCTGGGCCGTCGGCCCGATCAGGCCTTCAGCGGCAGCAGGCGACCCTTGAGCTGGTCGAGCACCACCGCCACGATGATGGCGCCGCCGATGACGATCTGGTTGTAGTTCTGGTTGATGTTCAGGATGATGATCCCGTTCTCGATGAGTTGAACGAGGATCGCCCCCAGCACCGCGCCGGCCGCGGTTCCACGCCCGCCCGAGAGCGATGCGCCGCCGATCACGGTCGCCGCGATGACCTTCAGTTCGTATCCCGAACCGGCAGCCGTTTCGGCCGCGCCCAGGTACCCCAGATAGATCGCGGCCGACAACCCCGCCAACGCGCCCATCAGGGTGTACACCACGATCTTCACGCGGCCCACCGGAATCCCCGCGTAGCCGGCCGCCACCTCGTTGCCGCCGATGGCGTACACCCGTCGACCCAGCACCGTCCGGGCCATCACGAGGGCGCCGATGACCGCCGTCGCCAGCATGATGAGCGGGGGCACCGGATTGGTTCCCGCCACGTCGAGCTTGAAGAAGCCCTTGGTCAACGCCTCGGGGAAGCTCCCGACGCTCTGGGCCTGCGTGGGAATCGCCACCAGGCCTCGCAGCGCCGCCATCGTGCCCAGCGTGATGATGAACGGATGCACCCGAAGCCCCACGATCATGACGCCGTTCAGCAGGCCGCATGCCGCGCCGGTGATGCAGCAGGTCGCAAGGCACACCGCCAGCGCCGGCAGCAGACTGGCCCCTCCGACGCTGGTCACCGCGCCGCCCGGCTCGACGCCCTGCGCGCCGGCTTGCAATGCGTTGAGCGCCATCGCCCCGAAGAGCGCGGCCACCGCATAGATCGATCCCACCGACAGGTCGATCCCGCCCATCACGATCACGGCGGTCATGCCCACGGCCATCACCGCGATGAAGCTCGCGTAGACGAGCTGAAGCACCAGGTTCTCGACGTTGAGGAACTTGTTCACCTCGCTTCGGCGAATCAGGGTTCCGCCTGTTCCCGATCCTCGATACTCGTATCCGTCCGACGCGGCGTAGGTCGTCGTTCCGGACACCCCCGTCACCGCAATCGTGCCCGTCTCTCCCCCCTCCAGCGTCACCGCCGCGTCCGATGCAAGCGTCATCCGCTCGACCTGCGGCTTGGTCCCGCCGAACAGCGTCAGGCACAGCATCAGCGTCGCGATCACGATGACCAATCCCGATTCCTGCGCAAGCAGGACGGAACGCAACAGGCCGCGGCCGGGACTGGTGTTGCTGGCGGTAGCCGTGGGAGTGGTCACGCGGGAGGGCCTCCGATGAATGGATGGGACCGGAGCATAGGAACCGCCCAAGATCCTGCGCGGGGCGTCAACGCGTCCAGAGGCCGGCCGGGCGGCAGGGGCCTCGCCCAGTCACCCCCGCCAGCGACACGTCCACTCCGTCCTGAGCCAAGGCCCCCAGGACGGCCCAGCACGCCGCCTCGCGGGCTTCCGGCGCCATCGGGGCCGCTTCCACCCGCCCCCGCCCCGCGGCCCGGTTGAACTCCTGCACGAGTCGCTCGTTCCTCGCACCGCCTCCCAGCAAGAAGACCGGGCCCTGATCGGGCAGCGTGCTCGCGGCAAGGTCGGCGATCGCCGCGCAGACCGTCGCGGCGGCATCAGCCGGGCTTGCGATCTCAAGCAGGCGGGTCGCGAAGGTTCCCAACTCATCGCCCGTGCCCAGACTCCGCCCGTCGCGTCCCACCGCCTCGAGCATGTCGCGAACTTCGCGACGCATCGATCCGTCCGCTCGCCCCGTCATCGCCTCGCGGCCGTCGCTGTCGTAGGGCCGGCCCATGCCGCGCCTGGCGATCTCGTCGAGCAGGTGGTTGCACGGGCACACGTCGTGTCCCCGGATTCGTCTCAGTTGCTCCAGCCGCGACGATTCGTCGGCACCCTCCGTTGCGGGTGGCAGGATCGTGACGTTGCAGAACCCGCCGAGATTCACCACGTGCACCGGCGTGCCGGGTCGGGCGAACAGCATGGCATCGGCCAGCGGCGTCAGCGGCGCGCCCTGGCCGCCCGCCGCGAGGTCGGCCTGTCGCAAGTCGCACACCACGGGCGCTCCGATGGCCGCCGCGAGAGGCGCGGGCTGGAAGAGTTGCCAGGAGTGGGGGGGCTGGTGGAAGACGGTCTGGCCGTGCGCCGCGACGAGGTCGGGCGAGGGCGGCGCGCCGTGCGAGTCGCGAGCGTCCTTCCACGCCTCGCGGCAGGCGTCCGCATGCAGCGTCGCGAAGTCAGACATCAGTCGGGCGATCTCCCCGGCGGTCATCGGCTCCTGTGCAGCCAATCGGCGGAGCGGCCCCTCGCATCGTCCCAGAGGGAGCGAGGCAAGGCAGAGGAAGGTCGCGTGCATCGAGACGCCGCGGCCGCGGATCCGCACGACCGCCGCATCGATGCCGTCGATGCTCGTGCCCGTCATGCAGCCGATGATGTGGCGAACGTGACTCATGGCGTTCTCCGAGGCGTTCACTCGAACATCGTTGTGCCGTGCCCATCGCCCCGGGGCGCCGCCAGCGTCGCCTCGATCTTCGCGAAGTAGCCCTCGCTGTCGGCCAGTCCGCCCTCGCGGCTGCGGATCCTCCACAGTCGGGCGTGATCGTCTCGAAGACCATGCAGCCGCCGGCGAAGCGTGTCGATCCACGACCCGTCCGGGCGATCGCGCCGCATGGCCCCTCGCGCCGCGGCGAAGCAGGCGTGCGACGCCGCGTGCGTCAACTCGTCGTGCACCAGCCGGTCGGCGCACGTCGGCACGCGGGAGGCGAGGTGCTCGAGCCGGTCGAGCGTCTCGTGCCAATGGGCGACCGACCCCACGTCGACCTGCTCGTCGAGCTGCTTGAAGAGGTCGATGAAGATCGCCGTCTGGTTGAGCAGTCGTGTGCGGCTGGGGTGCGAGAGCGCACCGCACGTTTCTCGCAGCGGCAGGTCGGCGTCGCCGAACTCGTCGAGCCAGCGGCTCACCGAGCCGGTGCGATCGCCGAAGAGGTGAAGCGACCGTGCGACATGGGAGGCCGTGACCTGCAGTCCGTTCCATGCCGCGTGGGCCGCCTCGCCCAGGGCGTGGAGCGAAACCGGCCACTGCTGCTGATGTCCCGAGTCGCCCCAGTCGCAGACCAGGAATCCGGTCGCGCCATGGTCGAGTCCGGCCTTGGTCGCGGCGGCCAGGTTGCCTTGGCGTTCGCTCGTGCGGCCCGTGATCGTCCGCCACGTCGAGGTGCCCGGGCAGATCCAGTACTCGCGCCCGCCGAGCCGGCGTCCCCAGTCGTCGAAGGGGCTGGAGGGCTCGTAGCCCCACGCCAGCGGCAGCACGTCGCTCGGGATCATCGAAAGGCACTCGGGGTGCGAGAGGGCGATGTCGCCCCAGAACTGCGCTCGCTTGCCGCGAACCCTCGCGGCGGCGGCGACGGCCTGAACGAACTCCATGTAGACCGTTGCGCGTCCTCGTCGTTCGACCTCGGCCTTCGAGCGTCCGAAGGCGATGTCGTACACCTCGTCGGCGCCGATGTTGACCCATGGCGACGCAAAGCACGGCAGGAGTTGATCCAGAAGCCCCTCGACGAACCGCAGCGACGCCGGATCCGTCGGACACAGGGAGAAGGGCCCCGACCGAGGCCAGATGTCGAACATCCAGTCGCCGTGCGTCTCGGCGAGGTGCGCGTACGCCTCGTGACGCAGCCACGGCACCATGTGCCCGAAGCAGTTCTGGTTCGCCGCCAACTCGATGCCGTGCGTCTGGCAGAGTCGATCGAGGCGACGAATCTCGTCGGGCGTGAGCGGCGACCAGCCCCGCCAGACGGTCTCGTGACCGGCGTACGCGAAGGTGTGCTCGGTGTAGAGCTGCAGGTGGTTGATCTTGAGCGACGCGAGCGTTCGGACGATGGATCCGAGCTCCTGCATGGTCGGGATGCGGTCGCGGGAGACGTCGAGCATCACGCCTCGCACGCTCCAGCGAGGCTCATCCTCGATGACCTGCGAAGGCAATTCGGCGTCGTCGGAGGCGATCAGCTGGACGAGGGTGTGCAGGCCATTCGCCGCGCCGCGAACGGAGGTGGCGTCGATCGTGGCCGTCGCGTCGGCGGCGAGCGAGAGGCGATAGCCCTCGGGGGAGCGGGTCGTCCACGTCGACGACGTGTCGACCTTGATCCATGCGGGACGCAGCCCCGCGTCCGTCGCCACCGTGGCCGCCCCGTGCCGCTCGACCAGCGCCCGAAGCGAGCGTGCCCCGGCAGGCACGCGCCAGCGCCCGCCCGTCCACGTCGTCCATGTCGGCGCAGGCAGCAGAAGTTCGTGCCCTTTGGTCCGCATGGCGGATGTTAGACCTTGAAGAAGAGGCCTCGTCGCATGAGCCACAGGTGCACGAGGTACCATGCCGCCACCGTCGCCAGGGCGTGCAGCAGCGAGGCGTTCATCGGCGCGGCCAGCGGCGAGAAGAGATGCTCGTGCACCCACGCGTGAACGCCGACGCGGCCGGCGGGCGTGGCGACGATCGGAGCGCCGAGGATCCGTGCCGCCAGTCCCGTCGCGACGAACGCGAAGATCGCGTTGCTGCCGAAGACGACCGCCGGTCCAAAGGGGCGTCTCCAGCCCCGCAAGTCCATCATCGCTCGAAGCGCTGCCCATGTCGCCATCGCCGCCCCGCCGGTGAAGACGACGTACGACGAACTCCAGATGGGCTTGTTGACCGGCCAGACGGGAGCCGCGGCCAGGCCCGCCACGATCAGGCAGAATCCCGACATCGCCAGCAGCGCGGTCGTGCGGGGCGGCGAGGCCGAGGGCCGCAGGAGCAGCCGGGCCGCGAGAAGCCCGATCAGGCACGATGCCACCGCCGGTGGCGTGGACCCCAGCCCCTCGGGGTCGAAGGGGCCGCCCTTGTACAGGTGTCGCGAGGTCAGCACGGCGCGATCGAGCATCGCAGTCGGGTTCGAGACCGGATCGATCGAGCCGGTTCCGAGCCACGCCGCGTAGCCCACCACGAGCAGGACGCAGGCGGCGAGGACGACGCGCGTCGAGGCGAAGATCGCGAGCGGAGCGGCGAGGATGAAGACAAGGCCGATCCGCTGCAGCACGCCGGGGAGTCGCAGCGTCGACCAGTCGGGCGTCGCGCCGCCCGCGGCCCACGCGATCAACGGCGACGAGGCGTTGAGCATCAGCCCCAGCAGCACGAGCGTCAGTCCGCGACGGACCGCGCGGGCCAGCACCGATGCCCGCGTTCGACCCGACTCGATGGCGCGGGGAAACGAGAGCGCCATCGACGCCCCGACGGTGAAGAGGAAGAAAGGGAAGACCAGGTCCGCGAGCGTGCATCCGTCCCACGGCGCGTGTGCCAGCGGCGGATGGACGTGCGACCACGATCCCGGGTTGTTCACCAGCAGCATGACGGCCACGGTGAGCCCGCGCAGGGCATCGAGACTCTCGAGTCGGGGCCGGGCGGACGGGTTCGGGGCCGTCGGTTCCATCAGGGGCCATTCAGCGGGCGGGCGGGGTCGGCGAGGGCACCTTCACGTCGAGATAGACGGGGAAGTGGTCGCTGGGAAATGTCGCGGCCCCCTCGGGGACGTGACGCCACACCTCGCCGCCGACGATCTCGATGTCTCGCGACGGGAGCACGTAGTCGACGCGAAGCTTGAACGATGCGGTGTCGGCGGGGTCGAGGCCAGGGATCGCCACGCTCGAGGCCGGCGTGAAATCGAAGCGAACCCGGCGGTTGCCCTTGAGGTGTCGTTCGATGGGGTTCTTGAACGAATCGCCCTTGCGAGGATCGGCGTTGAGATCTCCGAGCACGATGAAGGAGTCGAAGCGGCCGAGCCCGCCCACGCGGTCCGCGTCGTCCACGAGGAAGGGCGCATCGTCGATGAACTCGCCGATCAGGCGGATCTCGTCGTGATTGCGCTTTCGGTTCCGCTGCTCGGGCCCGTCGAAGGCCGGAGGCGTCGGGTGGCTGCAGAGCAGGTGGATCACGGCTCCATTGGGCAGTTTCACCGGCACCGAGGCGAAGGTCTTGGAACTCAGGCGGGCATAGGTCGGTTCGTCCCCCGTGAACCACGGCTTGCCGCTCGGGTCCATGGGCAGGAAGGCCCCCTGCATGTAGGTCCACGGGAACCGCTGAAAGGTGCGGATGCCCGACTCGTCGATGGTGAGCCGCTCGTCGACCAGCAAGGCCATGCCGTATTGACCGGGGAACGTACCGTAGCCGTGGCAGTCGTTGCCGTACGCACGCGCGGCCGTCGGGTCGCCCTGCGCGGGCGCGGCGGACGACACCCGACCGTCGTTGTCCAGATCGAAGCCGGTGGGCACGCCCGTGTTCACCGGGGGCATCCATGCTCGGTACCGGGGGACGCCCTCGAGACCTGCCAAGTGCATCTCGGCGAACCGTGACGCGTTCGAGCCAGGTGGCGTCGATGCATCCACGTCGGGACCTCCCGGCATGTCGTAGGCGATCTCGTTGAGCAGGATGATGTTGGGACGAATGTCGGCGATCACCCGGGCGAGGTCTCGAAGGCGGGTATTCGAGCCATCGTGCAGGTCGGCCGTGCGGACGTCCTCCATGTTGAAGGTCGCCACGCGGAGCTTCACGGGTTGGGCGGCGACGGGAAGCGTCAGGAGCGTCAGGAGCGTCAGGGCCGTTCGCATGACCCCACGGTAGCGTCGCGCCCGCAGACGCCTCCGCGGGTCTTTCTTCGATCGCTCGCCCGGCTCCGCTCCGGGGTTCTATGATCCGAACGTCCATCGCCCTTCCGGAGTCCTGAATGAGCGTCACGGCCCAACTGTTGCGGGTGTTCCAGGTCGACAAGCAGATTCGCAGCCTTCAGTCCAGCCTTCGCAAGGCCGAGGGCTTCTTGGGCGAAAAGCAACGGGAGATCGAGCAACTCGACGCCAGACGCAAGACCGTCGAGGCCCAACTCAAGCAGCAGGCCGCCGTGGCCGCCGAGCACGAGGGAGAGGCCAAGCGAATCGAGGCCCGCATGGAGCAGCTTCGCGGGCAGATGGACAACGCCCAGACCAACAAGGAATACCAGGCCTTCCTCGTCGAGCTCAACGTCATGAAGACGGAGAAGGAGCGGGCCGAGACCGCCGCGCTCGAGCAGATGGCCAAGGCCGACGACCTCCGCCGCGAACTGGCCGACCTCGAGGCCAAGCGGGTCGAACGCGAGCAGGTTCGCGGCGTCGCCACCAAGGAGCGAGACGCCCGCCACGGCGAGATCGCCGGCCAGCTCGCCGAACTCAAGACCGAACTCGCCGAGTGCGTTGCCGAGGTCCCCAAGGACACCCTCGTGATGTTCCAGCGGCTCATCGAGGTTCGCGGCGACGAGGCCATGGGCCCCATCGACATCGTCGACCGCAAGCGTCACGAGTACCACTGCGGCACGTGCATGATGGCCGTTCCCATGGAGGCCGTCAACGGCCTTCTCAGTGGCGGCCGCCTCACCAAGTGCAGCTCCTGCCAGTGCATCCTCTACCTCACGCGAGAAGACGAGGAGCGGCTCCGCGGCGGGAAGAAGTGACCCGAGATCGACACGCCGCGCGACCGCCCGTCATCGCGGACGACGTTCCCACGCCCAGCGGAGGTGCTCGTCGAGCACCGTGATTCTCGCTTCGGCGAGCAAACGTGCCGCCAGCAGGTCCATGGCCTCTCGCTCGATGCGGGCGGTTGCCTTCGCCCGTGCCGCCTCGATCGCCTGCGCCGTGCGGTCGGCTGCGGCCTGCTGCGAATCGATGAGCAGGATCGCAAAGCCCGTCTCGATGGAGATCACCGGCGAGAGTTCGCCTGCGGGCAGGTGCAACGATGGTCGCAATGCCGCGGGCACCGTGGGATCGGCGTGGAGCACGGGTCCGAAGAGGCCGCCCCTGGCCGATGACGGATCGATCGATGATTCGAAGGCGGCCTGCGCGAAGCGAGCCGCTCTGGCCTCGGCCGGCGCCGCCTCGATCTCGGCGCGAAGACGCGAGGCATCGACCGCCGTTCGCGTCACGATGATGCGAGCGGTGGCGCGAGGCCCCAGTTCGGCCTCCGTCATGGCGACGATCGCGGCCTCGCCGATCATGCCCGCCCTCGCCGCAAGCACCCGCAGCGCCGCGTTGCGGCGAAGCATCGACTCGAAGCGACGGGGGCCCAGTCCTCGCGCGGCCCTGAACCGATCCACCAGCACTCCCGCCTGCTCCTCGGCGACGCCGGCCTCCTCCGCGATCCGCGAGAAAAGTCGTCGCCGCTCGCCGTCCGCCGCGTCCTCGGCGAGCGAGAGCCCTTCGGACGCGAGCATCCGTTCCAGCAGAACGTCCAACGCGGCTTCCTCGAGAGCCACGGCGCCGGCGGCCTCGATCGCCGCGGCGGCCAGCGATGCCTGATCGATGCCCGCGCCGTCCACGAGTGCGGCCGGGCGAGTCGTCGGGGCACCCGTCGGAGCCGAAGTCGATGGGGTGGCGACGGAAGCGGGGGCGCAGGCAGCGGGGGCCATCGCCAACGCGAGGGTTGTCGCGGCAAGGACACGGGTTCGGACCATGGCAAACGGTACCGCGTGGCGGGGGCTCCTGCACGCCGTTCGTGTTCTGTGAGGAATCGGCGACGCCTCGGCCTCAGGAAAGCCCGGGATTGGCCCTCCCGCCGGGAGCGTGTCGCGGATGAAGGATTCGAAAAAGGTTCGACACGGCGGCGAACTCGCGTTATCATTTGGGAGTCCCCGGCGCAGGCGGCCCATGGTTGGCCCGTTTCGTCGTCCGGCCGCAGATGTGTTCGGCCGGTTCCGGGGATCCAAGTCCGCATTCGCGGCGTAGCAGCGTGGTCGGCTTGCACGTGCGAGCGACCTGACCGTCGGATTCACTGCATGGAGGCCCACACAATGTGCGGTCGAGTTGGCAACAAACGCGTCGGATTCACCCTCATCGAACTGCTCGTCGTGATCGCGATCATCGCGCTGCTGATCGGCATCCTGCTGCCCGCCCTCGGCGAGGCGAGGAAGGCCGGTCGCCAGACGATCGACCAGGCGAACCTTCAGCAGATGGGTCGCGCGACTCACAGCTATGCGGCTGACTACCTCAACCGCCTGTTCTCGTTCACGGTCACGCAGAAGACGTACAACCTGCTCACCTACCCCGACCTGCAGGCGCTGGCCAACACGGGCAATCCGATCCAATCGGCCGCCGCACAGGCCGTCGACATCATTCGTCGCCGCACCGGCCGCGATCAGGATTTCGACGGCACGGACTACATCCCCAACTGGATTCCCCACGTGCTCTACAGCCACTTGGTCCTTCAGGACTACCTGGCTCAGCGTCTTCCGGCCAAGTCGGTGATCTCGCCCGCCGACCTGCCTCGCGGTCAGTGGCAGTCCGATCCCCGGGCGTTCGAGCAGGGCCTGATCCCCGGCCCCGCGGGTCGCGAGAACCGCTGGCCCTACAGCTCTTCGTACGAGACCGTCTCCTTCGTGTACGCGAACGATCGCTGCGACGGCACCATCGGCGGCGTGACGCAGGGTCCGACCCACCGCACCTACCAGACCGTCAACGCCCTCAACCTGTCGCAGACCATCGGCCAGCGCACCTTGAGCGAGGTGCAGTTCCCTGACAGCAAGGTCGAGATGTTCGACTCGGTCTCGCGGTACACCGGCAAGCGCCAGTACTACTACCTGTACCCCGATGCGGTCACGAACAACCTCTTCTTCGACGGCAGCGTGCGGTTCAAGAAGACCGGCTTCGCCTACAACAAGGGCGGCAAGCGCTTCGATGCCAACGACGGCGTCGACCCCGCGAATCCCCGCTCGACGTTCCCGCTCCTCATCACCTACACCCCCGAGTCGACGTGGGAGCCCATCCGCGGCGGCGACACGACCTACACCGCGCCCGGCTTCCAGCGCTGGACCCGAGGCGGCCTGAAGGGTCGCGACTTCGACGGCAACCAGTGGTGGTTCCCCGACGGCACCGCCGGCGATTATTGATTCTCTCGATCCTTTCGCACTCACGCGGGCCCGTCCATCTCGGACGGGCCCGCTTGCGTTGTGCACGGCTCGCCTCCGTCCGCCATGCGCCCGACGCCGCATCTACCATCGCATTCGCGGCGTCGAGCTTTCTCGCGTCGTGTTCACAGGAGCGTCCATGCCTCGTCTCAAGGTCAATGCAGCGTTCAAGTCAGCCGTCGGCACGTCCTTGACCGTCAAGGGCTGGGTCCGCACCAACCGCGAGAGCAAGGCCGACGGCGGCCTGTGCTTTGTCGCCGTGAGCGACGGCTCGTGCTTCGACCCCATCCAGTGCGTCGTCAAGGCAGGCGTGGCAGGGTTCGATGACATCAGGAAACTGACCGCCGGATGCGCGGTGGAGGTCGACGGCGAACTGGTCGCCAGCCAGGGCAAGGGGCAGGCCGTCGAGGTGCTGGTGGACCCGGCCAAGGGCGGTGCGGTTCGCGTGCTGGGCTGGGTCGAGAACCCCGACCAGTATCCCGTCGCCAACAAGCGTCACACGTTCGAGTACCTGCGGGAGGTCGCTCACCTCCGCGTTCGAACCAACACCTTCGGAGCCGTGGCACGCGTGAGGCACTGCCTGAGCATGGCCGTGCACCGGTTCTTTCACGAGCGTGGCTTCTTCTACGTCCACACGCCCATCATCACGGCCAGCGACTGCGAGGGCGCAGGGCAGATGTTCCAGGTCTCGACGCTCGACATGGTCAATCGAAAGCTCACCCCCGACGGGAAGAAGTGCGACTTCTCCGAGGACTTCTTCGGTCGTCAGGCCCATCTCACCGTCTCGGGTCAGCTCAACGTCGAAACCTATTGCTGCGCGCTCAGCGACGTCTACACCTTCGGTCCCACCTTCCGTGCCGAGAACAGCAACACCAGCCGCCACCTCGCCGAGTTCTGGATGATCGAGCCCGAGATGGCCTTCTGCGACCTGATGGGCGACAGTCGCGTCGCCGAGGACTTCATCAAGCACCTGGTCGAGGCGGTGCTCACGGAACGTCCCGACGACATGAAGTTCTTCGACGAACGCATCGAGCCCGGGCTCATCCAGCGTTTGAGGCACGTTCTCGAGACGCCGTTCCGGCGACTGCCCTACACCGAGGCCATCGACATCCTCCACAAGGCCCAGGCCGCGGGCAGGAAGTTCGAGTTCCCGGTGAAGTGGGGCACCGACCTGCAGAGCGAGCACGAGCGATTCCTCACCGAGGAGCACTTCAAGCAGCCCGTCATCCTGATGAACTATCCCAAGCAGATCAAGGCCTTCTACATGCGGCTCAACGACCCCGGCACGGACGGGGCGCCCGGCGACACCGTCGCCGCCATGGACGTGCTCGTGCCCCAGATCGGCGAGATCATCGGCGGCAGTCAACGCGAGGAGCGTCTCGACGTGCTCGATCGTCGCCTCGACGAGATGAAGTTGCCCAAGGAGGACTATTGGTGGTACCGCGACCTCCGCCGGTACGGCACCGTGCCGCACGCCGGTTTCGGTCTGGGCTTCGAGCGACTCGTGCTTTTCGTGACCGGCATGCAGAACATCCGCGACGTCATCCCCTTCCCCCGCGCGCCCAAGCAGGCGGACTTCTGACATGCGAGAGGCCGTTCCCGTCTTCGCGGTGCACGTGGCGCTCGCCGTGGTCGTCGGATTCGCCACGGCCTTCCAGCCGGGGGTGAATGCCGCGTTCGCGTCGCACGCGCCCTCGCGCCTGCACGGCGGCGTGCTCAACTTCCTGGTGGGGTTGCTCGCGATGCTCGTGGTCGTGGTCGTGTGTCGCACGCCCGTGCCAGAGTCCGCCCGCCTCGCCGCCGCGCCCTGGTGGGCGTGGACCGGAGGCCTCATCGGCGCGTTCTTCGTCACGATGGCCATCTTCCTGGTCCGCCCGATGGGGACCGCGAACTACTTCGCCGCGATGATCTTCGGCCAGTTCGTGGGCAGCGTCCTCATCGATCACTTCGGCTTGCTGGGCATGCCCGCCCACGCGATCTCATGGGGACGGGTCGCGGGGTTGGCCCTCATGGCGGGCGGAATCGCGTGCATCCGAGCCTTCTGATCCGGGATCGCCGTCGACTCCCTATCCTCCTCGCCCTTGAATCAACCAACGCCACGCCGGGGCCTGCTGTTCCGCCTCGCCCTCCACGTGGCGGCGGTCGCGATGGTGCAAGCCACCTCGACGACCATCGCGGCAGTCCTTCCCGTGCTCGCCCGCAAGCGATTCGGCGCGGGCGAATGGGAGACGCTCTTCATCACCGCGGCGCCCACCGTCTTCTTCACCTTTTCCATCTTCTGGAATGATCTCTTCTCGCACACCCGTTTCACGCGGTACATCCTGACCTTCTGGGCGCTGGCCTGCCTGCCGCTCGCCCTGATCGCCTTCGCGACCGACTACTGGATGCTGCTGATTCCGCACCTGATCTGCTCGCTCGGCGGGGCGGGCTATCACCCCGCCGCGGGCGAAGTCCTCAAGCGGCTGTACCCCGACGGCCTCCGCGGCCGGATCTACGGCGTGGTGTGGGGTTTCACGCTCGTCGCCGGCGCGTTCCTCGGCTATGCGCTGGGCGAGTGGCTCACGCGCGACGAGGAGGCCTTCCGGATCTTCCTGCCCGGCGCCGCGGCCGTGCAACTCGGCGGCGTCGGCATTCTCGCCCTCCTTGCCGCTCGCACTGGCGTCGACGTCGGCCACGTCCGCGTCGTCGAGGATCGGTCGTTCTACGACCGCGTGGTCGAACCGGTCACGCACATGCGAGAGGTGCTCAAGGCCGACCCCGTCTTCGCCCGCTATGAGGCCGCGTACATGACGTACGGGATCGGCTGGATGGTCTGCTACGCGCTGCTTCCCATCTTCGTCACCGAACGCCTCCGACTCGACTACGACCAGATCGCGGGATCCACCCAGGTCGCCTATCTCGTCGGCATGGTGCTGATGATCGGCCCGGCGGGCTACCTCATGGATCGCCTGGGCGCGGTGCGAAGCACCGGTCTCTCCTTCCTCATGCTCATCGCCTACCCGGCGGGCCTGATGGCCTCGACCGACGCCGCGTCGCTCGCCGTCGTCAGTTTCGTCTACGGCCTTTCCCACGCCGGCACGAGCGTCGGATGGATGCTCGGGCCGGTGGCCCTGGCCCCCTCGCCCGCGAAGGTGCCCCAGTACGTCGCGATTCACGCCACGTTCGTCGGCATCCGTGGCAAGATCTTCCAGGGGTTGGGCGTGCTGCTGTATTCCCTCACCCACGGCTTCACGCTCCCGTTCCTGCTCGCCGCGGGCGCCTTCGCGTGGAGCGCGGTGCAGATGTGGCGACTCGACCGGCTGATGCGGCCGGGTCGGCCCGCGCCGGACGCGCCGTGACCGCATCCGAATGACGACGGCGAGGGCGTACCCTTGCCCATGATGCTCACTCGCCTGGTGGCCGTCTCCTTCATGTCGGTGGCGTGCCTCCAACCCGGCTCGCTCGCGGCGACCGACACCCGATTCGAGATCGAATCGCTCCTCCGCGACATGGCCGTCGCCTGCATCGCGGGCGACGCCGAGGGGTACCTGCGCCACGTCGCCGACGACGATCACGAGTTTCTCAACGAGCAGCGATACTTCGCCAACGACCTGCGGAAGAAGCCCGCGGCCGAATGCTCGTGGAAGGTCGGCGAACTCGTCGAGCGAGGCGATGTCGCGACGGGGCCGCTGACCATCGAGTGGACGATGCCCAACGCCAAGGCGCGTTCGATCAGCTACGACGCGAGGTTCGTTCGCGTCGACGGCGGCTGGCGATTCGCCGGCGAGACCTGGGAGCGGCACGAGGCGCCGGGCATCCTCGTGCTTCACGATCCGGGACTGGCGGAGGTCGCCGGGCGGGTGGTGCAGGCCTTCGGCGAGGTGCGATCCCGCGTGCAGGATGGTTTCAAGCTCTCCGAGTCGCCGCTCGCCGGTCGGACGCAGAAGTTCAAGCTCTACGGCTCGATGAAGCATCTGCAGGCCTCCATTTGCCTCAGCTATGTCGACGGCCTGTCGGGCTGGAACGAGCCCGGCGAATCGATCAAGCTGCTGACCAACCCCCGCACGGGTCTCGGGACGCTGCGAACGCTCGTGGCGCATGAGTTCGGACACGTCGCCACCTTCGAGCTCGGTCCGCACGCCAACAAGATGCCCTGGTGGGTGCTCGAGGGCGTCGCGGAACTCTCAGCCGAGCAGTGGGGGCGCAACCCCGATGGCGCGGTCAAGGCCTGGGCCAAGGCCGGGCGACTCGCCCGTTGGGACGACATCACCGACTTCGAGACCGTCGAGGGCAAGTGGCGAGGCCACGTGTACACCCAGGGACATCACATGCTCGGCTATGTCTCAGAGCGGTTCGGACGCGACGGTCGCGTCGCGTGGCTCTCGTCGATGGCCGCAGGCAGGTCGATCGACGAGGCCTCGAGGGAGACGCTCTCGCTCTCGTTCGAGCAGCTTGACGCCCAGTGGCGAGCGACGCTGCCCTCGAGGGACGAGCCGCCCGCCGCCGATGCCAAGCCCGTCGATGCCACGACGCCCTCCGCACAACCCGCCCGCTGATCCGTCGCAGGGCGGCGACATTCAGTACATCTTGCGCACGTCGACGCCCGGGTAGAACTGCTCGATCATCGATCGCCAGTCCATGCCCGATTCGGCCATGCCCTTGGCGCACCACTGGCACATGCCCACGCCATGCCCGAAGCCGCGACCGATGACTCGCACCGAGTCGGCCCGCACGATCACCTCGACGTCGCCGCTGTGGAAGCGATTCTCGCGGGTGATGGGCTCGAGTCCGGGAACGCTCCAGTTCGCCGCTTCGCGAAGTTCTTCGGGCGCCATCGCGTACTCTCGCCCGCTGTCGGTCACGATGCTGTAGGTGTCGGGACGACCCGCCTCGTTGCGGTCGCGAACGTCGATGCTTCGGACCCGGGTGAGCGTCGTCAGGTCGCGGCCCTTGGATCGTCCCCAGGCGCGGAGCCGCTTGTGGAAGTCGTCCGCCGAGCGTTCGATCGTCCAGCGGTGAAGCGGCGACCGTTGGCAGTAGGCCTGTCGCGGCTTGGCCTGCAACGGCTCGACCCGGTTCATCGCAAGCGGCGAGCCCGTTGTCCATGCCCGGGCGGCCGATGCCGGCCTCCCGCCGCACTGGCTCGAGAAGTAGGCCCGGATGAGCGAGCCGTCATCCGTCAAGGTCCAGCCCCGCGTGGCTCGCGTCGCCTCGACGGCGACCATCAGCGACGAGGTGCCTTCGAAGACCTGATCGGCCGTCGTGTCCTCGACATCCACCAGTTTCCCGTCGTTGCGGGCACGCCGGCGTTCCTGCAGCGCGTATGTGCGGGCGGCGACCGCCTGGGCCTCGAAGGCCTGACGCGGCCACGAGCGAATCAGCTCCTTGCCCAGCACGCCAGGGAGGTACGACTCCACCGGCATCGTCGCGATCACGTCGAAGCGAGCGGGATTCTCGCTCCACGCGGCTCGAACCGTGATGAAGCCGGGAATCAGCCTGCCCTCCAGTTGCAGCGACTCGCTCGGCGCCTCCGCCGCGCCGTCCAAGGTGCCGTCGCTGGCGAGAATGTCAAGGTCGAGTCCGAATCCCCAGTCCGATTCGACGCCGTGGGCATCCTTGATGCGGATGCCGCGGTCGCCGCTGGTGATCGTCATCGGGCCCGCGAGCGTCCGGGCCTTCTGCGAGGGAGCCGTGGCGGTGCCCGAGGCGGGACGCACCACGAATCGTTCCGGACCGGCGAGTCGCTTCGTCTCGACTTGACGCGAGATTCGAACGCGCAGATCGGGCTCGCGACGGATCGTCGCGGTGTCGCGCGGAGCGGCGGGGGTCGTCGAGCGGGCAATGGCGTCGACGGTGTCGTCCACGCGGTCACGCACGTCCCGTCGAACGTCGGCACAGCCGGCGACAAGCAGGACGTGGGCCGCCAGACACGACCCGATGGCGACAATCAAACCACTGCGGCGAACACGCTGCCGGATGATCATGGGGCCGACTCCTTCCAGCTCCTCTCGATCGCGATCGGGCGGCCTCCGATGTTGGTGGCCGCACGCTCGCCCGCGCCCGTTCGGCATCCATACCGTGGGGACGGGAAGCGACTCAGGCAAGTATATGGACCGGCGCGTGGCCGGTCGCTCCACGAGTCGACGAACCGGCGTGCGGCCTCGCACGCCGGTCTTGCGTCCGATCCCGACGCACCTGAGGTGGCTGATGAGCAAGATGACGCTGCAGACGGCCTTGACCCACGCCGCGACGAGGACTTGTCGGCAGGCCCCAGGCGGGCCCCGGACTCCCATCAGCCGCGGCGTCGCACTGACCGTCGGGCTGCTTGGCGGAATCGGCCTCATGGCGGCCACGGTTGGTTGCGCCACCGGTTCGCCTCCGCCAGAGGTGGTGGAGGCCCGCTACGCCGGCCCCGCCATGTCGCTCGAGGAGTCCGGCGGGCAGTGGATCGCCCTGGTTCGGCCGGACAGCCCCGGTTGGCGAGTCACGCTCGATCGTCGGGCCGAGGGCTACGGGTTCGAGGGGGTTTACGTCACCATCCAGGAGCCCAACCCCGCCTTTTCCTATCCGCTCGTGCCCGTCGAGCAACGCCTGGCGCTCAACGTGGATGCCAGGCGGCCGGTCAAGGTGTTCGCCCGGTTGCTCAGCTTCGATGGTGAGTCCGCCTCGGGCGAGTCGTACGTGCCCACGCCGGCTGCGTCGGGGCCCCGCTGAGAGGGGAACCCCGTCGAGGGTGTGGGCGGCAAGCCGGGGCAGCAATCGCCGGACAGGGCGAGCCTGTTCGCTCCGTCGGCAAGCGAGAAACACGATGAGCGAGGGAGGAGCCAGTTGGAGACGATCACGCAACTCGGCAGGGGCCTGCTCCCCTTGACCCTGACGCCGGGCTTGGGGCCCGTGCTCACGGCACGCCTCATTGAATGGTGCGATGGAGATCTTGCCAAGGCGGCCGCGGCGACTGCCTCGACGCTTCGGCGCATTCCGGGCTTTGGTCCAACCCGCGCCGAAACCGTCGCCGCGGGGTTGTCGGGTGCGATCGAGCGTGTCGAGCGGGAGATTGCGTTGGCCGATCGGCTCGGCGTGCGGATCGTTGCCAAGGGCGACGCCGCCTACCCCGACATCATGGCGGCGTTGCCCGACGCACCGTGGGTGTTGTACGTTCGAGGATCGCTCGACCCGTTGGCACAGGATCGCTACCCCGTGGCGATTGTCGGCTCTCGGAGGTGCACCGCGTACGGTCTTGAGCAATCCCGCATCTTTGCGGCGGCGTTGGCCCGGGCGGGCCTGACGGTCGTGTCGGGCGGCGCACGCGGCGTCGACAGCGCCGCGCATCGGGGCGTCCTCGCGTGCGGGGGGCGAACCATCGCCGTGCTTGGCTGCGGCTTGGCGCATTGCTATCCCCCGGAGAATCGCGATCTGTTCGACGCCATCGCATCCCAGGGAGCGGTGGTGTCGGAGCTGGCCTTGGAGGTGCCCCCGCACGCCGATCAGTTTCCTGCTCGCAACCGCATCATTTCAGGCATGAGTCTGGGCGTGGTGGTGATCGAGGCCGACGAGCGATCAGGCGCGCTCATCACGGCGAGAGTGGCGGCCGAAGAGCACGGGCGGGAGGTGATGGCCTTGCCCGGAAGGGTTGATTCGGCATCAAGTCGTGGCACGCACGGGTTGATCAAGGGCGGCGGCGCCTCCCTTGTGAGCGATCCGGCGGATGTCGTGGCGATTCTCGAAGGGCCGGCGCGTCACGTGCATGCCAAGACGCATGCCACCCGATTCATGCCGCCAATTGATCAGGGAGGTGACCGGGAGGCGAAACTCCCGGCCCGGAGCGACATGACGGACCTTCAGCACCGGATCTTGGAGCACCTTGGCGGCGGAGGTCTGACGCTCGAGGAGTTGTGGGAGTCCACAGGGGTGGAGCCCGGGGTGCTCCGTCGGGAGTTGATGGCGATGGAGTTGGGGCGTCGGGTGCGTCGCGAGGGGACGCGGTTTGCCGCGAGAGAGGGCTGAGTCGAGGTTCTCGGAAGTGGCGGGGCTGCCGCCGGCTGTTCCTGAAAGAAACCTGTACGGTACGAGGAAGGTTTTTCCTAACAAACCATCCAAAAAGTATTGACGTGCGGTCCCTGATATGCTATCTTGTCCCAAACACAGCCCCCAAATCTCGCCTTGACGTCCTCCGCACATCGAATGAAGCGGGCGACTGAGGCGAGCGTTCGGAGGCGGGTGTTCCGACCGGGCTTGATGGCTCATCGAAGGGCGTGGCGTCGCAGTTCGTGCGACGCCATCCTTGGTGTGTAAGGGCTGCCAGGGCTGGTTGGCGGTGAGTGAGTAGCCGTGGGGTTTCCGCAGCAGGCGGCGATCCACATGTGGGTGCTTGGTTGAGATCGCAAGGGCTAGGGCTCAGGCGAGTCAGGCAAGCACGGCACGTGTGCGCCACAGGTTGTGGGCACTCGTTGGCAGGGTGTGCCAAAGGGCGGGCGTGACGTTCAGCATCACCGAATGCAGGCCAACTGCGCTCGGGGAGGGAAACCGGAAGTGGCCTTGTGCGGCCTTGTGCGGCCTTTGCGGCTGGCTGTGGCTGGGTGGCACGTGCACCGATTGGCAGTGGGTGGGACTAGCCCGTCGTGGTTTCGGCGGGTGCATTGAGGGAAAGGGAACGCGTCCATGAACCTGACTCCGAAGCAACTTCGCATTCTTCAGCTCATTCGCGATTGGCGGGTCCGCCGCGGCTATTCGCCGACGATGCAGGAACTCGCCGACGAGATCGGCGTGAGCAAGGTGACGGTCTTCGAGCACGTTGAGGCGTTGATCAAGAAGGGCGCCTTGATTCGCGAGGCGAACAAGGCGAGGTCTTTGTCGATCGCAGACGGCGTGGCGGTGCCCGACGAGTCCAGGCCGCTTCGGTTCCCGCTGGTCGGCAAGATCGCCGCTGGCGTCCCCATCGAAAAGGTTGCATCGGAGGACGAGATCGATCTCGCTGATATTCTGGTCCCCAAGAGCGACCGGCAGGCGACGACCTATGCGTTGAAGGTCGAAGGCGACTCCATGCGAGATGAGGGGATTCTCGACGGCGACTACGTGCTGATCGAGCGTACCCAAGTGGCTCAGAATGGCGACCGTGTGGTCGCGCTCTTGCCTGACGGTTCCACCACGCTCAAGACCTTCTTCAAGGAAGACGACCACATTCGTCTGCAACCGGCCAACCCGCAGTTCGACCCCATCAAGGTCAAGTTCTGCCAGGTGCAGGGCATCGTCAAGGGTGTCGTGCGGCGATACGGGCGTTGAGGTCGGTCGTAGCCGCGAGCGGATCGGTCTTGAGTCGACCCCCTCGGCTGATGGTTTCGGTCCCTCACCGGGTGTGCCCGGGGACGAGTTTCGGAGCCATCACTGTCTGATTGAGTGCGATCCTTCGAGTGACGCGGTGCCGTGAACACCGCGTTGCTCTCTTTTGGGGCCTTGCGGTGCTGGCGGCGAGGCCGGCGGCGTTGTATCGACGAAAAATTGGCGGGATCAACGTGATGCATGAGTGCTCGACCCCCGTTGGCAGGAGTGAGCGGCATCCCGCGGAAGGCACTCACGGTGTCGGATAGTTGCCATCGCTCGCAGCTCGTCGGGTTCAGAACTGGAGACAGCGAGGCAGGGTGTCACCCATCGCAAATTTCCGTCGGTTGCCACGCTCTGAGGAGATGTGAATGGAAGGCAGGCCCGCGGCTTCGGTCGATGGTGGTTTGACGGTCGAGCAGGGATGCGAGGCGCACATCCTCGGGGTGGATTCGGTGTTCCGCACGGCAAGGTCGCCACGCTCGCGATCAGGTTCGCTGGCCCGGCGATCCCACGGCGATGGGAGCGGTCATCACGTGGCTGTCTGCGGGCAGCTCTTTGCGAGCCGATGCGATTGCAGCGGCGGTTGCTGCGACCAAGTTCGTGGGCCGAGAGAATGACCACACGCAAGGAGCCCCGGGGCGATCGGCCGCATGGCACCACGGAACTGACGGTCGAACTCCCGGGATGTCATGCCGTCAGACTGATGTGGATGCCTGCCACGGCTTCGCGGCCCGCAGCGAGAATCTGCCCGATACGGCTGTGAGGTCCGCGAGTCCCTCCCCGGGCGACGAGCCGAGCTTCTTGGCTTCGCCGCGAAAGTCAAACGAGCCATCGTCGAGTTGCCCGCCCAACGCGACCTCGACACGCAAGGTGCTCCCCGGGGGCATGAATGTGCCGTATTTCAAGGCCCGCACCTTGGAGAGGACGAAGTGGCCCTCCGCTCGATCGCCCAGGAGCACCCGTGCGGCCTGCACCATCGCCTCGAGCATCATCACGCCCGGCAGCACCGGGAACGTCGGGAAGTGGTCCTGCAAGTACTCCTCCGCCATCGTGATGTGCTTGATCGTCACGATGCGATCATCGCTCCGCTCGACCACCATGTCCACGAGGTTGAAGTGCATGATGGAACGGTAGCGCACGCGCGTCGTCGTTTGCTACCCTTGCCCGCGTGCCGCTCGTGAGCGATCAGGCCATTTGCATCCGCCACTGGGATTGGTCCGAGACCAGTCAGACGGTGTCCCTCTTCGCACGCGAGCACGGCATCATCCGCGGCATCGCCAAGGGCGCGCGGCGGGAGCACTCCACGTTCTCGGGCGGCATCGAGTTGATGACTCGGGGCGACATCGTCGTCAGTCTCAAGTCGACCGACGCTCTCTCCACGCTTGCGTCCTGGGACCTTCAGGAGACATTTCGAGCCAGTCGGGCCACGCTCGCGGGGTTCTACGGGGGAATGGCCATTCTCGACATCGTGCAGCATGCCCTCCAGCCCGGTGATCCGCACCCGGACCTCTACGACGCAGCCGTATCCGGCCTGCGCGATCTTGCTCAGGTCGGTCGGGAACGTCACGCCGTGCTCGGCGTGGCGTGGCACGCGCTGGCCCAGACCGGACACGCCCCCGAACTGGCGGCGGACATTCGTGCAGGTCGACCTCTGGCCGATGCTGCCGTGTATGGATTCTGGCCCGGCTTGGGCGGGTTCAGCGTCGAGACGACCCCGCCAAGCCTGACGGCCGAGCCGAACCTCCAGACGGTGTGGAAGGTTCGCCGCGAGACGGTGCACTTCCTGCGCCGAATCGACACCGTCACCGCGGCGGAGACCGATGGCGACACGCAACGCCGGGCGATGCAGTTGTTGCTCGCCTACTTCCGATGGGTCTTTGGCGACGAAGCGAGGGCGCTCACGCAGTTCGTCGCGATGGTGGATCCCTGACGCAACGGCGGGCGTGCCGGTGATCAGCCCGCCTCGGGCAGCAGCCGGCCGATGGTCACGGGGGTCATGGGGAATGCCTCGTGGACCTCGCGGAGGTCTCCGAGCGTGACGGCGGCGAGCCGGTCGAGTTCCTGTTCGAGCGGCATGTACTTGCCGAGCGCAGTCCACATCCTGCCGAGCCGATGCATGCGATCGTGCGGACGCTCTCCGCCGATGGTCGCGCCGGTGACGAACTTGTTGAGCAGTCGATCGATGTCGTCCTGCGTCAGCGACTCGGCCAGGGAGGCGAGCTGCTTGGAGATGATCGACCAGATTTCCTCGAGCCGCTCGGGCTCGCCGCTGGCGTAGACGAAGAACTCCCCGAAGCCGTCGTGGGCGTCGAAGCTGGCCTGAGCCTCCTCGGCGAGCCCAGGTTCGATGAGAGCCCAGTGGAGGCGACTGTTGTCGGGAGTTCCGAGGATCTGCGAGAGGATGCCCGCGGCGTAGCGTCGCTCGTCCGCGATCGCCGGGGCGTCGCACATGGCGAGCACGTAGCCGCGGGTCACCTTGGCGTCGCGGAGCGTGAAGTCCGAGCCGACAAGCGTCGGGGGCGACGAATCGCGTCCGACACCGGTGCGACGCCATGAGCCGCATCGTTCGCCGACGAGATCGACCATCCGATCGAAGTCCAGTCTGCCGGCCATCGCGATCACCGTGTTGTCCGCGGCGTACCGATCGTCGAAGTAGGACTTCATTCGCTGGCGGGGCAGCGCGGTGATGCTCTCCGTGGTGCCCAGCACGCGATGGGAGAGCGGGTGCGGTCCGAAGTGACGCTCGACGCACGCCTCGTACAGCACCCAGAAGGGGTTGTCCTTGTACATGGCGATCTCCTCGAGGATCACCCCCTTTTCGGTCTCGAAGTCCGATTGGTGGAGGGCCGGCCTCATCATCGTCCCCAGCAGGTCGACGGCCCTGGGCAGCGCCTCGGGCAGCACGTGCGCGTAGAAGCACGTCATCTCGTTGCTCGTGAAGGCGTTGTTGCGGGCGCCGATGGCGTCAAAGGCCTGATTGAGTTGTTCGGCCGACATCGAGTCGGTCCCCTTGAACATCATGTGTTCGAGGAAGTGGCTGACGCCCATGTCGCGGGTGGCCTCGTCCCTCGCGCCGGTGCGGACATAGAAGCCCGCCGCGGCCGAGTGGGCCGCGGGGTCGATTTCGGCGATGATCGTGAGGCCGTTGTCGAGCGTGGCGTGGCGAAAGGTGTAGGGCATTCGTCCCGGAGGGTATCAGGATCCCAGGGCCGCACGCAGGCGGCGGCAGGTTTCGGCGGGGTCGGGCGAACCGCACACGCATGACGAGACGGCCACTCCGCGAACGCCCGCCGCGAGCAACGGGCCGATGGTGTCAGGGGTGATGCCGCCGATGGCCAGATGCGGCAGCATTCCCGGCAAGGCCAGGCAGGCCTTGAGCGCCTCCGGCCCCGCGATGATGGGCTTGTGCTTGGTGGTGGTGGGAAACATGGGGCCGATGCCGCAGTAATCCGCCCCTGCTGCGCGGGCGGCGGCGGCTTCCTCGGGGGAGGAGGTGGAGACTCCCACCAACAGCGAAGCGCCCGCGATTCGACGGACCTGCAGGACAGAGAGATCGTGGCGTCCGACGTGAACGCCCGCGGCGCCGGCGAGGAGTGCGACATCCGGACGATCGTTGACGATGATGGACGCGCCGAACGGGCGTGCCATGCGGACGAGCCATTCGGCGCGATCCGCCAGCAGCCCGCCCTCGACGGACTTTTCTCGCAGTTGAAGGCAGTCCGCGCCCCCCTCGAGCGATCGCCGCGCCACCTCCTTCCACGGCAGATGGGTGCACAGCGATTCGGTGATGAGCACGCACAGCCGCCACTGAGGGGCGCGGCCGCCGGCCAGCCGCAATCGGAGGTCTCGCTCCAGCGTGTAGGCCTGATAGCGGACCCTTTCGACGGCCCTTGCATCGGCGCCCGCGACGCACTTGGCGGCCTCCTCGAGCGAGCGAAGGGCCTCGGTGAGCCGGCCGCCCGCGGCGGCGGCGATGTCGTCGACCGACGAACGGTCGAACTCGCCTGATGCCTTGATGGAGGTTCCCACATCGCCCGGCGTGTCCCTCGCGGCCAGTCGTCGCAGCGCGTCGATCCCGGCGAGCGATGTCGCGAGATCGTGACGGAGGTCCTTGACCCGCCGCGTGAGGTCCGGGTCGTCAAGGACGAATCGCGCGATGTCCTCGAGCGTCCGGAGGGCCTCGCGGGCGCGGTTGGAGGCGGCATCGATGATCCTCATGGCCCCGAGCATGACGGAACGTAGGCGGCACGGGGTGCTCGAGGGGACCGGACGCGTGCGGCCCTATCCTTCAGGCGTCGATGGAACGCGGCCTTGCGTCGAACTCCCTGAACGCGTCGGGCGACCCGCGTCTGCCCGGGCGGTCGGTGCGCCGATCGTCGGTGGACCTGGCCACCGACGCACTGCTGGCCGACCTGTTCCTTCACGCCACCAACTGCGTCCGGGCCTTCGGCGACTTTCACCTGGCCGTGTCCGCCGTGGAGGAAATCGAGCCGGCGTTGATGCGACTGATGTACGACCCGGGATTTCGAGACTTTCCATGGTCGCGGACCCGCTTGTGGATGGTCGACGAAGTCGATGTTCCGATCGATGATCCGCGGTGTCGGAGCACGAGACTGGTCGAGACGATCGTGGCGTGCTCGGGCATCCCCGAGGCGCAGTTCGTCCCCCTGACGTGTCTCGAGGGCCCCCGACCCTACGAGGCGAGGATGCGAGAGCATCTCGAGTGGCGCGAGCGGGGCCAGGACCGGATCGACTGCTGCCTGTTCGCGACGCGACCCGCGGGCGACATCGAGGCCTTCGAGGCCCGCGCCGGGGCGGTCCTCGACGACGCTTTCATCCGTTCGGCGCGACTGATCAGCGTGCTGGTCTCGGAACCTCGGGACTCGATCTCGCTGCTCGAGGGCTGGGCTCGATCCAACCGAGATCGGATCGTGCCCCTCGGGGGCGATCTGGTCTGGTACCTCGGCGATCGCGACGATCCCGGCATTCCGCTTGCCGACTGAACTCGCTCGCCTCTTTCCTCACCGACCGCACGAGCCCTCCATGGCCCAACTCTCCGTCGAACCCAACGAACAGATCACCTTCAAGGTTCGGCACAAGGACGATCACCTGCTGGTGGTCGGCAAGCCGTCGGGCATCGTCACGACGCCCGGCAAGGGGCACGATCGCAACTCGCTGCTCAACGGGCTGTTTGCGCAGCACGGCGAGCGGTTGCAGCAGATGGGCAAGTCGCGCGACTTCGGGCTCCTGCATCGTCTCGACCGCGCCACGAGCGGTCTGGTCCTCGTCGCCCTCTCGCGGGAGTGCTATGACGGGTTGCGTGAGGCGTTCGAGACCAGGGCTGTCGCCAAATACTACTGGGCCGTCGTCAAGCAGGCGCCCAAGAAGCCCGCGGGCGTGATCAATCGCCCGCTGCTCGAGTTCACCGGCAAGGTCGCGGGCGACGCCCGCCCCAAGAAACTGGCCAAGGTCGCCGCGTCGGGGAAGCCCTCGGTCACGGCGTATCGCGTCTTGGCCGCGTCGGCGTCGGGCGCGCTGCTCGAGTGCCGCGCCGTCACCGGACGCCTGCACCAGATCCGGGTCCACCTCGAGTCCATCGGATGCCCGGTCCTCGGCGACGACTTCTACGGGCCGACGTCGATCAGGGATGCGGCTCCTCGCCTGGCCCTGCACGCCCATCGCATCGTGCTGAAGCACCCGATCACGGGTGAACGCATCGATGTTCGGTCGCCATGGCCCGCGGACCTGCGAGCGTTGCTCAAGCGAATGGGCCTGCCTCGTCCGGACGAGCAGCCTCCCAAGAACGACGATCCGGAACCGGCGCTCGAGGGCTGACCGCAAGCGACGCGAAATCGGCTCGCTCACGACGGATCGATGGCTTCGGCCGCTTCGAGAATCGCCTGATTGGCCAGTCGCATTCCCGTGGGCGTCAGTCGCCAGCGATCGTCGGCGGCCTCGAGCATGCCCCGCTCGCCCAGCCGCGTCGCCCACGAGGCAAGGCGGTCCCGTCGTCGATCGTCGATCGCCGCGGCGAACGACAGCATCGCGCGGGCGTCCACCCCTTCCGCCAGCCGCAACCCCGTCATCATGGCTTCGACCAGATTGCGCACCGGGTCGGGCGTCTCGGCATCGGCGATCAGGGCGGTGCGATCCGGAGTGTCCTGCAGGTAGTCGTCGAGTCGCGGCCGGTTCTTCCAACGCAGTCCGTCGACGTGACCGCTGGCGGAAGGCCCCGCGGCGATCCAGTTGCCTTGTCGCCAGTAGACGAGGTTGTGGCGACACTCCGCACCCGGACGCGCGAAGTTGCTCAACTCGTATCGGCGAAGACCGTGACGACCGAGCCGCTCGACCGTCGCGTCGAACATGTCCGCCTCGAGGTCATGGTCGATCGGCTGAAAGTCGCCGCGCTCGAGACGGGCGTTCATCGCCGTTCCCTGCTCGTACGTCAATCCGTAGCACGACAGGTGCTCGGTTCCCAGCGAGCAGGCGATCTCGAGGTCCTGGAGCCACTCGTCCATGGTCTGGCCGGGGATGCCGAAGATGAGGTCGATCGACTGTCGCACGATCCCCGCTTGGCGCATCCGCTCGAGGGCCAACGGGACGTTGGCCGGATCGTGCCACCGCTCGAGCGTCTTGAGGTGCCCTGGATGGAATGACTGGGCCCCCATGCTGACCCGTGTCACGCCCCCGGCCGCCAACGCGGCGGCCAGATCGTCGGTGACGGTCTCGGGGTTGCACTCGACCGTGAACTCGCCCCCGCGTCCGGCCATCGAGGCGGTGCCGAAGAGCTCGTCGAGTCGTCGCAGCAGGCGCCGCCACAGGGACGGCGAGAGCAGGCTCGGCGTGCCGCCGCCGACGAACAGCGTGTCGAGCGGTCGGCGCACCCACGGCGAGAGGGCCTCAAGTTCGTGCTCCAGGCGGTGCACGAAGGGTTCCTGACGGTCACGGGTGTCGACGATGCTGTAGAAGTCGCAGTAATGGCACTTGTGGAAGCAAAAAGGCACGTGGATGTACAGGCTCGCGGCGGCGTGTCGTCGGGTCGACGCGAGGACGCGGCCGGCCGGTTGCGTGCCGTCCCCGCCGCTCAGGACGGGGAGGGAGCGAGAGGCCGACGAGGCGTGCGGGGGAGGGGTGGGGGAGGGCACCGGCTGATGGTACGAGGGCCCGTATACTTGTCGGGCGTGGGAGGAGCGGAATCGCCGATTGGGAAGGCGGGGGCCTGAAAGGACTGCGGAATGAACGTCTCACTGGTGTTGGTGAAGGCCGACGGAACACAGCGGGAAGTCGCGCTGCGCAAGCCCGTGGGCGTCATCGGTCGTCAGACCGACTGCCACATTCGCATTCCCAGCGCCAGCGTTTCGCGTCACCACTGCGAGATCTCGGTCGATGACGGTGGCGTCACGCTCCGAGACCTGGGGTCGAGCAACGGCACCTTCGTCAACAAGCAGCGGATTCAGCAGGGCACTGTCAATGCCGGCGATCTCATCTCGCTGGGCGGATTCGTGTTCGTCGTGCGGATCGACGGCAAGCCCGTCGCCGTCAATGCCGAGGATGCGATCGAGGATGGCCTGGTCGAGGCCGGCGGGTCCGCTTCGGCGGCCGAGAGCCGGCCGACAGCCGCGACCGTCATGACGCCCGCTCCCAAGGCCGCGGCCAAGCCGCCCGCGCGAACGCCTCGCGACCCCGACGACAGCAGCATGGCCGACTTCGACTTCCTCGGCGACGACGACGACGACCTCAAGACGCAACCCAAGCTCTGAGCGTGTCCGCTCGATCGGTCGGGTGCAGGCGTCAGGCTGCTTCGTTGGGCCTGGGGTTCTGGGGAGACGGCGGGGGCAACGAGATTCCTGCGGCCTTCGGCGCCGGCACGCGAATGTTGGTGCCGCAGGCGCGGCATCGGACGGTCTTGCCCCGGCAGTTGTGCGGCACCATCAGCACCTTGCGGCAGGTGAGGTTGGGGCACATGATGCTGATGTTGGATTCGGTTTCCTTGGGCACGATCCAGTCCTCGCCAAGACTCCATACGGTGCATCGGCCGATCGGTGCGGCTCCTTCATCGCCTCGGGCCGGGTTGAGGGACCGCGAAGGCGACGAGGCGGTCTTGCGCGGTGCACTCCGTCGAAGCCGCCAGACTATGGGACTACCCTTGCCGGAGGCGGGGGCGTCGTTCGCATTCCGTCAGTGACGCGACGATCTCGAGTACGCTTCCCGAGGACCACGCATGCCCCAGTCAGGCGGCCACGACCGAACGTTCGCCACTCCAACGCCGTCCTGCACGGCGGTTGTAGGACTGCAATGGGGCGACGAGGGCAAGGGCAAGGTGGTCGACCTGCTCGCCCCCGAGCATGACGCCGTGGCGAGGTACAACGGCGGCGCGAACGCCGGGCACTCCGTGGTCGTCGACGGCAAGCGATTCTCCCTTCACCTGATCCCTTCGGGCATCTTGTACCCGGGCAAGCGGGCGATCGTCGGCAACGGAGTGGTCGTCGATCCGTGGAAACTGGTCGAGGAGATCGATGGCCTGGCTTCCAAGGGCGTCGACACCTCCGGATTGCGGGTGTCGCGGCAGGCCCATGTCGTGATGCCGTATCACAAGGTCGAGGACGGGCTGCGCGAGGACCTGCTCAGCCGCCGCGACGGCGGTTCGGCTGCCATCGGCACCACGCGTCGGGGCATCGGTCCCGCGTACGCGGAGAAGGTCCAGCGCGCGGCCGCGATCCGCATGGGCGACTTGGTTCGGCCCGCCGTGCTGCGAGAACGCGTGCAGGTCGCGTGCGATCTCAAGGCCGGGATGCTCGCGGAGTGGTCGAAGGGACGCACCGATGTCGAGCGGATGTCGGTGAGCGTCAACGGCCTGATCGACGCGGCGACGGCGGTCGGCGAGCGACTTCGTCCGTTGATGGCCGACACCACCCGCGAACTTCACGGCGTGCTCTCTCGCGGCGGTCGCATCCTCTTCGAAAGCGCCAACGGCACGCTGCTCGACGTCGATCATGGCACGTTCCCCTTCGTGACCGGATCGAGTTGCGTGGTGGCCGGCGTCGGCACCGGGGCCGGCGTTCCTCCGACCCGACTCAAGCGGGTGGTGGGGATCATGAAGGCCTACTCGACCCGCGTGGGCGCCGGACCGCTCCCCACGGAACTGCACGACGAGATCGGCCACCGCATCCGCGAGCGAGGCCGCGAGTACGGGACCACCACCGGACGTCCGCGGAGGGTCGGTTGGCTCGACCTGGTGGCCGTGAGGTACTCGGCCATGATCAACGGCGCCACGGGCATCTGCATCACGCTGCTCGACGTGCTGGCGGGCCTCGAGTCGATCGACGTCTGCACCGCGTACGACATCGACGGCGAGCGGACGGCCGACTTCCCGGCCGATGCCGCCACGTTGGCCGGCGCCACGCCCGTGTATCGCTCGCTCGAAGGGTTCGGTGCGGACATCTCCGCCGTTCGCTCGATGGCCGACCTTCCCGCGGCCGCCCGCAGGTATGTGGACTTCGTCGAGGACTTCACCGGCGTGCCCGTCGAGATCGTGAGCGTCGGACCGGGTCGCGAGCAGACGATCATCCGGTGATGAGGTCACCTCAATCCCGGGAATGACCCGCGGGGAGCCATGCCGTGAGCAGCGAGACGCCGCGACCAACTCCGATCGATCCCGATGACCCCGGCGTGAAGTCGGCGATCGCGAGCATCCGCGCGGGCAATCCGCAGGCCGATCCGCTGGGTCGCCTTCCCGACGTGCACCCCTCGAGGATTCCGCGGCACATCGCGATCATCATGGACGGCAACGGTCGGTGGGCGAAGGCACGCGGGTTCCCTCGCCAGTTCGGACACGTCAACGGCGCCGCGAGCGTGCGGGCGGTGGTGGAGGAGTGCGTGCGACTCGGCGTGCGTTGCCTCACGCTGTACTCCTTCAGTCTCGAGAACTGGAAGCGACCGGCCGACGAGATCGAGGCGCTGATGCAACTCTGCCGGACCTATGTCGAGGGCGAAGAGGCGCAGATGCGACGCGAGGGGATCCGATTCAGGGTCATCGGCCGTCGCGACGGACTCCCGCCGTCGGTGCTCGGGACGATCGACGCGGTGTCGGCCTCCACGCGCGACAACACGCGTTGCACGCTCTGCCTGGCGATCAACTACGGCGGGCGGGCGGAAATCGTCGACGCGGCGAGACGCCTCGCCGAGCGAGCGGCCAGAGGCGATCTGGATCCGGCGGCCATCGACGAGGCGAGTTTCGCGGCGGAACTCGCCACCGAGGGCATGCCTGATCCGGATCTGCTCGTGCGCACGGCGGGTGAACTGCGCATCAGCAACTTCCTGCTCTGGCAGATCAGCTACGCGGAGATTCACGTGACGCCCACGCTCTGGCCCGACTTCGGCGTCGCCAACCTGCACGCGGCGATCCGCGACTTTGCGGGCCGCTCGCGGCGTTTCGGCGGCGTCGAGGAGGTCAAGGGCCATGGGTAGGCGTCTGCTCCTCGGACCCGTGATGATCGCGGTGCTGTTGCTGGGCCTCTGGCTCGACCAGCGCATCGATGCCGTGCCCACGCCCGAGCAACTCCGTCCACCGTTGCGAGACACTTGGCCGCCCGGCGTCGTCATCTTCTCGTTCGTGGCCGTCCTTGCGTGCATGGCCGCCGGCGAGTTGGCGGCCATCCTTCGCGACAAGGGCATTCTCGCCTCCCGGCGGATCTGCACCTTCGCCGCGTTGCTCGGCGTGTGCGTCTCGGCCTTCGTGCCCGCCAACGTCGCCGCCGTGGACGCCGTGGCCGTCTGCGCCATGTCCGCGATGGCGGTGCTGGCGGTGTCGATCATCTTCTTCGCTCGTTACAAGACGGTCGAAGGCGTGGTGGCCGCCACCGGCGGCGCGTTGCTCGCGTTCGTCTACCTCGGCCTCATGTTCGGCTTCCTCGTCGCCATCCGCCGCGAGCACACCGTCTGGGCGTTGCTGTGGGTCGTCATGGTCACCAAGGCCTGCGATATCGGCGCCTACTTCACCGGCACGGCCATCGGGCGACACAAGTTGATCCCGTGGTTGAGCCCCGGCAAGACTTGGGAGGGGTTGGCCGGCGGCGTGACGCTGTCGTGCATCGCCGGTGCCGTGGGGGCGGGACTGCTCGGCGTCCCCTGGGCGCCCGTGGGCACGATCCTCGTCGTCGCCGGCGTGGCGGGGGTCTTGGGCCTCATTGGTCAAGGCGGAGACCTGCTCGAGAGCGTGCTCAAGCGGGATGCCGGCGTGAAGGACTCGGGTCGGTCGATTCCCGGCTTCGGTGGCATTCTCGATGTCATCGATTCGCCCTTGCTGGTCGGTCCGTTCGCGTACTGGTGGCTCCGCTGGCTGGATTCCTTGGGCTGAGCGGTCGTCCCGCCTCGCCCGGGGCCGGCGTTCCTACCTTTGACCCGCTCGCCACGGCGGGCTCGGGGCGGCCCCGAGCGGCTGCGGCGCGTTCAGCCACCCACTCGGAACCCATCCATGTCGTTCGAAATCACGTCGGTCAAGGCGCGTCAGATCCTCGATTCCCGCGGCAACCCCACCGTGGAGGTGGAGGTGAAGCTCGAGTCGGGGTTTGTCGGACTCGCGGGCGTCCCCAGCGGCGCGTCGACCGGCGAGAACGAGGCGTGCGAGCTTCGCGACGGCGACAAGGGCGTGTACCTGGGCAAGGGCGTGCTCAAGGCCGTGGCGAACGTGAACGAGCGGATCGCGCCCGAACTGCTCGGCATGGATGCTCGGCGTCAGGAGGAGATCGACGGCCTGCTCTGTCGCCTCGACGGAACGCCCAACAAGGCGTCGCTGGGCGCCAACGCGATTCTCGGCGTGAGCATGGCGGTGGCGAAGGCCGCCGCCGAGGCCTCGGGGCTTCCCCTCTATCGCTATTTGGGCGGCAGCGGCGCGAAGGTGCTGCCGGTGCCCATGATGAACATCCTCAACGGCGGCAAGCACGCCGACAATACCGTCGACTTCCAGGAGTTCATGATCCAGCCGTGGGGCTTCGATTCGTTCGCCGAGGCGATGCGGGCGGGCGTCGAGATCTATCACACGCTGCGGAGGGTGCTCCACGACAAGCACCTGTCGACCTCCGTGGGCGACGAGGGCGGCTTTGCGCCCAACCTCAAGAGCAACGAGGAGGCCCTCCAGATCATCGAGCAGGCCGTCGCCAAGTCCGGCTACAAGTGGGGCGAGCAGATCTTCGTGGCCCTCGATCCCGCCACCAGCGAATGCTGGAACGAGGCCGAGAAGGCCGGCAAGCACGGCTATCTCATGTTCAAGAGCTCCAAGGAGGTCCTCTCCAGCGAGCAGATGATCGACTTGTGGGCGGGCTGGTGCCGCAACTACCCCATCCGGTCGATCGAGGACGGCCTGGCCGAGAACGATTGGGCGGGGTGGCGAACGCTCACGCAGCGACTGGGCGACAAGGTGCAACTCGTGGGCGACGATCTCTTCGTCACCAATCGCGCATTCCTTCAGAAGGGGCTTGATCAGGGGTGCGCGAACGCCATCCTCGTCAAGGTGAACCAGATCGGCACCCTCTCGGAAACCTTCGATGCGGTCAATCTGGCCATGCGCAACCGCTACTCGGCGATCCTCTCGCACCGCTCGGGCGAGACCGAGGACGCGACCATCGCCGACTTGGCCGTCGCCACCAACTGCGGCCAGATCAAGACGGGCGCGCCGTGCCGCTCGGACCGCAACGCCAAGTACAACCAGCTCATCCGCATCGCCGAGGACCTCGGGTCCAACGCGACGTACGGCGGATCCACGTGGTGGCGTCGCTGAGGCCTCGCCCGGCGATGGAGGCGAAGGACGCCGTGCCGGGATCGCTCACAGGAGTCTTCCATGCGTCGTGCAACGCTCGCCGCCCTCGTCGCGGCCTGTCTGGGATCGGCCGGCTGCCAAGCGCTCGATCCCTCCTCCGGTCGCCCGAGCCGGGCGGCACGCTCCGCGGCCTCCGAGTCGCTCGCGATCGTCACCCAGGCGCGTCCGCCCGCCACGTCGACGCGTCCCGTGGTCGATCGCATTCACGGCGTGCGGATTCGCGACGACTATCGGTGGCTCGAGGGAGACAACTCGAATCCGGCCCGCATGGGTTCACCGACCGACGAGGTGGGCCGCTGGACCGATGAACAAAATGCCTACACCAGGGCGGTGCTCGACGGACTGCCGGGTCGCCCCGAACTCGAGGCCCGGCTCCGCTCGCTGATGGAAGTCGGCTCGATTTCCTCGCCGAAGGTGCGAGGGCCGAGGCACTTTTATTCCAAGCGAGAGGGGAATCAGGCGCAGGCAAGCGTGTTCATGCGTCTGGGGCCCGGCGGCGAGCCCCGTCTCCTGCTCGATCCCATGGTGCTCGATGCGTCGGGACTGACGACCATCTCGTGGATCGAGCCCAGCGCCGACGGACGCCTGTTGGCGTTCGGCTCGTATCGCGCGGGCGACGAGAACTCCACGCTTCGGGTGCTCGATGTCGACGCCGCGACGGTGACGCCCCTCGAGATCCCCGGCAAGGTGTCGAGCGTCTCCTGGGCGCCGGACTCGTCGGGCTTCGTGTATCGGAACCTGCAGGACGTCGCCAACCCGTACTCGGGGCAGGTCATGTATCACGCCATGGGGCGTCCGGTGTCCGAGGACCGGCAGATCATCCGTCAGTTCCGCCCCGACGAGGACGCCAAACTCGCCACCACCTACGGACCAGGCGGCGCCCTGAGCCGCGACGGGCGTTGGCTCGTGCTCTCCTACGCCACCGACACACGCAACAACGACCTCTTCCTGGCCGACTTCGTCTCCTGGCGAACCTCGGGCACGCTCGAACGCATTGCCGTCGCGTCGGGGCTTCCGGCTTCGTTCGGGGGGACGATGGTGGGGGACACGTTCTACATGCTCACCACGCTCGACGCGCCCAACGGTCGGATCGTGGCCGTCGATCCGCGTCGGCCCGAACGCGCGTCGTGGAAGGTCGTGGTGCCCGAGGCCGCCGATGGCGGCGTGATCGCGGGGTTCGATGTCGGCAAGGGCCTGCTGGCCGTCACCTACTTGCGGTCCGCCTCAAGCGACATTCGACTGTTCGACCTGCGCGGGAAGGAGACGGGTTCGTTGCGTCTGCCGGGCTTGGGCACGGCCTCGGTGGCCGCCGAACTCGAGTCCACCCAGGCCTTCCTGTCGTTCACGAGCTACAACGCGCCGCCTTCCATCTTTCGAGTCGACCTGACGACGCCCGACGCCGCGCCGGAACTCTGGGAGCGTCCGAGCGTGCCGGTCGACCCCGCGACCATCGAGGTTCGCCAGGAGTGGTATCGCAGTCGCGACGGCACCCGCGTGTCGATGTTCATCGTGCATCGCAAGGGCCTGGCGCTCGACGGCGACAACCCGACGATCCTGTACGGGTACGGCGGGTTCAAGGTGTCGATGACGCCATCGTTCAGTCCGGCCCTCTGGTCGTGGTTCGAGGATGGCGGGGTGTATGCCGTCGCGAACCTTCGTGGCGGAGGCGAGTACGGCCAGGCGTGGCACGAGGCGGGCCGCTTGGCGCGCAAGCAGAACGTCTTCGACGACTTCATCGCGGCCGCGGAGCACCTGATCGACCGTCGGTACACCCGGCCGGGGCGGCTGGCGGTGCAGGGCGGGAGCAACGGAGGCCTGCTGACCGGAGCGATGGTGACGCAGCGGCCTGATCTCTTCCGTGCAGCCATCGTCGGCGTGCCGTTGCTCGACATGCTCCGATATCAGCAGTTCCTGATGGCGAGGTACTGGGTGCCCGAGTACGGGTCGTCGGAGTCGGCCGCTCAGTTCGATGTGCTCCGGGCATACTCGCCGTATCACAACATTCGGACCGGGACGGCCTACCCGGCCGTGCTGGTGACGGCGGGAGAGAACGACACGCGGGTGCACCCGCTCCACGCCCGCAAGATGGCGGCCGCGCTTCAGGCGGCGACGGCGAGCGATCCGGCGGAGCGGCCTGTGCTGCTGTGGGTCGATCGCGAGGCCGGTCACGGGCAGGGCAAGCCGCTGGACCTGCGGGTGAGGGATGCCGCGGACCAGCGGATCTTCCTCATGTGGCAACTGGGCATGCTCGGCGAGTGACGGGGCGGCGAAAAAAGAAACGGCCCGGGGCGAGGAGCCCCGGGCCGGGAGTTTCAGTCGATCAGGTTCCCGTCATTAGCCCAGCAGCTGCAGGGCGGAGTTCGGGGACTGGTTCGACAGCGACAGGATGTTCGTCGAGGCCGAGACCAGGATCTGCGAGCGGGTGAGCGAGGCCGTCTCGTTGGCGAAGTCGGCGTCGCGGATGACCGAGTCGGCCGCCGCGGTGTTCTCCATCGCGATGCTCAGGCTGCGGTTGGCGGCGCCGATGATGTTCTTCTGGAAGGTGCCGATGCGGCCGCGGGCCTGGGAGACCTGCGAGATCGCTTCGGCGACGATCTTCTGGGCGTTGCCGGTGTTGCCGGTGACGATGTTGTTCACCTGACCGCTGCCCAGAGTCTTGAGGTAGCCGACGCTGCTGTTGCCCAGCTTGTTGACCTCGACGGACTGGATGCCCATCGAAACCTGACCGCCGACGCCGACCTTGGAGTCGAGCTGGAAGGTGGCGCCGCCGCCGGTGACGTACATGCTGGCGTTCGCCCCGCCGACGTTGCCCATGGTCTGCGACTGGGTGCCCGTCAGGGTGATCTCGGCGTCGAGGAAGTCGCTGCTCACGCGAGCGGTCTTGCCCTTGCCGGTGATCGTCAGGCCGTTGATGGTGCCGCCGATGTCCTGGCCGTAGTCGCGGACGGCGTTGGCCGAGGTGGCGAAGGACGAGGCCATGGAGTCGGCCGTGTCGAAGTCGGCGGCCTCGCGGGTGTAGATGCCGCGGGTGGGCGAGCCCGTGTCGCCGTTGGCGGTGGAGTTGATGCCGGCCGAGTTGATCACGCGGACCGAGGCGAACTCCGAGGAACCCCACGAGGAGCTGGCCAGACCGATGCGGGTGGCGCCCGAGGAGAGCGTGGCGACCACGCCGGTCACGTCGCTGAAGTTGTTGATGACATCCTTCATCTTGGACAGGCTCGTGCCCGAGGTGAAGGTGAACTCGCGGCTGCCCTTGGCGCCGGCGACCTCGATGGTGAAGGAGGAGCCGGTGGTGAGGTTGAGGCTGGTGCCGCCCAGGGACAGGAAGAGACCGCCCTGCTGAGCCGACTGGGTGACGGTCACGTCGATGGCGAGATTGGCGCCCGTGAACTTCGCGGTGCCGATGCGGAAGTCGCTGATGCCGGCGTTGACCTGGCTGGTCTTGAAGTCGTAGTTGCCGTTCAGGAGCTTGATGCCCTGGAAGTTGGTCGTCGAGGCGACGCGATCGACGGTCTGGAGGATGGAGTCGACCACGAGCTGGTTGGCCTGCTTCTCCTCGTCGCTGATGCCGGCCTTGCTGGCCGTGTTGGTCACCAGGCTCTGCAGTTCGCTGAGCATGCTGGAGATCTCGGCCATGCCCGAGTCGGCGATGTTGGCGACCTGGTCGGCGCGCTGGGCGTTGGTGATCGCGGCCGCGATGCCCCGCTGTTCGACCTTCAGGTTCTCCGAGGCGATGAGCCCGGCCGGGTCATCCTTGCCGCGGTTGATCTTGAGGCCCGTGCTCAGACGCTCGAGCGAGGTCGAGAGGCTGGCGTTGTTGCTGCTCAGCACGCGCTGGGCGATCATCGACTGAACGTTGGTGTTGATGCGACTCATCGAGACTCTCCGTGCCTGTTGGAACGCTCATCCGCGGGCAACCGCTCCGCGTCCTCGCGACCCCGTGTGGTGCAATCCGTTGCTGCCGGCCCGTCGCAATCCGTACGACGGCGGTGTTCCTGACGCACGGGTATCGGCGGGCTTCAAGACGGGTTGAATCACGACAAGAGAAAGTCACTGTCGCCATGGGGTGTCCGTGCGGACCGCGACGACGCTGCGGTTCCTGCGCGTCGCGCGACGTGCGACACGCTCGCGGCCTGCGCGCACTTGTCCGGTGGTGACGGTCGTGACGAGTGGGAGGATCAGGCGACGGGTCGCCCCGTCACAGACGGCACGACCCCGCCAGACAGGCGCGCGGCGCCCGCCGCCGCGTGATGTTCGTGCCTGGCGTACCCCAGCGTCCAGCCCGGCCGGGCCACGCAGGTCAGGTCACGGGCCACGAGATCCCGCCATCCCCCGCCCAGGCGGGCCAGCAACAGTCCCACGCCACCAAGCAATCGCACGTGGTCGGGCTTATAGATGGCATGTGATATCCGGATGGCCCGGGCCAAGGCCCGCACCGGTTCGCTCTCGGCATGAAGCGACGCCGCGATGGTCGCCGGATCGCCCCATCGACGCACGAGGGCCGGACCTCCGATGTAGGCCTCCAGGCTCCCCCGTCCCCCATCGGGTCCGACCGGCGCGTCGTCGGTCAGGGAGACGTCCACCTGTCCGAGGTGGCCGGACGAGTGCCCATGCAGCAGCAGTTGGCTGCAACCCTCGTCGATCACCGCCGCGCCGACGCCGGTCCCCAACGAGATCGCCAACAGACGCCCATCCAGACGCTCCGTCAGTCGGATGTCCACGCCCGCCGCGTAGGCGTCCGTCCAGCGACTGGGGGAGGTCGAACCATGGGGGAGGCAGCGCCGCACCATTTCGACCGGGTTGATGCCTTCCAAGGCCGGAATGTTCACCGAACGCACGACTCGGCCCGTCGTCGGGTCCACGACGCCCGGCACGCACAAGCCGACGGTGCGGGGCGTCTCAGGGGCGAGTCCGATTGCCTCGCTGACGATCGCTTCGAGGCGGCCGGCATCGGGCCTGGCATACGACGCGCTCGTCCAAGTCCATGATGCTTCCCCCGCGGCCGACTCCACCATCGCCGCCTTCACGCGAGTGCCGCCGATGTCGATGCCCATCGCCTGCAAGCATGACTCCTGGACTTCGGCGGCGCATCGGCGATGCCGCCGACGCCGTCCGGATCTCGCCTCGTCAATCAGAACGGGAAGGTCAGTCCGCCGTATGCCATGAGGTCGTCTCGGGAGGGGTTGTCGTCGTCGCCGTGGATCCGCGCGTTGGAGAAGTGGGCCCAGCGAAGGCCGACAACCAGCCGGGTGTCCGAGTCGCCCAGCCGCCTCGTGAACCCGACGCCAGCGCGGGGCGTGAAGTCGAAGGCGGTGCCGGTCGCGGGGACCTCGTCGGTGGCGATCAGGAAGCCGATGCCGAGGTCCGCGTAGACCGTCCACCGGCCCGTATTGACGAAGTGCCAGCGGAACACCATCGAGGGGTTGACGCTCAACGCGTCATGGCCCGGCTGGCTGTGGTACCACGCGCCCAACTCCGCGTCCACCGACACGTCCTTGACGATGAACCACGACACCGCGCCCGCGAGATTGAAGTCGTCCCCCTTGTTCAACTCGTCGTCGCTCAGGCCGTGGCCCCAGCCGCCCGTGAGGCTCCACCAGCGGCTGCCTTCGGCGCCGAACTCGACGCGGGCGGGTCTGTGCTCGAGTGTCGTCGTCGCTTGGCTCGCGCCGCCGGATTCGCCGGCCTCGGTGGCCATGGGCGTCAGGCCCACACCCGCCGGCTGAATCTCGAGGACGGCTCCGAGCGAGGGGGACGCGATCCACGGGGTGATCAGGAGCGCGAGGAACGGCCGAATCAACGACAGAGGGAGGGTGCGTCGCATCGAGCAACACTAGGCGATGGTTGGCACAGCCGTGGTTCACTCGCCGGCCGCCGCCGCCTTCTTCGGCTGGTCAAGATTGGGTTGCATCAGCGACAGCAACGCCATCGAGGTTCCATACCCCGCCGATGAAGCAAAGACGCGATCGTTCCACGAACCGTCCTCGCTCCGCACCGACAGCAGCAGTTCGTTGATCCGGCGGCGATACTCCGCCCGCTCCGACACCGGCAGCAACTCAACGGCCATCGCGGCATGCCGGTGGGCGAACATGAAGTAGTACGGCGCGACCATGTACGGACGCTGGTGCGTGCCCGGCTTGGCGCGCCGTGCGTCGAGCCACTTCCAGTGAACGATGAAGGCGTCCACCGCTCCCCGAACCGCAGCCGCGGATCCTCGCCCGCCCCGAAGCAGCATCGTCTCGCCGGCCACCATCCTGCCGATGGCCCCCGGCACGCCGTCCGCCACCGTCGGCGCGGCCCGGGCCGCGCCCGAGTAGACGACACTCCCGCTCGCGTCCTTGGCTCGCTCCAGCACATCGAGGCCGCGGTCGATCAGGCCGTCGGGAACCGGCAAGCCGGCGGCCTGCGCCTCGTACAACGCCTCGAGCGCCGCCGCCGTCACGAACGCCGCCGGCGAACCCGCGGCGTCGCGGCCGTCGGGTCGGGCGTAGTTCCAGCCGCCCGTCCGCGGCATCTCCAACGCCACGACCCCCTCCAGATAGCGGCTTGCAGCCGCCGTCACCGCGTCGCGGCGGTCGTCTGCGATGAGCGTGAGTCGGCTCAGGCGAGCCAGACAGGTCAACGCCTCGATATGTCCCCACACGCGCGTGTCGTACCCGCCTTGGTAGTCGGCCAGCGACATCTGCGGGTCCTTCCACGCCTCGCACAGATAGTCGAGGCCCCGTCCCACCGCGTCACGAACGGATTGGTCGCTTGCGAACCGAGGCGACTGGGCAAGGGCCATGACCGCGATGGCCGTGCCGCCGATGCGATACGGAACGGGCGTCCGGCCCTTCACCTTGTACACGCCCACATAGGGCCACTGCGAGGGCGGCTGTTCGGCGTCAGCTCCCTCACCGGGTTCCTGCAGACGCAAGATCGCGTCGACGCATTGATCGACGAGGACTTCAACGGCCGGTCGGGCCTGCACGACGGCGGGCGGCTCCGCCGGGGGCCCGCCGTTCGGTTGTGCCGCGGCGGACAGGCAGAGGCTCATCGTGCATCCAAGGACAACTCGGGCATGGAATAGTCGCATCGGTCGATGATACCGTCCCGAAGGCCCTCGACGCCCCGCGTTCGACCATCGGCAGGCATGTCTGTGTCAGCTCATTCCATCCCGCCCCGCCGGCTCCCCGCGCTCGACGCTGTTCGTGCCGTCGCGATGCTGCTGGGCGTGGCCCTGCACGCCCTGATCCCGTACATGGAGCAGCCGGTGCCGCACCTGCTCTGGCCGGTGCGTGAGCCCGGCGGCCACGCCTTCGACGGGCTCTATTGGTGGATCCACGGCTTTCGGGTGCAGTTGTTCTTCCTGATCTCTGGCATGCTGGCGGCGGCATCCATCGCCAAGGTCGGCCCGGCGCTCTTCGCGCGTCAGCGGCTCAACCGACTTGGCGTTCCGCTCCTGATGGCGTCCATCGTCGTGGTCGCGGGCCTGATGTACCCGGTGTGGGCGTGGGGCTGGGTCGAGTCCGGGCTGGCAGAGCCCAAGCACATCGTCCACGTGCGTTTCTCGCACGGCATGCAAGCGGATCTGTACGGCTTGGCGCATCTCTGGTTCCTCGAGTATCTGCTCCTCTATTGCCTCCTGCTGGCCGCCGCTCGACGGTTCCTCTCGCGAAGCGGCCCACCCTCCGGGCGCAGGCCCGCTCGCACGATCGATGCACGGCGACTCTCGGCGGTGATCATGGCGCTCGTCGCCGCCACCGGTGGCTGGCTCATGCTTGATCCCCGGTGCCTGATCGAGTTTCACAACTGGTTCCTGCCGCGAGCAAGCGAGTTCATCTATCACGGACTGTTCTTCGCCGCGGGGGTCGCGGGGTGGTCGTGGCAAGGAACCGCCGATGTCATCGGACGGTGGTGGTGGGGGCCCCTGCTGGCGGCGCAGGCGATATTCCCGTGGTATCTGCGCGAGATGACGACGTGGAGCGGTCCGGGAGACGGGTGGGCCGCCGCGCTGGCGGCGTGCTACGGCTGGGCCTCGGTGATCGGTTGGCTCGGGCTGGCCGTTCGCGTGGTGAATCGGGCCGGCCCGGTGATGCAGTTCCTCTCGACGCGAGCCTTCTGGCTGTATCTCGTCCACCCGCCGCTGGTGGGGGTGGTGCAGGTGCTGCTGTTCGAGCAACCCCTGCCCTCGTGGTTGAAGTTTCTGACGGCGTTCGCCGTGGCGACCGCGGTCGGGCTGACCACCTACGGCCCGGCCGCGCGACTCATGGCGCGTTTCTGGCGAACCAAGCACGGTGCAGCGGACATCCGCCGCGGGACCTCGACGGGCGAACCGGTGCCGGGTCCGTGAGTCCGCCCCGTCAGGCGGAGGCCGCAGGCTCGGCCTGCTCGATATACACGCCCATCTTGCGGAACCGCTCGTAGCGTCGCTCGAGCAGGTCGTTGGCGGGGACGGTGCGGAGTCGCTGGATCTGCTGCACGATCCATGCCTGGAGGTTCATCGCCGTCGAGCGGGCGTCGCGGTGGGCGCCACCGGGCGGCTCCGGGATGACGTCATCGACGATGCCCAAGGCGAGGTTGTCGGACGCGGTGAGCTTGAGCGACTTGGCCGCGGCGGAGTTGGTCTGCTCGTTGGCCTCTTTCCACAGGATGGCCGCGCATCCCTCGGGGCTGATCACCGAGTACCACGAGTTGCTCAGCATCGCCACGCGATCGGCGACGGCGATGCCCAAGGCCCCTCCCGAACCCCCCTCGCCGATCACGATGCTGACGATCGGGACCGCAAGGCGGCTCATCTCCAGCATGTTGACGGCGATGGCCTCGGCCTGCCCTCGCTGCTCGGCACCCAAGCCCGGATACGCGCCCGGGGTGTCGACCAGCGTGACGATCGGTACGCCGTACTTGGCCGCGAGCTTCATCTTGGCGAGCGCCTTGCGATAGCCCTCCGGGTGGGCGCACCCGAAGTGGCACGCGATCTTCTCGCTGGTCTCCTTGCCTTTCTGGTGCCCGACGACCATCACCTTGAGCGGGCCGATCCGCGCGAAGCCGGTGACCATCGCGGGGTCGTCGCCGAAGCGGCGATCCCCGTGCAACTCGGTGAAGTCGCGGCAGATCATGGCGACGTAGTCGCGGGTCTGGGGCCGCTGCGGATGTCGAGCCACTCGCACCGTCTGCCAAGGCGTGAGCTTGGCGTAGATCGCCTTGAGTTCCGACGCGTGCCTGGCTCGGAGCGAAGCGATGTCTGCGGTCAGCTTTGCGACATGCGAGCCGGGATCGCCCGCGGCGGCGGGTTGCTCGTTCTTGAGTTGCGTCTCGAGGGCCTCGATCTGCCGATCGAGTTCGACCAAGGGCTTTTCGAAGTCGAGTTGGTAATACGCGGACATGCAAGGAGCGTAGGGGAGCAACCGGCCAACTCCCGTGGCACCCGAACCGTTGCAACAACGCCGGGTTCCGGCGGTTCAACGCAGATGCCGACGGCTGCGTTGAACGTGTTCGGGTATTGGGATCTTGTTGGGGGTGCGAGGCGGCGGCGACGGGGAAGGAAAACCAAAAATCACCCGTCTGCGGTTTGCATCCGTGCCGGAGCCGGATTACCTTCCTCGACCCCTCGGGTCGGCTCAGCCGCCCCGGCTGTGGCTTGGCATCGACCTCGTTCGTGGGGAAGTGGTGGTGTCCAGTCGCGCGTGGGGGACGTTCCGGGAGTCCGGAGCGAGAGCAGGTGCAGCAGTGCGGTTCCGCGAACGCGGGGCCGCCTTTCGTCGCAGGAGCGTCACGTCCGGTTCGCTGGTTCCTCACGCCCGCCACATCCTTTCGAGCGTCGGTTTGGAGACGCGAGGTGTTCGGCGGTCAGTCCTTTGGAGATGATCATGTCGATCGGGAATACGACCTTGGTCCGCCGTTCGGTTCGCTCGCTTCTTGCCGCCGCGGGGTTCGCCGGCGGCCTCTTGGGGGCCGGTGCGACGGCGACGGGCCAGATCGTGGTGCTCCCGGCCCCGGCTACGGCCGGCGCCACCCGGGCGCAGGCCGCAGAGCAGCTGGCCAAGGCCGTTGAGTTGATGGGTGGAGGCAAGGTCGTCGCCGCCAAGTCGATCCTCGAGTCGCTGACGCGTCGCGATCAGATCGATGCATTGTCGGAATCGCAGCGTTCTCAGGCGACCACCCTGCTGGCGAATGCCAATCGCCGCATCAAGGGCATGAATCCGGTCGACGTCAGTCTCCAGACGGCCGAGGATGGCCTTGGTCGCGGCGACTTGGCGACGGTCGAGCGTCACGCCAACGCCGTCGTGGAGTCGCCCAAGGCGACCAACGAGCAGACTGCCGCTGCCAAGGGGCTGCTCGCACAGGCGTCGGAGGTCAGGACAGGCCTGATGCCGCAGGCCGCAGGCATGATTCAACAGGCCCAGGCCGACTTCGAGGCCGGGCGCCGAGCCGAGGCGAAGGCAACCGTGGAACGGTTGAGCCGCGCCGGGTTGGTCCTCGAGGCCGCCCAGCAGCAACGTCTCGATGCGCTGCAGTCGCAGATCGTGGAGGTCGAGCAGGCCTCGCTGGGCATGATGCAGCCGGGCGTGATCAAGCCGGCGGAGCCGGAGAAGCCCGCCGAGCCGGCGGCATCCCAGCCCGAGAAGCCCGCCGAGCCCGCCCAGCCAGCCGCCGACAAGCCCGCCGAGCCGGTGGCCGTTGAGCCCGCCAAGGCGGCCGAGCCGGCGCAGCCCGCCACGGATCCCGTCGAGCAGGCCCGCAAGTGGGAGGCCCAGAGCCTGCTCGCCGAGGCCGATCAGGCCTTCGAGCAGTCCCGCATGAAGGATGCCGGCGAGAAGTACCAGCGGCTGCTGGGCGCCATGGGCGATGTGCTGACGGCCGAGCAGAAGTCGCACGTCGAGTCGCGGCTGGCCGAGGCAAAGGTGCGATTGGGCGTCACCGGCGGCCCCGAGGTTCAGGCCATCGAGAACGTGATGGGCCAGATCGGGCTCAAGCGGAGCCAAGCCCTCGCCGAGTTCAACAACAACGTCGAGCAGGCCAACAAGGCGTTGGTCTCGGGTGACACCCTCACCGCCAAGAACCTCGCGGCGCAGGCCCGTGTGAACGTCAACTCGGTGCGAGAGGTCTTCAGCACCAGCGATCTCGAGGCGTACAACAAGCAGGTCGACGAACTCGAGACCTCGATCGACAAGAAGTCCGCGGAGATCGCCGAGAAGGACCGCGAGTCCAAGGCGGCGGACATCGAGACTCGCAGCCGCGCCGCGCAGGCCAAGGCCGCCCAGGACAAGTCTCGCAAGATCAACGAGTACATCGATCGCGTTCGAGCATTGCAGAAGGAGATGAAGTACGACGAGGCGCTGCAGGTGTGCGACCTCATCCTCTTCCTCGATCCGGTCAACCCGACGGGACTGGTGCTTCGCGAGGTGATCAGCGACGCGAAGATCTACCGCGAGTCGCTCTCCCTCGAGCAGGCCAAGAACCGCAACATCGCGGTGCACCGCGTCGGCAACGACGCCGCCATCGTTCCGCCCGTGAACCTGATGGATTACCCGAGCGACTGGCCGGGCATTTCCTACCGCCGAGGCGAGCCGATGGGCATGGCCGAGAGCGAGGAGAATCGCTCCGCCCTCGCCCTCATCGAGAAGAAGCGGATTCCGGTCAACTTCACCGACACGCCGCTGTCGAGCGTCGTGACGTTCCTCAACGCCGTCACCCAGCTCAACTTCGACGTCGACTGGGAGAAGCTCGCCGAGGCCGGCATCGATCGCGAAGCTCAGGTGTCGCTCAACCTCAGCAACGTGCCGGTGCGGATCGTGCTTGAACGCGTGCTCGAGAAGGTGAGCAAGGACGCCGGCAGCGGCGCCTGGTACGCCATCAACGATGGCGTGGTGATGATCTCCTCTCGCGAGGACATCAACAAGCGCAAGAGCCTCCAGATCTACGACATCCGCGACCTGCTCATCGAGGTGCCCGATTACGCCAACGCCCCGGAGTTCGACCTCCAGAGCGTGCTGCAGAGCACCGGCCAGCAGGGCGGCGGCGGCGGCCAGAGCCCCTTCCGCGACAACGGCGATCAGGGCCCCGCCAACCGGCGGACCCTCGAGGAGCGCACCGACGAGCTCATCAACATCATCACGACCAACGTCGATGAGCAGGGCTGGCAGGAGAATGGTGGCGATGTTGGGTTCATCCAGCAGCTGCAGGGCAGCCTGATCATCACCAACACCCCGGCCAACCACCGGGCCATTCACGGCCTGCTGAGCAAGCTCCGCGAGATCCGCGCCATGCAGATCAACGTGGAGACCCGCTTCCTGCTGGTCCGCACCGACTACTTCGAGCAGATCGGTTTCGATCTTGACGTCTACTTCAACGGCAAGAACAACCAGGTGCGCCAGGCACGCGCCGCCATCCCCAACGGATCGGTGCAGCCCTCCGACTTCTTCAACTTCGCCCAGGGCGGTCTCCAGCGCCGGGTCTTCGGAGCGCCCAGCGACGCCAACGGTGACGGCACTCCCGATCCCGCCGTCGGCATCGCCACGCCCCTGCCCAGCAACCTGTCGGTCATCGGCGCCGGCCAGAACAGTCTCGGCCTGACCGAGGCGGGCGTTTCAGGCAACTTCGCCCAAGGCGTGCTCAGCCGCGCCCCCGCGCTGGGCGTCGGTGGTCAGTTCCTCGACGACATTCAGGTCGACTTCCTCATCAAGGCGACCCAGGCCGATCGTCGCACCGTCACTTTGACGGCCCCGCGTCTGACCTTCACCAACGGTCAGACCTCCAACATCTACGTCGCCACGCAGGTCGCCTTCGTCAGCGACCTCACTCCAGTCGTCAGCGAGTCGTCGGTGGGCTTCGATCCCACCCTTGCCACGGTCAACGAGGGTGTCCGACTGCTCATCGAGGGCACCATCTCCGCCGATCGTCGCTATGTGACGATGAACGTCGATGCCTCGGTCGCCAAGATCGAGGGCTTCCAGAACACGGCCATCTCCGCCTTGGCCGGCGGCGGACTCGTGAACTCGGCGTCCACCCAGTCCTTCATTCAGCGCCCGACCACCACGGTCACCCGCGTTCAGACGACCGTCACCGTGCCCGATCAGGGCACCATCCTCCTCGGCGGCCAGCGTCTGGTCACCGAGCAGGAAGTCGAGTCCGGCGTTCCTGTCCTCAGCAAGATCCCGATCATCAACCGCTTCTTCAGCAACCGGATCGAGGTCAAGGAAGAGCAGACCCTCCTCATCCTCATCAAGCCGACCATCCTCATTCAGACCGAGGAAGAGGAACGCCACTTCCCCGGCCTCGCCGAGTCGGTCAAGTTCGGTGGCTGAACATCATCGCACCCTCTCACTTGCTTCCGGGCCCGCGGCATCCGCCGCGGGCCCTTTGCGTTTCATCCGCGCCCGGGGTCTGCCTTGTCGGCGTGCCGCGGGTCTCGCCACCCTGCGAAGGGCTAGGATTGGCCGCTTCCGGATCGCTGGCGCCACGGTTGTGCCGCCCCGGAACTGGAGTGCCCTTTGATGCCAGCAGGTGATTCGCGGATTCGGGTCAAGCGAGTGGACGGCGTCTCTCAAGTGGAGTTCGTCGATCGCAACATCCTCGACGAGGGCAATATCCAGATCATCGGCCAGGAACTGGCCGCGATCATCAACGCCGAGTCCGGCCCCAGGCTCCTGATCAGCTTCGGTGGCGTCGAGCACCTCTCCTCCGCCGCGCTGGGCACGTTGATCACGGTCAACAATCAGGTGCGTGCTCGCGCCGGCCAGTTGCGTCTGGCCAACATCGATCCGCAGATCTACGAGGTGTTCGTCATCACGCGGCTCAACAAGCTGTTCCAGATCCACGCCTCGACCGACGAGGCCATGAAGAGCTTCACGGCCTGATCGACGTCGCCACGCGGTCCACAGCCTTCGCCACCTCGAATGACGAGCCCCGCCAGCCAGCCCGGCGCCCCCGTTCCGGTCGAGGCCACCTTCGACGTGGTCAACGATCCCTCGTCCATCGACGCGGTGCAGAATCGAATCATCGAGGCCATCGAACGCTTCGAGTACCCCAAGGCCTCCGTGTTCGCGATGCGGCTTTCCCTCCACGAAGCCATCGCCAATGCCTTTCGGCATGGCCATGCGGGGCTGCCGGCCACGATGCCCATCAAGGTCTCGTGCCTCATCGGCCAAGACAAGGTCGTCATGGCGGTGGAGGACCAGGGCCCGGGCTTCGACCCCGCCTCGGTGCCGGATCCGACGCTCGAAGAGAACCTTGAGCGAGGCTCGGGGCGAGGCCTGCTGCTCATCAAGGCCTATATGGCTTCCGCGAGTTACAACGCCAAGGGCAACCGCTTGGAGATGGTCTACAGGCGTCCGTGAACCCCGCCGCGTGACCGCCACGGTGCCGAGGTGGTGAATACGACCGGCTCGCGGCGTCGAACCCACTGCCAACTCAGTCCGTACGCCTACAATGGCTGGACTGATTCTAAGACTCATCAAGGTCCGTGAATAGGCCCTCATCGGGCATCCCGGGCCTGGCAAGGAGCGTTCAATGGCCGCCTCGCGCGAGGATCGTGTGATCTATCTCGACAACGCCGCCACCACGCCGTGCGATCCGCGCGTGGTCGAGGCCATGCTTCCGTACTTCACCGAGCATTTCGGCAACACCGGAAGCCGCAACCATCGGTATGGGTGGGAGGCTGAGGCCGCCGTGGACACTGCCCGCGAGCAGGTCGCCGCCCTGCTGGGCGCCGACGAGAAGGAGATCATCTTCACCTCGGGCGCCACCGAGTCGAACAACCTTGCGATCAAGGGTGTGGCGTACATGTACGAGAAGGCGCCCGCCGGCTCGGGTGCCTGCCGCGGCCACATCATCACCACGTCCATCGAACACAAGGCGGTCCTCGATCCGTGCAAGCGACTCCAGAAGGAGGGCTTCGAGGTGACATTCCTCGATCCTCCGGCCGACGGGGTCTTCACGGCGGCGATGGTGGAGGCCGCGATTCGCCCGGACACCATCCTGGTTTCGATGATGTGGGCCAACAACGAGATCGGCACGATCAACGAAGTGCCGCAGATCGGCGCCTTGTGCCACGCTCGCGACATCATCTTCCATACCGATGCGACGCAGTGGGCCGGCAAGATGCCCGTCGACGTCGAGCGAGACTGCATCGATCTGCTGTCGTTGTCAGGCCACAAGCTCTACGGCCCCAAGGGCATCGGTGCGCTCTACGTGCGACGCCGCAAGCCCCGCGTGCGGTTGCAGGCGCTGGTCGACGGCGGCGGCCAGGAGCGAGGCTATCGCTCCGGCACGCTCAACGTCACGGGCATTGTCGGCTTGGGCAAGGCCGCCGCGTTGGCCAAGGCGGAGATGGATGCCGAGGGGCAGCGGCTCCTCGCCCTTCGCAAGCGTCTCGAATCGATGGTGACGTCCCAGCTCGATCACTGCGCGGTCAACGGGCACGCCGACAAGCGGCTTCCTCACATCGCCAACATCTCCTTCGGCTTTGTCGAAGGCGAGAGTCTCATGATGGCGTGCAAGGAACTCGCCGTCTCGTCGGGCTCGGCGTGCACCTCGGCCAGCCTCGAGCCCAGCTATGTGCTCAAGGGCCTGGGCGTGGGCGACGAACTCGCCCATTCCTCGCTGCGTCTCTCGATGGGGCGGTTCACCAAGGACTCCGACATCGACGCGGCGGTGGCGTCGATCGTGAAGGCCGTTCGCAAGCTCCGCGAACTCTCCCCCCTGTACGACATGCACAACGAAGGCATCGATCTCAGCAAGGTCGAGTGGGGCCATCACTGAGCGATCACGGCCAGGAGGCACGGCCAGCAGGCACGACCATTCGCGTTCGATTCGCACGATTCCATCGCCGGGCCCCGGAGCCCGCGAACTTGAAGGAAAGGGCCACCCATGGCATACGGACCCAAGATCATCGACCACTACGAGAACCCCCGCAACGTCGGTTCCTTCGGCACCCAGGCCGACATCAAGACGCGTCGCGACGTGGGGGTCGGTCTCGTCGGCGCGCCCGAGTGCGGCGACGTGATGCAACTCCAGATCAAGGTGAATCAGGAGAACGGCCTCATCGAGGACGCGAAGTTCAAGTGCTTCGGCTGCGGTTCGGCCATCGCCAGCAGTTCGCTCGCGACCGAGTGGCTCAAGGGCAAGACCCTCGACGAGGGGCTCGCCATCAAGAACACGCAGATCGTCGAGGAACTCGCCCTGCCCCCCGTCAAGATCCACTGCTCGGTGCTGGCCGAGGATGCCATCCGCGCCGCCATCGCCGACTACAAGACCAAGAACGGCATCGCCACCCAGGCCGAGCAGTCCGCCGCCCACTGACCCCGCGCACCGCCACGTCGCATCGACGCATGCACCGAGAACGACCATGACCACCACGACCACCACGCCCGCCGGCGAACAGCACACCGAGAACAGCCCCGTCATCGTTTCCGAGAGCGCCGTCAAGGAGATCAAGCGGATCATCCAGGATCAGGAGCTCGACGCCTCGAAGGTCTGCCTGCGAGTCGGCGTCAAGGGCGGCGGTTGCTCCGGCTTCTCCTACCTGCTCGACCTCACCGAGACGATGAAGGAGACCGACGAGGTCTTCTGGCAGCACGGCGTTCGCGTCATTGTCGATCCCAAGAGCCTGTTGTACCTCAACGGCGTGACCGTCAACTTCAAGGACGAGATCATGGGCCGCGGATTCGTCTTCGACAATCCCAACGCCACCAGTTCCTGCGGCTGCGGCTCGAGCTTCCAGGTCTGATCGGCGTCCGCATTCCTGCGTCACTCATGCCTCGCCACGCGGCGGGGCATTTTCATGCGCCCGCGGGCGCCGAGGAACCCCGGGCACGCGTCGCCATCGCCAGCGGCACCGCGATCAACGCCCCCAGACACGGTGCGGCAACATAGATCCAGACCTCCCCCAGCCGGCCACTCGCGATGGCCGGAGCCAGCGAGCGGGCCGGGTTCATCGACGCGCCGCAGATGGGGCCCGCCCACATCGCCTCGAGCGCCACGACGCTCGCGATCGCCACGCCCGCAAGCAGCCCCTTCTCGCGAGACCCCGTCGAGACGGCCAGAATCACCATCATCAGGACGGCCGTCAAGACGACCTCGAGCACGAACGACTGCCACCACGGGCCCGAGGGCAGCGTGGCACCCAGCGTCGCGTGCGACGGGAAGAGCAGGCGGAGCAACAGCGACGCGAGCAAGGCGCCGACAAGTTGGGCGCCGATGTAGCCTGGCAGGTCGCGAACCGCGAACCTCCCCGCGGCGGCGAAGGCGATGGAGACGGCCGGGTTGAGGTGTGCCCCCGACACGTCGCCGAAGGCCTGAATCATGGCCAGCACGATCAGCCCGAACGTGATGGCGATGCCCACGTGCGTGACCGCGCCGCCGGACGCATCGTTGGAGATGATCGCACCCGTGCCGGCGAACACGAGGCAAAACGTCCCGAGCAGTTCGGCAAGGAGGCGGTTCATGGCGTCGGCTTGCGGGCGGTGACGTCGAGGCTCGTGATGAAGTCGGCAGGTCCGGTGCCGGCGGGCAGCGAGGCGACGATCCGCTTGTAGAGCGGGTCCTGCCAGTCGGTCATGGCTTCGACGTACTGCGGCTTCGAAGCCAGTCGCACGTCGATCAGGCCCGCCTCCTTCGCGAAGCGCTCCATGTCCTGCACGAGCAAGGCCCCTGCGATGCAACCGACAAGCGCCTCGAGGTCTCGCAGGACCGCGTCGGGCAGGGGGCGAAGCAGCGCGAGGTCCGACACCGCGACGCGGCCTCCGGGCCGCAGCACGCGGGCGATCTCCCGCCACACCTGGGCCTTGTCGGTCGAGAGGTTGATGACGCAGTTGGAGATCACCACGTCGACGCTGCGGTCGGCCACGGGCAGGTGCTCGATTTCCCCGAGGCGAAACTCGACGTTGTCGAGGCCGGTCTGGTCGCGATACGACGCGATGTTCTTCCTCGCTTTCGAGAGCATGTCAGGCGTCATGTCGACGCCGATGGCCCGCCCCGTGGCGCCCACCTTGGACCCGGCGATGAAGCAGTCAAAGCCGCCGCCGGCGCCTAGATCAAGCACCGCCTCGCCGGGCTTGAGCGAGGCGATGGCGGTGGGGTTGCCGCATGAGAGGCCCATGTTGGCCGACTCGGGGGCGGCGGCGAGTTCAGCCGCCGAATACCCGATGGCCGACGCAAGCTGCGCGGGCGTGAATGTCGCCGGACCGCAACACCCGCCCCCGGGCGAGCAGCACGACGACGCCTGTCGCCCGGCGACGGCCGCCTCGATGGCGTCGGTGGACCAGCCGCCCACGCGGGCGATGGCCGAGTACCCCTCTTGAATCGTCCGCCGCATGGCGTCGGAAGCGTCGTTGCTCGTGGTCATGGTCGACTCCTCTTGGTGTGGCGTGGAACCTGCAGACACCCGCTCAAGCCAGCACGGAGGCCGGAAGCGTCTCGATGAAGGCCCTGATCTCGTCTCGAACGCGGCGATAGTGGGGCATCGCTTCGTCGTCGGAAGCCGCCCCGGCGGCCAGTCGCGGCGGGTCGTCGAAGCCTCGGTGCACCACCTTGGCTCCCGGCATCACCGGGCACGACTCGTGCGCCGAATCGCACACGGTGACCACCACGTCAAAGGCCACGCCGATCTCCTCGGGCCGCTTCGACGCGTGGCCCGTGATGTCGATGCCGACCTCCGCCATCGCCCGGATTGCCAGCGGATTGAGTCCGTGGGGCTTCGTGCCCGCCGAATGAGCCTCGATCACCCCGCCACGCAACGCCTTGGCCCACCCCTCGGCCATCTGGCTGCGGCACGAGTTGCCGGTGCAGAGAAACAGGATGCGGGGGCGGCGGTCAGCGTCGGACATGGCAGGCTCCATTGCAGGCGGTGGATCCGGAGGCGGGGCCGCATCGCGAGATCGCGTCGGCCAAGTCGCGCAGCAGGCCGCTCAGTGGCTTCCAGCGAACTTCATACGACACCGAGCGGCCCGACTTGCTCGAGGTCAGCACGCCCGCGGCTTCGAGCGTGCGAAGGTGACGGGAGACGACGGACAGGTCCACTGAACAGCATTCGGCCACTTCGCCAACGCCGCACGGCCTGCCGCACTTGACCAGGCAGGCCAACAGCTTGGCCCGAGTCGGATCGCACAGGGCCTTGAAGAGCGCAGGGTCCAGCAAGTCGTCGATGGGGCCGCAGCAGGCCGACGCTTCGGCGGGAGAGGCGGGTCGACGTGTGCGTACTTGCGTCACTATGCAAGTATAGGCCGCGCGACCGACCCCGGCGCCTGCCGCGACGATGCGTCAAGCGTGGCCGACGGTTTCGGGCGGCCGGATGGACCCCACCAACTCGCAGATGGAGGATGCGCCCTGACGCCGCACCCAGGACTCGAGTCCCGAGGCGACCTTGAGCGGGCAGCGGGGGTCGACAAAGAGGCCCGTGCCGATCTCCACCGCCGTCGCCCCGGCGATGATGAACTCCGCGGCGTCCTTCCACGTCAAGACGCCTCCGATGCCCACGATGGGCGTCTTCGTGTCGCGGCAGATGCCATGCCACGCGTCGTGCACGAGACGCACGGCGATGGGGTGGATGCCGGGCCCCGAAAGGCCGCCTCCGCCCCGTGAGAGACGTGGCCGTCGCGACTCGACGTCGATGGCCATGGCCGGCACGGTGTTGGCGATGCAGAGGCAGTCGGCCCCCGGCCGCTGGTTGGGTCCGCCCGGCACGCCTCCCAGCGGTTCGATGGCGGCTTTCGACACGGCGACGATGCCCGGCTGGCCCATGACGACGGGGCTGAGCTTCACGAAGAGCCGAACGCGAGGCGTCACGGCCCGCACCTCGCGCACCAACTCGGCGAGAAGCGCAGGATCGGAACCGAACTCGCACCCATGATTGACGTTGGGGCACGAGACATTGAGTTCGACCGCGACGATGCCGGGCGTGGCGTTGAACATCGCCGCCACGCGCACGTACCCCTCGATCGAGAACTCCGAGACCGAACCGACCACCGCCGTCGGCACGGCGGCCACGTGCGGGGCGTAGTCGCGAGCGAAGGCCTCGACCCCGACGTTGGCGAGACCGATGGCGTTGAGCATGCCGTGGTCGGAGGGGATGATCCGCCAGGTCTTGTTGCCTTCCCGCGGGGCCACGGTGATGGACTTGGTGACGATGCCGCCGAGCTTCGAGAGGTCCACCACGTCGGCCATCTCGGTGAGCGTGCCCGCAGTGCCGGCCGCCAGCAGGACGGGATTGCGCAAGGGGATCCCGGCCAGGTCGGTGGCCAAGGGTGGACGGGCCGGGGCTTGGGTCGGACTGGGCACGCTCAACGGTAGAAGCGAGGGCGGGCCCGGGGTGACACCGGCCGATGACGCGGCCGCAGCGTCGCGGCGGGCCCGGGTGGCCCGTACGATTTCCCATGCTCGACATCAACCAGCGGATCGCCCAGTTTGAGACCATGGTGAGGCCCGAGGCCGATCCCAACAACGACATGGCGTGGTTCAGCTTGGGGAGCGCGTACGCCCAGGCCGGCCGCCACGTGGACGCGGCCAAGGCGTTGATCCGCTGCTTCGAGCTCAACCCGGCGATGTCGAAGGCCTATCAGCTGGCAGGCAAGGCCCTGATTGACGCGGGCGACAAGGAGCAGGCCGGGGAGGTGCTGACGGCCGGGTACAAGATCGCCGCGGGCAAGGGCGACCTGATGCCCCGCAAGGCGATGGGCGAGATGCTTGAGCAGCTCGGGTTGCCCGTGCCCACGGTGCAGGAGCGCCAGCCGGGGCCGGCCACCGACGGGTCCTTCGTCTGTTTCCGGACAGGAAGGCCCGGTCGACAAATGACGCGGCCGCCCTTCAAGGGCCCGGTGGGTCAGTGGATCTTCGAGCACATCTCGCAGCAGACCTTCGACGAGTGGATCAAGCAGGGCACCAAGGTCATCAACGAGTTGCGGCTCGATCTCTCGCGGGACGAGGATTCCCTGACCTACGACCGGCACATGCGCGACTACCTGGGGATCGACGAAGCCCTCCTGGTCAAACTCGAGTCCGGGGCCTGAGGACCGCTCGCGGCGGGGACTGACGCCGCACTACAGTCTGAACCCTCGATCCCGCATGGACACCGCCGATCCCACCCAGGTCGTGAATCCCTCCGAGCCGGACGTCTCCGAGCAGGAGGAACGCCAGATCATGGCGAGGATGGCGACGCGCCCTCGCGAGGTCACCCTCTCGCTCCGCGATCGCGTGGAGGCGTTCATCGCCCGCCTGTCGACGCGGAACCACTTCTGGCATCGGGTCTGCTCGATGATCTGGCTGCCGTACGCCTTCAAGAGCGGCATCCGGATGAAGCGGCTCGACGAGATGACCTTCTCGGCCACGCTTCCGTTCAAGCGGTTCAACCGCAACTGGTACAACGCGATGGCCGGCGCGGCGCTCCTGGCCAACAGCGAGATCGCCGCCGGCGCGTACGTGATGGGCATCACGGGCGGCGACTACACGATCGTCTGCAAGAATCTCGAGTACCGCTTCCTGCGGCCGTGCTATGGCCCTGCCCTCTACCGCATCACGCCCCGCGAGAACCTTCGCGATCTGGTGGCGATGGGCCGCGAGTTCAACATCACGCTCGACCTTGAGATCGTTCAACAGGCCCTCGTGCCCGAGGCCTTGGCCCGGCTCAAGGCCAAGGACCCGCTCATGGCCCGCATCTGCGCCAAGGACCGCAAGGTGGGCGTGTGTGCCGCCACGTTCCACGTCACGCCGACGTTGCATCAGAAGGCCAAGCGAGGCGATACGCGTCGCGTCGGCTGAACGAGGCTGCCGGTCCGGGGCCGGTCCTCACGGCGAGAGCATGAACCGCTCGGGCAGGATGGGCCTGAACATCAACACGGCCTTGACGCGACCGTCGCCTCCCACCAGCGCGTCGGAGAGCAGCGCCTCGGCGAAGGTCGGCACGGAAGGCAGCGCGGGGCCGAAGGGTCTGTCGCGAGGCGATGGACCCTGCGTCGGATCCGGGGCCGGTGGATCGGGCTCGGGCACGAGCACCAGCACCTCGTCACGGCCGAGCGCCAGTTCGAGAAGCATGTGGTCGAGCACCACGCCCTGACGAGGAATCGCGCCGGCGGCGGGCTGTCTGTTGCTGAACGGATCCTCGAGCGGGTCGCGGTCCTCCAAGCCCAGTCCGCGTCGCGGGTCGACGAACTGAGGCACCATGTCGATCTGCAGCGATGGCGCCGCCGCATCGGTGCGAGAAGGCGTCATGTAGCATCGCATGAGCAGGCGGAAAGCCCCGGAGGAGATGTCGACCGGACCCGAATCAAGCGAGATCGCGTGGAGCCCATCGGCTTGCGGACCGCGGAAGGCCTGCGACCAACGGGTCGTTTGCGCGAAGAACTGTCGCTGTACGGGCCCTGCGATCCGCAGCGACTGCTCGAACTCCGCCACCTGGAAGGACGGCAACGCCATGATTCGCATGCCGCTGCGGCTCCAGATGGAGCGGGCCGGTTCGGCCAGCGGCGACGGACACTCGGCAAAGGGCGCCAAGGCCTGTGCAAGCGTGACTGTCGGCGGCGGTGCCTTGGGTCGAGGGTTGGACTTGGTGGGCACGGGCGGCGACGTCGGCGGCAGCGCGTCGTTGACGATCCAGATCGCCACCTCAACTCCGGCGGCGTCGGTCAGCGTTGAAGGCGTCGCCGGCTCGGGGCTTGCGGTGGGAGCCGTGGAGCAGCCTCCAACGGCCACGGCGACGATCAGCGCCACGAGAGTTCGACCCAGCCGGAAGGGCATCGATCAGGCTCCGGTGGCCGGCTCGAGATCGTTGATGCGATCGATGAGCTGACGCAGCACGGCGAACTTGTTGCGGTTGTGCCGGAAGACGAGTCGAGGACGCAGCAGATGATCGTTCTCGCCCTCGAGCGGCCCGGAGAGGCGCATGCCGCCCTCCTTGATGAGCGAGGCGAAGTCGCGTTCGAGGATCTTGACGTCGCTCTCGCGGATCGGGTTGCGAAGGCGGATCACGAAGTCGTCACGGACGTAGCGGGACGAGTGGTAGTTGCGGTAGAAGCGGATGATGTGGTTGGCCGCGTCGACGGGATCCTTGGCCAAGTAGTAGATGCTCGGGTCTTCCGGGCTCACCCAGCCGCGGGCGATGAGGTCCTTGCGGATCCACGCGTCGAAGTTCTTCCAGAAGTCGCCCCCCGCGCCCTCGACGCAGACGATCGGGATGGGAGTGGCCTTGCCGGTCTGCACGAGTGTGAGTGTCTCGAAGGCCTCGTCCATGGTGCCAAAGCCGCCCGGGAAGAGCACCACTGCCTCCGCTTGGCTCAGGAACATGAGCTTGCGGGTGAAGAAATAGCGGAAGTTGATGAGCTTCTCGTCATCGCGAATGACGGGATTGGTGCTCTGCTCGAAGGGCAGGCGGATCGCCACGCCGAAGCTCGCCGCACGTCCGGGGCCCACGTGGCCGGCCTGCATGATGCCCCCGCCCGCGCCCGTGATGGCCATCCAGCCTGCCTGGGCCATCAGGCGGCTGAAGTCGACGCACGCGGTGTAATCGGGGTGGTTCTCCGGCGTGCGGGCCGAACCGAAGATCGTGACCTTGTGCGGGTCCTTGTAGCGGCCGAAGACGCGGTACGCGTAGCGCAGTTCCTTCACCGCGTTGGTGATGAGCTTGAGTTCGCCCGTGTCGCGCCCGTCGGGCAGCAGCTTGAGCGAGGTGCGGACCAGATCGTGCACCAGCCGGCCGTCGAAGGTCGCTGGGTCCCCGCCGACGCTGCGGATGAGCGCATCGATCGATTCGGCGAACTCGGGCGATTCGGAGGCCCGGCCCGCCTCGAGCGCCGGTTCGCTGACGGTGGGGGCCTTGGGATCCGGGGGGAACGACTGGGGGCGTTCGTTGAGCGACATGTGTCGCAAGGGTACGCGCGGTGAGGGCGGCGGCGTGGCGAGGGCGGACGCTCAGCGGGGCGAGGAGGGAGCCGGTTCTCCGCGTTGGGGCTCTCGCGGACGGTCTTGGGAGCGTGCGGCGTTGCGCTCGATGCGTTGCAGCCGCTGGACGGCCTCGCTGGGGGTGCTGCCGACGAGCTTGCGGATGAAACGCGACGTCCCGCTGAAGCTCTCGATCCCGATGGAAGGGTCCCATACCGGGCCGGTCACGCGGGCCGTGAAAAGTTCGTTGCGGATGTCGTCCATGACCCGCGAAACCAGCGGGATGCGGGTGCGGCTGCTGCCGCGGATGCGGACGTCGACCGTCGCGTCGGGCCATTGCAGGGAGCCGTAGCCGATGAGTTCGACGCCCGGCGACGAGATCCATGCCTGCTCGAACTCGATCGTGGTTCCCTGCAGGAAGAAGTCGGCCTGGGCGTAGTCGAGCCGTTCGTTGACGGGCAGCTGGAGGTTCGAGATGCGGATCAGAGGCACCACCAAGGGCATCGACGCGACGCGTCCGCCCCCGACGCTGGCCGTGCCCCGCCCGCGGCGGGATTCCGGGGTGCCCGTCAGGCCCGTGAGCGTGACGCCGAAGTCGACCATGCCCCTCGAGCCGTCCGGCGTCGTGTCGGCCTCGAAGGCGGGCACCTGCACGCCCGCCGAAGCGCGTGCGGCACGGAAGTCGGCCAGCACCGACGCGAAGCGGATGTTGGAGCCCTGCGCCCGGGCCGTGAACTCGCGACGACCGTCCGGTCGCGCCGCCGACATCGCCGCCTCGCCCGACACTCGCCCGCCGTGGCAGTCGCCGGCGAACTGCTGGATCGCGATGCCCCCGGGCATGGATGAACCTGCGCTGCTGGCCCGCACCTTGGCGTTGGTCACCGCGACGTCGGCGGCCTGCAGCGATTCGCTCAAGATGAACGCATCGAAGGTGGCGCCGGTGGTCGCGTCCGGCCGCGACGCCGTGAAATCGAGCACCGCCTTCGCGTTGGCGAGCTTCAGCCCCGCGTCCAGACTCACGTTCGTCGCATTGATGCGGCCTGCGGCGTTGAAGCCCCCGATGCCCCCTTGCGGCGGGAAGGTCAGCGACAATCGCAACTCGTCGGTGGTCAGCGGACCGTCGACCTGCATGAGCAGATCCTTGAGCATCGTGCGGACATCCTCGGGCAGGCAGGCCCGCAGATCGGGAACGAGCGACGGCGCCGAGACGCTGAACAGCATGTGGGCGATGGCCTCGCCCGCTGCATCAACCTGCCACGAGCCCTTCGTGGAGGCCCGCCATCCCGAGGCCTCGAGTTCGAGGTCCTTCCACTCGCCAGAGTTGCGACGGAAATCAATCGAGCCCGCGACGTTCGTGAACGCGACGGCCGTGCCCCCCTCGACCAGCGAGAGCGAACGCGGTCGCACCGAGCCGGCGACCTCGAAGGTCGGCCCCTTTTCGTGCGTCAATGCGACGTCCGCGTCGAAGATGCCCCTGACCTGACGTTCAGTCAGGAATGCGCCGACCGCAGGCGGCAGCGATGCCTTCACCAGGGCGGCCACCGGCGGCGAGGCGAAATCGGCTTCGGTCACCGCGATTCGCAGGCCCTCCCGGTCGCCCGGCACGGGCGTTCCGTCAGCCCGGATCGTGCCGCTGATGGCGGCGCGGGCGACCACTTCGCCCGCGGCCAGCAGCGACAGGGGCCGCCCATGGAACGCGAGGTGCGTGGGCGTGGCGGCATCTCCCGGTTCGATGGTGACAAAGGGCGTCTGCTCGCTGCTCTGATCGCAGGTGATGCCAAGTCGCGTGCCGCGAGTGGACAACTCGAGATCCGCCGGGTTCCACGCGGTGACGCGGACCTCGGTCGATTCGCCCGGTTCCCGACGCAGCGTGGTCAGCAGGTCGGTCTTGCCTGCGGGCTGCAACTCGGCTCGTGCCGCCGCGATGTCGAGCGCCGCCTGAGGCGAGAAGAGCCACACGAGATCCTCTACGGGCGTCGCCGCGTCGATGCCCGCCGCTCGGGCGTCGAGCCTCAGTCGTGACGACCCTCGCGAGGTCGGGACCGTCACGGGCTGCTGGTGGATCGATGCGTCGAGCGAGATCTCGCCCATGGCGGCCGCGGCGGTGCCGACCGGGCCCGCGCCGCCTTCGAGCTTGAGTTCGAGGGTGTCGTGGCGAATGTCGAGCGTGCCGCCGATGTTGGTCAGCGAAAGGCCCGCGGGGGCCCCCGTCTTGCGGGGCGTTGCCTGCATGCCCGTCACGTCGACGAGAATGTCGTACCCCGCGTTGCCGTAGGCCTTGGCATCGTCCCCCTCGAGCTGGAAGACCTTCGCGTGGGCCTTCCCGCGCCCGTCGAGGTGCAGATCGCCGATCAGGTCGCCAAGGGGGCGGCCGTCGGGCGACAGCCCGGCCGCATGAGGCAGCGCGAACAGCAAGTAGGCGTCGGTGGGGACGTTCTCCGCCTTCACCTCGACCATCGGCACGAAGGGGGCGTCGGGCGCGTCGAGTTTCTGCAGATCGCACTTGGCCGCAATCAGCGCGGTCGCGCCGGTGAGTCCTTCGTAGGTGCCGCCCTCGACCGTGGTGTCGTAGTCCACCTTTCGCATGAGCACGTTCCGCCCGACCATCGGGTAGGGGAACGCCTCGGGAAGGATGCGAACTTCGTCGAAGGCGATGTCGACGGTGTCGTTCCAGATGCTCTCGGGGCCTTCGAGCCGCGTCACCTTGACGGTGACCGTGGCGGTGCCGCCGGGCTGGAAGACGGGCCGCTTGAGGATCTCCGCGATGTCGGCCAGTTCGACCGTCTCCTCGGGCGTGCGGCGCGGGCGAGCGAGCAACGCATCGCGACGAGCCGAGAGGCGTGCGTGGCGGTCGGGTTCGATGACGAGCCCGGCGTCGACCAAGTCCCGGTACTTGGCGTCGTTGAAGAGCGTGTCGATGATCTTGCCTCGCTCCTTCATCGCGGCGGCGAGGTCGGCGTCGACGGGCAGGCCGCTGACCTTGACGTCGACCGTGACGCCCGCGTCGTCGGTCAACGGCGAGACATGGGTGGAGGCCGAGACCTTCGCCCCGTCGGGGGTGTCGCCGATGATGCGGGCGATGTGCAGCGAGTCCTCGTCGAAGGTCGCGTCCACCTCCATGTTGTGGAAGCGGTACGGGAACCGCTCGAAGGCGGCCGAGCCCTTCTTGAGCGAGAGCGTTCCCTTCACCTTCACCTCGGCGGCCTTGCCGCCCTCGGGCGGGGCTCGACTGATGTCGATCGTGGCGTTGACGATGCCCGTGGGATTGGAGAACTGCTCGAGACGTCGCCGCACGATGCCCGGCGCGAAGAGCACGATCGTGGGTTGTTCCTTGAGCTCGAAGTCGGTGCAGACCAGCCTCGCCGTGAACGGGGCCGCCTCGCCCGTCCCGTTGACCGAGAAGGACACGTCGTAGGGAAGGTCCTCGATGGTGCCTCGCATCGAGCCAGAGATCGTTCGGTCGCTGAGCACCAACTCGCCGCGGACGTCCTCCATGCGCAGCAGGCGGTCCTTCAACTCCTGCGGCACCGGGATGACCCGATCATCGATGCTGACGCCGGGTTTGGGCGTGATGGGCAGGTTCAAGGCCACGTGCTCGAGGGCGGTGCGGGCCTCGAGCCCGCCCGTGCGAAGGTGATAGGTCAGCGTCGTGACGCCGATTTCCCCGACCAGATCGAGTGAACGGAACCGCTCTCGAAGCGGCTGGGGCACAGCCTCGGGCGACAGATCGCCCAACTCGAGCCCGGAGGCCCGCAATGTCAGCGTGTCGGCGGCGATGCGTCCGGTGATCTCCAAGGGCCGTCGAGAGGGGGCCTGTCCCGGCTGGGGCACCTCCCGCAGGCTCACCTGCAAACCGCCCTGTGAATCGGTCGCCGAGACGACGTGCCCTTCGAGGTCGAACTGCTTGAGCGACCGGAACGAGCCTTCGTCATGCTCGCCGATCTGGATCACGCCGCCGTTGAGCGTGATGCGAGGAATCATGTCCTGTGGTGACGGGCCCGGGCTTGGCCTGGACGGGGTGGAGGGGCTCGTCGCGGTGCGATCGGCGGAACCCCGGGGCTCGAGCGATGCGATGTTGACGGATCGGTCGACGACCGATTGACTGATCCGGATGATCGGCCGATCGAGCGTGATCGACTCCACGACGCGGCCGCCGCCCAGCAGTGCCTGGAGGTGCACCCTGGCCTTGATTCGGGCGGCGGCGAATACCTCGCCCGCTTCGCCCGCGACCCCGCGAGCACGCAGCGCAGGGTGCTCGAGAACGACCACGCCCCCTTGCCCGAAGGACACCCGCGAGGCCGAGGCCGTGCCCCCGAAGGCGGCGCCGAGTTGCGACAGCACGATCCGCCCGAGCACCCATTGGCTGGTGAGGGTGAAGTATGCCGCCGCCAAGAGACCGACGAGGATGCCCCCGCCGACAAGGAGACGGCGGCGACGGGAACGAGGCGGCGAGGACGCGTTCGTGGAGGCGGGCGTGGACACCGCCGGCATGGTATTCAACGGGGCCGTTCAGACCCGAAGCGGGCGGTGCCTCGTTCGGGTTCGCTACCGTTGAGCCATGGCCAAGGTGAGGCGAGTGTTCGTCTGTCGTTCGTGCGGGACCGCCCAGTCGCGGTGGCTTGGAAAGTGTCCCGATTGCGGTGCGTGGGACAGCCTCGAAGAGACCACGGTGGACCCGGGGGCCGAGCAAGACGCCCAGCGAGGCATCGCCGCGGCCGTGGGTCACCTGGCCATGCAAGCCGATGGCGACGACGCCCCGTCAACGGGCGGCGGCGGCGCGGTGACGCTCGCCGAAATCGCCGCCACCGGCGACGGCGTCCGCGTCGACCGCCTCTCGGGCGGAATTCGGGAACTCGATCGCGTCTTGGGAGGCGGTTTGGTGGTGGGCAGTGCCGTGCTGATCGGCGGAGAGCCGGGCATCGGCAAATCGACCCTGCTTCTCCAGAGTGCGTTCGCCTGGGCACGGGCCTCCAAGCGGGTGCTCTACGTCTCGAGCGAAGAGTCGGCCCAGCAGGTGGGCATGCGGGCCACGCGACTGGCCTCGGGTGACGACTCATCCGGCGCGATGCCCGAACATCTCTTCATTCTGGCCGAGACCAACCTCGCGAGAATCGTCGAGCAGGCCCGGCGAGTGAAGCCCGCGGTCATCGTCATCGACTCGGTGCAGATGATCTACAAGCCCGATGTGCCCGCCGCCCCCGGCAGCGTCACCCAACTCCGACGCTGCTGCTCGGATCTGGTCTATCTCGCCAAGGCCGCCGGCATCGCCATCGTGCTGGTGGGGCACGTGACCAAGGAAGGCAACCTCGCGGGGCCTCGCCTTCTCGAGCACTTGGTCGACTGCGTCCTCTCCTTCGAGGGCGATCGATACCACAGCCATCGCGTCGTTCGCAGCGCGAAGAACCGCTTCGGCACCACGCTCGAGATCGGCCTGTTCGAAATGACCTCGCGCGGCCTGCGCGAAGTGCCCGAGGGGGCAGGCGTGCCCGCCGCGATGGGGGCTGACCCGCGACCCGGCAGCGTCGTCTGCCCGGTGATGACCGGCACGCGGTGCATCCTCGTCGAAGTGCAGGCGCTGACGGCCACTGGCTTCCTCGGTGCGGCCAAGCGCAAGAGTTCGGGCCTCGATGCCAACCGCCTCGCCATGCTGATCGCGGTCTTGGAGCAGCACGCCGGGCTGCGTCTGGCCGATCGCGACGTCTTCGCCAGCAGCGTCGGCGGCATTCGCGTGAACGAACCGGCGTCCGACTTGGGGCTCTTGCTCGCCATTGCCGGCGCCCATTACCGGCGATCGCTCGACGGCGCGACGGCGGCGGTGGGTGAGGTGGGCCTCGGCGGCGAGGTGCGAGGCGTGCCGCAACTCGAGCAGCGGCTCCGCGAAACGGCCCGGTTGGGATACAAGCGCATCATCACGCCGGCCTTGCATGCCTCGGAGCGAGGCGTGGAAAAAGCGCTCAAAGGCGTGGAGTTGCTTCAGGTGAAAACCGTGGGCAAGGCCATCGAGCTGCTGGGATGAATGCCCCTCCGAGCGATGGTTGTCGGCGCACGCTGCGACGAGTCGCCTCGGACGTCAGGAGGTCTTCGAGCGTCGCCTGCGTCCCCTCGATTTGCGACGAGATCAACGCCTCTTTGCGGACAAAACCGTAGATGAACCAGTCGATGCTCGGCACGAGCCTGCCCGCCAGACGGAGGCGGCCGATGGACGCCTCGGCTTCACGCAGCAAGCCCATCCCGTTCCTCGAGTTGCAGCGGCGGATCGCGAGGGGGAATCGGCCAAGGCACGAATGCACGCACGGTCTGGCCGGCGATGGTCGTTGGGCGATAGGTACCGGTGATGCGTGGAATGGCTAGGAACGTCGGCGTTCTTGGTCGAGAAGGCAAGGAAAGCCGACGTTCCGAGGGCGGAACTCATGAAGGTCTCCCTTGTCAGGGCAGACGGCGATCGATCGCGGGGAGTTGCGTCCCGCGACGGTCCGCGCGTCGCGCGAGGGAGGCCGATTCAGAGATCCACGATCTGCATGTCCGGCTCTGCGGGAGGGAGCGAGGCGGGCATGTGAACGTCGGTGCCGAAGCAGGCCAAGCCGGGCATCGCCGCCATCTGCGTCCGCACCGACGCGGCATTGAACGTGTCGGCGTAGGGCGTGGCGACCTGGAGGCCCGCCGCGACCTGGCCGCGGGTGGTGTCGACGACCACGGGGATCTCCTTGTCGATCGGCGCGGGCTTGCCCGCCAG
>CAIYWI010000063.1 GCA_903929885.1 uncultured Phycisphaerales bacterium
ACAGGACCCCGAAGGGGTCCCCGTGGGAACGACCCACACCCGCAATGACCGCATCGCCATGACCATCGGAAACCGCTTCGCGGTTCGCACTCGCGCGGCCTTCAACCGGGGGTAGCCGCGAAACGCGGCAACCCCCGTCTAGGTTCGGGAATCGCTTCGCGATTCGGATCGCGCCGTCGCCGCATCGGCGGCGACTTGGCGCCTTCAACGAACGGTCGCCGTGCCGCTGAACTCCGCGCTGGGGCGGACGATGTCCTGATCGAACAGCGTTTCAGCCAGGGCGCCCGGGGCGACGTAGGTCACCGTGCCGCTGATGCGGTACTCGCCTTCCGGCGGTTCGGCGCCGGCGAACGCCGCGGGGAGCAGGAACTGCTGCTTGCCATAGCGGCGGATGATCGCCTCGGCCGAGCGTTTGCCCGAAAAGACGACCACGCCGTTGCGACTGACCGTGTACTCGACCTCCTGCAGGGGGAGGGCGTCGGGATTGGCGTTGTCGGCGTCGATGATGAACTCGACGACGCTGGCCTCCGGGCCGCGTTCCTTGACGCTCCCGCCGAGCACCGAGAAGGAAGGGGCTTGGGTGCCCGAGCACCCGACGAGCATCGGGGCGACGGTCAGGCAGGCGACGATGGCGATGGCGGCACGTGTCATCGCCGCAAGCGTAGCCGACCGGCCCGAAGCGACACGCACCTAGCGGATGCCGAAGAACCGGAAGGTGTTGTCGTTCACCTGATCGTGGAAGGCGGGCCAAGACACGCCCCGCAGCGAGGCGATGGCCTTGGCCGTCACGGACGTCATCCACGGCTGGCAGGGACGCTCCTTGCGGTGCGGTTCGGGCGAGAGGAATGGGGCATCGGTCTCCACCATGATGCGATCGGCGGGAGCCAGCCGGACGGCGGCATGCACGTCGGGGGCGTTGCGGTAGGTCACGACGCCCGTGAAGGAGAGCCATGCGCCGAAATCAAGCACGCGACGGGCCTGATCCGGCGTGCCGGTGAAGCAGTGGAAGACATAGCGGTCGCGAGGCAGTGAACTGGCTTCAAGTCGCGGCAGCAGGTCGTCGAAGGCCTCGCGACAGTGAATGATCACGGGCTTGGCGAGCCCCTGCCTGGTCCACGCTTCGATGGTGGCGAGCTGCTCGTCGAGCACCTGTTTCTGGAGGTCGATCGAGGGCTCAGGCCAGTGGCGATCGAGGCCGAGTTCCCCCCAGGCGACACACTTGGGGTCTTGAGCGACGGTGCGCAGGCGTGCCCACTCGTGCGGGCCTTCGTCGCTGTAGCCCGGATGCACGCCGGCGGAACACCACACCCGCTCGTGGGCGCGAGCGACAGCGAGGCACTCGACGGCGTTGGCCGTGGTGGTTGAAATCGTGATGCACCCGCTGACCTCGTGAGCGGCTGCCAGCGAAAGGGCGTTGGCGACACCATCGGGCGCGTCGGCGAACTCCGGAAACGTGAGATGACAATGCGTGTCGATCACGCGATGAGGTTAGACGGACGACAGCGGCGAGGCGTGCATCAGCGTTCGGACTCGTCGCGAGCACGGCGGGACAAAAACACCGAAGGCCCGGACCTTGCGGCCCGGGCCTTCGGAAGTTTCAAGCGTGTGCACCGCTCAGGTGTGACGCCGAGCGGCGCGATGGGGGAAGCGGCTCAGCAGCCACCCGCCTCCCACTGACCGAAGAAGGACTCGATGTCGCCGCCGTCGACGCCACCGTCCTGGTTCACGTCACCACAGGAGTCGCCGCCTTCCCACGAGGCGAAGAAGGACTCGATGTCGCCGCCGTCGACGCCACCGTCCTGGTTGAAGTCAGCAGCGCAGGGGGGGCAGCTGCTGCAGGTGCTGCTGTCGAGGTTGGTGTAGAAGTCGACCTGGTAGCTCAGGCTGCTGCCCGAGGTGCCGGCGACGCACCAACGGTCGTTGGAGGTCTGGCCGTCCCAGAGCGAGGTGGCGAGGTAGTAGTCGCCGGACGGCAGCGAGGCGGCGGTGGAGCCGTCGAACGGAACCGTCGAGCCGCCCTGGGTGCGGGGACCCGCATCACCGAAGGAGAACTGCGGACGGGAGCCGAGGACGTCGTCCGAGGTCGCGACGAGGTTGCCCGAACCGTCGAAGAGGAACGACTCAGGGTCGGCGATGCTGGTGCCGCTGGCGCTGAAGTCAAGGTCGAGGTAGAGGGGAGCGGCGATCTCGCGGCAGAGGGTGAACTTGTACCAATCGACGCCGTAGGTCGGGATGGTGAAGTTGCTGCCGGGAGCGCCGGGGTCGGTCAGCACACCGAGGTCGGTGCGAACCGCCGGAGGAGCGGCCGGGGGCAGCGCGCCGCCGTTGGTGTTGGTGGAGAGGGTGAGCTGGAAGTTGCCGTCCGAAGCGCCACCCGAGACGTTGTAGGACGGACCGAAGGAAGCGCCGCCACCAGCGACGACGAGGTAGTACTCGCCGGCGAGGATCTGGCCATCGCGACCGTCGAAGCTGAGACCATCGCCCTCGGCGGCGTGATTGCCGATGCCGTAGGTCAGCATGGCGTTCACGCCGTCGCCGTCGTCCTGGTCGCTGCCGCTCAGGCCGGCGAGCGTGCCCGTGCCGGCGTTGTACAGCGCCATGGCCGTGTCGACCGCCGAGCCGTTGGTGGTGGCGGCGAAGAACTGACGGGCGTTGATGTTGGCGTCACCGTTCAGGCACACGCGGTACCAAACCGCGCTGCCGCTGGTGAGCGAACCGGAACGAACCAAGCCGGTGTCGGCGATGCAGCCCAGATCGATCGTGTTCGGCGGGGGCGGCAGGGCCACGTCGGCCGACGCGTTGAAGTACAGCGCGCGGCGATTGGTGGACGAACCGAACGCCTCGGTGGCGATGAACACGCCGTCGTTGTTGGCATCGGCCCAGCGAACGCCGTCGGAAGAGCCGACACTGGGGGCGACCAGACCGCGATAGAAGGGACCGACGGTCGTCGCGCGATCGGTCGTGCCAGTCCTCAGCGTCTCAACGGTCACAAAGCCGCTGGTGAGCTGGGTCGCGCTTCCGAGCGACACGGGCGGATTCACGGCCACGGGCGCCCCCGGATAGAACGTGATGTAGCCCGGGGTGGTGAATTGCGCCAGATTGCCCGTGATCTCCGCGTCCGGAGTGGCCGGCAGGGCCAGCGGATTCACCGCCGGACCGCCGACGGGATCAAGGTAGAAACGCACGCGAATGTCGAAGGTGCTGTTGGTCACCGGATCGGGATCGGCGGCATCCTGCGAGAACGCCAAGCCGATGCCGGTGATGGCGATGGGAGAGGTCGTCGCGCCGGGGCCGGGGTTGAAGCTGAAACGCATGCCGCCGCTCGTCGCCGTGGCGCGGGCGCGCCAGTCGCCACCCGTCTCCGACGGAGGACCGATGTTGAACACGAGCTGAATCGCGCGGCTGTCGTAGCCGGCCTCGGGCACGATGGCCGAAATAGCCGGCATGCCCACAACGCTGTCGTCGACCTGCTGGGCGTGAGCCACGCCGAACATGCTGCCGGCAGCCATGGCAAGAATCGCACACTTCTTCATGAAAGACTCCTCTCGAAACTTGGCAGGCCGCACACTGGCCCGCGAACACCTCTAACTCCACACACAATGCCCGAGGAACGTCGACGCTCTCGGGAAATCACGCCAGATCAGAGGGTTGAGCGACGGGCAGCATCGTGGACCGCAACGTCAACCGGCCATCCTCTTCTCATTTACGTTCTCATTCACGCTTCACGAAACTCTTTCGATCTACCTCTCGCGTCGCGGCGACAGAAGCACAACCATCCACATCGTCCTGACCCGTCCGAGTCTCCCACCCCACCCAACCCGACCCGACCCAACCCGACCCAGACTTGCCCAAGCCCCAACGCTCCAGCCCCGGCTCCGGGTCCGACGCAGTTGAGCGATGACGCCCCCCAGCCGGTACGGCTGGAATGAGCGCAGGTGTCAGAATACTCGTTATTGAAGTGAATGCAAGGAAAATATGAAGGTCATGGTGGGATACCACGCCCACGAAATCCACGGGGCCCGCTTCATCATGGTCGCCTTTTCCCGTGTCCCGAGTTGCATGCAGGCGGCCTTGGAGTTTCGGGACGTTGGCCGCACCAAGGCCTCCTCGCCGTCACGGGACACGCCGCCCAGAGGGCGACCCATGGTCGAGGCCGCATCGCCGGACGCCACCCCACGCCATCGTGGCCCTCGCGCACCAAGACCAGGGCGAGGCGGCGTGACGGTTCGGATTGAATCGACGGGCGACCGACTCGAGATCGCACGGGGAACGGCGGTCGCCGGAAAAACACCGAAGGCCCGGACCTTGCGGCCCGGGCCTTCGGAAGTTTCAAGAGAGCGCACTGCTCAGGCGTGAAGCCGAGCGGTGCGATGGGGAGAAGGGCTTAGCAGCCACCCGCCTCCCAGAAGCCGAAGAACGACTCGATGTCGCCGCCGTCGACGCCACCGTCCTGGTTCACGTCGCCGCACGCATCGCCGCCTTCCCAAGCGCCGAAGAACGACTCGATGTCGCCGCCGTCGACGCCACCGTCCTGATTGAAGTCAGCGGCGCAGGGCGGGCAGGTGCCGCCGCAACCGTTGGTGCCGTCAAAGTCGGTGGAGAAGGTGGGAGCGATCTGGAGGTTCGAACCCGAGGTGCCGCGGACGTGGAAGCGATCGTTCGCCGCCAGCGTCGTGACGTCCCAGAGGCCGACGGCCATGTAGTAGGTGCCGGGAGCGATGTTGCCGCTCTGGCCGTCGAAGTCGACGCCGTCGCCACCGGTGCCGGGGCGGGCGGCCGGGCCGCCGGTGACCGCGGGGGTCGCGAAGGAGAGCTGCGACAGCGCCGCGGTGCCCGAGTCATCGTCGGTGGCCACGAGGTTGCCGCTGGAGTTGAAGACGAACGCCTCGGTGTCGGCGGTCGGGGTGTGGCCGCTGCCGTTGAAGGCGATGTCGAGGAACCGCTGGCTGCAGCTGGTGTCGAAGTCGACCTGGAAGGAGTACCAACGGGTGCCGCGGAGGCCCGTATCGATGGCCGGGGCGGCGGCGCCCGGGCTCACGAGGGCGCCCAGGGCGCGAGCGGCATCAACAGCCGGGGTGACCGGGGCGGCCAGGGCCGACCCGTTGGTGTTGGTGGCCACGCGGAGGTTGAAGGAACCGCCGTCAACCGTGCCGCCGGTCGCGGTGAAGCCCGCGCCGAACGAGGCGTCGGAGGAACCGACGGCGATGTAGTAGGTGCCGGCGAGCAGCTGACCGCTGCGGCCGTTGTACTGCTGGCCCTCGCCGCCGACGCCGTCGAACGACTCGCGGATGCCGGTGCCGAAGGTCAGCTGGTCGGCCGTGCCGCTGCCCGAGCCGTTGTCATTGGCGATCAGCACGCCGCCGTCGTTGAAGATGCCGATGGCGACGTCGCCCGAGGAGGTCTCGGTGTCGATGTCGCAGAACTGCCGGGCGTTGTCGTTGGCATCGCCGTTGAGGCACATCGAGTACCACTTGATCTCGCCGGCAGCGACCGTGCTGCTGACCGACGCGCCCGAGTCGGGGACGCAGCCCAGGTCGCCGGTGACGGCGGGCGGCGGAACGACGACATCGCCGCTCAGGCGAAGCATCAGACCACGGGCCGGAGAGGCCGCGATGGCGCGGTGCTCGACGTTGCCGCCCGTGGCGAGCGGGGCGCCGATGAACTGGCCGATGCTGGGGCACATGGTCGCGTTCGAAATGTCACGGCCGTAGCTGGTCGTCGTCGTGCCGGGGCTCGCGGGGTTGCCCGGGTAAGCCAGTCCGGAGTTGCTGCCGAAGACGATGGCGCGGTCCGTGGTCGAGGCACAGCCCTGATACAGCCCGCCCGTGGCGTTGGTGTCGATGTTCGCCCACGAGGTCGTCGGCTGATAGCCGCCCGCCACGCCGCCGGCATTGGTCACCCAGGCGATCTGCACGAAGCAGCCGCTGTCGCCGTCGGGAATCGCGACCGGAGTCGCGAGGTTGTTGGTGATCTGCCAGTAGAAACCGGCTCCGAGGCCGTTGCCATCGACGCGAACGACCGCCAACGGCGTGGCGGCCGGATCGATCATGCTCGAGCCGGTGCCCGTCATGCCCAAGAAGTTCGCCGCGGTCTGCGGCCAGAAGATGATGACGATCTCGTCAGCGGCGGTGGTCGGGGTCGCGATCACGCCGACGCCGTAGGTGATGCTGGTGATCGCACGCGAGGTGCCGGTGGCCCACGGACCATTCGTGAACGACACGTCCTCGAGCACGTTGGAGCAAGTGCCCAAGTGGGTCGCGGAACCATTGCCGAACGAGTTGCTCAGGCAGTCGTACACGGGCTGAATCGCACGACCGACGAACCCGCCGGGGGTGGTCCCGATCGGATTCTTCACGACCTCGCCGCCGAAGGGCAGCGCCGGCAGCTCCTGCGCCATGGCGGCGGCAGTCATCACGGATCCGGCAACGGCAGCCAACAAGTACACCTGCTTCATATGAAACTCCTGTCGAAACTTTGGCGGGCCGCACACTGACCCGCAGACACTTCAACCCGAACGAAACGAACTCGAACGACAAAGCCCAAGAGCCAACAAAGCCCTCGGGCGATCACTTCTTTGCGGACCTTTGATATCGGAAGAGCATGCTGGGTCCAAACAGCCAACCAGCAACCTTCTGCACAACACTTTCTCGGACCTCCGGAGCCTCCCCCGAACGAGGGTCGTCAACCGATCGATCCACCAACACCGCGGACGAAAGCCCGTGACACCAAACGTCGCACGCTCCCGAGCGGGCGCGATCGCCGTGACCGGCAAGGACGCTACCAGCAGAATAATCGCCCACGCCGGATTTGCAAGCAAAACCGGCGAGAATTGGCAACTGTGGCCCTCACGCCGCCGTCTTTTCGACGCCGACCGCCACGCTGGGGGCGATAACCAGCGAACCACTTGACGCCCGCCCGTTCAAGCCTTGGCGCTCACCGTCAACCGGGTCTTCTGACGCGGCGCCTGCTGGTGCGTCTTCTTCGCCCGGTGCGTCGACCAGTCCGTCACCCGCCGGTCCGGGGCCTCCTCGCCGGCGTGCACCCTGAGCAGGTCGTACGTGTTGTCGCGCTGCGCGGGCGTGAAGCCCGACTCCCGGATCAGGCGGCACAGCACCGCCTCGTCGAGGCAGTACGTCGTCCCCGCGCTGCTCACCACGTTCTCCTCCATCATCACGCTGCCCATGTCGTTCGCGCCGTACCGCAGTCCCAACTGCCCGATGTGGGGGCCCATCGTCACCCAGGAACTGCCGATCGAATAGACATTGTCGAGGTACAGGCGGCTCACCGCCTGGGTTCGCAAGTAGTCCACCGCGCCCGACATCCGCACCCGGCGACCGAACTCAGCCGCGTCGGGGCCCAGGTCGCGGTAATCCACCTCGGGGTTCGCGCCCCAAGCGAACGCATCGGCCACGACGTCGCCGGGGAACCGCTTGGTCAGTTCATCCGCCGACGCTCCCCAGTCGCGGACGCGGCCTAGGGGGGTGTTCTCCCGCTGGAAGGGCCATGAGATGAACGCCTTGTAGTGGCCGAAGCCGCCGCCGCGAACGCCGGGCGTCGCCGTCCCGTGCTCGCCGGCCTCTCGCAACGCTCGGTCCTGCCACTGTCGGACCAAGTCCATGTGGTGGATGCGATCGGCGTGGCCCTCGATGTGCCCGAACATCATCGTCGCGCTCGTGAACATGCCCAGCGAGTGCGCGACGTACATCACCGTCAGCCAACTTGTGGCGTCGCACTTGCCAAGGCCGATCTTGCGACGCACGGGGTCTGCGAAAATCTCGCCCCCGCCCCCGGGCAGACTGTCCATCCCCGCCTCGCGCAGCCGCACCATCACCCACCGCACCTTCTCCTCGAAGGTTGATCCCGGCGGGTCGAAAAAGTGCACGAACTCGACGAACTCGGGCGGGCTGAAGGCGTGCACGTGAACCTTGGGATGCCGCTGCTTGATGGCTCGCAGCAGCCCGAGATACCAGTCGAGCGGCAGGTCGGGATTCATCCCGCCTTGCATCAGGATCTGCGTGCCCCCGATGGCGACCAACTCCCCCACCTTCTCGAGGATCTGCTCGTACTCGAGCGTGTACGCGTCATGGTCGCCCGCGTCGCGCCGGAAGGCGCAGAACGTGCACTTGGCGTTGCACACGTTCGTGTAGTTGATGTTCCGGTCGATGATGTACGTCCGCACCGCGTCGCCATGGATCGTGCGGCATCTCGCGTCCGCCCATCGCCCCAGCACGTGCGTGGGCACCCCCGCCAGCATCGCCAGCCCCTGCTCGCGAGTCAGGCGCACCTCGCCGCCCGCCACCGCCCTGAGAAAACCCTCATCCTGAACGCTCGCGTCAGGCCGCTCGGGAGCAACACGATGCACACTGGGCATGCCCGAATCGTAGCGATCCGGTCGCATGTTTCAATGTTTTTTGAAAGTTCAGGGCGTGCGGCCGAGGCGTTCCTTGCGAAGGTCGCCATTCGTACAGGCCAAAAACAAGAGCCCCGCATCCACAGAGTCTGGGACACGGGGCCGGAGGGGGATGCCACGGTTTGGGCTCTTGACCCGAGCAGGGTTGCCGCGTCGAGGCGGCTCACTGGAATGAGTCTAACCGGTCGGGCCGAGGTGGGCAAGTGTTGGGGCGAAAAAAACGAATTCAGTCCCGCCTCATTTTGGCCTGTTGTAACCGGTTTTGAGGCCCGCTTGAAGCAACCGGTGCCGTCACCGGGTCGCCGCCAGTTCGACCGTGCGGCGTCCGTTGACCACCAGCAGTTCCGAGTGGCCTTCCATGGGCGTCCCGCCCTTGTGGAGCAGTTCGATCACGTCGGCGGGCTTGAACGCAGGATGGAGGGCAAAGAGCTTGGCGGCCAGGTTGGTGACGTTGGGCGCCGCCATCGACGTGCCCGAGAACTTCATGCGCTTGCCACCGGGCACGAAGCTATCGACCTCGAAGCCGTTGGCGTACAGGCGCACGTTCTCGCCGAAGGTGGTGAAGCCCGTGGGCTTGCCCGACTTGTCCACCGCCCCCACCGTGATGAGGTTCGGCAGGTTCAGGCCGCTGGGGATGAACTGCTCGAAGGCATTGTTGTTGTTGCTGTTGCCCGCGGCGGCGACGAAGAGGATCTCGGGCGCCGACTTGATCGCCCCCTCGAGCGCGTCCCTTTCAATGGCGAAGAGCTTCTTGGCCAGTTCGGCCCGCTCCTCGGGGCTCTTGCCCGCGCCCTTGGCTTCGAGCGCGGCCTCGATGCTCTTGTAGCTCCCGCCCCAGCTCATGTTGACCACGCGAACGCCCGCGTCCTTCATGTACTGCACGGACTTGCGGTAGCTTTCGGCAGTCTGGCGGCTCATCTCCTCGCTGGGCGTCACCTGCGGGATGCTCTTGTAATCGAAGGTGATGCGGCAGGCCAAGAGCCGCGCGAAGGGGTTGCCCTCGGCGGCGATGCCCGCCACGTGCGTGCCGTGGCTGTAGTTGCCGTAGAGGCCCAGGTCCTCCATGAAGTCCTTGACCTGGTCGGCCTTCAGGCCCGACATGTACTTCTTGAGCGCGGAGGCCTCCGGGCTGTCGATGTTGGCCTGCACGTCCATCATGCCCTTGGTGTGCGACTCGACGAGGGGGAGGCCGCTGCGAAGCTCCGTCACGGAGTGGAGGATGTCCACCGTGGGCCGCGACTCGAGATCGAAGGCGATGCCGTTGACGTCATCGACAAAGCCGTTGGCGTCGTCGTCCTTGCCGTTGACCGTCTCCTTGGCATTGGCGAAAAGCACGCCGGCGAAGGGCGCGACATCGACGCCCGAGTCCCACACGCAGACCACCACGGGCGACGCCTTCTCCTTGCCCGTCAGGGTCACCAAGGTCTGCGTCCAGTGGTCGCTCATCTGCCGAGCGTTCTTCGCGAGCAGTTTCGAGTACGCGCCCGCCGCCGCGGGTTGCAGCGGGAGCATGACATCCATCATCACCCGCATGCCCACCAGCCCACGCGCCATGTCGCTGCTGAGCTCGCCCTTCGAGGCCTCGACCACGGGATCGAGGCCCGCCTTGAGCTGCCCCACGATGAGTTCGCGCGAGATCATCTCGGCGCGGCCCTTGGCGGCCGTCACTTCCTCGCGGACCACGTCCCACGGGAGCTTCGAGATGTTCCGCTCGAGGTTCGCGGCATAGGCCTCCTTGAACGCGTCGCCCTCGAGCCCCGCCTTCTTGGCCTCCACGATCGCGATGAGCGACTGGCCGGTCATGAGCCGCTTGGCCTCCTTGAGTTCGAGCGCGCGAATCCGCTCGACGTACGCCAACGCGTCGTCGTGGCGACCCTCGAACATCGCGATCTGCTGAAGGATGCCGTAATAGCCCTGCAGCGTCGGCTTGTCCTGGATGTCGAACTTCGCGAGGTCGGACTCGAGATCGGCCTTCACCTTGGCCGCGAACTCGCGGAAGGGCTTGTCGCTCTGCACGAACTCGGACGCCTTGCCCTCGATGCGGTACGTGTAGACCGGCAGGTCGGCGGCCGTCTTCACCGGCGTCTTGGCGGGCGGTTCGGCCCAGGCGACCGACGACACCACCGGCACGGCAAGACCGGCGACAAGGGCGAGCAGGGCGACGCGGGACATCTGACGCATGCGAATCTCCAGTAATAGGGATGGGACAACGCCTCAACGGAAGGGTAGTCGTCCATCGGACGCACTCCTCTGCTTCGGGTTTCCGACATCGGGCTTTCACAGGACCGCCGGGGGCACCGCGGGGCGGTCGCCGTCACTCGGCGACGACGCTCGCGACGGCCATGTCCTTCACGTGCGACAAGGAGACGTGCAACCGCCGAATGCGCAGGCGGGAGGCCACTCGCGCCGCCTCGCCGGCCAGAACGATGACAGGCCGTCCCTCGCTGTCGTGGCACACCTCGATGTCCGTCCAGGCGATCCCCGAGGAAAGCCCGGTGCCCAAGGCCTTCATCGCCGCCTCCTTGGCGGCAAAGCGAGCGGCGAACCGTTCGGCGGCGTTGCGGAATCGGCGGCAATACTCCCGCTCCGCGGGCGTGAAGACCCGCTCCAGGAACCGACGCGGATGACGCCGCATCATCGAACGGATGCGGGCCACCTCGATGATGTCGATGCCGGTGCCTCGGATCATGGCGGATGCGCCGCTGGCTCAGGACTTGCGCTTGGGCCCCTTCGAGGGCGCCGCCTTCGAGGACGCCTTGGGCTTGGGCTCGATCCTCGCGGCCGACTCCTTCGCGACCGGCTTGGACGACGCATCACCGGACGCCGGGGCCGACTTTTCGGCCGACTTTTCGGATGGCTTGTCCGTTGGCTTGTCGGCGGCCTTCTCCGGCGGCTTGTCGGCCTCGGCGGCCTTCTTGTACGACTCGCTGCGGTAGTCGGTCTCGTAGAAGCCGCTGCCCTTGAAGAGGATGGCCGCGCCGGTGCCGATGAGTCGCTCGAGCGAGGCCTTCTTGCACGCGGGGCACTTGCGAAGCGGGTCGTCCTTCATGGACTGGAACTGCTCGAACTCGTGCCCGCAGGCCTTGCAGCGGTAGTCGTACGTGGGCATGGGAGAGGTCCTGGGACGGAATCGGCGACCATCACGCGGTGGGCGCAACGGCGACCTTGGCGGGACGCAGCACTCGTTCGGAGCCGTGGGTCGTGAGGAGGTAGCCCGACTGCAGGACGATGCTGACGCGGCCCGCGTCGACGCCGGCGACCGCCTGCTGCATCACGGCTTCGTGACGGCCGGGGAGAAACTCGTCGTTGACGGCGGGCGTGATGGGCGACACGCCGCAACTCTGCAACGACTTGATGAGATCGTCGCGGATGACCCGCAGCCCCGCGAGCATCTGCTCGACGCTGGCCTTGGAGGGGTCTTGCACCAGCGCCATGTCGAAGTGATCGAGCACGCCGACGACGCTGGAAGCCACCTTGGCGACGCCCTCGGTGCGGGCGACGAGTTCGTTCTGGAGCGACCGCTTCTGGTAGTTCTGGAAGTCGGCCATGAGCCGCAGGTTGCGGCCCTTGACGTCCTCGAGTTCGGCCGAGATGGCGGCGATGTCCGCGACCACCTGCTCGGCGGACTCGGCGGCGGCTTCATGCGCGACGGGCTTGGGCTCCGCGCCGTCCGGTGGCGTTGCCTTGTCGGTGTTCATGGGCTTTCTCCACGGTG
>CAIYWI010000064.1 GCA_903929885.1 uncultured Phycisphaerales bacterium
CGCCTGCGGGAAGATCACCTCCGCGTCCTGGGCGGCACATTCCTCCATCACGGCCTCGAGGGGGCCGATGGCCGCGGCGGTGCGATCGACGCGGTCGGTGCCGCTCATCGCCGCGACGCGGATGAAGTCGCCTTCCACCATCCCCACGCTGACGCGCGTGCAACCGAAGCGACGCTTGAGTTCCTGCGCGATGATCGCGCCCATCGCCGAGGCGTCCGTCCCTTGCTGGGCGGCGTCGAGCAACTCCACCGCCTCGCGGAGCATCAACTTCTGCTGCGTCTGCGCGAGGCACTGCTCTCGCCACAGGTGCGTCTCGAAGGCCCCGGCGGCAGCCGCCAACGCAACGAGGGTGGCCTCGTCGCTTCCTGCTGCGCCCGGCGCTCGCTCCTTGGCGAGCATGACGCACGCCCCCTCCGGCCGCCCGTCGGCGAGCAGCACGGTGGCGAAGGCCCGCAGGCGAAGTTCATCGCCGTACATGGCCCGCGAGCGTTGAAGGGCGATCGATTCGACCATGCCCGGCAGACGCGTGGAGGCGTGGGCGGCACATGCCGCCCCGGCGACACGCTCGAGGCGTTCGAGCAGGGCGGGCGTGAGTAGTGTCCCGCCCTCGACCAGCGATTCAGCAAACGGCGTGGCGTGCTGAGCGAGCAGGCCCGACGGGCGACTCCCGCCCAAAAACGCCGCTGCGGCAACGCCGCCGCCGATGGCGCACTGGGCCGCCAGCACGCGTTGGAGGCATTGCTGCAACCTGGCGAGTTGCTCCGGATCAGGCCCGGCCCCGGCAGGAGCGGGGGGCCTGACGGCCATGACGCCACCCTCGGCGGGTTGGTCGGAAGCGGCGGGAGACGACGGAGTGGCGGTGGCCATGCGAGGTGAGGCGATGGATCGGAACGATCATTGTACGGGCAGCACGAGTGTTCGGATCTTGGGAGGGGCGGCGGATCGGATTGAAAAACCCCGGCCGCGTTCGGCCGGGGTCGGGGTGACTTCCTGATTCGATCCTCGCCGGTTCCGCTTACATCAACCCGCCCTTGAACTGCATCTGACGCGACTTCTCTCGCAGGCGGCGGAGCGCGGGGGTCTCCTTGCGGATCTCCTCCTCGCTGCGGCCGACGATCTTGTCGCCCTTCTTGCCGCGGCCGCCGGCCGGGGCCTCGGGCGCGGGCTTGAGGGCCTTGATCGAGAGGGAGATGCGGCGGTTCTGGGGGTCGATCTTGAGGACCTTCACCCGCACCACCTCGTCGACCTTCACCACGTCGTCAACCTTGGCGACGCGGCGGTAGTCGAGTTCGGAGATGTGAACGAGGCCCTCGACGCCCGAACCCAAGTCGACGAACGCGCCGAACTCGGCGATCTTCGTGACCTTGCCCGTCACTTCCGCGCTCTCCTGAATCTTCTCGGTGGCGGTGGCGAAGGGGTCGCCCTGCACCTGCTTCATGCCCAGCGAGATGCGGTCATTCTCGATGTCGAGCTTGAGGATGCGGACCTGGACGCGCTGGCCTTCCTTGACGTACTTCTCGACGGCCTTCTCGCCGAAGCCCACGCGGTCGTACGTCAGGTCGGTCAGGTGCACCAGGCCGTCGATGCCGCCGATGTCGACGAACGCGCCGAAGGGCATGATCTTGCGGACGGTGCCCTCGATGGTCTGGCCCTCGGCCAAGGTGCTGCGCAGCTTGGCGGCGTTGGCCTTGCGCTCCTCGTCGAGGATGTCGCGGCGGGAGAGGACGATGTTGCCGCGGCCGACGCGTTCGACGCGGACGACCTTGCACTTGAGTTTCTCGCCCACGAAGACCGAGAGATCGGGCACTCGGTCGATCGAGACCTGGCTGGCGGGCATGAACGCCGGATGATCGGCGAGCTCGCACTCGAGGCCGCCCTTGCTCACGCCCGTCACGCGGGCCTCGACCACCTGGCCGGGCTCGAGCGACTCCCATGCGGCCTTGCGGACCGCGCCGGGGCGAGAGCAGATGAAGAGGCCTTCGCCCGACTCGAACTTGTCGACCACCACCTCGATGGCGTCGCCCACCTTGGGCAACGTCGCCTCGTCGGTGTACTGCACCCGAGAGATGACGCCCAGCTCCTTGGGGCCGAACTCGAGGAAGACGTCGGTGGGGCCCACCGACACCACGGTGCCCGTGCGATGCTCGCGACCGGCCGTGACGACACGCGGGCCGCGAGTGCCCGCCGGACGCGCTCCGACCGGAGCGACGGCTGGGCGAGCCGCCGCTTGCGGGGCGGAGGCTTGGGCGTCCATGTGCTTCATGGCAGCATCGATCTCCGCGGCCATTTCGGCGCTGAGCTTGGCGGGATCGGAGTCGGCGGGCACGCTGTCGGGAGTGGGGTTCATGTGGGTACCAAAGGATGCTGAGGTCGGCCAAGGGGGTCGGCCACGGATCGGCCGTTCCGGCGGGCCTTCACCTCACTTCGCGCCGGGTCTGGAGTGTAGTTCGGTCGGCGGGAGGGAGCGTTGGGTTGAGGCCGCTTCCTCGCAACCGCCGCAATACCGCCGCGACGGGCACGCCCGAGCGGGTGCCCTCGCCCATGCCGGGCCGGTAACTCTGCCTCGTTCTCCGCCTGCGGCCTCTCAAGAGGACTGGCCGAGTCAGATCGTCTGCTTGATGGCGTCAACGATCCGCTGGGCCGTTCGCACGTTGGCGAAGCCCGCTTCGGCATCGATGGGAGGTCGGTCGCCCGTTCGCACCGCCTGAAGGAAGGCCTCGATCTCGGCGACAATCGGCTCGGCGTCGTCCACCTCGAGGTCCTCGATGTTCACCAACTCGCCCCACTTGAGGTTCGTCAGGTCCGTACCCAGGCGGATCTGCTCGCGCACCTCGCGCATCTGGATCTCGTTGGCCGTGCGACGGATGACTTGACCCTTCTTGGCCGCGTAGTCGATCTTGATGTACGCGTTCTCCCCCGTGATCCTTGTCACCCGCTCGGTCTTGAGCGCCAGGCGGCTCGACGTGATGTCCGCCACGCATCGGCCCGCGGGCGTGTTGAACTCCAGCCACGCGTTGCACAGGTCCTCGTGCTCGGTCACCACCGCCACGCCCGCGGCACGGATGAAGTCGGGCTCCTTCCCGCCCATCATCATCAGCACCACGTCGATGTCGTGGATCATCATGTCCATCACCACGCCCACGTCGACGCTGCGGAACGTCATCGGGCTCACACGAACCACCTGCATGAAGCGGGGAACGATCGGCTGACCGTTCGCGTTGGCCTTCTGCATGGCCCGCATCACAGGGTTGAATCGCTCGATGTGCCCGACCATGAGGATCGTGCCCGTCCGCTCCGCGAGTTCCTTGATGCTCCGCGCCGTGTCGACGTCGCCCGCCAGCGGCTTCTCGATCAGGCACGCCACGCCCGCCTCCAACAGCGGCGCGGCCGCCGCCTTGTGGAACGTCGTGGGCACCGCCACGCTCACGGCGTCGACCCCTGCCGCCAGCAGGTCCTGCACCGTCTCGAAACCCCTGGTGTCGAACTTGTCGGCCATCTCCTCGCGGCGAGCCTTGTCGGCATCGACCACGCCCACCAACTCGCAGCCGGGCAGGGTGGCGTACACGCGAGCATGGTGCCGGCCCATCCGGCCGACGCCCACCACCCCGCAGCGGACGCGACGGCCCGCGAAACGATCGCTTGATGATGTCATCGTGCTCATTCTAGCGGCAAGGACTCACCGATCGCGCGGCGGCCACGCGATGGCGACTGGAAGGCGGAGAAGAGACGGGGATCGCGACCGAGATGCCCCCGCAGGGGTCGACCGCTCAGGCCGCGCCGGCCTCCGCCAACGCCGCGGCAAGCTCTTCCTTCTTCTTGAGGCCCACCAGGGTCTTCACCTTGTGGCCGCCCTTGAAGATGATGACCGTCGGAATCGACGTGATGCTGTACTTCATCGCCACGCTGCGGTTGGAGTCGATGTCGACCTTGCCGACCTTCGCCTTGCCTGCCATCGCGTCCGCCACGGCATCGATGGCCGGGCCCATCGCGCGGCATGGACCGCACCATTCGGCCCAGAAGTCGACCAGGACGGGCGTGGACGAGGCGAGCACCTCGTGATCGAAGTTGGCGTCGGTGAAGGTGTGGACGTTGGCGTTGGCCATGGAGAGAGGTCCTTTCGTGCTGGCAGCCGCGCAGTCCGCGGCGGTCGCGAGTGTCGTGTGGTTTCGCATCCCCGCTCGCGGAGATTCAATCCTATCCGCGCCGGGTCGCCCCGGGGGATGCGGCCGCCTGCATGGCGGCCCAGGCCGCGTTGATCGCCCGGGCGTGCGGTTCCACGTCGTGCACCCGAAAGATCCTCGCGCCTCTCGTCAGGTGAAGCACGCTCAGGCCCAAGGTGCCCTCCAGTCGCTCGGAGGGCGTCGAATCTCGTCCGAGCGATACGCGGCCCGTGAAACTCTTGCGAGACAACGCGCTGACCACCGGCCGGCCCAACGTCGCCTCCATGCGTCCTGCCCCGTCGATCAGTCGAAGGTTGTCCTCCACGGACTTGCCGAACCCCAGCCCGGGATCGACCACGACCTGCTCGCGGCCGACGCCGGCGACATCCAAGGCGGGCAGCAGTCGGGTCGCAAAGGCGTCAATGATCGTCGATTCGACGTCGCCGTAGGCGGGTGGGGTGTCGTACCGATCGGAATACGAGTCGCGTTCAGGCGTGGTGAGTCGGTGCATGACGATCATGCCCGCGCCGGTGGCGGCCACGAGCGGAGCCATGGACGGATCCTCGCCTCCTCCCGAGACGTCGTTGACGACGACCACGCCCTCGTCGATCGCGGCACGTGCCACGCTCGCCAACGTCGTGTCGACGCTCAGCGGCACGCTCGGCGCGGCATTCCTGATGGCGCGAATGACCGGCAGCAGTCTGGCGAGTTGCGACGGGCCGTCGACGCGAGAGGCGCCGGGACGGGTCGACTCGGCGCCGAGGTCGAGCATCGCGGCCCCGGAGGCGATCATCGACAACGCCGCGTCGCGAGCGAACGCAGGGTCGAGGTGGCGACCGCCATCGGCGAAACTGTCGGGCGTGACGTTGATGATGCCCACCAGGAGGGGCCTGGAGCAGTCGAGGGTGGTGCCGCGAGCGAGTCGCCAGGGAATCATCTGAAAGACAACCGCCGCAGGGTGCCGCGGCGGTTGCGAAAGGTTCGGAATGTCGGGACGCGTCAGAAGCGGGGGGCCGGATTGCCGCCGCCGTTCATGTCGTCGTCCATGTCGTCCTCCATGCCGGCGTTGAACTGCTGGGCGACGTCGGCGACGCCCTTGATCACGTCGGAGGGGACGAAGATGCGAAGATCGACGCCGCCGCCGCTGGTGCTGGCGCCGATGGCGATCGGAGAGAGTTGGGCCGGCACCTTGATCTCGGGCGTGCCGCCGAACATGGCCGCGGCGCCGATGATGGCTTCCATCAGCGGCTTGACGCCGATGTACACCTCGGCGGTGCGGCCCTGCGGCAGGTTGGAGGCGACCTCCTTGATGATCGCGTCGGAGCCCATGGCGTTCTTGCCCGAAATGGCTGCATCGAGCGCGTTGGTCATGAGCGGGGTGTTCTGGCTGAAGATGCCCACCATGCCGCCCTCGACCGCGGCGCTCATGCCCGTCAGGCCGCCCTGGCCGAAGATCATGCCCTGCATCATCTGGGCCTGGGCCGCCATCGGGTCGTTGGGATCGAACTCCATCGAGCTGGTCCATGTGTCGACCTTCACGCCGTTGACTTCGGCGGCGGCGGACTTGTAGCTCGTGGTGGTGGTCATGGGGCCGGACTTGACGCCGTTCATCTTCTGAAGGGCCTCGGCGGTCGCCGCGACCATCTTCGCCGAGTCCTTCGAGGCGGTGAAGGTGACGGTGTTGACCAGCAGGCCGCCGCCCATCATCGCGGCGGGGCTGGCGCCCATCACGGCGGCGTAGCCGTCCATCGAGTCGGCGTTGGCCATCCACGAGCTCATGCCCGCCTGCATGGCAGCACGCTCCTCGGGGGCGGCCGCGGCCTCCTGCATCTTCGCAAGGTTCTTCATGATCGAGCGAAGGGCGGGCGATGTGGTGTCGACAGCCCCAGCGAAGTAGAAGGGAATATTGGGGACCTTGCCGAGGAGCCCCGCCGTGTTGCCCGTGGTCGAGAACATGCCCGCAAGTTCGGAGCCCTCCTTGAACTGCGCGCCGATGTCGATCGAGACGCCCTTCTCGCCAAAGCCCAGGCCGATCACGCCCACGCTGGCATCGCGAGCGAAGGTGTCGAAGACCACGCCGGCGATCTGGACGCTCTGCTTCAACTGATCGCCCTGCTCGCCGGCCATGGCGGCCATCTGCTCGGCCTGCGCCTTCATCTCGCCGGACATCTCCTTGATCTGCTCCTGAAGCAGCGGGATGTTCGCGATGAAGAGCATGTCGCTGGCATCGCTGATGGCGTTGCCGTTGACGCCCATCGCCTTGGCGTGCGCGGCGGCATTGCCGGGCTTGCCGTCGAACGCGCCCAAGAGGCCGTCGACGGTCGTCAACGCCGCGTATCCGCCGCCGAGATCCTTCGCGTAGGCGGGCATGTCGCCGAGGTTGACGGCGGCGACGCCCTCGGTCTTGGTGCCCCCCATGGCCGTGAC
>CAIYWI010000065.1 GCA_903929885.1 uncultured Phycisphaerales bacterium
CAGTTGTCCCGGCACCGGCCCCCACCTAGCATCAAGGCCCGGAGCACCGCTCCGGACAGCAACGATTGGAGCTTGGTCCCATGTACGCGATCATCGAAGAATCCGGCAGCCAGCGCAAGGTCGTCACCGGCGACGTCATCTCCGTCGACCTGCTCAACAGCGGTCAGGCCACTGTCGGCCAAGCCATCACCTTCGACAAGGTGCTCGTCGTCGGCGAAGTCGGCGGCACGGCCAAGGTCGGCGCCCCCTACGTCGCCGGCGCATCGGTCAAGGGTGAAGTCGTCACCCCCGATGTCAAGGGCGAGAAGCTCTACATCCAGAAGTTCCAGGCCAAGAAGACCTGGCAGAAGAAGACCGGTCACCGCCAGCACTACACGCTGGTGAAGGTCACCGCCATCACGGCCTGATGCGGCACGGGGCCCGCCTCGGTCCTCGCCGTCATGCCACGTTGGATTTGAAACTCGGTCAACACCCTGCAAGCCCCGTCTCCGGACGGGGCTTGTGCGTTTTGGTGCGATTCATGGCAACAAACCCTCGCAAGGATTCCATAATCATTGTATTATAAGACGTTCGCCGACCGTAGGAGAGATCGCTGCCGGCGTTCGCAACTCCGGGTCGCAGCGGTCCGAACAGGGTGGAGGAGGGCCGCGTCGTACACTGAGCCGTCGACCGGCGGCGCAGGCGTCGGCGTCAATCGGACTCGTCCCCGGCATTGCCCCAGTTTCAGAGGACACGATGAAGAACCCGTTCCGTGGAATCGGCGACCGACTGGCCCGCTGCCTCGTTGACGCGGCCGGGTGCGATGGCGGGCGGCCCGCCAAGCTCGAGTCGCTCGAGGGCCGCTCGCTGTTGGCCATCACCGTGCTGAACGCCGTGCCCGATTCGGTGGCCAACATCGGATCGGCCGCCACCGTGGTGAACCTCGCAGGCCGCTACGACGATGCCGCCCTCAACGGCACCATCGTGAAATTCGCCACCGACCTGGGCGACATCAACGTGCTGCTGTACGACCAGGCCAACACCGGCGTGTCGCGAACGACGCCCCAGACCGTGGCCAACTTCCTGCGGTACATGAACGACGGGAAGTACGACCAGACCATCATCCACCGCAGCGCACGCAACTTCGTCGTGCAAGGCGGCGGGTTCACCAGGCCCACGCAGGCGGCGACCGCTCCCGCGGCGATCACCACCTATGCCGCGGTCGTCAACGAGCCGGGCAACACCAACACCCGCGGCACCATCGCCATGGCGAAGGTGGGGGGCAACCCCAACAGCGCCACCAGCCAGTGGTTCTTCAACCTCGGCAACAACGCCTCCAACCTCGACAGCCAGAACGGCGGCTTCACGGTCTTCGGCCGCGTGATCAAGGGCCTTGACGTGATGGACGCCATCGCGGCCGTGCCCCTCTGGGACTTCGGCGGCTCGTTCACCGAACTCCCGCTCCGCAATCACGTCCAGAACACCGACGTGCAGACCTCCTCCTTCGTGGGGATGAACATCTCGGCCATCAGCGAGTTGACCTATTCGGTGACGACCTCGAACTCCGCCGTGGTGAATCCCACGCTCAGCGGCTCGAACGTGACACTGTCGTACGGCACGGCGGGCACCGCCACCGTCACGGTGCGCATCACCTGCGCCGACGGGACCTTCATCGACGACGCCTTCACCGTTCGCGTCAACGCGGCTCCCGCCATCGCGGGGCTCGCGGCGACCCCGACCAACGTCGGCCGCAACTCCCCCTTCTCGCTCGCTCTGGGGTCGGCCACCGACGACGCCGGCATCGCCCGCGTCGACTTCTATCGCGACGTCAACGGCAACGGCCAACTCGACCTCGACGTCGACTCGCTCGTGGGCTCGGACACGAGCTCGCAGGGCGGCTGGCGCGTCGACGGCACCACCGACGGCCTCGGGCTGGGACAGCAGCGATACCTCGCTCGCGCCGTGGACGCCGATGGGCTCTTCTCCTCGGTCGTCAGCGCGACGCTGACGGTCGTGAACGCCGGCCCCGTGGTCTCGGCCTTCACGGTCTCGCCCAACCCGGCGCAGGGCCGGGTGCCCGTGACGCTCTCGGCGACGGCCGCGGACGCCGACGGCACCGTGGCTTTCGTCCGCTTCTACCGCGACGTCAATGGCAACGGCACCCTCGACATCGGCACCGACGCGATGCTGGGCGAGGATGCAGACGGCTCCAACGGCTACTCGCTCGCGGTCGACACGTCCTCGTTCACCTTCGGCGCGGTCCGCTACTTCGCCCAAGGCACCGACGTCGAGGGGCAGGCGGGCGATGCGACGAGCGTGACCGGCCTGATCAACGCGCCCTTCGCGGTCGGAACCTTGTCCCCCTCCGTGTCGCAGATCCTCCGCGGCGGGCAAGTGACGCTCGTCGCCGGCGACATCTTCATCCCCGCGGGCAAGCGACTCAAGACCGTCGAGTTCTACGCCGACACCAACCGCAACGGCGTCTTCGATCCTGCCGTTGATCGCAAGGTCGGCTCCGCGGGCTCGCTTCGCGACGGAGCCGCGAGCGTCAAGGTGGCCACCCGCGGCATCGCGGTCGGCGACCAGTCTTACTTCGTTCGCGTGCAGGACAACCTCGGCGACTGGACGCCCGTCACGACCGCCACCGTGGCCATCAGCAACAACGCGCCGACCGTCGCCTCGATCAAGGCCACGCCGGCCGTCGTCAAGAACCGTGGTGATCTGGTGACGTTGTCCGTCGGCAGCATCAGGGACGTCGACGGTCGCGTCACCTCCGTCACGTACTACCTCGATCTCGAGAGCCGAGTCCCGCCGCTCGGAGCTCCGCCCGACTGGCCGCTCACCGTCAGCCCGGCGATGCTGGTGCTGGGCACGGCCGCCAATGCGTCGGGCGGCTGGAAGCTCGTGGTGTCCAGCGCGGAGTTCAACGTGGGCGTCAACCGGATCTACGCCGTCGCCACCGACAATGACGGCACGACCAGCCGCTTCGTCGCCGGATCGTGCCTGCTCAACGCCGCGCCGACGATCGGTTCCTTCACCGTCACCCCCGACGCGGGCACGGTGGCCGCGACGAGCTTCACCTTTGCCGCGGGCGGCGTGGGCGATCCCAACGGCACGGTGCGTCAGGTCGAGTTCTTCCTTGACGTCAACGGCAACGGCCTGCTCGATGCCCGCATCGACAAGTCGCTGGGTCGGGGCCGTCTCGTCGGCGACGCCTGGTCGATGACCTTGGCTCCCAAGAAGCTCCCCGCCGGCACGCTCTCGCTCCTGGCGAGGGCCACCGACAACCTCGGCGGCTTCAGCGCGTTGCGATCGACGCAGATCACGCTGACCTGATCCCCTCGGCGGGCCATGAAGCCCGGCTCGCCGCCGTCCGATACTTCCGTAACGCGGCCATGCCGCGACTCGTTGCGGCACGCACGGGGTCGCCTCGGCGGAGGCGGGGCGTATGCTCCCCTCGACCGGCGGCGGACGCTTCGATCCGGTTCGCGCCATGCGTGCCGGGGCTCCGGGAAGGAATCATTCGATCATGTCCAAGGCACACGCTTCACGAACCGGCTCCCTTCTCCGCTCGCTCCTGTGCTCGAGCGGTCGAGCGCCCGAGCCCGCCTCGCAGGCCTTGGAGAGCCGGGCGATGCTGGCCATCACCAACCTCTCGCCCATCCCCGACGCGGTGGTGGCGCCGGGCGCAACGCCCACGACCGTCTCGCTGGCGGGTCGCTACGACAATCTCGACCTCAACGGGACGATCACTCGCTTCGCCACCGATCTGGGCGACATCAACGTGCTGATGTACGACCAGGCCAACCCCGGCGTCACCCGCACCACGCCCCTCACGGTCGCCAACTTCCTGCAGTACCTCGATCAGGGCAGGTACGCCCAGACGATCTTCCATCGCAGCGTCTCGAACTTCGTCATCCAGGGCGGCGGTTTCACCCGCCCGACCCTCGACGGCGAGCCGCCCACCTCCATCACGGCCAACCCGGCCGTCGTCAACGAGCCGGGCAACACCAACACCCGCGGCACCATCGCCATGGCGAAGGTGGGGGGCAACCCCGACAGCGCCACCAGCCAGTGGTTCTTCAACCTCGGCGACAACGCGGGCAACCTCGACAACCAGAACGGCGGGTTCACCGTCTTTGGCCGCGTGATCAAGGGCCTGGACGTGATGGACGCCATCGCGGCCGTGCCGGTGTGGAACTTCGGCGACGTCTTCGCCGAACTGCCGCTGCGCGGGCACACGCAGGACCTTCCCGTGTCCACCACCGAGTACGTGGGCATGGACATCTCCACCATCGCCGAACTCGGCTTCTTGGTGACGAGCTCGAATCCCGCGCTGGTCGCGGCCTCGATCGTCGACGGCGCGATCTCGCTCACCTACGGCGCGGGGCTCACCGGTTCGGCGCAGATCACCCTTCGCGTCACCTGCGCCGACGGCAGCACGCTCGACGACGTCTTCACCGTTCGCGTCAACGCCGCACCGGTGATCGCCGGCATGACCGCCAGTCCGACCACCGTCGACGTCGACGCGCCTTTCACGCTCACCGTCGGCTCGGCCACCGATGATGCGGGCGTCTCGAGGATCGACTTCTACCGCGATGCCAACGGCGACGGGACGCTCGACACGGCCGTCGATCCGCTCGTCGGGTCCGACACCGATGGCGTCGACGGTTGGCGGGCGTCGCTCACCACCGCGGGCCTCGCGTTGGGCTCGCATCGCTTCTTCGCAAGGGCCACCGATACCGATGGCGCCCTGTCGAACGCGATCTCCACGACCATCACCGTGATCGACATCCCGCCGCCGGTGGTGTCGCTCGCGGCCGCCCCCGCTTCGGCGCTCCGAGGCGGAACCGTCACCCTCACGGCCTCGCAGCTCGAGTTGCCCGACCTCGTGGGCTTCCGCTCCATCGAGTTCTACGCCGACACCAATCGCGACGGCACGCTGCAGACCAACGGCGCGGATCGTCGCGTCGGTTCCTCCTCTCGATTCGGCGCAAGCGTCGCGGTGACGACCTCCACCCGTGGCCTGGCCACCGGCGAGCAGGTCTACTTCGCCCGGGTCCTGGGCACCAACGGCACGTGGTACGGCCCCGTGCAGGCCTCGACGATCATCCTCAACAACGCGCCGACCATTCGCTCGCTCGCGGCATCGCGAGCGGTGGTCGCCAACGTCGGCGACGCCTTCTCCATCCAGGCCCGCTCCCCCGCCGACGTCGATGGCCGTGTCACGACCGTTCGCTATTACCGGGAATCGACCGCGGGCGGCGAGGGCACGTTGGACCCCGCGGCCGACATCCTGATGGGCACGGTGACCGGCTCGGCGATCAACCGTCCCTTCGCCGTCGCCCCCGGTTCGCTCGCGGCGGGCGTGCACCGCTTCTACGCCGTCGCCGTCGACAACGAGGGCGCCACCAGCGCGGCCTCGACCGTCACGGCTCGGATCAACGCCGCCCCGACCATCGCGACCTTCACGTCCTCGCCCACCTCGGGCGGCCGCCGCACCACCACCTTCAACCTGACCGCCGGCGGCGTGGCCGATTCCGACGGCACCATCCGCTCGGTGCAGTTCCACGTCGACGTCAACGGCAACGGCGTGCTCGATTCCCGAGACCGCTCGTTGACGGGCGGCAAGCTGTCGGGCTCGGTCTGGACCGCTCGCATCCGCCCTGGCCAACTCCCGCTGGGCACGATGTCGCTCTTCGCCGTCGCCACGGACAACGACGGCGGGCGAAGCATCGCCAGCTCCTTCCGCGTGACGGTCGGCTGATCGCGTGGCGGGGAGCAGGTCCGCGGCTGCCGGGGGAGCCGCCGCGACGATCCCTACCATCCCCGCGCACGCATGAACGATGAGCTTCCGGAACCCCTGCTGGCCTTCGATTCGGTCGCCCGCGAGCTGTCCGCAGAGCTCGACCGACTCGATGTCATCGTCGCCGGATACCGCGACAAAGTCGCCGCCGGAAGGATCCTCGCCAACTCGATCGACGCGATGCGTCTCGAGTTGACGTACCACTCGAACGCGATCGAAGGGTGCACGCTCTCGCTGCGGGAGACCCAGCTCGTGATCGAGGGGCGCACTCCCGCGGAGGGCAAACCGCTCCGCGAGATCTACGAGGCGAGGAACCACGACCTGGCGATTCGAATGATCGAGCGATGGGTCGCCGAGCGATCGCCCGTCGAATTCCTCGACGAGCGGGACCTGCTCGCGTTGCACGCGAGGGTGCTGGCGGACATCGAGCCCGGGTCGGCCGGTCGCTTCAGGACCGATCGCGTGCTCATTCGAGGCACGCGGTTCGTGCCGCCATCGAGCGCGAAGTTCGATGCGCTCGTGCCCGCAACGCTGGATCGAGCGAGAAGGCAGGAGCTTCATGTCGCGCTGCGTGCCGCGGAACTGCACTACAACCTCGTCGCGATCCACCCCTTCGTCGACGGCAACGGCCGCACCGCGAGATTGGCCATGAACCATCTCCTGCTCGCGAGCGGCTATCCGTTCGCGATCATCGAGGTCGAGCGTCGAGGTCGCTATCTCGAAACGCTCGAGGCCGCCAACGCCGGACAGGCGATGCCGTTCGCCGCCTTCGTCGTCGACAGCATCCGCGTCTCGCTCGAGCGGATGCTCGGCGCCCATTGACCGACCGGCCCGCGCGACGCGCGGACCAGCTCGTGTCGGGATCGACGACCGACGCCGCTCGCGGACGGTCAACCCATCGCCATCGTCATCAGGAACTCGGCGTTGGTCTTGACCTTCTTGAGCTTGGTCTTGAGCAGCTCCATGGCCTCGACGACGTTCATGTCGCTGAGCACCTTGCGGAGCCGGTAGATCAGCTCGAGCTCCTTGGAGTCCATCAGCAGCTCCTCGCGGCGGGTGCCCGAGGCCGAGACGTCGATGGCCGGCCAGATCCGCTTCTCGACCAGCTTGCGGTCGAGGTGCAGCTCGGCGTTGCCCGTGCCCTTGAACTCCTCGAAGATCACCTCGTCCATCTTGCTGCCCGTGTCGACCAGGGCCGTGCCGATGATGGTCAGGCTGCCGCCGCGCTCGATGGCGCGGGCTGCGCCGAAGAACTTCTTCGGGCGCTGCAGCGCGTTGCTGTCGAGGCCGCCCGACATGATGCGGCCGCTGTTGGGCTGCTCCGCGTTGTACGCGCGGGCCAGGCGGGTGATCGAGTCGAGCAGGATCACCACGTCCTCGCCGAACTCCACCATGCGGCGGGCCTTCTCGATCACCATCTCGGCCACCTGCACGTGGCGAGCGCTCGTCTCGTCGAACGTGCTCGCCACCACCTCGATGTTCTCCCCCGTGCAGTGGCGGCGGAAGTCCGTGACTTCCTCGGGACGCTCGTCCACCAGCAGCACGATGATCTTCACGTTCGGGTAGTTCTTCGTGATCGCCCGCGTCATCTTCTGCATCAAGACCGTCTTGCCCGTGCGGGGCGGCGCGACGATCAGCATGCGCTGCCCCTTGCCGATGGGCGTCACCAGGTCGATCGTGCGGCACTCCACCTCGTCGGGCGTCGTCTCGAGCACGAACCGCTTCTCGGGGTGCAGGGGCGTCAGGTCCTCGAAGTTGCGCATGCCGTGCGCCTTCGAGGGCTCGCGGCCGTTGATCGAGTCCACGCGGAGCATGGCGAAGTAGCGCTCGGCCTCCTTGGGGGGCCTCACCACGCCCTTGACCACCATGCCGCGGCGAAGCCCGTACTTGCGGATCAGGTTCGGCGAGAGGTAGATGTCGTCGGGGCTCGGCAGGTAGCTCTGATCCGAGCTGCGAAGGAAGCCGAAGTGGTCGGGCATGATCTCGAGCGTGCCCTCGCCCACCATCAGCCCCTGACGCGCGGCGCGGGCCTTGAGCAGCTTGAAGATCAGGTCGTGCTTGCTCGACTCCTCGAACTCCGTGAACCCCTCGGCCTTCGCCAGGGCGTGCAGGCCCTCGATCTCCATCTGCTGAAGCTCGGCGATGCTCACCGTCTGCAGGGAGCCCGGCGCGGCCGCCGCGATCACCCGCTCCAGTTCCGCCGCCTCGCGCTCGAGTTCCTCTTCGCTGGGCAGCTCGAAGCTGCGGATCGGGGGCATCATCCCGCCGCCGCCGCCCATGCCCATGCCGCCCTTGCGACGCTTCTTCTTGCGACGGCCGAAGCGGTCGTCGCGGTCGCCACCACCGTGCTGGCCGCCGCCATGATGGCCACCGCCGCCCTGATGACCCTGCCCGTGGTGATGTCCGCCCTGATGCCCCTGTCCCTGATGCCCCTGCCCCTGATGACGCTGGCCATGCTGACGCTGCTCATGACCATGACGCCCCTCGCTGCCCTCGCCACCGCCTTCGCCACCCTCCGGGCGACCTTCGCGCTGGCCCTGCTCTCGCTGGTCGCGCTGATCGCGTTGTTCACGCTGCTCACGATGGTCCCGGTGATCGCGATGATCACGCTGATCACGCTGGTCACGTTGGTCACGGAAGTCGGGGCGGCGGTCGCGATGGTCCGGTCGACGCTCGCCGCCGTCGCGCTGGTCGCGGAAGACGGGGCGGCCCTGCTGGTCGGCGCCGCGATCCTGTCGTCCGTCGCGGAAGACGGGACGTCCGCCGCCTCCTTCGCCGCCCTGCGGGCGGTCCTGACGCTCGGGTCGCGGCTCGGCCGCGGGGCGCGGCTCGGCGTCCGCTCTGGGCTCGGGCCTGCTCTCCACCCGCGGCTCGCTGCGCACCGGCACGTCGGCGCGGCCGATGGGGCTCCCCATGAACGGAGCCGGCGCGGGCTTGGGTGCCGCTGGTGCGGGGGCCGCCGCCTCCGGGGCTTCCTTCGTGGCGGTCTTTCTCGCCTTGGGCTTGGCTTCCCCGTCGGCTGCCGCCTTGGAGGAACGAGAGGGCTTGGATTCGCCGCCGGTGGTGGATGCCTTGGCCATGATCGTGTCGCGTGAGATGGGGAAAGGAGACAGAATGTGGGCGTGATGCTTGAGGCGAGTCGTGCCCGTCGGGCGCTCGCGTGCAGCCGGACGGGCCGCTGCGGGGTCCAAATCGACGCCACCCGTGAAGGTCGTCGCCGATCCGGGGTGCATGTCGAGATCACCGGTCGATCGGAGACCGATCGGCTCGTCGCAAGCGGTTGCGGAAGGGCCCCGCTGGGCTTGAAACGACAGTCGCTCGAAGCATCTCGGGAAGGTGTCGGGTCCCGCGGGCGGCTGACCGTGCCTCGATGCGACACGCCATCCGCCCCAACCCGTTTCGAGGATGACGAACTCCTCGCGGGCACAGTATAGCACCCCAAGTCCATGGTCGGCCCTGGCCCGCGCCGCTCCCGGCCAGGAACGCCGCCGCGGATCCCGCGTGAACGGGGTTGTCACTTCGCCGCGGCCATCTCCGGGGGCATCCAGTCCGGCCACGCCCGCGCCTGTAGCCGCGCCTGATCGCTCACCGGCACGCCCCACGCCTCGAAGAAGGGGCCCAGGTCCCGTTGCAGGCGGTTGCTCATGCGGAGCATCCATTCATCGCGCTTCTGCTGCTCCGTGCGTGGCTGCTTGTCCTTGGGGATCAGCCGATAGTCGGCGAACACGTCCTTGAAGGGCTGCCACCCGAACCCCTCGACGAGCTGCGCGTACATCTGCAACGCCAGGAACGGATCCGACTTCCACTGCTCGAAGGAGCGGCCCTTGGCATTGTGCCCCGCGATCTTGCGACCGCGATCCTTCATCCCGTCGTGCCCCTCGATCCACGGACGTTCGCACACCGTCTCGAGCACATACATCGCAAAGACATTGCATGTCACCTCGCCCGTGCCCTCGAAGGTCCACAGGCCGCTCTGATGGTTGTGGCCCATCTCGTGCAGGAGGCCCCACGGCCCCGTTCGCATCCGCTCGAGACTCGTCATGTCCGCCGCCGCGTCGAGGTGGGTCATGATCGGATAGCCCGCGTGCATGTACCCCGCGCTGATCTGCACGTCCGCCACGTAGCGCTCGGGCCGCGGCCTGACGCGATCGATGCCCGCCAGGTCGGCCATGGCGTCCATGATGCGATCCCAGAACGCCAGCAGCGCCTCGGGATCGTCGAGCGTTCGCACGTGCTCGCTGGGCACCGAGAGGATCACCTTCGAGCTCGCCAGTTCCGCCCACGGCGCGGGCGCTTGGCGACGCTTCATCCACGCCTCGTTCGTCGTGACGCCCCGCTCGAAGAAAGGCGCCTCGTGCGCCCCCTCGATGGTCACGTCGACCGTGCGGGCCTTGGCGTCGGGTGCCACGCTGATGTACACCAGTCCACCGAAGGGACTCGTCACGGTGGTGGCGCCCAGCCGCAGGTCGACTTCCATCGCCACCTCGGGCACTCGTTTCCATTCGCGCAGGTGCCAGATGGCATCCTCGTGACAGCCGATTCGCACCCGCATGCCGGTGGGATTGACGCCCTGTCCGAGTTGCACGGTGATGGGCGAGCCCGGCGCCGCGTACGCGCCGGTGGAATGCCAGCCGCCCACGCCCGTGTTGATGGCGCGGGTGACGGCGACCACGGACGCGTCGGACGCCACACTTCCCGGAAACGACGAAGCCGCCCGGTGTGCCTTGGGCGAGGGGTTCGAGGCAAGGTCCGCCACCTCGAACGCCAGCAGGGCGCGTGCCGCCGCGTCGCGAACCCGCAGCGGCGTCTTCTCGCTGGGCGACACGCCGTCCCGACGCGCTTCCAGCAGTGTCGCCAGTCGCGGCCGCAGCAGGTCGTCGCTCGGCGGGAGCATTCGTGCGGCGGCAGTCAGCGAGAGCGACGCGACATCGCGCCTCGACGCGTCCTTGGGTTCGGCCAGCAGGAAATCGAGGGCCTTGGAGGCGTTGAGTTCGGCGGGGCCCGCATCGAGGGCGAGTCCCTTCTGCGAGGTCTTGCCCGAATAGCCGCCCGTCCACGCGATGCCCGCGGGCGCCATGAGGCGGTTGAGCGGGTTGTCGATCAGCGACTTGCCGGGAGGAATCGTCCACGCCCACGCCGTCTGGCCCGCCACGACGCCGCCCCCGGCCTCGATGAAGGCCTTGAGCACGGCCAGGTCGCCATCGTTGAGTCGCCAGCCGCTGACCACCAGGCACGACAACCCGTTGAGCGAATCGTGCCACTCGCTCGAGAGCGAGGCGACCACCGCCCCCGGCCCGAGTGCCGCGGCCAGCGTGTCGCGTCCATCGGACCCGATGATGCCCACCCGCAGCGGACCGTCCTGCCTCGCGGCCCACTGCACGCTCCGCACCAGCAGTTCCGTCGCCGGCCCGGGAGGCGTGGCGCCGACGTAGCCGGTGTGCGCGAAGCAGACGACGCGACCCTTGCCCATCACGCTCCGTGCGGCCAGAGGCACCCGTGCATCGCGATCGCCCGAGGCCGTGATGACCACTGTCGCGTCCGGCCCCCACACGGCCAGCACGCCCGGCGTGCCGAAGACCGGAACCTCGCCCCCGATGCCCGCGAGCAGGTCGGATCCGATCGCCGCCATCGGTGCGTTCGGCGGCTCATCGACGGTCGAACGCGCGGGCGAGAGGGCAATCGACGCGGCCAGCAGCATCGCGGTGAGCATGGTCCAAGGATAGTGCCCGCCCGCGAGCCCCAACGCCGACTCGTCGTCGTGGCGATGCCCCGCCCGCGACGTGGCCCTGCCGCCCGCTTCATACCCTCGTGCCATGGCCGCCATCACGCAGGTCTACGAGACCATCCTGTACGCCCCCGATCTCGACGCAGTCGAGCGGTTCTATGTCGACGCCCTCGGCCTTGTCGCCCTGCCCCGCATGGGAGATCGGGGCGTGGCCTTCCGCGTCACCGGCGAGTCGGTGCTCATCGTCTTCGACGCCTCCAAGACCGTCGCGCCGCACGAATCGGTCCCCAGCCACGGCGCGACCGGGGAGGGCCATGTCGCCTTCACCGTGCCCGACCTCGACTCGTGGCGCACGCGGCTTCGTGAGCGAGGCGTCGCCATCGAGCGCGAGGTCGAATGGCCGCTCGGAGGCCGATCGCTCTACGTCCGCGATCCGGCCCGCAACTCGGTGGAACTGGTGGCGGGCAAGGTGTGGGCGATCTCGCCGAGCGAGGAGCCGCTCGATCTGCTGCTGCGGCACGACGCCTGGGCGACGCGCCGACTGCTCGACCTGTGCACGCGGCTCTCCGACGAGCAGTGGCATCGCCGCTTCGACATCGGGCCCGGCTCGCTCCACGACACGCTGACGCACGTCGTTGGCGCGATGATCCGCTGGGCCGATCGCATCGACGGCCCGGATCGGCCTCTTCGGCCGTCGATCGAGGACGGGACGAATCGCACGCCCGCCGACCTGCGCGCGATGCTCGACCGCGCCGCGGCGGATCTTGCCGCGAGCGCGGCCAGGGCGCGGTCGCGGGGCCTGTCGACGCCGCTCGACGTGACGCTCGGCGGCGAGCCGTACCGCTTCACGCTGGGCGCGATGCTGGTGCACGTGACGACGCACGGCACGCACCACCGGGCGCAGTGCCTCAACATGCTGCGTCGCCTGGCCGCGCCGGGAATCAGCGATGCGTTGCCCGACCTCGACGTGCTCGAGTGCGAGTGGACGCGCGGGACGCCGCCCGCCCGGTCCTGACCGACGCGACATGACGACGCACTGATGAAGTGGACGACGCGAGGCGGCGAGGTTCGTCGGAAACCGCCGGTGCGGACCGCAGGTCTTGTTCGCGAGAACGGTGGCTGGCCGCAGGAACGCCCGGTTTGGTCGGTCCTTGCGTCGCATGGGTGTTGTCTCGTGCGCTGATTTCCCTAGCATGGGTCGGTGAGGGCGCGAGAGGCCGCGTGTATGGCGGCTGGTCGCTTGGTCACCACGAGGAGAGAGACATGAACAGGGACATGAACACGATGAGTGCGTGCGTCGCCATGGCCGTGATTGCGGGGACCGCGTCCGCGAGCGTGATCTCGCGCTCGGGCCCGGGTGTGCCCAGTCAGGGCGGCTTCTCCGGTCGGGCCACCTACGTCGTCGACGACGGCACCGCTGAAACCGCCATCGGGCTCACGGGCGGAGGCGTCTTCGCGGCCATCAACCACTTCACCGTTGTCGGTGGCAACGACACCATCAACTCCGTCGACGTGTCGTGGGGCGCCGCGGGCACGCCGGGTCAGACGGGTCCATTGTCGAATCTGCCGTTCACCGTCTACGTGTGGGCCAATCTCGGTGCGGGCTCCGATCCGTCGGGGGGCAACGCGTCGTTGCTGTTCTCCACGACCTCGTCGGTCAATCCTTCGAACATCGACAACAACACCTTCCAGTCCGTCGCCGTGCCCGGCATCGCCGTCTCCGGTTCCTTCTTCGTGGGTGTCTCGATCGCTCATGCCGCCGGCAGTTATCCGTACGGGGTCGACCTGACCGTCCCGACTGATTCGGCGACCTCGTGGGGCGCGGGAGGCGGAGCGTTCGATCCCAACAACATCGGATTCGGCGGCGGCGGCTCGATCGATCTGGCATCGCTGGGCTTCGGCAACTTCCTGATCCGCGCCAACACGATCCCGTCGCCCGGCGCGGTCACGCTGCTTGGCGCGGCCGGACTGGTCGCGGTGCGTCGTCGCCGTCGCTGAGCCGAATCCGCCCTGGCGGATGACGCTCGCGTGGGACACCTCTGCGCGGGCCCGCGTCTGGCCGCTCGTTCAGATCGCCGCCGAAATGTGCGAGGCGGTGGCTCGGCCGTCCCGCGGCCGATGGTGCCCACGCACGTGGCGGCGTGTGAACGGACCCCGTCTCCCGCATGATTCGAATCGCGTCGTCATGCAGGCACGGCCGACCGTCGATCGGTCGCGGTACGCATCGTCCGCTCGACGATCGGCGTGCGTTGCTTGATCTCGCCGCGATCGCGGTGGGGCGAGTTCGCAGGGTCGGTCGACGTCACTCGACACGACGCTGGGCGCGATGCTGGTGCACCTGACGACGAACGGCGCGCCCCGCCGGGCGAAGTGCCTCAACATGCTGCGATGTCTGGCCGCGCCGGGCCTTGGCGATGCCTGCCCCGACCTCGACGTGCTCGAGTGCGATTGGTGCCGGGCCGAGCGGTGAGTGCTCGCCGGTCCTCCGGCACCCGCAGCTCTCGTCACGCTGAAGTGGCACGATGGGGCCATCGTGCCCGCGCGGCACGCGTCCATTCAGTTCAGGGCGCCGGGCAATGATCGTCGCTCCGTCTCGGTCGGCGGCAGTCCTCCGGCAGCCATGCCGTCGCGGCTCCTTCGCCCTGCGGTCGTCAGCCGAATGACTCCCGACTCATCGATGGTGAGTGCTCCTGCCTCAACAAGCGGAAGACAGGCGCTCAAGACCGCATCGGCGAGCGGCAAAGCCAAGCCGAGACGTTCGGTCAGCCGAATCGGATCGCACCCCTCGTCGGGGATGCTCGAAAGCATGCACCAGCACTCGAAATCGGCGAAGGACAGTCGGTCGTTTGTGTTCATGGTGGGTGTCCAGGGCGAGCGGGTCACACGCGGTGCAGGTCTGAGACCGGAAGATACTCCTCGATGATTCGTGCGAGGAGACTCATCTTGACGCGGTCGTCGCCGCGAGGGCGGTTGCCGCGGGCTCTGCGAGCCTCCGCCGCGAATCCGTCGATGTTGCCGACGATCATCATCCCCTCGCGGGCGCGAGTCAGCGCCACGTTCCATCGCTTGGGGCTGTTGAAGAATGGACTTGATCGCTGCCGCACCAGGCTGATGATGACGTAGTCCGCCTGCTTGCCTTGGCAACTGTCCAACGTCAGGACGTCGAGTTCGAGGTTGTTGAACCGCGTAGCGGCGTTGAGTTGCTCGAGGCGATCGCGAATGAAAGCCTGCTGATTGCGGTACGGCGTGATGATCATGACCTGTCGCCGCTCTTTCGAAAGGCAGTCCAGCTGTCGCATGATCATCTCGCACTCCTCCCTGCTGCACTCGTCCTGGGCCTCTGCCGAGGTGACCGGAACCAGCACCGGCTTCGAACCTTTCACCGGCTTCGGCCCGTCCTGCAGGGCCTCGTTGAAGTAGAAGAGTCGACGGGGAACCCGCGAGAGCTGCGGCGCCATTCGATACTGAAGCTTGAGCGTCCCGATCCAAGGCTCGACGGCCTCGGCGAGGTCGTGATTCACGAAGTCGGCGATGTCCTTCAGCGGCGACACGTCGAAGGCCTCGGTCGGGATTCCCGCCAGCCATTCGTACGCCGACACCGTGTTGACGGCGAATCGCAGCGCGATGTTGCGCATGATTGTGGCCCATTCGTCGTCGCTGAGGCCCAACGTGGCGGCGGCGGCCCGCGACGGCAGCGACTTGCTCAGTCCGTTGCGGAACGACACGACATCGAGCTTCTGGCCCGCTCGCTGAGCCCACGGTTGAGCGTGAAAGGTGTTGAAGGCCACGTCGAAGATCGACGCCGCGGCCCGACGCCGCGCCGTGACTGGCTTCACGCCTGAGGACGTCCACGAGGTAGACCAGCCGAGGTCTCGCTGCGTCAGCAGGTCGATCGGGCCGGATCGATGGCCGCCAGTATTTCTCGTGGTCGCCTCGAGAAGGCGCCTGCACGCCTCGATGGCGCCGGCGGGCTCGCAGATGACGATCCCGCCGGCGGTGGCGACATCGCCGTGCAGCGTGATTGGCGGGTGGCCTGTGACGCCGGTCGTTTCGAGGTGCGTTTGCAACGCGGTGGCGACGTCCTCGGGGCATGCGGCTACGACCACGATCTTCGCGCTCGATCGCTCGTGAGGCTTCAGTCGCTCCAGCAGCGTCGCGGCTGAACACACGAGCTCCAACTCGGGGGGAAGGATGTCATCCAGCGTCGTGCCGTTGGCCTCGCACTCGCTGAAGGGCGGCAACTGCTGGGGGTCGCCCACCAGCACC
>CAIYWI010000066.1 GCA_903929885.1 uncultured Phycisphaerales bacterium
CCAGAGCATCGCCCTGACGGGCGATGTCACTGGCTCTGGTTCGTCCTCGATTTCGACGACGATTGCGGGCGGTGCCGTTACCCTGGCGAAGATGGCGTCTCTCGCCGCGAATTCGATCATCGGCAACAATACCGGCTCGGCGGCCACGCCGATCGCTCTCACCGCGGCGCAGGTGAAGTCGCTACTGGCAATTGCGGCGACGGACGTCTCGGGCTTCGACGCGCAGGTGCGGACGAGCCGCCTCGATCAGATGGCGCAGCCGGCCGCGGCGGTGCAGCTGAATTCCCAGCGGATCACGTCCCTGGCGTCTCCGATCTTTTCCACTGATGCCGCGACGAAAGGGTACGTCGACACCGCTGCGCAGGGACTCGACGCCAAGCAGTCGGTCAGGGTGGCGACCACCGCGAACATCGCCACGTTCGGCGGGTTGCTGACGATCGACGGGGTCACGTTGGCGGAAGGCGATCGGGTGCTGGTGAAGAATCAGACCAACACCGCGCTGAACGGCATCTATATCGCCGGTTCAGGAACGTGGTCCCGCTCCCAGGACGCGGACGCTTGGGACGAGCTGCGCTCGGCCTTCGTCTTCGTCGAGCAGGGCACTACCAATGCCGATACCGGCTACGTTTGTACCGCGGATGCGGGAGGTACGATTGATTCGACGGCCGTCACCTGGGTGCAGTTCTCCAGTGCGGGCAGCTATCTCGCCGGAGCCAACCTGACGCTGACCGGCAACACCTTCGCGGTGCAGAGCAGTCCGTCGTTTACCGGCCGCGTTTCCGTTCCGGCGGCCAGCTCCTCGGCGGGGCTGAAGATCGGCACCGGGTGGATCGCCTTGCCCAACTCAGGTGACGCCGGCGTCGTCGAGTTCGATGGCGGCGTCCTCAACTACATCAACTCGTCGGGCCAGCGTCGTCGTCTGTTCAGCGAAGGATGGTCGATTGATGGATCCAACATCGGCGACACCACGCCCGCTTCGGGCTCCTTCACCTCGCTAGCGACGACGGCTGGGTACAACACCGTCATCAATGGCGGGTTCATCGCCAAGGGCAGCATCAACCTCAACGGCGCCACCGCCGCGGTGGTCACGATGCCCGGCGGCTCGACGAGCAAGGTCCCGGTCTTCCTGACCAGCGGTTCACTGGCGACCACGGCCGTCGCCCACGGCGTCGAGTGGGACGGAACGAACCTCTACGTCACCAATTCCTCGGCGTCGCGAAAAACCGTCGCCTACACCGACAGCACCATCAGCGGTAACGCGGCGAACGTTACTGGGACGGTCGCCGTGACTAACGGAGGTACCGGGCTCACGAGCTGCGCCCTGGGCGACATCCGTTACGGGTCAGGCGCAAACACGCTCGCGAATCTCTCGGGCAACACGTCCGCGACGAAGAAATTCCTCACTCAGACCGGTACCGGATCGGCTTCAGCCGCTCCCGCGTGGGGCACGCTTTCCAGTGGTGATGTGAGCGGGCTCGCGGCCTCGGCGACGACGGATACCACCAATGCGAGCAACATCTCCAGCGGCACGCTCGCGGATGCCCGGATCGCCTCGGCCCTGACTGGAAAGACTTACAACGCGCTGACGCTGACGGCGGCGGCGATCGGCTTTGCGATCTCGGGCGGCACCAC
>CAIYWI010000067.1 GCA_903929885.1 uncultured Phycisphaerales bacterium
CGGGTCGCCAGGTGGCATTCGTCGCCGACGATCAGTGGTGGCACCGCTTCGAGTATCGTCGCGACATCGAGCGAGGGCAGGACGGCATCGAGGACCTTCGCTCGCCGGGACTCTGGCGCGTCGAGGTGCCCGCGGGCGATTCGACGCTCGAGTTGAGCGTGTCGCTCGTGTCGCCCCGTCGCGAGGGGCTCGAACCGCCCACGAGGCCGGCGAGTGTTCCGCCTCACCTGCCGGCCAAGCTGCTGGGGGCGGCGTCCCAGTTCGTCGTGCGGCGGCTCACGGCCGCGGTGCCGGCAGTGGCGACCGTGCCTCGCGCCGCCTCGCGCACGAGCATCATCGCGGGCTACCCGTGGTTCTCCGACTGGGGCCGCGACACGTGCATCTCTCTCCCCGGGTTGCTGGTGGTCACGGGGCGGCTCGCCGAGGCCCGTGAGTGTCTGGAGGCCTTCGCCGAACTGGTCGAGGGCGGGCTGGTGCCCAACTGCTTCGACGACGGGTCGGGCCGCGCGGAGTACAACACCGCCGACGCCTCGCTGTGGTACCTCAACGCCGCGTGCGAACTGGCCACGGCTCTGCGCCGGCCCCTCGATCCTTCGGGCGAACTGTCGCTGATCGCGGGGGCGTGTCTCGACATCATCGACGCCTACGAGCACGGCACGGCCTTCGACATCTCGATGGACCCCGCCGACGGGCTCATCCGCGCGGGCAACGCGGGCACGCAACTGACGTGGATGGACGCCAAGCGCCACGGCGTGGTCTTCACGCCCCGGCACGGCAAGCCCGTCGAACTCAGCGCGCTGTGGTACAACGGCCTGCGCCGCGTCGGATCGCTCCTGCCCGCGTCGATGCAGCGTCGCATCCGCGAGCTCGACGACATCGCGTCGTGGTCGGACCGCTCGTTCGAGAAGGCCTTCTGGAACCCCCAGGCGCAGAGTCTCCATGACTGCCTGACGCCGCGGCTCGCGCCCGACGGTTCGGTGACGGGTTGGGATGCGTCGACGCAGATCAGGCCCAACCAGATCTTCGCGATCAGCCTGCCTCGGTCTCCTCTGGGCAGCCACCTGCACGCGGGCGTGCTCGAGTGCGTGCGGCGACACCTGCTCACGCCGCTCGGGCTCCGCACGCTGGCCGCTGGCGACGCGGCCTATCGGCCCAGGTACAAAGGCGACCTGTTCGCGAGAGACGGGGCGTATCACAACGGCACGGTGTGGCCGTGGCTCATCGGCCCCTACGCCGAGGCGGTGCTCCGCGTCGGGGGCTTTTCCGATTCGGCGAGGGCGCAGGCCCGCGACGCGATTGCGCCGCTGCTCGACTCGATCTGCCGCGAACCGCGCACGGCGGGGCCCATTCGGCAGATCTGCGAGGTCTACGACGCCGAGGAGCCCCGCGAGCCCGAAGGGTGCCCCGCGCAGGCGTGGAGCGTGGCCGAATTGCTTCGCGTGCTTCACCTGATCGAGTCGCCTGCGCCGGGAGCCCGGGCGTGAGGGCCATTCCCGGATGGCTCGGCGCGTTCGTCGCCGTCGCGACGTGCATCCTTGCGGCCGGTTGCGGCCGCACCGAGCCCGAGCCGCCGTCGCCTGTGGGCGAGCCTCGCGTCGTGGTGCTCAGCCCGGCCGTGGCCTCCGTGCTGCGCGACCTGGGGCTGGAGGATCGCATCGTCGGCAGGCACGCCTTCGACTCGTGGCTCCCCGCCGCGATCCCGCCGTGCGGCGATCAGGCGGGCATCGACTATGAAACGCTGTTGACGCTGCGGCCCACGCACGTGCTGACGCAGTGGGGCAGTCGCGAACTGCCCCCTCGGCTTGCCGAACTCGCGGGCGCGCGGGGGTGGATGCTCAGCGATCATCCGATGTTGTCGCTCGACGACATCCGCCGATGCGTCGACGCCATGGGCGAGGCCTTCCTGCCCGGCGACCCGGACGGACGCGTGGCGTTGCTGAAACGGCGGATGGATCAGTCGTGGTCGCCTCGCGTGGGCCTGCCCCCGGGCCGCGTGCTGCTGCTGGCCTCGCTCGGCCCGCCCGCGGCATTCGGGTCCGGTTCCTGCCACCAGCAGGTCGTCGAGGCCATCGGCGCCGCGCCCGCCATCACCACCGGCGGGGCGTTCGTGACGCTCGATCACGAAGATGTCAGGCGGCTGGCTCCCGAC
>CAIYWI010000068.1 GCA_903929885.1 uncultured Phycisphaerales bacterium
ACGCGCCCAGCGCCACCGAAGCGCCGAAGATGGTGGCCGATCCGACGGCGATCGTGATGGACAGGACGAGCACCGTCAGGGTGAAGAGTTCGGGAGAGCGCAGCTTGGCGACCTGCGTCAGGATCCAGGGCACGAGCCGCCCGCCCGCCACCAGCACCACCACGACCATCAGCCCGAGTTTCGCGAAGGCCCACGCAAAGGTCGCGATGCCCCCGGCGGCGCCCGCCTGCGAGGCCTTGTCGCCAAGCAGCGGAATGAGCACCAGCACGAGGACGGTGAGCAGATCCTCGACGATGAGCCATCCCACCGCCACTTGGCCGTGGCTGGTCTGGAGCATGCCCTTGTCCATCAGCACCCGAAGCAGCACGACGGTGCTGGCGACGGCCATCGCCATGCCGGTGACCAGCCCGGCGGTCAGGTTCCAACCCAGGAGATGAAAGAGCCCCGCCGCCGCGACGGTGGCCACCAGGCTCTGGCCGATGGCGCCCGGCACCGCGACGCCGCGAACCTTCCAGAGATCGGAGAGGTCGAAGTGCAGCCCCACGCCGAACATGAGCAGGATCACGCCCACCTCCGCCACCTGCTGCGCCAGGCCGACGTCGCCGGCGAAGCCCGGCGTGTGCGGACCGATCACGATGCCCGCCAGCAGATAGCCCACGATCGGCGAGAGTCCGAGACGCTGCGTCAGCAGGCCGAGCACCCATGCCGCCAGAAAGGCGGCCGCGAGCGTCGTGAGCAAGGGCAGGTGCTGCGCGGAGGCGGCCAGCAGCAGCGGATGGGCGATCGACATGCCCCATCGTAACTCACGCACGTCGAGGCGTGACCCGACGCCGTCACGGCTCGGCGGGCGGCTCGACGGGCAGCGTCACCAGCAGCTTGTCGACCCGCACCCCGTCCATGTCCATCACCTCGATGGAATACCCCTGCCACTCGACCTTGTCGCCCTCGGCGGGGATGCGGCCGGTCAGCGTCGTCACCAGGCCCGCCACGGTGCTCACGTCGGGCAGCTCGGCCTCGACCTCCGTCGGCAGATTGAGCCCGTGCACGAGCTCGTGCAGCGGCAGGCGGCCGTCCACGAGCCACGAGCGGTCGTCGCGGCGCGTCATCGTCGGCGCCGAAGGGTCGCCCTTGCGGCTCACGTCGCCCACGATCGCCCGGGTCACGTCGTTGAGCGTCAGCAACCCCTGCATCGCCCCGTACTCGTCCACGACGAAGACGATGTGCGTCCGCGAACGCTGGAACTGATCGAGCAGCCGCAGCGCCGGCATCGTCTCGGGAACGAAAATCGGCTTTTGCGCGACGCTCGCGAGCTTGAAGTCCGTTCCCGCCAGCAGTCCGTAGGCGATCAGGTCCTTCACGTGCACCACGCCCACCAGCGTGTCGAGGTCGCCCCGACACACCGGAAAGTGCGAGTGCGGGTTCGTGCCCACCAGCACCCGGATCGCGTCCAGCGGCTCGGACTCGTCGATCCACACGATGTCCTGTCGCGACACCATCAAGTCGCGCACGATCAGGTCGCCCGCCCGCATCGTCCGCTGCAGCAGCGCGAGTTCCTGGGGCGTGAACACCCCCGTGCTCGCCGCCCGGCTGATGAGCGCCTTGACGTCCTCCTCCGACACGTCGTCGATCGTCCGCTGCCGGATCCGCATCACCCGCAGCAGGCCGTCGGTCGACGCCGTCAGGATCCGCACCGGCAACGACGCGATGGCCGACAGCGCCTTGAGCGGCAACGCGATCGCGCTCGCCACCGCCTCCGGGTGCGCCAGCGCGATCCGCTTGGGCACCAGTTCGCCCACCACCAGCGACAGGTACGTGATCAGCAGCACCACCAGCAACAACGCGATGGTGTCGGCATAGGGCGCCAACGCCGGCACCTTCGCCACCAGCGGCGCCAAGTCGTCCGAGAGCGACCGCTCGCCGAACGCGCCCGCCAGAATGCCGATCAGCGTGATGCCCACCTGCACCGTCGAGAGGAACCGCGTGGGCTCCCTCGCCAACGCGAGGGCGGCGGCCGCCCCGCGACTCCCGCCCTTGGCCGCCTGCTGCAGGCGGGATTGGCGACTGGTCATCATCGCCAGTTCGGACATGGCGAAGATGCCGTTGAGCACCATCAGAAACGCCAGGATGAGGACCGCCGCGAGCACGCCGATGGTACGGCGGACGGACGGGTGCGGGCGCGGCGGCGGTTGGGGTCGCCAGCCAGCCAGACGGTTGCGGGTTTCCCCGCCCGCCGCGACTGGTGCGCCCTGCCGGGCGACGGAGCGTCGAGGGTCGCGCGTCTCTTCGCCCGCAAGGGCATGCCAGGTGTAGCCGTGCGGCGTGGCGAGTCTTCGAGCAAGCCCACGGCCGGGCGCTGATTCGCTCATTCGCTGATTCGCGAGGGTTTGTCGAACGGGTCGACACCGGCGACCTCGCCGCCAAGTCGCGTCCCTCGGTCGTCGCGTTCATCCGCGGATCGGCGTCCGTCGGTGGGCTTGCCCGCAGAGCCGGGCTGCGCCGCACGGCTACGACTGGGGCGCCCTGACGGGCGTTGGGAACTCGCGACTCGAAGCAACGTCCGTCGACGTCGTTCAGCCCTTCTTGCGTGCCGCCTTCGGCGACTTGCCGCCGTGCGACGGCTCCATGCGGCTCGCCGAGTGGGGCGTGCTCGTCTGGGATCGCGACTTCTGTCCGCTCGCGCTCGTGGTGTTGGTCCGCTGGCCGCCCTTGGTCGCTGCTTTCTTCGCCATGGTCGTGACTCCTGTGGGCCCGCATGCGCCCGCGACAGGATAGCCCGACGGGTCAGGCACGCCCCGGGCGGCGATACGCCAGCCAGTACACCACGCCCACCATCACGCTCCCGCCCACGATGTTGCCGATCGTCACCGGCACCAGGTTCCCCGCCACGAACCGCCACGTGGTGATCGACGCCCACTGCGACGGCGGCGACTCGATGGAACTCCAGAAGCCGTCGGCGGCGAACTCGCGCACAAACATCGCCGCGGGCACGAAGTACATGTTCGCCACCGAGTGCTCGAACCCCGCCGCCACGAACGCCGCCACCGGCAGCATCGTCGCCAGCAGCTTCTCGCCGGTGCTGCGGCACGACATGCACATCCACACCGCCAGGCACACCAAGGCGTTGCAAAACGCCCCGCGGGCCACCGCCTCGGTCCAGTCGAGCGAGCACTTGGCCTGCGCCAGGTCGAGGCACGTGCGTCCCACCTGCCCCGCGGCTCCCTCGTGGAACCCCGCCAGCAGCATGCCCGCCGCCGTCAGGACCGCGCCGACGAAGTTGCCGATGTAGACGATGGTCCAGTTGCGCAACAGCGCCCTCAGCGGGATCTTCCCGCTGGCGAAGGCCATCACCAGCAGGTTGTTGCCGGTGAAGAGTTCCGCGCCGGCCGCCACCACCAGCATGAGGCCCAGCGAGAAAGCCAGACCCACGAGCAGTCGCCCGAGGCCGAAGGGCACCTCACCCGAGAGCCCCGTGGCCACGGTGGTCGAGAAGACGGCCCCGAGCGCGATGAACGCGCCCCCGAGGACCGCCAGCAGAAAGGTCGAGGCCGCGTCCAGGCGGGCCTTGGCCACGCCCATGTCCTCGGCCTTGGCCGCCACCTGCGGGGGCACGGGTGCATCGATGCCGTTGTCCATACCGGAGTGGTAGGGGGCATCCCCGGGCGCGAAAAAAGGAGTGGCGGCTGTCCATGG
>CAIYWI010000069.1 GCA_903929885.1 uncultured Phycisphaerales bacterium
AGGTCGGTTGCTTTCATGCTCGGGACTCGTTGTGGAAGGGATCCGTTCGTGCGGGGCCCGACGCCGCCGCCTCGCCCCGCTGGGCGTGCGCGGGGGGCCGATGATAGGCGCAACCCCGCTCGCAGCCCCTCGCGCGGGGCCCGTCACGCCCTGCCACAACGCGTGTTACTTGCGGTCCGGAAACCCGAGCTCGACCCCGCCCGAGTCGTCGCGTGCGGCCTTCGCGAACCCCGCGGCGATCTCAGGCTCCAGCCCCGCCTTGGCGGCCCGCGAGGCCATCGCCCAGGCCAAGGCCACCCGACCCTCGGCCTGCATCAGCGTCGCCACCAGCAGCCATTCGGAAGCCGACTTGCCCCGGTTCGCCGCCAAGACCGCCCCCTTCACCGCCTCTCGCAGCACGCGGTCCTCGAGCCCGATGGCCGTCGCATCCACGGGCGTCCCGGCCAACGCGGGATCGAGCCGATGTGCCTGTCGCATCACGGCCGCCGCGTCAAGCCACCGCCGGTCCATCGCCAGCGCCAAGCCCAGAAGCCGCAACGTCTCCCCTCGCTCGCCCTGCTCGCGAATCTCTCGCCGCAAGGCCTCCACCGCCACCTTGGGCTGACGCTGCGCCATCGCCGCCTGGGCCAAGTCCAGCAGCGTCGGCGGAGCCATGGGCGTCGATGGTCCCGGCGAAGGCGAACTCACCGTGCCGCTCGTCGGCCCCGGGGCGCCCGAGGGCGGCTGCGAGGTTCCTCCGATCTGAAGCCACGTCCCCGTCGTCGAACCCCACCAGGAGGAGACGGGCCGAACCACGGTCGTGCCGCACCAGCGATCGACGTACCGCCGCGGCTCGCACCCGCCCAGATCGACTCGAATGGTCCAACCCGTTGCCGCTCGAGTTCGGAGAGGGTTCCACGTGGCGTGGCAACACACCTCCGCGCAGCCCCACGGGCACCTCCAGCGCCGCGGCTCGGTGCCACACTGCGGCGGCGTTGGCATCGGCCGAAACTCGCATCCGTCCACCGGCCACGGTCGGGCCTGCGGTCCAAAGAGCCGCTCCCGGATGGGGCTCGACAACAAGTCGATGCTGGGCCCCACCTGCCCAATGCCCGCAAACGTCATCGATGAAGTGCCCGAGGGCGCAGGCCATGATGCCCACCCTGATGCAGGACCGCCGCTCCAGCCCTGCTGCACCAATGGCGCAGCGGTCTGGCACTGAACCTCTGGCGACGGTCGAGGCGAGTCGCACACCTGTCCCGACGCCTGAGACGCCTCCCCCGCCAGCCCGATCAGCGAGACCAGGCCGCACGCCGTCGAGGCCCTGCCACGCGTGGTTCCGAACGATTGCATGTTCACGGCTCCCTTGGCACGCCGCCGCACGAGACCGGCACGCCGGAAAGTGAAACCGACCACCAAGGCCGCGGTTCCCTCGCGAGCGCCAACTCCGCCGGTTCGATCGCTCCCGCCGGCCATCGCCAGTCCCATCATCCGGAGGGTACGGGTCGACCGCCCCCGATCCAGCGTCGCTACGCTCCGGTCGCATGACGCCCGCCCGCACGATCGCCGCCGTGTTCTGCGCCGCCCTCCTTTCGGCCCCGTTGGTCTCCTGCGGCAGCGTCCGCATGGGTTCGGGATCCGGCCGCCTGACCTCCGTGGAGCACGGCTCGACCATCGGCGCCGAGTTCAAGACCCGCGTGTATGCCGGCACCGATCCCAACGTGGTCGACTTCTACCTCACCGACTTGCCCGAGTCGGTCTGGACCGTCGGCGGCGATGTCTCGACCCTGAGCGGAACCATCCTGCACGTCCACCTGTTCCTGCAGCCCAAGGCCGGTCGCACGCCCATCGCTCGCACGGCCAACACCGCCACCGTCCGGTGGCTGATCCTGTCCGAGGGCCGCGTCGGCGTGTACGGCGGCGCGGGGTTCCTGACCTTGGGCGACGACGTGGGCGAACCCTCGCTCGATGCTCGCCTCGCGGGCGCGTCGCTGCGACTGGTCCATCAGAGCCCCGGATTCGCCGACACGCTCGGCCCGTGCGTGCTCGACACGTCATTCGACGCCGCCGCCGACCAGCAGGTCGCCGAATCGCTCGCGAGGGCGATGAGTTCGTTGATCGGCTCGTCAAGGGCTCCGTCGGAACCTCGCTGATCCGCCCTGAGGACCGACGCTCACTCGACCATGCCGCTGGCGATCGCCGCGTCGCGGTAGAGCGTCCTGAGCATCTCGGGCGCGAGATTCAGTCCGCGAAGCGTCGGGGCGTCGAGGGGACCGTGTCGGGCGGGATCGACCATCGCGAGATCAGGGTCGGCAATCGGCGATTCGCCTTCGTGCGAACGCTCGAACATCGTGCGCAGCGCGAAGTAGCGGCTGGCGTACAGATCGAAGGCGCTCTCCTCGCTGTCGGCCAGTTCGCCCATGGGGCTGGCCGCTCCGCCGTTGGTGGGCACGAGATGCTCGTCGGTGGTCACGATGTCGGAGCCGAAGATGACGCGTCCGGCCCAACGCGACAGGAATCGCTGCGTGCGAGCCGCAGGGTGGCGGCCCAACTCGCGAACGATCCACTTGGTCGCCGAGGTGTCGACGTGCAGGTTGGGGTGACGCTCGAGCACGCCGTCGAGAAAGTCGAGGTTCTCCGGCATGCCCGCCATGTGCGCCGCGAACCACTTCACGCCCCGGAATCGCTCGAGCATCGCCTCGAGCCCGCGATAGTGATCGCGCTTGCGACCATAGGTGGAGACATCGGCGTAGCGACTGGCGAACCACGTGTCTGGATCGGCCACGTGGACCATCACGCCCATGCCCAGTCGCTCGGCCAACTCGACCTGCCGCACTCGCCACTCGCCGTCGAACTCGATGAGGTCGAGCCCGGTGGCCTCGGGAAAGTACTCTCGCAGGCGAGGCGCGTTCCAGAGCTTGATCATCCTCGCGCCGTGCTCGTCGCGGAAGGCGCGAATGTCGTCGAGGAACCCCGCCCGCATCGCGTGCCCGCGGTCGGGGTTGCGAAAGTCGGGGAAGGCGATGAACCCGACGCGGTCGCCCAGGGCGGCCCGCACCACCGGGGCGTCGGCGCGTCGCACCATCGTGAGCACGCGATCGATGCCGAAGGCCTCGGCGGCCTCGAGCCACACCCGCGCGGCCCTCGGACCGTTGACATGGGTGTGGAAGTCGATGATCGGGCAAACGGGGCCACCCAACGCGGCCGCCTCGGCGCGGTAATCGAGGGCGAAGCGGTTGCTGGCACGGCCGACGCCGCGGCCGGCGGTCGCGAATGATGTCCCGCGCGTCTCCATGACACTCACTGTACAACCCGGGCCGGGAACACGCGAGTCGACGCTCGCCGGACGCCCGCACGTCGTCCTGGCCCACGACTGGCTCGCGGGCCTTCGGGGCGGCGAGCACGTGCTCGACGCCATGGTCGTTGCGCTCACCCGCGCAGGAGCCGACATCTCGACCATGCTCACGATGTTCGATGACGGCCGCCCGCTCACGCCCGCCATCGACGCCCTGCCTCGCGTGGTCTCCCCGATCGGGCGACTGGGCGGTCTCTCGCGGCGGGCCCGCCGCCACCTGCTGCCGCTCTATCCCTGGGCGGTGTCGCGGCTCTCGTCGTCGCTCCGATCGATTCACGCCCGTCGCCCGGTTGATCTGGTCGTCTCCACGAGTTCGGCCGCCATCAAGGGGCTCGTGTCGCCGCCGGGCGTTCCCCACCTCTGCTACGTGCACTCGCCGCCGCGATACCTCTGGTCGCAAGGGCAGGCCTACGGACGCTCGGGCCTGCTCACCCGTCTCGGTCTCGCCGCCTCGGGACCGTGGTTGCGACGGTGGGATGCCGCCTCGGCCTCGCGACCGACGACGCTGCTCGCCAACTCCTCGCACACGGCGTCGCTGATCCGCGCTGCATGGCGACGCGAGAGTCGGGTGCTGCACCCGCCGGTGCGGACCGACTTCTTCGGCGATGCGCCGGCGATCGCGCGGGACGGCTCATGGCTCGTGGTGTGTGCGCTCGAGCCGTACAAGCGAGTGGACCTCGCCATCGAGGCGTCGACGCTGGCCGGCGTGCGTCTCGTGATCGTGGGCGACGGTTCGCTGGCCTCGTCGCTGCGCCGCCAGGCGCCGCCGAACGTCGAGTTCCGCGGGCGAGTCGACGACGCGACGCTGCGCGACCTGTACGCTCGGTCGTCCGCGCTGATTCATCCTCAGGTCGAGGACTTCGGCATCGTGGCCGTCGAGGCACAGGCCGCGGGGCTGCCGGTGGTCGCGTTGTCTTCGGGCGGCGCCCTTGAAACGGTGGTCGACGGCGTCACGGGCGCGTTCTTCCGCGAGCAAACGGCCCACGCCATCGTCGAGGCGGCCCGGCGCGTGCCCGCCGAGTGCGACCTCGCCTGTCGCGAGCACGCACGCCGCTTCGCCCCGGCACGCTTCGCGGCAGGCTTCCTGGCCGCCGTCGCCGGAATCCTCCACCAACCTCCCCGCTGACCCGGACGCGACGCATCGGACGCCCGGCGGGGCGAGGCAGGGCGCCCGCCCGAGGCGGGCCGCAGGCAGCCCCGCGTCAACCACCTTCCAGACACCGCCTATCCCCCGCTCATCCACACCCAAACAGGTGTGTCAAGGATGGCCCCACGAAAAAATAATGGCCTCGCTCCCGCCAAGTGTTGAGAAGTGTCGAAGAGTGTGGTATATTCCCATGGTCGCCCAGCACGACATTCGGAGCCGTCAGGATGGCGGCGAAGGGTGCGGGGAGGCCGGAAGGGTCGCATGACGCGACCGGACCGGCCCAGCGAGGGCGGCGGTTGAAAGCAGCGGCCGGATCGCCGGCCGATGGGTGCAGGGCTGAGTGGAGTTGGAGGTGGGTGCGGCGAGCACGGGGCGGGTTGGAAGCCTCGATGCGACAGGACTGAAGCGGTTTCCCACGGAACGGGAAACGCCAAGGCCAAGGACGGCCAAGGGTAGCAAGGGAGGCCCGCACGGAACGCGGGGCTCAAAGGGGAGATCGGGAGCGAGATCGGGCGGCGGGTGTCCGAGCAGGAAGCTGCGGGCACCCCGGAGGCGGCGGACGACAGGCGGACGACAGGCGGCGGGTGGCGCGGGTTGGAAGGGCGTCGAAGCATGATCTTCACGGGCCAGTCCGACCTCACGATCGACGCCAAGCAGCGTCTGGCGATTCCGGCCAAGTACCGGTCGCTTCTCAAGCCCGATCGGGATGGCACGGCGTGGTACTGCGTTCCGTGGGGCGAGAGCAAGTTGGCCCTCTACACGGAGCGGAGGTTCGAGGAGATCGCGGAGGGGCGGGAGATGACGCTGACCCCCGACGAGACCGAGAGCGCGATGGACTCGGCCTTCTTCGGGATGTGTGAACGAATCGAGCCTGATGCCGCCGGGAGGATCGTGATCCCCAAGCGTCACCAGGAGATGGCGGGTCTCGGCGAGGATGTCGTGGTCGTCGGCTGCGGCAAGTATCTCGAGATCTGGGACCGCAAGCGTTGGGAAGAGCGCTTCAACCAGCAGTTCAGGAATCTTCCCGCGATGGTCAATGAACTCAAGCAGCGCGGCGCCAAGGGCGGCTCGACGACGAACTGAGCGGCCGCGAAAACAAGTGAAGGTTCCCTGCCAAAGCCAGGACGGCGAAGGCGAGGAAACCGGGTCAGGAAGGTGCAGGACGCACCGCAACAGTCGTGCTCGCGACGAGTCCGAAACGGAACCGCCGCGAGATTCAAGCCTCCGCCGCGACGTCGCTGTCCGGCCGGAGTGCAAGGCAAGTCCGGGATCGACGGAACGGTGAGTTCGTCCGCCCCATGACCGCGACGCGGCACACGGGACGGACATCCGAGGCAAGGAACGCCTCGGATCGGAACGGAAAGCGGGTGGCTGCTCGTCGGAAGCGTCGCATGGTCGCGAGCTTTCGGGGGGCACGAGTCGCGGGCGCGTGAACAACCATGCCCGCCGCGACTTCACCGCTCACGAACCAGCCCGTTCGGCACGCCCTCGGACCCAACCGTGCTCGACCGAATGCCCTCGGCCGAGCGCTTTGATCGGCGACTTGCCCGGAAAGTCCACCACCCGGCGGCGGGGGCTTCCACCACCATCTTCCTGCCTCGCTGCCACACTCCGCCCGGCCACACACCGGGCGGCGTACTTTTTGCCCTTCGCCGCGCTCCGCGCGAATCGCGGGCTCAGCACACGCCAGGCGCGGTCGTCACGCGAGCGATCTTCGCCGCCCCCACCGCCTCGGCCAGCGACACCTTCTGCTGGGCGCCGGTCGCGAGCACCTTGAGCGAGCATGTCGCCTCGTCCTCGATGATGATCGCCACGTGCGCCCGCTGATCCGCCGCTTCCTTCAGCAACTTGCCGACGTTGCGCGTCGTCTTGTAGGTGTGCCTGGCGTGCATCCCCGCGCGACGCAGCGCCGCCACGAGCGGCCGCAACTGCTGCTCGGCCCCGGGCGTCCCGTTGCTGATGACGAAGACGTCGGGCCGCATCCCTGCTCGCTCGAGCAGCCCACCCTCGTCGGGCATCAAGCCCTTGTCCTTCATCACGAGCGCGAGCACCACGTCGCCCATGCCCATGCCCACCGCCGGCGTGGGCGGTCCGCCGAAGAGCTCGATCAGGTTGTCGTACCGCCCGCCGCCCGCGACGGCCCGCTCCGCACCGCTGGCCTCGTGCACCTCGAAGACCATGCCGGTGTAATAGGCCAAGCCGCGGACGATGGAGAGATCAAAGTCGATCCAGTCGATGACGCCCGCCGCCGCCAACTCGATCGCGAGCGGCCGCACGGCCTCGGCGAAGAAGGTGAGGTCCACCGGGTCGGCGTGTCCGGCCCCGCCGACCTGTTCGCGCGTCACCTGCTCTCCCATCACGGTGACGCCACCCGCGCCGGCCGGGATTTCGACGCGGATGATGCCTCGCTGGAACACCTCGGCCATCTCGGGCGTGAAGCCGAACTGGGCGAGTTTGTGGGCAAAATCGCCCGGGGGCATCTTGCCCTTCTGATCGAGCAGCGTCAGGATCTTGGCGTGCTCGGCTTCCGCGATGCCTCGGCGGTTGAACCACTCGGCAAGGGCGGCACGGTGGTTGATCTTGACGCGAAGGTCCTTGGGCGTGAACCCCAGCGACGCCAGCATCGTGACGCACGTGGCGATCAGTTCGGCGTCGGCTGCCGGGCTGGCATCGCCGATGATGTCGAGGTTCCACTGAAGAAACTCGCGGAGGCGTCCCCGCTGGGGACGCTCGGCCCTGAAGAACGTGGGCGTGCAGAACCACTTGGTCGGCCGGGGCAGGCTGTTGGCCTTGGCCGCAAAGAGCCGGGCGAGCGTGGGCGTGAACTCGGGACGCAGCGCGTACGTCCGCTCGCCCCCGGCCCGCGTGAAACTGAAGAGTTCGGAAACGATCCCCTCGCCGCTCTTGACGGTGTAGAGGTCGAGGTGCTCGAAGGTCGGGCCGTCGACCTCCTCGAATCCGTGTCGGATGGAGGCCGCCCGCCACGACTCGGTCAGGAACCGGCGCTGGGCTGCATCCAGCGGGTAGAAGTCACGCGTGCCCGTGGGGGCCTGAAAAGTGTGCTGGGCCATGGTGCGGGGCAAGCGTACGGCCCCCGGCACCCGTCGGAACCACCTGCGGCGTCATGCCCTGCCGCGCCTCCGCCCGCTACCATTGCATCCCTACGCGGCCGCCCCCCCCTGCACCGTTGCAGTCACCGGGCGTCCACCACAGGCCGCGGAGGTGCCGAGCCCCCCGTGCAACACCCCGTAGCCGCCACCCCGACTTCCCCGACGATCGGTCCTGCCGCGACGGCGGACCTTGAGGCGCCAGCGGCCGTTGCAGCGGCTGATGCGTCGCCCCGTCCGGGATTGGTGCGAAGTCTCGTCGAGACGACCAAGCCGGGCATCACCAAGTTGGTGACCATCACGTCGTTCGTGGGCTTCGTGATGTCGAGCTCATCGCACCCGTGGTCGGGCTCGACGCTGGCCACCGCGGCCCTGGGCGTGGTGGTGGGCACGGCGCTGGCCGCTGCCGGCGCCAACGCGATCAACCAATACATGGAGCGAGAGCGCGACGCCCGCATGCCTCGCACGGTCGGACGCCCCCTGCCCCAGCAGCGCGTGACGCCCGGACAGGTGCTCCTTGCGGGCGTGTCGCTCGGCATCGCGGGGTGCCTGGTCCTGTGGCTGCTCAACGGCCTGGTGCCCGCGCTCATCGCGTTGGCCTGCATCGTCTCGTACATCGCGTGGTACACGCCCATGAAGACGCGCACGGCGATGGCCACCTTCGTCGGCGCGATTCCCGGCGCCCTGCCCCCGCTCATCGGCTGGTCGGCCGGCTCGACGAGCATGGGATGGGATTCGCTGCTCGAATGGGGCGGGATCTCCCTCTTCGCCCTCATGTTCGTCTGGCAGATCCCCCACTTCCTCGCCATCGCGTGGATGTACAAGGACGACTACGCCAAGGGCGGCTATCTCGTGCTGCCGGTGGTCGATCCGTCAGGAACGTGGACCGCGGCGACGATCGCCCTGTGGACGGTGACCCTCGTCCCGGCCACGCTGATGCCCGCCATCGTGATGCCCGATCGCCTCGGCACGGTCTATCTCGCGGCGGCCTCCCTCAGCGGTATCGCCTTCCTGCTGCTGGCCGCCAAGCTCGTCATTGGCCGCACTCGTGCCGATGCCCGCGTCGTCTTCTTTGCGTCGATCATCCACCTGCCCCTCATTCTTCTGGTGATGGTGGCCGAGACGCTCTTGGGTCTCATGGTGGGTTGAGTCGCGTCGGGTCGAGCCGCGCCGTCACGTCTCGAGCGCTGATGGTGAGCATCATGTCGCCCAGACGCAGGCGTCGCACGTCCGAGGCGTCGCGAATGATCGCCGCTGCGGCACGGTCGAGATCATCGCCACGAATCACGGCGCGTGCCCGCGTCGGCACGTCGCGGCACAATCGGCCATGCAGCGCCACGAGCGTTTCGATCAGCACGGCCGGCCGCAGCGAACGGAGATCGTTGAGACCCACCCTCCACCCGCCATCGGGCCCGACGGAGGACCCGTCCAACGCCTCTCGGGCCTGATCCACGAGGGCCTGCGAGGCGGAGTCGAGCATGCGAGCCAGCGACGCGGCCCGCAGCGACGCCGCGGGACGCATGGCACGCAGCGCGGGCAAGACCTCGGCTCGCAGTCGTGCCCTGGTGCGAGTTCGGTCCTCGTTGGTGGCGTCGGTGGCCCATGTCCACCCGGCGATGGTGCAGATGCGCTCGCAATCAGCCCGGGTGATGCCCAGCGACGGACGCAGCAGGGTGGCCCCGTGGCACGGCCGGCGTTCGCGGATGCCCGCCAAGGCCTTGACCGAGCCGCCACGGATCAGTCGCATCAGCATCGTCTCGAGCTGATCGTCCGCGTGGTGTCCGGTCGCGACGAAGGGGCAGGCCTGCCCCTTCGCGAGGGCGGCCAGCGCGAGGTAGCGATGAACCCGTGCGTTGTGCTCGATGTTGCCGGAGAGCGCCGCCACGGCGATGGAGCAGCGCACGATGGGCAGCCCCAGGCGAGCGGCCAGATCGGCTGCGGCGTCCGCATCGGCGCGGGCCTCTTGCGCCGGCCGCAGGTCGTGCACGACGTGTCCGAGAACCACGTCGCGCGAGGCGACGGCCAGGGCAATCGCCAGCGCCGATGAGTCGACGCCGGCGGAACAGGCCACCAGGGTGCGTCGCTGCGGGTCGCGAACGGGCGCCCCCCCGGTGAGCGCTCGCCACGAGCGGACGATCCGCCGCACGGCGGGATCCTGTCGCAAGGCTGCACGAATGGACGGGGAGCCGTTCACGATCGCGAGCATCGTACGGAGCGAGCGTTGTCGCCGTGCAACATGCCACGGAGCCGGGTGGCCTGCACGCCACGTGCCTGCACCGGCGGCGGCGGCGGCGGCACGACCGCCTCATGCCGACGGCTGGCACGTCGGTTGCCATGCATCATGCACGGGCGGTGACACGCCCGGGATGCACCTCAATGGAAGAACGGACCATGACACGCACACCGCGTTCGAATTCGCTTGGCATGCTCGGCCTCGTGCTGGCCTCGGCGCTTCTCGGCGGCTGTTCGAGCACCGTGGTGCTTCGCGAGCATCCGCCCGCACCCACCCTCGCCGCTCGGTCTCAGGCCAACGCGGCGGCCATCGTCGGCGTCGGCGTCGCGGTCGGCGAGTCGGTGTCGCGAGAGCTCGTGAATCGGCGAGATTCGTCCCTCGCGCTGCGTCCCGCGGAGCGACTGGGGATGTCGGATCAATGGCAGGCCCGTCCCGTCCCGGACGTGACGCGGATTCGGCGTCTGCAGTTCGCCCGCAGCAGCGAGTCGTTCACGTACTTCGAGAGCGAGCGACTCGGCGGGCTTCAATCAAGCCGCTGAAGACGGCCGCCCCGCCACCGCGACAGGCGTCGAAGAACCCACTCGCGAGATTCGACGGGGCGGGATCGCACCGGCGTGACAGCAGGCCGCCGCGACCGGCGGACAGGTCGCGTTCTCGCACATCGCCCGCACCTGCCCGCCCCGCATCGACGCGACAAGGCCCTCGACACGCGGACCACGCGCATCGAGGGCCTTGTCATTCACGGAGCGATTGGATGCCTGGCAGGGCGAGCGGCGTCAGTCGTACAGCCCGCTCGTGGGCGGCATTTCGACCATGCGCAGACGCAGGTTGGTGTCGATGCGGAAGTTGGAATCGACGCGGTGGCGTTCAGCGTGGAAGACCTTCAGGCGGTAGGTGCCTCCGTCCTGCAGCCAAGTCAGGCGGTCCAGTTCGATCGACTGGCCCTGGGCGCCGTGCATGCCCCCCAGATCGACCACCAGCTTGCCGTCGATGAAGACCCACACGTCGTCGTCGCCGGTGAAGGTGAAGATCTGTCCCTTGCCCCGCTCGAACATGAACTCGGTGTCGATCTCGGTGGTGAAGTGGTAGTTGGTGTTGGGCTTGCCGACACCTTGGTCGGAGTTGCCGAACAACTCGCCATTGATGGGGAAAAACCCCTTCCTCGCGACGCACGTCGGATCGACACTGCTCGAGAACGTGTAGGTGTTGGTGCCCGCGGTCCGGTTCAGGGTCAGCGGGACGGTCGTGCTCATGTTGACGCCGGGCGTATCTCGGTACCACTGGGCGAATCGGGCCGCGCTCTCCAGCGCGTTGCGTTGCGTGGTCGCCGCGGCGCCGGGTCGATCGGTCGGGCGTGAGGCGACGTAGGGTCTCGGATCCATGATCGCTCGATTGGCCGAGTCCTTCCAGGTCGTATTCACTACATAGCCGCTGGTCAGGAAGACCGGCTTGCCGTCGGCGTCCAGATCGTCCGCGACCGTCTTGATGCAAGCGCCCGCGAAGCTCAGCGAACGCTCGAAGTCGGGGTGTCCGCCGGGCTGATAGTTGCCCTTGAAGTCGCGAATGATCGCCGTCAGCTGCAGCGTCGAGGGCAGCGAGGCGTACGGGTCGGGCGCCGCCCGTCCCTGGACCGGCGCGGGGCTGCCGACCATGCCGGCGGCCGCAGCCAGGGCGGCGATCACGATGGCGGACTTCGATGCGGCGTTCATGATGGTGGTCTCCGTGGCGGATTCATCGGTGCATGCCAAGACATCTCAAGCATCGAATTCACGCCCGGAGCATGCAAGGGGAATCCCGCAACTTCCCCCAGTTTCACTCGCTGTCGCTCCGTCGAAGCGACGCTCGGAAAAAGCCAACGCCCGGGTCGACCGACAGGCCGAACCCGGGCGTGGAATGTTCGCATCCGGCGGGTGGCATCGCCCCCTCCCAAGGGCCGGCGAACCAAGCCCGTCAAGGGCGGTCGCCCGGACCATGCCGCCGCACGCGATCTCTCTCGTCGGGGTCGGGCGTTCGCATCAACGCCCGACCCCATCCCACCAGGCAGTGATTCGTGTCGATCAGTCGTACATGCCGCTGACCGGAGGCTGTTCGACCATCCGCAGCCGCAGGTTCGTGTCGATGCGGAAGTTCGATTGGGTGCGGTGACGTTCGGCGTGGAAGACCTTCAGCGAATAGGAGTTGCCGTCGACCAGCCAGGTCAGGCGATCCAGGTCGATCGACTGGCTCACCGCGCTGTGCACGCCGCCGATATCCACCACCAGCTTGCCGTCGATGAAGACCCACACGTCGTCGTCGCCCGTGAAGGTGAAGACCTGCCCCTTGCCCCGCTCGAACATGAACTCGGTGGAGATCTCGGTGGTGAAGTGGAAGTTGGTGTTGACCGGGGTGCCCGGGGAGTTGCCCAGCAGGTCGTTGTTGGCGGGGAAGAAGTTGTTGTTGCTGTAGCTGTACGTGTTGGTGCCCGTCACCCGCGTCAGGGTCAGCGGCACCGCCTTGCTGGCGTTGGTGCCCGGCGTGTCACGATACCACTTGGCGAAGTCCGTCGCGCCGACCATGGCGCCGCCCGCCGCGGTCGAGATGCTTCCGTTCACGTCGCCGGGCTTGGAGGCGATGTAGTCGCGAGGATCGATCCGGTTGCGTCCGGCGGCATCGCGGAAGAAGGCGTTGACCTTGTTCCCGGTGCTGCGGAAGACCGGTTTCCCATCGGCATCCAGCGTGTCCGCCACCATGGCGGCGAACGTCCCGAACCCCGCCGTCGGTTGACGCTCGAAGTCGGGATGCCCGCCGGTGACCGATCGCTCCTTGAAGTCGCGGATGATGGCCTGCAACTGGAGCGTCGTCGGCAGGGTCGCGTACGGATCGGATCCGGATTGGCCCTGGACGGGAGCGGGATTGCCTACGACCCCCGCCGTGGCGATCAACGCTCCGATGACGACGGCGGACTTGGTGGCGGGATGCATGTCGCGAACCTCCGTGGCGCGGGCGGCCTGCACGGAGGCTGCTCGCACCAAGAGTCTCGAATTCACCTCGGCGGCGTGCCACGGCGGACCGCCGATTTGATCGCGGCGTCGTTCCGTCGGCGCCGGTGGCGCGGCGTGTGCGGGCGGCTGGTGCACGACGCCCCGCCTCCCGCATCGAAATACTCATTTCTTCCGGACCTTTGTTGTTGGCGCAAGGGCCCCGCCGATATACGATGCTGCTCGCCGCAGGGACGCGGCGCTCCACTCAGGGAATCGAGAGGCCCAGCCCACATGGATACATTCGTCATCGAGGGCGGCCGGCGCTTGTCCGGTCGCGTGCGCATCAACGGATCCAAGAACGCCGCCCTGCCCTTGCTGGCGGCCTCGCTGCTGACGGATCAGCCCGTCAAGCTCCGCGAGGTGCCCAACCTGGCCGACATCAAGAACCTCATCCGCCTGCTGGGCGAACTCGGCTGCCGCCGCACCGATGAGCCCGCCGACGGCTCCTTCGGCGACGGCACCGTGACCATGCACTCGGTCGACGAGAGCCTGAGCCACGCCCGCTACGAGATCGTCCGCACCATGCGGGCGAGCATCTGCACCCTGGGCCCCATGCTGGCTCGCCGCGGCTTTGCCCAGATCAGCCTCCCCGGCGGCTGCGCCATCGGCGAGCGGCCGGTCGACCTCCACCTCCGCGGCCTGGCGGCCCTGGGCGCCCAGATCACGGTCAACGGCGGCGACATCATCGCCAAGGTCCCCTCGGGCGGCTTGGTCGGCAACACGATCTTCCTGGGCGGCCCCTTCGGCTCGACCGTGCTGGGCACCGCCAACGTCATGTCCGCCGCCACGCTCGCCAAGGGCGTGACCACCATCGAGTCGGCGGCCTGCGAGCCTGAGATCGTCGATCTGGCCAACATGCTCAACAAGATGGGCGCGAAGATCACCGGCCAGGGCTCGCCCCGCCTCGTGATCGAGGGCGTCAGCGAACTGGGCGGCTGCGACCACCGCGTCATTCCCGACCGCATCGAGGCCGGCACCTACATGATGGCCGCGGCCGTCACCAACGGCGACATCGTCCTCGAGAACTGCCCCGTCGACGCCCTCCTCTCGGCCATGCACTACCTCGACACCGTGGGCGTCCACGTCGAGGCCTGCAACCCCGTCGCCGCCACCTCGCCCCAGAAGTCCGCTCACCGCGGCTGCGAGGACCCCATGCGGTGCTGCGTTCGCGTCACCAGCGACCGCATCCTCCACCCCGTCGAGGTCACGACCCAGCCCCACCCGGGCTTCCCGACCGACTTGCAGGCCCAGCTCATGACCGTCCTCGCGCTGGCCGACGGCAACTCGGTCATCACCGAGAAGATCTTCCCCGACCGCTTCCTCCACGTCGCCGAGCTCTCCCGCATGGGCGCCAAGCTCATTCGCCACGGCCCCACCGTCGTGATCAGCGGCGTCCGCCGCCTTGTCGGAGCTCCCGTCATGGCTTCCGACCTGCGAGCCTCCGCAGGGTTGGTCTTGGCCGGCCTCGCCGCCGAAGGCCGCACCATCATCAACCGCGTCTACCACCTCGACCGCGGCTATGACCGCATGGAAGACCGCCTGCGTGCCCTGGGTGCGGTCATCCAGCGCGTGGACGAGAAGGAAGTCGCCGAGGTGGCCGTCCCGGGCTGACCCCACCACGCTCGCTCCAAGCCCTCCTCGGATGGCGACCCCTCGGTCGCCATCCGTTCTTTTTGGGTCGCCCGCCCCGGCGGCGATGCAACAGCGTCGGCCCCGGTCCTAACCTTCGGCCCCCGCGGACTCCTGACGCCATGCTCAGTCTGCCCTTCACCCTCATCCGACTCGTCGCCCTCCTGGGCAACCATGTCCTGCACGCAGTGGCAGGGTTCGGACGCTTCTGCACCTTCACCCGCGACGTCGCCGCCGGCTTGGGGCACCCCAAGGTCTGGCTGCGACGCGAGCGGCTGGGCCGCCAGCTCTTCGAGGTGGGCACGCTGTCCATCCCCGTGCTGGCCATCACCGGCGCGTTCATCGGCATGACCTTGGCCTTCGAGGGGTATCGCCAGTTCCAGGCCATCGGCCAGGAAGGTCGCCTGGGCGGCGTCATCAACCTCTCGATCGTCAAGCAGCTCGGTCCCGTGCTCGCAGCCGTCATGCTCGCCGGCCGCGTCGGCTGCGCGCTGACGGCGGAGTTGGGATCGATGCGCGTGACGGAACAACTTGATGCCATGCGGGCCATGGCCACCGACCCCGTCAAGGTGCTGGTGGTGCCGCGGGTGTTGGCGTGCGTGCTGATGATCCCCATCCTCACCGTCGTCAGCAACGGCTGCGGCGTGATCGGCGGCTGGCTCATCGTCACCCGCCTCTACAAGGCCGACCCCGCCATGTATGTGCGGTATTCCGAGCAGTTCGTCTACGGGATCGACATCGCCAACGGCCTCATCAAGTCCGTCTTCTTCGGTTTGGCCATCGGGCTCATCTCGTGCTACAAGGGCTTCAACTGCCGCCCGGGCGCCGAGGGTGTCGGCTCCGCCACCACCGAGAGCTTCGTCACCAGCTTCATGGCCATCATCATTCAGGGCGTCGTGCTCGCCAAGCTGCTCAACGACATCACCTACTGGATGCTCGGCGGCGTGGCATCGGTCTTCAAGTGAGCCCCGCCGGGGGCTTGCCCGCAAAGCCGGGCTGCGCACCCCGGCTCAACGAGGGGACGCCCGAAGCAGGCTGGCGTTCGCGAATCGGCGTGAAGCCCCTTCGAAGCCCGCCTCGGGCGAAGGTGGCCACTGTTCGAACGTGGATGATCACCGAGTCACGAGGCCTCGAGACGGAGGGAACTCACGCCTTCGTCGTGCGACGCGGCGACGCCGCAAACCCGATGAAGAAGATGCACGCCGCACCGGAGAATCCGGCGATGGGCAACGCCCAGCCGAGTTGGTGCATGGCATCGGTGTCGTACTTGCCCATGAGTCGCTCACGGGCCTGCTGGGGCATGAGTTGCAACGCGGCCTGGAACTCCCAGGTGTTGTCCTTGAGTTCGCCTTCCTTGGGCTTCTGCCCGCGGCGGTGCGTCGGGTAGCCGTATCGCTCCGACTTGAAGCCGCCTTCGGGAAGGAACTCGTGGAACTCGAAGGTCCAATCCTTGATCCACACTTGGCCCCAACTGCCCGGGTCGCTGCCCGGGCGCGGGATGCGAGTCACGATCGCCAAGCGATCGGGAAGCGCGGGGGTGCCGAGATCTCGCTTGAACTCGTCAATGGTGCGACCGGACATGACGCCGAAACGCATGAGTCGCATCCAGTCTTCGTGCTGGATCAGGCCAGGGAGGTGGTGGCTCCCGGGGATCGCCGCCCGGAGACGGAGCTCGGATTCGCCGTAGTGAACGACGAGCATCGTGTTCACCGGATCGGAGCGGTCGGTGGAGATCGAAACCGGCTTGCCGGCGAAGGTGAACGCGGTGTCGCTCCGGGTGTCGAAGGCGTAGACGACTCGCTTGGCCTCGCGATTGTGCTCAACGACGCGATTGGCCATCACCCAGCCCATGCCGACCATGGTGAACCCGCTGGCTGCGGCGGCGAGGGCGGGGATGAGGCGTCGACGATCCATCGGTTGCACACGGCGAGACGGTTCAGGGAGTGGCTTCGGAGCCGTGGCCGTGGCCGGATTCATTCGCGTGGGGAGCCGCATGACCGGTGACACCGGTCACGCCGGTGCGGGCGCGGGAGGCATTGCCGCTGCTGGAGGCCGCGCCATGGTCCTCGTGGTGACCGCCGTGAGCGACGGCCGCGAGACGATCGAACATCGCTTCGACCGAGTAGGATGCACGGGCTTGGGCCATGTCGATGCCCTGAACGGAGCGGGCGGCGGCGGCGACCAGCTCGGCCGCGGCTGCGTTGCCCTTGGTGCGAAGGGTGTTGGCCTGCGCTTCAAGGTCTCGCACCACGACGGCTTGGGCGCCGGCCTCGGGGGGATGGACCATCACGGCGTGCAGATCCATCATGTGGTGGGCCTGTGCCGCGAGCACGGCGGCGGCCTCGGCTGCGCCGGCGTCCTTGGAGTGGGCGGCCGCGTTGGCGGCATCCTCGACCTTGGCGGCGCAGATGAGCCACTCGCGGGTGTTGTTCTCGGCGAGCCGCTCCTTGAAACGCACCTTGGCGGCCTGGGTCAGGGGCTGGTTGTTCGCGCCGGGAACCCCCGCGCCGGTGCCGCCGGCGATGACGGGGCCGGACTTGAAGTCGTAGACCATGCCGCGACTGAAGAGGTCGAGCCCGGTGAACATGAGGAAGAGGCCCAGCGCGAAGAAGCAGAAGAGCATCGCGAGGGTGTTGATGGGGTTGTCGTACCTGAGCTGCATGAAGTAGGCCATGACCAGCACGCTCTTGACGGTGGCGATGGACATGGCGCCGATGACGTTGACCCACCAGGGCAGGCGAATGCCGACGGCATGCTCCACGTACACCTCGATCTGCGCGAAGGCGACGGTGAGAACGGTGAAGAAGAGCAGGAAGGCCAGGACGGTCCGGAGGAGTCCGGGGCCGACGATGGCGTGGGAGTGGGATTCGCCGTGGTCGTGAGCGTCGGCGTGTTGCGCGGAGTGGGACATGGGATTCATCTCGCCGGGAGTGGAGCGTGAGTTCGGAGGGTCGGGTCGAGCGGCCAGCGTGAGGAGACGTGGCGCGACGGCATCAGTGGATGAGGTAGAGCAGCGGGAAGAGGAAGATCCAGATGAGATCGACCAAGTGCCAGTAGAGTCCGGTGATCTCGACCATGGTGTAGTGCGTGGGGCCGTAGTGACGCTTGGTGGTGCGCCAGAGCACTCGGGCGATGAGGATCATTCCGATGATGACGTGGGCGGCGTGAATGGCGGTGCCGCAGTAGTAGACGCTCCACCAGAGGGGCAGGTGGGCCGATTCGGCGAAGGGGTAGTCGAACATCGAGCCGGGCCGCTTGCCGACCGACCACTTGGGGATGTACTCGTACGCGAGCTTGATGTACAGGAAGAGGGCGCCGAAGAACAGGGTGGCGATGAGGTTGAGCTGGGCCCGGAACTGCTGATCCTTCTGGATGCAGTAGATGCTCACGGCCATGGTGTAGCTGGAGAGGAGCAGCACGACGGTGTTGCCCGCGCCGAACCGCCAGTCGAGCAGGCCGGACCCTTCCTTCCACGCGTCGGGGTAGAGGGTGCGGAAGATGAAGTAGGCGCAGAAGATGCCGCCGAAGAGCAGGACTTCGGTGGTGAGGAAGAGCCAGAATCCGAGCTTGCAGGCGTCGAACTCCTCCGCGGCGTTGCGGAAGTGGATCGCCGGCTTGTACCTCGCCCACAGGGGCTTGCTGGATGATGACGTCGAGAGGGTGCTCATGAATGCTGCCTTGGGGTTGCGGGTTCAGGCGAGGGCAGATTGGGCTCGATGGGATCAGTCGTGCTTGTCGGGCGAATGGGCGACCATGGGACGCCCGCCGGCCTCGGGCGCGGGGAGGGGGTAGTCCTTGGGATCCCAGTGGGGCGGCACGACGCGATCAAAGTCGTACGGCCCGTGCGTGCAGACGGGGTCGCCATGGAAGTTGTGCTCGGTCGGAGGGCTGTCGGCGACCCACTCCATGGTCATGCCGCCCCAGGGGTTGGCGGGGGCCTTCTTGCCGACGGCCAGCGACGCGAGGAAGTTGAAGAGGTGGATCAGGAAGCCCACGAGCAGGATCCACGAGCCGTAGGTGGAGAGCTCGTGGAGGTACTGGAACTCGGGGACGTAGCTGGCGTACCGCCGGGGCATGCCCTGCGTGCCCAGGAGGAACTGGGTGAGGAAGGTGAGGTTGAAGCCGATGAAGACGATGACCGCGCCGAGAATGCCGGCGGTCTCGTTGTACATCTTGCCGAACATCTTCGGCCACCAGTGGTGAATGCCGGCCATGAGGGCGACGATGGTGCCGCCCATCATGACGTAGTGGAAGTGGGCGACGACGAAGTAGCTGTCGTGGAGGTGCAGGTCGGTGGCGAGGGTGCCCAGTGGCAGACCGGTGAGGCCGCCGATGGAGAAGAGGAAGAGGAACATGAGGGTGTAGACCATCGGCGTGTTGAACGCGATGCTGCCCTTGTAGAGGGTGCCGATCCAGTTGAAGACCTTGACGGCCGTGGGGATGGCGACCAGGAAGGTGAGGGCGGAGAATACGGTGCTGGCCAGTTCGCTCATGCTCGTGAACATGTGGTGGCCCCACACGATGAACGAGACGGCGGCGATGCCCAGCGACGCGAAGGCGATGGCGCGGTAACCGAAGATCTTCTTGTGGGCCTGGACGGCCAGGACGTCGGAGATGACGCCCATGCCGGGCAGGATCATCACGTACACGACGGGGTGGCTGTAGAACCAGAAGAAGTGCTGGTAGAGGACGGGGTCGCCGCCGCGGGCGGGATCGAAGATGCCGATGCCGAGGACTCGCTCGAACACGAGCAGGAGCAGGGTGATGCCGATGACCGGCGTGGCGAGGACCTGGATGATGGCCGAGGAGTAGATGGCCCAGACGAACAGGGGCATGTCGAACCAGCCCATGCCGGGCGCCCGAAGCTTGTGGACGGTGACGACGAAGTTGAGGCCGGTGAGGATGGAGCTGAAGCCCAGGATGAACGCGCCGAGCACCATGAGCACGACCTTGGGATGGCCGGCATCGGTGGTCGCGCTGTAGGGGGTGTAGAAGGTCCAGCCGGTGTCGACGCCGCCGAGGATGATGGAGCTGACGGCGAAGATCGATCCGAAGACGTAGATGTACCAGCTGAGGAGGTTGAGACGGGGGAAGGCCACGTCCTTGGCGCCCAGCATGAGGGGCAGGAGGAAGTTGCCCAGCGACGCGGGGATGCTGGGCACGATGACCATGAAGACCATGATCGCGCCGTGGAGCGTGAACATGCGGTTGTAGATGTTGTTGCCCGGCGAGACGCTCGTGGGCTGGTCGGAGCCGAAGAGGGCCGCCAGGAACTGGCCCTGCACCTGACCCGTGTTGGGATCGATGGTGACGGGGACGAGCAGTTCGTAGCGGACGGCCAGGGCCGCCACGCCTCCGAGGAAGAACATGAAGAGGATGGCAAAGAGGTACATGACGCCGATCTTCTTGTGGTCGACGGTGGTCGCCCAGTCGAAGATGGTCGCGATGATGCCGCCCTTGCGCTCAAGGTAGCTGCCGTGGTGGCCGTCGCCGTGGTGAGTGTCAGCGGTGTGTGCCATGTTCAGTCAACGCCTCCTGAATGGTCGTCGGGAGATGTGAGGAGCGGCTCGCCGGGTTGCCCCGGGCCGGAATCCCCGGGGAATGTCACTTCTGCTCGCCCGCGGGCTCGGCGGCCTTCGCGCCGGCCTCGGACAGGGTCTTCATGTACGCGATCACGCCCTCGATCTGGCTCTCCTTGAGCGAGATCAGCGGCATGTTGGGCCCGTAGCCCTTCACGAGCTTCTTGGCGGGATAGAGAATCGACTCGCGGATGTAGTTCTCGTCGGCCGGACCGCTGGTGCCATCCGAGAACTCGGCGATCCGCCCGAAGGCGTTCTTCCAGGTCGGGCCGGTGTTGGGCGACCCGTCGACCGAATGGCACGAGGCGCACTTGGTCTTCCAGACGAACTCGCCGATGTCGCGGGGGGGCTTGCCCACCGGATTCTCGATGTAGTCCATCCACTTCTTCCATGCGTCCATCGGGACCAGGCGGATGGTGGCGGCCATTTCGGCGTGCTCGTTGCCGCAGTACTCGGCGCAGAAGACGATGTGATCCTCGTACGGCACGCCGGCGAGGTCGGCGATGAACTCCATGCCCATGGCCTTGGCCTCGGTGGCGTCCTTGGGATGGAACTTGGGGTTCTTCGAGAGCCCCGCCTGGAACCAGAGGGTGGTGTAGCGGTTGGGGAGCACGTCCTGCTTGATGCGGAAGTCGGTGATCCAGAAGGCGTGCATCACGTCGCGGGAGTTCATCCGCAGGCGAACGGGCACGTCGGCCGGGAAGTAGAAGACGGGCGAGGCGGCCTTGGCGCCGATGGGCTTGACGGAGGTGCTCTCCGCGCCGTTGGGGTAGGTCATCGACCAGAACCACTGCTGGCCGACCAGGTTGAACTCCATGGCGTCGCCGGGCGCGACCATCTTGTTCATGTACCCGCGGAAGCCCTGGAAGAAGATGTAGACGAGCATCAGCGTGGGAATGACCGTCCATGCCACCTCGAGGGGCGTGTGGTGGGACGGACTCTTGGGAGCGATCTTGCCCTTCCGCCGTCGGTAGAGCACGCAGAAGACCGCCATCAGGCCCATCAGGAAGACGAACCAGGCCAGGCAGAACCACCACAGCCAGATGTACAGGTCGTCCGAGTGCGCGCCGCCTTCGGTGGCGCCGCGGCCCTTGAAGAAGAGGTCCTGGAAGTAGTCGTTCATGGCGAGCGTGTGGAGCATGGTCGACTCGATGGAACCTGAAACGGAGGAGGGAATCGTGGGCGGGATCATGCGGTCGCTCCCTGCGTGGGCGGGTCGCCGGACTTGTCGCCGGCCCGTCCCTCGACCCGATCGTCGGGCGAGCGGACCAGGCGACGGCGGATGCGTTCGCCGACGAAGAGCGTCCCCACCAGCGCGCCGACGCACAAGGCGGAGATGACGCCCGAGAGTTGCATCACTCGCATCGCGACGAGCGAATACTTGCCCTGGGAGGGGTCGAACATGTAGCACCACGACAGGAAGCGGTCGCCCAGCGACTTGACCAGCTTGCCGTTGGTCGCGTCGATCAGCGACAGCTTCATGTCGCGCGACGGGTAGTCGTATCCGTACATGTAGCGGCTGATGCGTCCCTCGGGGGTGATCACGAAGATCGCGGCGGGATGGCTGAACTGGCCGTTGGCCAGCCGCCGGTACTTGAACCCCAGCGAGTCGGCGAGTTGACGGGCCGAATCGGCGTCGGCGAGGTGGAACTGCCACCCGGCCTCCACCGCGGGAGTCACCGGCTTCGAGTAGTTCGAGAGGTGCCCTCGCTTGGCGGCGGCGGCGTCCTCGGGGGTCTCGCTTGCATCGAAGGAGAAGTACAGGGCGTGGAAGTCCTCGCCCACCGCGTAGTCCATCCCGCTGAAGGACTGCGTCAGTCGCTGCATCACGATGTCGCACACGACGGGGCACTTGTAGTACACCATCGCGATCACCGCGGGCTTGTTCGACTTGAAGTAGTCCCCCAGCTGCACGACGCGACCGTCGGAGGTGGTGAACTGAAGTTCCATCGGCAGGGGCAGCCCCACCCGTTCCTCCACCTCGAGGCCCTCGACCTCGCGGGGGCGGGGCATGTCAGGATCCGCGGCCTTGGGCGGCGTCGGCGACGCGGGCGTCGTCTCCTGCGCGAAGGAGGCCGTCGACAAGCCCAGGCCCGTCGCCGCCAAGACCGCCAAGATGGAACGCCGCTTGCTCATGACTCGTGTGTCGATCCGTTCGCTCGCCGCCTCACTGGCCCTTGCCGCCGCTCCGCTGGTCGACCACCTTCCGCATCGCCTGCTCGAGCGGCAACTGCACCGTGCCCGCCTGGGCGTCGGACCAGGAATAGGTCGCGGGCTGGCCGTTGACCCCCAGCACCGCCTCCGCGGCGGCCTTGGCGACGTTGGCCTCCCTGCTCGACATCGTGGTCTCGACCCGCTCGGCCCGCACGCGCGAGGCCACGCTGCGGAAGTAGACCGAGACGATGATGACCAACGCCACGACAAAGACCAGGATGCCGACGAACCATCGCAGCAGCAGTCCGGTGTCGAGCACGTTGGTGCTCGCCTGCTGGGCGACCTCGGGGGCGTGCGATGCGTCGTGCGTGTGTGCTGCCATCGTTGATTCCACTCGTGGTGTGCGGGGCGGCCGTCCGTCCGGCATGATGTGTTCGAGACCCGCCTCGCCGAAGATCCCGGGGGTTCACCCGGGCCCGGCGCGAGAACCGGGTGAGTCAGACGTAGTTGCGGTGCTCCAGCGATTCGTGCATGAAGGGATCGCCCACGCCCACCAGCGGCGTCGAGCCGACCCGCTTGACCAGGTGGCCGGCCAGGATGAGCAGGGGCCCCGCCGCTCCGAGCACGTCGGTCGCCACCGACACCGGCCCGGCCGGCGCCTCGGACGGCATGGCGTAGACCATCGGCCGGACGATCCAGTAGATGTCGAGGACGTGGATCGCCAGGGCCCACAGGGCCACGAGCATCAGCAGGCCGGGCGTCCGCTTGACCTTCCGGAAGATGAGGATCAGGAACGGGGCCGCGAAGTGGCCGATCATCAGCGTCACCCCGAGCGTGCCGTAGTGCTCGGAGCGGAACTTCATGAAGTTCGTCTCCTCGGGGATGTTGCTGTACCAGATCAGGAAGTACTGGCTGAAGGAGATGTAGGCCCAGAAGACGGTGAAGCTGAACATCAGCTTGCCCAGATCGTGGAAGTGCTCGCTGGTGACCGCGCCCTCGAGCTTGCCCCGCATGCGGATCAGCGCGAGCACCAGGGCCACGAGCGCGGCGGACGAGAAGGCCGCCCCCGCGAAGTAGTACACGCCCCACATCGTGCTGAAGAACTTGTAGTCGAGGGACATCAGCCAGTCGAAGGCCGCGAAAGCCGTCGTGAGCGCGAAGACGAGCATGCCCCAGGCGGACGTGAACCTCGCCTCCGCGAAGGGCGTCGCGTCGCTGGACTGGTCCTGCCGACGGCCGAGCGCGATGATCCGGCGCGACAGGTAGAACCACACCACCCCGTAGATCACCGCGCGGATCGCGAAGAACGTCGGGAAGGGCGCGTGACCGGTGCCGATCTCGCCCCCGAGGAAGAAGTACGAGGCCTTGTGCTCGAGCACCACGTTGCCCGCGGCTGCGTCGCTGAACCACTTGAACAGCTTCCCGCCCGCCATGTACTCGATGATCAGCGTCGGCAGCACGAGCAGGTACGCCACCGGCAGGAAGCTCACCACGTTCTCGAACTGGCGGCGGATGGTCGCCACCCAACCCGCCTGCAGCAGGTGGAAGACCAGCGAGAAGAACATGGCGCCCAGGCACATCGCCAGGACCGACATGGCGCCCACGTGGTACGCGGCCAGCGCGTGCTTGGCCGTCACGCCGCCGACGGAGGCGTAGCCGATGTAGCCGCACGCGGCGGCGCAGCCCAGCCCCGCCGCCATGAGCAGCATGCCGGGCGCGACGCCCGCGCCCTGACCGAAGGAGATGTTCTCGGCGCGAAGCGGATGGATGGACGAGGTCGCTGCGTGGCTCACTTGGCACCTCCCGTGGCGGCCGTCGCGGCCTTCTGGGCCTGCTCGATCAACGCGGCCTTGGACTTCTCGAGCGCGGGACGCTCGGCGGCGGGCACGTCGTCGATGGCGCCGTCGCGACTGGCCTGCAGGGCGCGGATGTAGGCGACCACCGCCCAACCGTCCTTGGCGGACATGCCGTGGGCGTAGCCGGGCATCTTCTGGTTGCCGCTGACGTCGTAGAGCCCGAACATGCCGACGCGGAAGATGTGCCCGTCGGTGTACAGATCGCCGCCGCCGGGCGTGTTGGGATCGGGCTTCTTGTACTTGGGGTCGTGCAGGTTGGCCACGGGCGTGGCCCACTTGAGCCCGACCTGTCCCTTGCCGTCACCCAGATAGCCGTGACACACCGAGCAGTAGATGTTGAACTTCTCCTGCCCCTGCTTGATGAACTCCATCGTCACGGGGAAGGGAATGGCGCGAATCGCCTTGCCGTCGGCGTCGAGCCCCTGATGGATGGCGGGGTCGGCCCGCAGCAGGTCCTCCCGCTTGGCGGCGTAGGCCTTGGCCCACTCGCCCTGCTGATCGGCGGGGTTGAAGGCGTTGGCCCCGAAGGCCACCGTGCCGGCGACCTGCCCTCGCATGGTGCGGCCGTCGGCGAAGAACTCGCTCTTGGACTGGGGCGTCCACTTGAGCTGGTTGTCGAGGTCGGGGAAGAACTCCCGGGGCGGGGCGTCCTCGCGGTCGCCGCGACAGCCCGCGAGCGTGCCCGCCGACGCGCCGGCGATCGCCAGGGCGAGGAGGATGTTGGAGAGGTCGTGCTTCATTCGTGATCCGTGTCGGGGGTTGCTGCGTGTGCCGTGCGTGCTCGATCGCGGCCGGGGTTCATTCCTCGACGAGTTCGATGCTGGTGGCGCCGGCCTTCTCGAGAAGCTGGCGGGTGCGTTCGGGGTGGAAGTTGGCGTCGCCCGCCTCGATGCAGACGAAAAAGCGGTCGTCGCTGCTGCCCAGGAACCGCTCCTTCTTGAAGAGCGGGTGATGCCAGCGGGGCAGGCCGTTGAGGGCGAGCATGCCGATGATGGCGGTGAAGGCGGCGAAAAGGATGCCGCACTCGAAGGTGATGGGAATGAAGGCCTGCCACGAGAAGAAGGGCTTGCCCTGGGTGAGCATCTGGTAGTCCTTGGCGGACATCCACCACTGCATCAGGAAGCCCAGGCCCGCGCCCGTGAAGCCGCCGCCGGCGACCATGAGGGGCAGGATGGTGCGATTGACGCCCATGGCCTCCTCCATGCCGTGCACGGGGAAGGGCGAGAAGGTGTCCCACTTGCGGTACCCCGCGTCGCGGACCTTCTCGGCGGCGTGGTAGAGGTCGGCGGGGGTGGCGAACTCGGCCATGATGCCGTGGAGCGCCTCGCCGGTTTCGGTGACGTAGACGGGAGCGGACATCAGTGCGTGCCTCCGTGAGAGGTGCTGGTCGACGAGTGATCGTGCCCGTGACCGTGCCCATGCCCGTGATGAGGGCTCGCCTCGGGGAGCACGGCCTTGATCTCGGCGATGGGGAAGGCGGGGAGGAAGCGGAGGAAGAGCAGGAAGAGGGTCATGAACACGCCGCAGGAGCCGACGAAGATGCCGATGTCGACCAGCGTGGGCGAGAACATGCCCCACTCGCCGGGCAGGAAGGCGCGGTGGAGCGAGGTGACGATGATCACGAATCGCTCGAACCACATGCCGATGGTGACGAAGAACGAGACGATGAAGACCACGACGACGTTGGTCCTCATGGCCTTGCTCCAGAAGAGCTGCGGCGAGATGACGTTGCACGAGATCATCGCCCAGTAGGCCCACCAGTAGGGTCCGAACGCGCGGTTCTGGAAGGTGTAGATCTCGTACTCGTTGGCGCCGTACCAGGCGATGAAGAACTCCATCGAGTAGGCGAAGCCGACCATCATGCCGGTGGCCAGGAGGATCTTGGCCATGTTCTCGATGTGGCGAAGGGTGATGATGTCCTTCATGTTCGGATAGAGCTCTCGCGCCGGAATGAGCAGCAGGAGCACCATCGCGAAGCCGCCGAAGATGGCGCCGGCGACGAAGTAGGGCGGGAAGATGGTCGTGTGCCAGCCGGGAATGACCGAGGTGGCGAAGTCGAAGGACACGATCGAGTGCACGCTGAGCACCAGCGGCGTGCTGATGCCCGCGAGGATCAGGTAGGCGGCCTCGTAGCGGTGCCAGTGACGGCCGCTGAACCGCCAGCCCAGGCTGAGG
>CAIYWI010000070.1 GCA_903929885.1 uncultured Phycisphaerales bacterium
GACCGTGACCGCGACCGATCGCGGCTCGACCAGCTATGCCTGGCTGTGGAACACCACCAACAAGACGCTGTACGCCTCGTTCTTCAACGAGGCCACCGGTCTGGTGTCGACCACCGCGGCCGACTGAGTCGCCCCCGATTCACGGATCAACCCCGCCGCGGGCCCTTCACGGGCCCGCGGCGTCTTTTTTGCGGGCGAGTCATTCATGTCCGCCGAGGAGTCGAGCATCATGCCCTTCCGCTTCCCACGCACTGACATGGTCGTCGCCGGCGTGATGCTCGCGGCGGTCGCGGCGTGGTTCGCGCCCGCCTCCTCCGATGCCGAGCAGGATCAGATCGACGGCGTCGTGACGGCGCGACTCGCGAGCGTGAGGGCGAGGATCGACCGCTACCGGCACGATCATGGCGGACGCGCGCCGGACTTCGAGGCGGACGGATGGGGGACATTGCTCGATCCGACGACGCTGCTGGGCGGACGATACCTCGACGTCGCGCCCGTCAATCCCGCCTTCTCGGGGGTGGACAAGACGTCGATCATCGTCGTTCACGACGCCGCCGCCCGAGGATCGCCCCGCGCCGCGTGGGTGTGGAACGTCCCGAAACAGGCGATCTATGCGTCGGCGTTCGACGAGACCGAGAACCGGGCCACGAGACGCCTGACGGACTGAACCGGCAGTGCGTGCGTCTTGATCCGCTCCATCGCCCTCGGCGAGGACTGCACTCGACCCCCGGAATGGTCGATGATCGGGTCATGTCAGCGACCCATCCGCGTCCGCGCGCGTTCAGCCTGATGGAGATGCTGATGGTGGTGGTCATCATCGGCATCGCCGCCGTCATCGTCATCCCGATGACGACCCAGGCCGCCCCCTTGCGGTTGCAGGCCCTCGCCCGGCAGATTGTCGCCGACATCATGCAGGCGCAAAGCGACTCCATCACGCTCCAGCGCTCCCACGCCATCACCTTCTCCTCCACGGGCTACGTCATCGCTCCGGTCACCGGTTCCACCATCGAGACGGGCCTCGACGTGATCGAGCAGCGAACGATCGGCGGCGCCGCCAATCAGGACTACGCCGGCGTCACCGTCACGCAAATCACGTTCCCCGCCAACATCCTGGTGTTCGATGCGCTGGGCTGTCCGGTCCAGTCGGCCGGGAGCGATCAGCCCGCGAGCGATGCCTACCTCGAGGTCGCCATGGGCGTGGATCGCTACCGCATCTGGGTGAGGGCGTTCAGCGGCGGGGTCGAGGTCTTGTCGGTGCCCCCCGGCCCCTGATGTCTCGATCCGAACTCGTTCCGACGCAGACGCCCCTCGAGGGTCGCCCGAGCACGCCGACGCCAGTCACGCCGCCTCGCTGCGAGAATCACGCCAACATGACGCCCACTCCCGACCATCAACCCTCGGAACGCCGCTCGCCCGTCGGTGATGGTCGCACCGCGTCGCGAGCGGTCGTTCGTGTCGGCGTCTTCGCGATGGTCGGCGGCGTCATCGCCGCGCTGATCTGGATGAAACTCAAGGTCGTCGGCGGCGTGCCTCGCACGGCGTACGCCGATCCCGAGGAGGAACGTCCGTCGCGGGTCGTGCAACCCACGCCATCGCCGGCACGAGAGGCCCCGGATTCGGACCGGCCATCGCCGGAGCGGTGACCCGGTTCCGACAAGCGCCCCTCAGGCCTTGACCCCCTTCACGCGATCCTCGTCGGTGTACTTGGTCAGCGCGGCTTCGAGATCGACGCCATTGATGTTGGCCAGCGTCGTCAGCCAGGCGATGACGTCGGCGAACTCCTCCGACAGATTCGCCCGCTGCTCGGGCGTGGGGGTGCGGCCGGGCGCGTTGTCCTGCAGGGCCGTGGCCAACTCGCCAAGCTCCTCGATGAACCACATGAAGGTTCCCGGCGTGCCCCGCGCCGCGTCGGTGGCGTGGTAGCGACGCTTGATGAGTTCCTGGAACGCGGCGAAGGTCAGCGACATGCCCGAGCGTAGGACGCCCCGGCCCCGACCTTCGCGTACAGTCCACCCGATGCTGCTCAGGCCACACTCCCTGCTCGGGCCCGCGACGACCCGCCTGCTCACGGGCCTGCTCACGGGCCTGCTCGGCGCCGCGTGGGTTGTCGCGCCGGTCGGCTGTTCCAAGGCCAGACCCGTCGCGGCCGACTCGCCGACGCCCGATGACTTCGCCCTTTCGATCACCCTCGACCAGACCGGCCCCGGCGGGGCGGCGTGGTATGTTGTCGATGCCGACGGGGCCCTCCGCGTGGCCACCGGCACCCGCCTTGACCGCAGTCCGGTGCCCCCCTTCGTGAGGCAACTGACCGCCGCGGAGATCGCCGGGCTCTGGGATCTGGCGCATCGGTCCGGGCTCGAGTCCGCCGTGCGGGCATCGCCCGCCGTCGACGAGGCTCGTCCGCGACCCGGCGCCACCGTCTTCCTTGTCGCCGATCACGCGAGGCGCGCCGCCGCGCTCCCCGCCGACGACCCTCGCCTCGCGGCGACGGTGGTCGAACTCCGTCGACTGGCCTGGATGGAGTCCCTCCCCGCTTCGCAGCCCTGACTCGCACGCCCCACCCGCCGAGTTCCGACATGACCCAGCGCGATCGCCCACGCCGACACGGCACCACCGCACGACGGGCCACGCCCGCCGAAGCGACGACCTCGCTTTCGCCCTCCACGCGACATCTCCTGGGACTCGAGGCCCTCGACGGCGCGGCGGTTCGGTCGTTCCTGTCGCTCGCACGCACGTTCGAGTCGGCTCGCGCGATCAAGCCCATGCTCGCGGGGCGGGTGGTGGCCAACCTCTTCTTCGAGGATTCGACCCGCACCCGCACGTCCTTCAGCGTGGCGACGCATCGTCTGGGCGGTCACGCCATCGACCTCATGGGCGCGGGCTCGAGCGTCAACAAGGGCGAGACGCTCATCGACACGGCGACCAACGTCGAGGCGATGGGCGTGGCCGCCATCGTCGTTCGGGCCCGCCAGTCGGGCGTGGCCTCGATGATCGCCCGCAAGGTGCGATGCCCGGTCATCAATGCAGGCGACGGCCGTCACGAACATCCCACCCAGGGTCTGCTCGACGCGTACGCGCTGGCGGGCGCGATGAACCGCGGTCGCGACTTCGATCTCGGCGGGCTGCGCGTGGCCATCGTCGGCGACATCGTCAGTTCGAGGGTCGCCCGTTCCACCATCTTCGCGATGCGGGCGCTGGGGGCGCAGGTCGTGTGCGTGGGGCCGCCTTCGATGGCGCCCGAGTCGCTGCGATCGCTCAAGGTCGACGTGAGTCGCGAGCTCGATGCCGTGCTGCCGACCGTCGACGCCGCCATCATGCTCCGCATCCAGTTCGAGCGGAGCGATGCCGCCGCGGGCGCCAAGGGCGAGGCCCTGGTGGTCAAGGCCCCCGGCCTGGCCTCGGTTCGCGAGTATCGCGAGTGCTACTCCCTCACGCCCGAGCGGGCCGATCGCATGAAGGCCCACGCCGTGGTGATGCACCCAGGCCCCATCAATCGGGGCATCGAACTCGACGCCGCCGTCGCCGACGGCCCGCGAAGCATCATCCTGCGTCAGGTCGCCGCGGGCGTGCTGGTGCGCATGGCTGTCATCGCCCGACTCTGCGGCTGAGGACGCCCCCGTCGGGGCATGGCTCACTTGATCTGGCGGATGCGACCGAAGTCCGGCACCGGCACCAGACCCCACTTCCACTGAAGGCCTGGGAAGTAGACCACGAATGCCTTCCCGACCATGGCGTCGCGGTGCACCACGCCGGTCTTGGGGTCCATCGAGGCCACCCAGGGCGAAGGGCGGTCCCACAGTCGCGAGTCGAGACTCGCAGGGCTGTTGTCGCCGCACATGAAGTACTCGTCTTGCGACAGGAACATCGGCTGACGCGGATGCGTCGCGGCCGCGGGCTGGCGGCCGCGCAGGTGGGGGCCCGACTTGGCGAAGGTCGTCGCGTCGTTCACGGGGTGGTAATCGCCCGGCTGGTAGTGGATGTCGCGATCAACCCTCACGCGATGAAGCGTCAGCGGCCCGCCCCCGAACTCGAGGGAGAGCCGCGGCGTGGCGATGCGGGCGGCATCGGTCAGCAGGTTGCGGTCGCGGGTCTCGAAGATCTCCTTGGCCGACAGGCCCATCGCCGCCTCCAGCCGCTGCGTGGGCGACCAGTCGTACTCGCCCTTGGCGACGGTGCGGCCGTCCACCACCACGCGCAGCGTCTGGTCGACGTGCCAGAACTCCACCGATCGCACCGCGCCGGGTTGAAGCGGCACATCGAGCGTTCCTTCGCCCAAGGTCCGCCACGCCGACTCATCCTCGCGGCGCATGGCGAGCGTCACGCGGCCGGCACTCTCGATCGCGGCCCGAAAGACGTGCCGCCGCGTCGCGAGCGTCATCGCCGCCGTCGCGTCGACCGAGGAAGGCTCTAGGTGCAACGACACGCGCATGTCGCTGACGGGGAAGTGTCCGTTGGGGAACTGCCCGCCGCCGAGTTGGTTGTACGGGTAGGCGTCTGCGATTCGACGCTTGGAGTCCCAAGACAGTTGGGTGGCGCCTTGGCCTGCGTAGCGGTACTGACGCTGGGCGTCGATCGTCCACGCGGGGGCGTCGGCCTCGGAGGGCAGCCACGGCGACCTGAACCACGTGCGTCCGTCGCGGGAAGCGTCGAGGGGCGCGAAGGCCGTGTCGAAGACCAGTTGCCACATCGCCGCCTGGGAATCGTCGGGCTTTCGGGCCACGGTCCAGCCGGGGAGTTCCCAAGTGTTGGTCGTGGTCGCTTCCGCCGTCGCGTTCGCGGGAAGCGGCCGGGAGAAGACGTCGCCGTCGACCAGGGCCACCTCCTCGGGGCCCAGTCCGACCAGTCGCTTGATGTACGTCGCGGTCGGATCGCGAGGGTTCTTGAAGACCACGACGTCGTAGCGGGCCGGTTCGAAGACCGGGAAAAGGTACTTGAGGATGAAGACCCGATCGCCGCTGCGAAGCGGCTCGTTGCTCACGCGCATCTCGGCCTGCGTCACCGGATCGCTCGTGACGAAGCTCTGCTTTGGAGCGGGCACGCCCGTGCGCCCCTGCATCGTCACCGGTCCCACCGGCCACGTCAGGCCACTGGTGTCGCCGTGCAGCAGCGTGTGCTGGCCCATGAGCGTCGGAGCCATCGAGCCCGTGGGAATGTGAAAGCCCTCGACGATGAAACCCCGGAAGATCAGGGCCATCATGAACGCCATGAGCAGGCCCTGGAACCCCTCGATCCCGGAGTTGGACGAGACTCGCTCGGCGTCGGTCGCCGCAGGGTTGGAGGTGGCTCCGCTCATTCGCCCGGAGGGTAGCGGGGCGGCAGGGCCTGCGGGTCGGCAACCGGCCGGTCCGACCAGCCCTCAGTTCTCCTCGATGATCTCGCTGAGCTTGAGCGTCGTGCCCGCTTCCAAGGGCGCCAGCCGCGTCACCAGCGTCCGGGGCGACTTGTTCCATCGCACCTCGAAGGTGAACCGCACGCCGTCGCCTCGCTTGAATCCCTCGAGCGACACCCCGGGCGCCAGATCATGGAAAGGCATGATCATCTCCTTCATGCCCACCTTCGACCCGTCGCGGCCGAGGAAGTGCGGGATCTCCTCGTGGTGGATCTCCAGCGGAATCCTGCCGTCCTTGCTCGGCAGCGAGATGATCCGGCCCAGCGTCTCGTACGACTGCACCTCGTCCGTCCCATGTGCCGGGCGAGGATCGGCGGGGACTTGGCCATTCGACGCGTCGGGGTTTCGCGCGTCGTTGGGGTTCGGCGGCGTCGCGGAGCGAGGCGTCGATCCGCCGTGCAAGCCGCGGGCGGCCACATACGTCAAGAAAAAAACCGCGCCGAAGATGGTCAGCGCGGCAGGGACGATGGGCTTGGGCTTGGACTTCATGGCTGTCACGGGGCGAGGGAGTCGGCTCCCACGCTACGTCACCCGTGGCGGGCCGGTTCAACCGTGTCCCCGCCACGACCACTCAGGGCCACGACCACTCCGGTCGTGGCTCGTCACTTGGTCTTGATCGTGACGAATCCGGCGACCACGGCGAGGTCGTGAGCAAGGTCGTGCGAGTAGGGCAGCGTGAACGACTCGCCCACGCCCACGTGCACCACCTTGGCGGACTTCTCGCGGCTGTACCAATCGCGGTTGCCGCGGTTGTACACGACCATGCGCTGACGACGCATGCGCTGCGCACGCCGCAGGGCCCGCTTGTTGGCCGGGTCCAGACGCATGAGGCGGGCGATGGTCGCCGCCTGATCGTCGGTGCGGGGAAGCTTGGCGACCGTGCACTCGAGGTGCTGGCCGGGCTTGTACGAGGGGTTGGTCGTGGCCATGTGGTGACTCCGAACGGAATCCGGCCTTGTGCCGGGTCGAGATTCTAGTCTCCTCGTCGGTCGGGTTCCACCATCCGGATGCCGGGGTCGTGCGGTCGGACGTGGTGGTGGGGCTGGGCCCCGCCGGGCCGAATCGCCCTTCTACCCTCGCCTCCGACATGGCCTCCACCCCCCTCACCGCCGCCTCCGACCAACCCGCCGCCCTCGTCATTCGGGGCGGCCGCGTCATCGACCCCGCCTCGGGCCGCGACGAGGTGGCCGATGTGGCCATCGACCGCGGCGTCGTGCGGGCGATCGGGCGGCGGCTTCCCGTGTCCAAGGGCGTCCGCGTCATCGAAGCCAAGGACCGGCTGGTGGTTCCCGGACTCATCGATCCTCACGTCCACCTCCGCGAGCCCGGTCAGGAGCACAAGGAAACCATCGCCACCGGCGGGGCGGCGGCCGTGGCAGGGGGCTTCACGACCGTCTGCTGCATGCCCAACACCTCGCCGGCCCTCGACTCGCCCGAGCTGGTCGACTTCGTTCACGCCCGCGCCAAGGCCACGTCGCCCTGTCGAGTCTTTGCCGTCGCCGCGGCGACCCGGGGTCGCAAGGGCGAGGAACTCACCGAGATCGCGTTGCTGGCCCGGGCCGGGGCGGCGGGCATCTCCGACGATGGCGACTGCATCGCGTCGGCGGGCATGATGTCGCGGGTGCTTGCGGCCACCGCCGCGTCGGGCCTGGCCTTCATGCAGCATTGCCAGGAACCCACGATGACGCGCGGTGCGGCGATGCACGCGGGCGAGCGTTCGCTGCGACTGGGACTGGGCGGGTGGCCCCGCGCGGCCGAGGAGATCATCATCGAGCGAGACGTTCGCCTCAACCGGGGCATCGGCTGTCGCTACCACGTGCAGCACATCTCGAGCGGCGAGAGCGTCGAGATCGTGCGAAGGGCTCGTGCCGCCGGGCAGCCGGTGTCGGCCGAGGCCTCCCCGCACCACCTGCTGCTGACCGACGAGGCGTGCGAGGGGTACGAGACCAACGCCAAGGTGAACCCGCCCCTTCGGGAACGCAAGGATGTCGAGGCGGTCCGTCAAGGCGTGGCGGACGGCACGATCACGGTGCTGGCGACCGACCACGCGCCGCACAGCGTCGACGAGAAGTCGCTTCCGTTCGAGGACGCCCCGTTCGGGCTCATCGGGTTGGAGACCGCGTTGGCGCTCTATGCCGAAGCGCTTGTCGCCACGGGCCTGATCGACTGGCCGCGCCTGATCGCCATGATGACCCTCGAACCCGCGCGGCTGTGCAATCTCGACCGCTTGGGCCTGGGCCGACTGACCGAAGGCGGCGTTGCCGACGTGACGGTGATCGATCCGGACGCGCCGTGGACGATCGGGCCCGAGTGCCTGCGGAGCAAGTCGCGGAACACGCCGTTCATGGGCCGCGCCGTTCGGGGCCGCGCCGTGGCGACGATCGTGAACGGTCGCGTCGTGACGGGCTGAAGGCGCTCGTCGACGTCATGCCACTTCGCCTCGAAGGCCGGCGTCGTACATGGCGCGAAGCGCCTGCACCGCCGAGCGTTTCTTCGCGCTCACGACGGTGCGGGAGATGGCCATCGCCAGGCCCGCCTGCGTGTCGGAGAGGCCGTGCACCTCGACGAGGATGAGCGCCTCTCGCTGGCCTTCGGTGAGGTCGGCCAGGTGTCGATCGATGGCGGATTCCCGCGAGGGCGACTTCCACGCCGCATCATGACGACGCTCGCCGGCGGTGTCGAGATCGCGTCGCCTCGATCGGCCCGCGCGGGCCAGCATGGTCATGGCGGTGTTGCGCATGACCGCGAGCACGAAGGGCGCGTTGAGGTGCGCACGCGTCAGCGACTTGAAGCGGGTGAGGCGGAGGAACCCCTCCTGCACCACGTCCTCGGCGTCGGCATCGCCCACCAGACGCCTCGCATAGGCCAACGCCCGCGCGTGGTAGTCCTGGTAGAGCGAGCGAACCAAGTCGCGCTCCGTCGGCGCCGGGCGATGTCGTCGCGAGGTCGCCTCGCCGCCCCGCCCACCCGCGATTCCAGCATCCCCGCTCACGCCACCACGGTTTCGCACGAACATCGACTACAACCTCCTCGGGCGTAGTCGGCGCAGTTGCATGGCTCGAACTGGTCGTCCTGACCGGATCTTCCGGCGTCGCCCCCGCTGCGTGCGGCGGCGAGCCGGCCGGCATGGCTGCACTCGACGAACTTGCTCGCCTGGGTCTCGGCCTGAGACCCAAGCGGCCGCGCTCCGGGCCACCACGCCCGTCGAGCGGCCAATCCAACACGGTGCACACATCGGATCCCGCCCCGTCCCGACACCAGTTCGAGGGTGGCTCGTTCAGGGGATGGGTTGCCATCCCGACGACGTCCACCCGGGCGGGGGATGCGACGATCGGTCAGACGCGGGCGACACGACGATCGCCTCGCACCGATTCGATCAGGTGGTTCATCGCGTCGCGGGCCGCGCCCTGCACGTCGTCGAGCAGGAGCGAGAGTTCGCGGATCGACAGGCCCTGCTCTCTCGCGAAGTCGAGCAGGAGCGCCAGCGCCAGACGTTGACGCGCGTGCATCAACGATCGCACTTGTCCGCGTCCCGCGGCCAGTTTCAGATCGAGCGCCGCCAGGCTGTCGAGATAGGCCTTGAGGGGCATGCCCTTGGCGAGCAGCCAGGCGACGATCGGATTGCGCGTCGACGCGGCCTCGTGCCACCGCTCCGCGGGGCGCAGGCCATCGGGCGCCGGGAGGGCGCGACGAATCGGTACAGTCATGGTGCCACCACCCATTCAGCCCCGCACGCATGCCCACCACGGCCCGCGTTCGGAGCAACCGCTTGGAGTTCGTCCGCACGGGCCTTCGTGGCTCCGCTTGGACGCCGCAACCCGGCGCACCGCGTTGACGAGCGGCCTGCTCGCCGACCTCGCGCGCCTTCCTGACGCGCGGTCCCGGACGGTGTCGCCACCACCTTGCTTCGAGCCGCCGCCCACCCGGCGCACGGCCCATCATCGGAATCCAACCCCGAAAACCTGTCCGTCGCGGCGTCGCCACGGGCAGGCAGGAGAGGAGAGAGACGTCAGCCCACACGCCCCCCCGAGGCCGTCGCGTCGTGCGGGGTGCCGGCCATCGTGGCCCTTGCGTGTGCTGCACCAAGTAAACCGTCGCGGACTGCGGAATGCACTAGGGTGATTGCCTCAAACGCGTCGGGGCGGCGATGTTGCTTTAGAAGTCTGCAAATAATGGAGTTGCGCTGAATTGTGGGTCGCAGGTGGCTTGGGTGTGGGGGCGTTGTGGGGGCGTGGTTGAATCGAAAACCCCAACGCGGCCATCTAGACTCATCCCCTTCGCGAAAGCACCCCAACCGCGGCGAGTCGTGCTCGCCCGTTCCCCGGAGATTCACCCCATGGCAGTTCGCATCGGCATCAACGGTTTCGGTCGCATCGGTCGCCTCGTCTACCGCGCCGCGGCGGCGCAGGGCATCGAGGTGGTGGCCGTCAACGACTTGGTTCCCGCCGACAACCTCGCGTATCTGCTCAAGTACGACACCATGCACCGCCAGTTCATGCTCGGCGGCAAGCCCGCCGAGATCTCGGCCACCGAGACGTCGTTCACCGTCAACGGCAAGACGACCGCGACGACGGCCGAGAAGGATCCGGCCAAGCTCCCGTGGAAGCAGATGGGCGTCGACTATGTGCTCGAGTCCACCGGCCTCTTCACCGAGTTCGAGAAGGCCTCGCTGCACATCAGCGGCGGCGGCGCGAAGCGCGTCGTGATCTCCGCGCCCACCAAGAGCGACGCCTCGCAGGTGCCCACGCTGTGCATGGGCGTCAACCCCGAGGTGTACGACCCCTCCAAGCACACGGTGATCAGCAACGCCTCGTGCACCACCAACTGCCTCGCGCCGGTCGCCAAGGTGATCCACGACTCCTTCGGGCTCGACGAGGGCCTGATGACCACCGTGCACGCGGCGACGGCGACGCAGCCCACGCAGGACGGCCCGAGCAAGAAGGACTGGCGCGGCGGCCGCAACGCGTACCAGAACATCATCCCCGCCAGCACCGGCGCGGCCAAGGCCGTGACGCTGTGCATCCCGGCCCTCAAGGGCCGCCTGACGGGCATGGCCTTCCGCGTGCCCACCGCCGACGTCTCGTGCGTCGACCTGACCTTCCGCACCGGCAAGGACACCTCGCTGGCCGAGATCAACGCGGCGATGAAGGCGGCCTCCGAGGGCGCGATGAAGGGCGTGCTGGGCTACACCGAGGAGGAGATCGTCAGCAGCGACTTCATCGGCGACACCCGCAGCAGCATCTTCGACGCCAAGGCGGGCATCGAACTCAACAAGCGGTTCTTCAAGATCGTCACCTGGTACGACAACGAGGCCGGCTACGCCAACCGCTGTGTCGATGTCATCAAGATGATGGCGGCCAAGGACGGCGTCAAGTAAGCCCGCCCCGTCACGCTGCATGCCCCCGGGCGTGAGCGAGTCGGCGCACGAGCCGGGGTCGCGGTACGCTTGGGCATGCTTGCCGCCCTTGCGTGCGTCCTCATGGTTCAGGCCATGGGTCCCGAGTGGATCGCTCCGACGGATGCCTCGCGTCCGCCGCGACTGCGACGCGTCGTCACCTTGCCCGAGGTTCCCTCGTCGGCCAAGATCCGCGTGGTCGGCCTGGGCCACTACGAGCTGCGCTGCAACGGACGCGTCGTGGGGGACTCGGTCGTCAACCAGCCCTGGTCGCAGTATGACAAGACGCTCTACTGGCAGGAGTTCGACCTCGCGCCGCATCTGGTCAAGGGCGACAACGTCGTGGGCGTCACGCTGGGCGACTCGTTCTGGCGGGTCGGCCCCGTGAACGATGCGGGCCGCTTCTCGAAGACCGATGCGGAGCCCGACTTCTCGCAGGGCCGGCCCTATCTCCTGTGGGTCGACGGCGCGGCCACGGTGGGCGATCGTCAGGTCCCCATCGTCACCGACGCGCAGTGGAGCCAGGGCCCGAGTCCCGTCACCTTCTCGCACATCTACGCCGGCGAGGACTTCGATGCCCGGCTCGACCTGCCGGGCTGGGATGCGCCCGGATTCGTGCCCGACGCCCGATGGACGCCCGCGACGACGGCGCCGACGCCCGCAGGCCGGCTCGTCGCGCTGCCCTCGCCGCCGATTCGCGCCTTCGACGTCTTTGCGCCCGAGACGATCAGGAAGGTCGACGATCGCACGCACACCTATGTCTTCCCGCAGAATTGCTCGTCGCTCGTGCGGTTCACGGTGACGGGACGCGAGGGGCAGCGCATCCGCCTCAAGCCCTGCGAGTACATGCAGGCCGACGGACGCGTGAAGTTCACGTACACGTGGGGCACAGGCAAGGACATCTGGCATGACTACACCCTTCGAGGCGGCGAGCCCGAGACGCACCAGACGCTCTTCTGCTATGTCGGAGCCCAGTATGTGCAGGTCGAGGGAGCGGTCCCTCGCGGCGAACCCAATCCCGATGGCCTTCCCGTGATCTCGTCGCTCGAACTCGTGCACACGCGACTGGATTGCCCGCTGGTCGGCGTCTTCGAGTGCGACAGCCCCATCCAGAACGGCGCGACGCGGCTCATCGACTGGTCCATCCGCTCCAACATGAGCTGGGTGCCCACCGACTGCCCGCACCGCGAGAAGAACGGCTGGCTCGAGCAGAACTGGCACATGGCTCGCGCCATGTCCTATCGGCACGACATTCGCGACTGGTTCTCCAAGACCTGTCGCGACATCCGCGATGCGCAGCGATCCGGCGGCGTCGACGACGGCTTCGTGCCCACCAACGCGCCGTGGTATCTCGTCGGTCGGCCCCTCCACGACATGTTCAACGACGCGCCCGAGTGGGGCGTCTCGGCGGTGCTCGTGCCTTGGCATCTCTACGAGTGGTACGCAGACGCATCGGCGCTGGCGGACAATTTCGATTCCATGAAGCGCTTCACCGATTACCTGAGCCGCACGGCCAAGGACGGCGTCATCACCAGCAACTTGGGCGACTGGTACGACTACGGGCACGGCAAGGGCGACGGCCCGAGCCGCTGGACGCCGAGCGAAGTCTCGGCCACGGCCATTTGGGCGCTGGCCGCCCGCACCGTCGCCGACGCGGCCGGCGTGCTCGGCAAGGCCGAGGAGGCCAAGGCGTACCGCACGCTCTTCGAGGAGATCCGCGAGACGTTTCGTCGCAGGTTCTACGATGCCTCGACGCACACCGTGCTCAACCACGGCTCGTGCCAGGCCGGCAACGCGACGGCCTTGTGCGTCGGGCTCGTGCCCGACGAGGAACGCGACGCCGCGGCCAGGGAGATCCTCGCCGATCTCGAACGCCGCGGCTACCAGCAGACCACCGGCGAGGTGCTGCAGGCATTCCTCGTGCGAGCCCTCGCCGAGCATGCGGGTCAGGCGGGGCGAGACGCGCTGCACCACGTCTACGCCCGCGAGGCTCCCGGGTCGTACGGCTTCATGGTCAACTCGGGCCTGACGACGCTCCCCGAGAGTTGGGACGCCAAGCCCGGCACGGGCAACAGCATGACGCACTTGATGCTCGGGCACCTGATGGAGTGGCACTACGCGTACGTCGTCGGCGTTCGACAGGCACCGGGATCGACGGGGTGGCGGAAGATCCTCTTTGCGCCCCAGCCGCCGCCGGCGGCGAGCGACGCCGCCAAGGTCCTGACTCGCGCCCAAGTCGCATTCAGGTCGCCCGCGGGCCTGATCAAGGCCTCGTGGGCGTGCGACGCGGACGCGTGGACGATGACGTGCGAACTCCCCGGCGGCGTCGAAGGCGTCGCTCGCCTTCCGGACGGCACGGAGGCGGCGATGGTTCCAGGCGTCAACGCGTATCGCCTTCCGCGTCGCTGATCAGGCGGTGAATGTCGCTCAGCGTCGCCGCCGGGCCGCCAGCAGACCGCCGCAGAGCGCGAGCGTTGCCGTCGCGCCCGGAGACGGCAGGTAGAGCGTCGCGCTGCCGGTGAGATCGGGAAACGAATCGAACCTGACGAGGTAGCGACCCGGATCGAGGCCGGTCAGGGTGGTGATCTGGTTGACGGGAATCTGCCACGAGCGAGGGTCCGGCGAGATCCGGCTCAGCGACATCGAGACGAGCCCGCAGTCGGCCACGGCGGAGCCGCCGGTGCCCGTCACGTCGAAGGTCGCCACGGTGCTCGGATAATCGGATTCCTGCACGTAGAACGGGCTCGGATAGGGGTGATAGGTGGACATGGTCGAGTGGAATCCCACCGAGATGAAGTCATTGGTCGTCGCCGTGGAGTTGACGCCGCCGAAGTAGCCGTGGAGGGTGGTCGCGCCCAGGACGGTCTCGTCGCGGAAGGTGTGCGCCCACGACCGCGAGGGGTCGAAGTTGTCGTAGTAATCGCTGGTGATCTGTCGTGTGCATGCGACCATGGTGAAGTCGGCCGCATTCGAGGCGCCGGCCTGAATCGCGCACCACGCCGTTCCCAACACGATCCATCGGATTCGCATGTCGATCTCCTCGCACTGGACGAGGCGGTGGGTGTCGCCGCTTCCCCGACCCGAACCGGGCCCAGCCGAAGGCGGAACCGCCGCCACGCAGTCCAGTTGAAGATTGACGGCCACCCGACCTCGTGGCACTAGGGAATTTTCCCCGAATTGGCCGGCCTGCGGCGGGACGCATCCGCCGGATTCAACGCATCGCCGTTCCGCGGAGCTGGCTCAGCGGAAGGCGAACACCCAGAACCAACTCGGGTTCTCCGTCTTGAGGTCGTTGTCGGTGGTCACGATGAGCGTGCGACGTCCGTCGGCGAGCGCGGGGCCGGTGGCGAGGCCCTCAATCTTTTCCGGCATCGAGGGTCCGGCGAGTCCGAAGGCGGGGTCGAGCAGGTCGATCCAGCGACGCTTGCGGACCGGCATGACGCCTTGGGGAAGGTCGCGAGATCCGAGCGACTCGACCTTCGACACGTCGGTGGCGTTCGCGATGTCGATGAGGAACAGCCCGCGGAAGTTGGTGTCGGTGCCGGCCTTGCCGTCGCGTTCGAGCACGAGCAGTTCGCGATCGCTCAGCGCGACGATCTCGTTGACGCCGTTCCTTGGCTTGTCGAGTTGGTAGACCAGTTCCCGCATCGCCCCGTCCTTGATCTTGATCTCGAGGATGCGGATGTTGAGGCCGATCCGCTCGTTCTTGTCGTCGACGCCGCCGTCTTGCAGCAAGGGGCTCTGGAGGATCGCCCACAGCGTCGAGCCGTCGGGGCTGATCGCCAGCCCCTCGAACCCGCGGTTGGCCTGGCGGCCCGTCGTATTGGTGGGGGGCATCTCGTCCTCGCCCGTGTCGCCCGCGACCGCGATGCGGAACCTAGCCGGCACGGGCAGACGCTTCACGCGACGCCCGTCGGTCGAGAAGCCGTCGATCCACGGCCCGTACTCGTCGGAGACCCACACCATGCCGTCGCGCACCCGCACGCCCTCGGGGTCGTAGCGAAGGTCCTTCGCCCGGTCATCGCCCGCGTGGATCGACGCCAGCCCGTTGAGCCCGCGGCCCGACTCGTCGCTCATCAGCGTCGTCGACACGAGATCGACCTTCACCGGCTGGGGTGCCCCGGGTGAGAGGGAGATGCGGAAGGTCTGCCAGCGGCACCGCCACGGCAGCGATCCGTCACCGGGCCCGCGATCGTCCATCGCGAGGTAGAGATCCTCCTTGCCCAGGAAGTCGATCGCCGAACCGAAGGAGCCGAGCCGCGACTGCGTGAACGTGCTCACGTCGGCGGTGAGGCCCGAGAGGTCGGTCGCGTCGCCGGGGATGCTCGCCGTGCCCAGGAGCGTGACCTCATGGGCCGCCGCCAAGGCCTGCGCCGACGCGGGGCAGGACGCGAATGCCGAGAGCAACGCCAGCAGGTGCAGTTTCACGCCGTTTCATAGCGGTTCAGCCGTGAAGATGGCGCGAAGAAAGCGTTAATGCCGATACCTCGACCTTGCCGGGCGAGCGCCGCATCACGCCCGTATTCGCTCTTGCGGGCGAAGAGCGCCGTGGATCGGCGTTTGGCCGTGGGCTTGCCCGCAGAGCCGGGCGGCGCAGCACGGCTACGGCTGGTGCGCCCTGGCGGGCGATGTGATGGACGGGCGTCCCCGCGTGGCTCACGCCGTGGCCTGGTCGTGCAGCGACTCGCAGTATTTCCAGTTCACGACGTTCATGAATGCCGTGACGTAGTCCGTGCGCTTGTTCTGGTGCTTGATGTAGTACGCGTGTTCCCAGACGTCGATGCCCAGCACGGGGGCGGCGCCGGTGAGCATCTGATCCTGCTGCTTTTCCTGCTGGATGATCGCCAGTCGCTTCGAGATCGGGCAGACCACCAGCCACGCCCAGCCGCCGCCCTCGACCGAACCGGCCGCGGCCTTGAAGTGGGCCGCGAACTTGTCGAAGGAACTGAAGTCGCGATCGATGGCCTTGGCGAGCGAGCCGCCCGGCGTGCCTCCGCCGCCCTTGCCGGCCGGCGCCATCATGTTCCAGAACAGCGTGTGGTTGACGTGGCCGCTGCCGTGGAACGAGACCTCGCGCGACCAGTGCTTGATGAGGGCCGCGTCGCCGCCGTCGCGAATGTCGCGGAGCGCCTTCAAGGCCTTGTTCAGGCCGTCCACGTACGCCTTGTGATGGCGACCGTGGTGGATCTCCATCGTTTGTGCGTCGATGTGGGGCTCGAGCGCGGCCTTGTCGTAGGGCAGTGGGGGGAGGACGTACTCGCCCTTGGCTTCGTCGAAGCCGGGCAGCCCCTTGGGCAGGGTCGATGCGGGCGTGCCGCCGATGATCCGGGGTTGCGAAGCCGAGGCGGCGACGGCCACGCCGGCCACGCCCAGCACGGAGATGAGGTCGCGACGATGAATGGCGGGGGTGGTGTCCATGGGCGATGGTACGGGGCAAAAACAAGGCCGCGGCGCGTGAAGCGCCGCGGCCGGGGGATGCACGGGAATCGCGGCGGAGGGCCTCAGGCCGTCTCGCCCACCTGCCAGCGGAAGAAGGCGAGGATCTTGGCCTTCTCGCCCACGACTTCCTTGACCTTCTTGGTGGGGTCCATGACGAAGGGCTGCTCCATGAGGGCGATCTCCTCGAAGAACTTCCGCATGCCGCCCTCGACCATCTTCTCGGCGATCTCCTTGGGCTTGCCCGATTCCATCGCCTGCTCGATGCGGAAGCGACGCTCCTTGTCGACGACGTCGGCGGGCACGTCGGCGGCGGTGATGCCCTTGGGGCGCGGGACGGCCGCCGCGATGTGCATGCACACCTGGCGGAGCGTCTCGTCGCTGACCGACCCTTCGGCCTGCACCAGCACGCCGGTCTTGCCGTCGTGGTGCACGTAGAAGCCGAAGGAGCCCGAGCCGGGGTTCTGCGTCAGCTTGTGGCCGCGGGCGTAGCGGGCGTTCTCGCCGGTGGAGATGCGCATCTCGTCGACGATGGCCGTGATGGCCGCGTTGGCGGGCACGTCGCCGCTGGTGCAGTCGATGGCGGCCTGGGCGATGCGGTTGGCGGCCGAGATGAACTTCTCGTTCTTGGCCGTGAAGTCGGTCTCGGTGCGGAGTTCGATGATCGTGGCGGCCTCGCTCGAGATCGAGACCGCGATGCGGCCCTCGCCGCTGGCGCGATCGGTCTTCGAGTCCATCTTGCCCTTGAGCTGCTTGCGGAGCAGTTCGGTGGCGGCGGCGATGTCGCCCTTGGCCTCGATGAGCGCGGCCTTGCAGGCCATCATCGGAAGGCCCGTCTCGTTGCGGAGGTTCATCACGTCTTTGGCGTTCAGTTCCATGTGGATGGTGTTCCTGCCCGGCTCGGGAGCCGGGGTGATGCGTGTTGGTGTCGATGAGCGATGACGATCGGTTGGACGCGGCTCAGGAGCCCGACGCGGCGGGCTGCGGCTCGCCCGAACCATCGGCGCGGTACTGCGAGCGACGGCTGCGGCGGGCGCCGCCGTCGCCGGCGGGAGCCGCATCCTGCTTCGCCTGGGCTGCCGGAGCGGCCTGTGCCGCGGGCTGCGTCAACGCCCGCTGCTGCTGGGCCTCGTGAATCGCCAGGCACAACTCGCGGACCACCACGTCGATCGAGCGCATCGAGTCGTCGTTGCCCGGGATCGGGATGTCCACATACTCGGGGTCGCCGTCCGTGTCGATCAGGCAGATCGTCGGAATGCCCAGCTTGCGGGCCTCCTTGAGGGCCGTGATCTCCGCGCGGACGTCGACGACGATCAGCGCGCCCGGAAGCTTCTGCATGTGGCGGATGCCCTCGAGGTTGCGGCTGATCTTCCGCTGCTCGCGGCGGAGCTGGCTCTCCATCTTCTTGGAGTAGCTCGCGTAGTTGTCGTTCTGCTCGATGGCGTCGAGCTCGTCGAGCCGCTTGAGACGCTCGCGGATGGTCCGGAAGTTCGTCAGCGTGCCGCCCAGCCAACGCTCGGTGACGTAGTGCTGCTTCACCGCGGGCACGTGCGTCTCGATCACGTTCTTGGCCTGACGCTTGGTGCCGACGAAGCAGACTTCCTTGCCTTCCATCACCAGCTTGGTCACGAACTTCTTCGCGAGCAGGAGGCCCTTGATGGTCTCCTTGATGTCGATGATGTGGATGCCGTTGCGCTTGCCGTAGATGTACGGCTGCATCCGCGGGTTCCAGCCGCTGGCCCGCTGGCCGAAGTGGATGCCGGCTTCGATGAGGTCCTGAACGAGTTGATTCGCCATTCGACTGCCTTTCACTGTCAGCGACACCAGCATGCGTCGGGATCGACCACACCCGCCGGGCTCGTCGCCTCGCCGGGTCCGCCACGCACGCTCCAGGGCGCTTCGGGGGAGGTCGTTCGCCTCGCGGCACACGCGCCGCGCGACGTCTCGACCGATTCAACGAACAGGGCTGCCCGTACGCACTGGCAACCTTGTGCCCCGGCCGATCCTGTCCGGGACGTCAAACTATAGGCCTTGACGGCCCTTGCTTTCGTCGATGCCGCCCCCCGCCGATGCCTCCGCGGCGAGGATTCGCCGCAAGTTCGTGGCGTGTAAGGGTGGGCGATGGGGGATTGGAGACCTTTCCCGGCGCGGCCGCTCAACCCTCAAGGTCGAGCGGCTTGTGGGGCGGGTGCTCGCCTTCGTGCTCCTGATGGTCCTCGTGCGCCTGCTCCTGCGAGTTGTCGGCCAACGCCTTGATGGCCTGCCGCTCCTCGACCGTGGAGGGGGCGATGATCAGCTCGTCCTGGCCGCGCTTCGGGCCCGGGCGGTCGGCTCTCTTGCGAGACGCATCGGCCTTGGCCCCTGCCGTCGTGGCCTGTTGGGCCGCGGCGGCGATGGCCGCCGCGGTGACCGGGTTGGTCCCTCCGAGCGATGACATCCCGGGTTCTATCGTCCATCCGGCAGGGGGGCGGCCACAAAAGTCCAAAATGCGACCACTCGGGGGCGTTGCATCCCGCGAGGTTCGCCCATTGTGACGCGTCCCCCCACGAATACCCTCGACGGTGCCCGACTCCTACTCGACGCTTGACGTCCCGATCCATCTCGATGCCGTCGTTCGGATGACCTCCATCGCCTTCGGCAGTCCCGCCGAGCCGTGTCGCGATTGGTTGGTCAACAAGTTCGGCACGCCACACCTCCGCGTGGTGGCCGATGGGAGCGAGGTCTTCGCCGCGGGCGGCGTGCTGCCCATGGGGCAGTTCTTCGGCGGTCGGTCGGTGCCCATGACGGGCGTGGCGGGCGTGAGCGTCGCCCCCGAGCATCGCGGCCGCGGCCATTCCGTCGCCCTCATGAGCGGCATCCTCCGCGAGCTGCACGCGCAGGGCACGCCCTTGTCGAGTCTGTACCCCGCCGCCTCGCGGCTCTACCGCCGCGTGGGCTACGAGCAGGCCGGGCAGCACTGCGAACACCGCTTTCCGGTCGCGTACCTGCCCGCGCGCCGGTTGCCGACGCCTGTCCGAAGGTTCACGGAGGCCGACGTGGCCGGCGTCAAGGCCTGTCAGCATCGCGGCGTGGCCCGCGCCGACGGCGCGCTCGACCGCAGCGACTACATGTGGCAACGCGTCTTTCATCCTCGCACCGGCAAGCACGAGGGCTTCGTCGTCGACGATCCTTCGCTCGAGGGAGGCATCGGCGGCTACGTGTTCATTCGACAAGAGCAACTCCCCTCGGGGCGTCACGATCTGCACCTGTCCGACCTCGTCGCCTGCACGCCCGTGGCGGCCGAGGCGCTCCTTCACTTCCTCGGCCAGTTCGGATCCATGGCCAACGACCTCATCGTGCGAGCCGGCGCGATCCACCCGCTCTTCACGCTGCTTGACGAGCCTCGACATCTTTCGATCCGCTTCCACGACTACTGGATGCTCCGCATCGTGCATCTCGAGCATGCCATGACGCAACGCGGGTATCCGCAGGGTCAGCAGGTCCAACTCCACCTCGAGGTCGAGGATCCGCTGCTGCCCGCCAACGCCGGGCGATGGGTGCTCGACGTGCGGGACGGAAGGGCCACCATCGTCCGCGGCGGTCAGGGACTGCTCCGGACCACCATCAGCGGGTTGGCGCAGTTGTACAGCGGCCAGTTCTCACCCAGGTCGCTCGCCATCGTCGGCCGGCTCGCGGGCGACGAGGCCTCGCTCGATGCGGCCTCCCGCCTGTTCGCGGGTCACGGCGGGCAGGGGTTCTGCGACTTCTTCTGAGAGGCGGTCGCGAACGCCCGTGGCACGCCGGGAACCAGTGGGGCCTCAAGGCGTCTCACATGGGCGAACTCGCCGGCCCTGCGGCCCGCGGCAACGTCGTATGATGGGCCGCACCGGGCCCGGGGCCCGGCGAGCAGCATCCCCACACCCAGCGAGATCCACACGATGATCGAACGCTCGAACGACCGTCCCCTTGGCCGTCTGTCTCGTCGCGCCGCCATGCTCGGTGCAGCAGCCCTTGCCATGGCCTGCGGCGCCATGCTCGGTGGAATGGCCCCCCGTGTCGCCGAGCCCATCAAGGTCGGCCACTACGGCTCCATGACCGGCTCCGAAGCCACCTTCGGACAGTCGACCGACAAGGGCATCCGCCTCGCCATCGAGGAGATCAACGCCAAGGGCGGCATCAACGGCCGGCCCATCGAACTCATCACCTACGACACCAAGGGCGACAGCGGCGAAGCCGGCAAGGCCGTCACCCGACTCATCTCCAGCGACAAGGTCGTTGCCGTGCTGGGCGAGGTCGCCAGCAGCCTGAGCATCGCCGGCGGCGCGGTGTGTCAGCAGTACGGCGTGCCCATGATCACGCCCAGCAGCACCAACCCGCGCGTGACGATGGGCAAGGACTATGTCTTCCGCGTCTGCTTCACCGACGACTTCCAGGCCTTCGCCCTCGCCAAGTTCGTCAAGGAGAATCTCAAGCTCGACAAGGCCGGCATCCTCTACGACCAGAAGCAGGCCTACAGCAAGGGCCTTCGAGACGAGTTCACCAAGGCCTTCAAGAAGATGGGCGGCTCCATCGTCATCGATCAGGCCTACAGCGGAGGCGATCAGGACTTCTCCGCCCAACTCTCCGCCATCGCCGCCGCGGCCCCCGATGTGCTCCTCGTCCCCGGCTACTACACCGACGGCGCGGCCATCGCCATCCAGGCCCGCAAGAAGGGCATCAAGGTGCCCCTGCTCGGCGGCGACGGCTGGGACAGCGAGCAGCTCGGCAAGATCGCCGGCGACGCGATCGTGGGCTCGTACTACTCCAATCACTCCGCTCCCGATCAGCCCGACATGAAGGACTTCGTCGACAAGTACCAGAAGAAGTACGGTCAGATGCCCGACGCCCTCGGCGGCCTGGGCTATGACGCAGCCAACCTGCTCGCCGACGCGCTCCGCAAGGCCGCGTCGCTGGGCGGCAAGGACGTCCGCGACGTGCTCGCGGGCACCAGCGGCTTCCCCGGCGTGACGGGTTCGATCACCATCGACAAGAACCGCAACGCCTCGAAGGCCGCGGTGATCGTGCAGATGGCCAAGACCGAGAAGGGCGATGTGCAGCCCAAGTACGTCGCCAGCGTCGCCCCCGATGCCGCGGGCGAGAAGAAGTAAGCACGGTCGGCGGTCGATCGCGACGCCCCTTGGAATCGATGCATTCAGGCCCATGCCGCCCCCGGCGTGGGCCTTTTTCGTGGAACCGTCGCAGCCGGGAGGCGTCGCTTCACGGATGCAAGCGACGGCGAGCGGCGGGTTTGGGCCGATCGCCCGCAGGCCGTTCGTGAATCACCGTGGGCGTCGGGGCGAGGGCTCCGGGGAGATCCAATGTCGATCGCGTTACAGTCCGCTCCGGTGAGCACCAGCGAGCAGCCCGGCTCGAAGACGCCCGCGCCTCGACGCGAGCGTGGCGTCGCGCCTCCAGCGGGTTCGGCCTCCAAGCCGCTCCGCGAACCCGATTCGCTGGCTGAACTGGCCGCCCTGGCGGCCAAGGGCGATCGCCCCGCGTTCGAGTCGATCCATCGGCGGCTTGCCCCCGGCATCCACCGTCTGTTCCTCGAGCGTGCCTCCGGCCGCGTCGAACTCGCCGACGACCTGTCGCAGCGAACGTGGCTGGCTTCGTGGGATTCGCTTCAAAAGGGACGCTACGACCCCGCTCGTTCGGCCATCACCACCTTCATCTACGCCGTGGCGTACAAGATGTGGCTCCAGTGGCTGCGAACCGCTTCGAGGCCCGAGAAGTTGATGCCCGACGTCTTCGAGGGGGCAACCCCCGACGCCTCGTCGCCCGACTTTGAAGCCGCGGCATCCGAACTGCTCACGGCGGTGCGCCGCTGCCTTCGCGAGCAGGGCGAGGACGCGGTGCTCACCGACGAGGAACGCGGGATCATGAGGGCGACGGCCTCCGGGGCGTCGGACCGGGAGATCGCCAAGGACCTCAAGGTCGCCGCCAGCACGCTCAACGCCCGGAAACAGGCGGCGTTCGAGAAGATCCGGCGGTTTCTGGCCGGTTTGGGGCATCGCCGGGAATCGACCGAACGCGGGTCGGATGGACGTGAATGACCAAAGCGTGCGAGCCCGCACGCTGTCGGGACGCTTGGAATCGGGGCCGTTGCCATGGATCGGGAACGAATCGAATCACTGCTGCGGATGGCGCACGAGATCGAGCGTCTCGAGTCGGAAGCGGCGTTGCGGCCCGACTTCGCCCGCGATGGCCGCGCTCCGGCCTCTTCGCCCTTGGATCCTCGAGACGCTTCGGGGACGTTCTCGTTCGCCCGGGCGGTCGCCAATCGTGAGGCGGTTCACGCGTCGCTTCGCTCGGAGCACCGTGGACGCCGCGGGTGGCGGCTGGTCGTGGGCGTCACGGCCGCGGCGATGGTCGGCCTGATCGCCCTGCAGATGCTGGCGCCCCTCGGCGGAGCCGGCACCACGCTGGCGCCCTCGTCGACGGCGTCCGGTCCCGCGGCACTCAAGCTCGAACCCGTGATGGTGGCGGGCGCGGGGTCTGGCGAGACCATTCCCGAAGCGGTGGCGTGCGAAGTCGAGCCGCCACGGTCGACGGCGGTGGCGCACGAGCCGGGTTTCGGCTCGCGAATCATCGCGGTGGCGCTTGATGCCGATTCGTCATGCCGCTGCTCGCAGACGGTGCTGCACCGCTGGGACAGCCACCAGCAGCTCGCGGCCGTCACGCGGGCCGACCTGCTCCGCATCGGCTTCGAGTCGGCGTGCGTCGCCGAGCCCGAGCGGATCCTGGTCGTCGCGGTTTCGGGGCCCGTCGATCAACTGCCCGATTCCGACGAGGCCATCGCCGCCTTGGCGCATTGCGTCGCGATGGCCGAGGAAGGGGAGGACGTCGGGCTGCTGGTTCAGGACGAGGCCGAGTACGCCGCCGCGGCGATGTCGTGCATCACTCGCGGGCTGGTGGTGCAGGCGGCCACCATGCTCAACCGCTGAGCCGTTTTGATCCCTGAGGGCCGAATCGTTCGGGACCGCCTCGTCCCCGAGCCGTCGCCGCACTCCAAGTCGGTCGGGTATCGAATACGATGCCGCCGCCGATGTCCGCCCGCCATCCCATCGTCTTGTGCCCGTTCAACCCCGTGGTGGGTTCGCTCGACGCCAACGCACGCGCCATCGCCGAGCGGGCTCGGCATGCCGCCGCCGTGGGCGGGACCTTGGCGGTCTTCCCCGAACTGGCCTTGTGCGGCTATCCGCCCCGCGACCTCTTGCTCCAAGGCGGCTTCGTCGAACGCTGCGAGCGGGCGTGTCGCGAGTTGCAGGACTCGATTCCCGGCATCGCCACCGTGGTGGGCCTGCCGGTGCGACTGCCCGGTGGCGGCATCGCCAACGCGCTTCGCGTGCGGCTCGCGTCGGGCGAGGTCGCCGTCTATCGCAAACGGCTGCTGCCCACCTATGACGTCTTCGACGAGGACCGCTACTTCGAGCCGGGCACGACCCCGCTGGTCATCGATGTCGGCGGGATGAAGGTGGGGCTGGCGATCTGCGAGGACCTCTGGGGCGGGCGAGACGCGGGCTTCGCAGCCCGATACGCGGGCGCGGCCGATCCGGTGGCCGAACTGGTGGCGGCGGGCGCGCGCGTGATCGTGAGCCCCAGCGCAAGCCCCTTCGTCGCCGGCAAGCGCCACAAGCACCGCGAGATCGTGCGAGGGCACGCGCTGCGCCACGGCATCACGGTGGCGAGCGTCAATCAACTGGGCGCCAACGACGAGTTGATCTTCGACGGCCACGCCTTCGCCTATGGGCCCGCGGGCGAGATGCTGGCGGACGGCGATCCCTTTCGCGACCAGGGGCCGGTGGCGGTGGGCGACGTTGCGTCCGCGGGCGAGCGTGCCGATCGCGAGCCCGAAGCGGACCTGTTCGACGCGTTGTGCCTGGGCATCCGCGATTACTTCCTCAAGACCGGCTTTCGAGGGGCGTTGCTGGGGCTCTCTGGAGGCATCGACTCGGCGCTCACTCTGGTGCTGGGCCACGTCGCGTTGAAGGGCCTGCCGGGGTCGAAAGGCGTGACGGGCGTGGCGATGCCCAGCGTCTACAGCAGCAGCCACTCGATCGAGGACGCGATCGAATCGGCGCGGCGACTGGGGTGCCCGTGCCACGTGACGCCCATTGAACCCGGATTCGAAGGCGCACGCGCGATGACCGACGGCCTGCTCGCGAACGCGGGCGAGGCGAAACTCGGCGAGCGGCTTCCCGATTTGGCCGAGGAGAATCTCCAGTCTCGCATCCGCGGCACGCTCCTCATGACGCTCTCGAATCGCACGGGTTCGCTGGTGCTCACCACGGGCAACAAGTCGGAACTGGCGGTGGGGTACTGCACGCTCTACGGCGACATGAACGGCGGCCTGGCCGTGCTTGCCGACGTGACCAAGACGCGGGTCTACCGGTTGTCGCGGTGGATCAACGCCAACCACGCCGCGATCGGGTTGGCCGAGCCGCCCATTCCGCAGCGGTCGATCGACAAGGCGCCCAGCGCGGAACTCCGACCGGGCCAGACCGATCAGGACTCGCTCCCGCCCTATGACGTGCTCGACGGCATCGTGGAGCGGTACGTCGAGGAGCGGCTCGAGCCGGCGGCGATCGTCGCCGCGGGCTTTGACGAGGCGACGGTGCACCGCGTGGTGCGGCTCATCGATCTCTCCGAGTACAAGCGTCGTCAGGCCGCCATCGCGCTCAAGGTCACGTCCGTGGCGTTCGGCTCGGGCCGGCGCTTCCCGGTGGCGTGGAGGCGTTGACCCGCGTCGAGTGCGACCCGACGAGGCAGTGATGCGACGACCAATGAACAGGGCCCGGCGCGAGGCCGGGCCCTTGTGGTGCGTTGAGCGTTGCGGGCGATCAGCCCTGGGCCATCTTGGCGGCCTTGGCCTTGGCGTCGTCGAGCGTGCCGACGTACATGAACGCGCCCTCGGGGAGATCGTCGCCCTCGCCGTTGCAGAGGCGCTCGAAGCTGTCGATGGTCGCCTCGAGGGGCGAGTCGACGCCCTTGAAGCCAGTGAACTGCTCGGCGACGTGGAAGGGCTGGCTGAGGAATCGCTCGAGCTTGCGGGCGCGGCTCACGGTGAGCTTGTCCTCTTCGCTCAGTTCGTCGACGCCGAGGATCGCGATGATGTCCTGCAGGTCCTTGTAGCGCTGGAGGATGGTCTGCACGCGACGCGAGACGCGATAGTGGCGCTCGCCGAGGATCTGCGGGTCGAGGATGCGGCTGGTGGAGGCCAGCGGATCGACGGCCGGGTAGATGCCCTTCTCGGCGATGCCGCGGCTGAGCACGATGAAGGCGTCAAGGTGCGCGAAGGTCGTGCTGGGGGCCGGGTCGGTCAGGTCGTCGGCGGGGACGTAGATGGCCTGCACCGAGGTGATGGCGCCCTTGCTGGTCGAGGTGATTCGCTCCTGCAGCGCGCCCATCTCGGTGGAGAGGGTGGGCTGGTAACCCACGGCGCTGGGCATGCGGCCCAGAAGCGCCGACACCTCGGACCCCGCCTGCGTGAAGCGGAAGACGTTGTCGACGAACATCAGGGTTTCCTTGCCCGATGCGTCGCGGAACTCCTCGGCCATGGTGAGGGCCGAGAGGGCCACGCGGAGACGGCTGCCCGGGGGCTCGTTCATCTGGCCGAACACCATCGCGACCTTGTCGAGCACGTGCGCCTTGTTGCCCTTCTCGTCGGTGTACTCGGCTTCCTTCATTTCACGCCAGAGGTCGTTGCCCTCGCGGGTGCGCTCGCCGACGCCGGCGAAGACCGAGTAGCCGCCGAAGTTCTTCGCGACGCGGGCGATCATCTCCTGGATGACGACGGTCTTGCCGACGCCTGCACCGCCGAAGAGACCGATCTTGCC
>CAIYWI010000071.1 GCA_903929885.1 uncultured Phycisphaerales bacterium
GTGCTCCTCCCCCAGCACGCGGCGCAACTTCTCGAGGGCCTCGCGGTAGTAGGGCTCGGCCTGATCGAGCTTGCCCTGGGCCCTCAGCAGGGCGCCCATGTTGTTGATGGAGCCGAGCGTGTCGGGGTGCTCCTCCCCCAGCACGCGGCGGCGGGTGGCCAACGCCGATTCCTGCAGCGGGAACGCCGCTTCAAACAGCCCGATGCTGCGGTACAGATCCGCCAGCGCCTGCCGCAAACTCGCATCCGTCACGGGGTCGTTCTTGAACTGATCGTCGATGGTCTTGATCGCGGGCTTCAGGATCGTGCGGTCGATCATCGCCGCGGCGGCATCGGTGGCGTTGACGCGGATGAGCAGATCGCCCAGCGACTTGGCCTGCGTGGAACGCTCCGCCTCCGGCACGCCGGCCTTCTCCATCGCCTCGGCGAACCGCTCTCGCACGTCGGCCATCAGGTCCACACCCGCCTTGGTCGTGTCGATCTGCGCGAGCATCTGCGACTGGAACTCGGAGACCTTCTTGAGTTGTTCAGCGCGTTCTTTCTCGGCATCCCGCTGCCTCGCCGCCTCCCGCGCCTGCCACAGCGCCGTCCCGAACCCCGCCACCAACGCCACCATCACCGCCGCCACCGCCGCCACCGGTCCCTTGTGCTTCTTGAGCGTCTTCCTGAGCCGGTACGTCGCGCTCTCGGGACCCGCCTCCAGCGGCTCGCCCTTGAGGTACCGCCTCACGTCCTGCGCCAGGTCGCCGGGCGTCTCGTACCGCTCGCGGCGGTCCTTGCGCAGCGCCTTCATCGGGATCCACTCGAGTTCCCGCCGCAGTTCTCTCGCGATCCGCTCCCGCTCGGTCTGCCTGGCCTTGGCGATGTCGGCGCCTGCGAGGTCGTCGGCCGTGCTCAGTTTCGTGCTCGGCTTGGGCGGGTCCACCTCGCGGATGATCCGCTGGATCTCGGCGTACCCCGCGCTCCGCAGCGTCTTGGCGTCAAAGGGCAACAGTCCGCTGAGCAGTTCATACAGCACCACGCCCAGCGAGTAGACGTCCGTCCGGGCGTCGACGTCGATGGCCCCCATCTCCGCCTGCTCGGGACTCATGTACTCGGGCGTGCCGATGATCTGCCCTCGCTCCGTGAAGATCGTCTTCTCCGTCAGCGTGTGGCTCACGGCCTTGGCCACGCCGAAGTCGATCACCTTCACGAGCAGGCCCTTGCTCGTGACGCCCTCGTCGCTCGCGTCGCCGCCCACCGAGGCCACCAGGATGTTGCTGGGCTTGAGGTCGCGGTGGATGATCCCCTTGAGGTGCGCGTGCTGCACCGCCTCGCACACCGGGATGAAGAGTTCGAGGCGCTCTCGCAGGTCCAGCGTGTGCCGATCGGCGAAGGCCGTGATGGGCTCGCCCTTCACGTGCTCCATCACGAAGTAGGGCCGGCCCGCGGGCGTCACGCCCCCGTCGAGCACCTTGGCGACGTTGGGATGGTCCATCACCGCCAGCGCTTGGCGTTCCTGCTCGAAGCGGGCCACCACGGCCTTGGAATCCATCCCCGGTTTGATGATCTTGAGCGCGACCCGCTGCACCATCGGCTCGCGACGCTCGGCAAGGTACACCACGCCGAAGCCGCCCTCGCCGATGGCCTCGAGCAGCTTGTACGGGCCGATGAAGTCGCCGGGACGCTCGCCCGGCGGGGGCGACAGGGGCGGCCCGCCGCCACGGGTGGCATCGGGATCGGGCGTGGGCAGATCGCCGAACGGGGTCCCCTCGGGCATGAAAGGAGTGTACCCGAGTGTTGGGTCAAGGGAGGCAGATGGCAGCAATCATGAAGACCGTGTTGCCGGGGGCTTGCCCGCAAAGCCGGGCTGCGCACCCCGGCTCAACCAAGGGACGCCCGAAGCGGGCTGGCGTGCGCGAACATGCGAGGGTCCGCCTCACCCTTCCGTCGCCATCTCCACCTTCGACGCGATCCGCTCCAGCGTGTCCGCCTTCGCGCGGCGTGCCTTGAAGATCGCCGAACTCGTCACCTCGTCATAGGTGCGCACCGGCCCTCGCTTCATCCGCTCCACGGCGTTGCGGGCGTTCACGGGCGAATACTCGGTGCCGATGAACCTGCGCCCCAGCGCGTGAGCCATTACGCCCGTGGTGCCGCTGCCCAGGAAGGGGTCGAGCACCACGTCGCCCTCGTTGCTCGTCGAGCGGATCACGCGATTGAGATACGCCTCCGGCAGTTGGTTGTCGTGGTAGTTGCGACGCTCGAGGTTGTTCCCCTGCACCCGCCCGAAGTACTGCCCGTACCACACGTCCAGCGGCACCCGCTTGCCCGCGGGCATGCCGTCCTTCTTCTCCAGCGTCCTGGGGTCGAAGTACGTCGACGCCCGGTCCGAAAGTTCCAGCACCTCGCCCGGGTTCCACGTTGCCTCGCCCCCGGGCTTCACGAAGTAGAGCGCATGCACCTTGCTGTTGATGAACCGCTCGGTGGTGTTCTGCCCGAAGCGGTAGTGCCAGATGCACCAGTTGCGCATCGAGAGGCCACGCCCCTTGAGGTGCACCACGATCTCCGCCGCCCAGTCGTCCGGGATGTTCACCCACAGACTCCCGCCCGGTCGCAGCCCGCCGATGCACAGGTCGAGCCACTCGTACGTGAAGGAGAGATACTCCTTCACCGGCATCGAGTCGTTCCACGCGTCGTACCCGCGGTTCCAGTTGAAGGGCGGATCCGCGAAGACCAGGTCCACCTTCTGACGCTTGACCTCCGCGATCCGGGGCAACGCCTCGCGGCAGTCTCCCACGTACACCTTCGCCGCCGGCGAAGGAAGCGAGAAGGTGGGCACCGCCATGCCCGAGGCGTCGAACTGCAACGGCGGCGGGGCCTCGGAGGCCATCTTCCGTCCCGTGCGGATGCCGTTTCGGACCACCGAAGTGGCTGCCGAGGTGGTTGTTGTCTTGGTTCGACGCCGTGCCACGCGGTGGGAGCGTATCGCCGCACCCAGTGCGATGGCGCCCGCCACGAGCAACCCGGCGAGCCGACCCCGGCCCGGACGCCCACCGTCCATCCACGCCTCATCCACCATCCCTACTATCACGTCGTCCGGGGAGAGGCCTTGAGGCCACGACCGCCGGATTCGGGCGACCAAGGGGTCTCATGTCGGCGCGCGGCCGCGAGGATTGAAAGACGCGGCCCCACTTCCTCCAAAGCCCCCCGCACGCCCGCGGGTCGACGCCCATTCGTTCCGCGCTCGAGCGCGGCGGACCGGGCGGGCCCCTCACGACGACCAGGCGACGCCCTCCATGACGACTGATCCCCACGACGCCCCCACGAGCGAAGAACCCCAGCAGTCCGCCGATCAGGCCCCCGCCGCCGCCGAGACCGCCCTCGACCCTGCCGCCGACTCCCGTCCCGTGCACGCCCCGCACGGCAAGGGCGAGATCTTCGACGAAACCTCCACCTTCGAGTCGCTCGGCCTGCGCAACAGCGTCCTCAAGGGATGCACCGAGTGCGGCTTCTCGCGTCCCACCAAGACGCAGGCCATGCTGATCCCCGCGATCATGTCCGGCCGCGACATCCTCGGCCAGGCCAAGACGGGCACCGGCAAGACCGCCGCCTTCTCGCTGCCCCTCCTTCACGGTCTCGACAAGGACAAGCCCTTCCAGGCCCTCATCCTCGCTCCCACCCGCGAACTGGCCATCCAGATCACCGGAGAAATCGAGGACCTCGGCCGCTTCACGCCCATCCGCCCCGTGTGCCTCTTCGGCGGCCAGGCCATCCGCACCCAGGCCGGCAAGCTCCAAAGGGGCGCGAATCAGATCCTCGTCGGCACCCCCGGCCGCGTCATGGACATGCTCGAGCGCGGGCTCATCCACTTCGACAACGTCCGCTTCGCGATCCTCGATGAAGTCGATCGCATGCTCGACATCGGCTTCCGCGACGACATCCGCAAGATCCTCGAGCGGATCAAGCACGCCCACCAGACGGTCTTCGTCTCGGCCACCATCTCGCCTGACATCGAGCGCCTCGCCCGCAAGTTCATGCGCGACCCCGAGAAGGTCGTCGTCGCCAGCGGCTCGCTCACCGTCAGTCTCGTCGAGCAGCACTACCTCACCGTCAACCAGTGGGACAAGCGACGCCTCCTCGTGCACCTCCTCAAGCACGAGGAACCGGCCTTGACCGTCGTCTTCTGTCGCCTCAAGCGCGTCGTCGACGAACTCACCACCCTGCTCAACAAGCACGGCATCGACGCGTACGCCATTCACGGCGACATGCCCCAGGGCAAGCGCAACCAGGTCATGCAGCGCCTCCGCTCGGGCGACCTCTCCGTGCTCGTCGCCAGCGACCTGGCCTCTCGCGGCATCGACGTCGACGACGTCTCGCACGTCATCAACTACGACCTCCCCGAAGACCCCGAGGTCTACGTCCACCGCATCGGCCGCACCGCTCGCGCCGGCCGCAAGGGCATCGCCTGGGCGCTGGTGACTCCGGATCAGGGCGAACTGCTGACGAGCATCGAACTGCTCATCAACAAGGAAATCCCGAAGATGGAGTATCCGGATTTCCAGTCCTCGGACCCGCCGCCCGGATGGCGCAACCCCGACGAACGGCAGGCCGGCGGCCTCCGCCTCGCCAACGCGCCCGAGGCCCCGGAAGCGGCCCCCAAGGCCCCCGCCATCACCCGCGCCGCGGCGGTCGCCAACCTCTCCGTGCCGCCCCCGGACGCCAAGCTCGACGCCTCCAAGTTCCCCGGCGGCGTCGTTCCCACCAAGCTTCCGCCCAAGCGGCTCTTCGGCAAGATGCCCACCCGCGGCCGCTGATGCCGCCCCGGCCCCCGCATGGCCAAGCACACTCTCGCCATCGAGACGAGCAATCCGTCGGCATGGACGCCCGAGTCGCCCGTCAAGCCCGGCGTGGCCGTGCTCACGGCGGATCTCCGCCTGCTGTCCCGCGCCGACATCGACCCCGAGGCGGTGCATGAAGACCAACTCATGTCGGCCGTGGCTCGCGCCATGTCGCAGGCCGGCCTGACGCCTCGGGATTTGGGCTTGATCGCCGTGTCGACGGGTCCCGGCGGCTACACCGCGGTGCGAGTCGCGGTGACCGTCGCCAAGTTCGTCGCGGAAGGCACCGGCGCCGCATGCGTGGGCGTGCCCACGGCGCATGCCGTCGCCCGTGCGGTCTCGCCCGGTCATCCCTTCGCCGTCGCGCTGGCCAGCAAGCGAGACACCGCCTTCGTCGCTCGCTTCCATGCGTCCGGACAACCCATCGACGATGGCAGCGTGGCAGACGCCTCGTGCCTCGCCAACGCGGAGATCGGCACGCTGGTGGCCGATCGGTTCCTGCCCGAGTCATTCGCGACCGAAGCGAGGCGGCTGGGCATCGCGCTCGCCACGCCCATCCTCGACGCTGTTGCCGTGGCCCGAGTCGCCTCGACGAGAGCACCCGTCGACCCCGTGCTTCTCGAGGCCTTCTACCCCCGCGAGCCCGAGGCCGTCACCAAGTGGCGCGACCTGCGCCGCTGACCGCTTCCGCCGCATCGCCGCCACCCCGTACCCTTGATCCACATGCAGGTTCGCATCATCTCCATCGGCACGCTCGCGGCCAATCCCCTGTGGGGCGAGCGTTCGCCCGTCCGCACCGGACACGCCACCACCACGCTCATCACCACGGGCAACGCCCGCATTCTGGTCGACCCCGGACTTCCGGCCCAGGCCCTCGCCGCACGATTGGGCGAACGGGTCAACATGCGACTGGCAGACATCACCCACGTCTTTCTCACGCAGTTCCACCCCGACTGCAGGCGTGCCATCGAGGCCTTCGACGGCGCGGAGTGGCTCATCGCCGAACAGGAACGCGAAACCACCGGCGTGCACCTGGCCCAGAAAGCCAAGCATCTCACGCAGACCGGCGATCAAGGCGACCTGCTCGAGGTCCTCAAGAAGGATCTGGCCATCCTGCAGCGATGCCGCCCCGCCCCCGATCACCTCGCCGAGAACGTCGATCTCTTCCCGCTGCCCGGCGTCACGCCCGGCCTCTGCGGCTTGCTCATCAGCCAACCACGCCACACCACGCTGATCTGCGGCGACGCCATCCCCACGCAAGAGTTCCTCGAGCAAGGCAAGGCCCCGCCGTTTTCCATCGACGTCACGCAGGCCGGCGAGAGCTTCCAGGAAGCCGTCGAAATCGCCGACCTGCTGGTGCTCGGCCGCGACAACATGGTCGTCAACCCGACCAAGCGTCCGTTCTGAACACGGCACGCCTCACCCCGGCACGCGAGAGGCCTCGAGGACCCACCCGCACGCACGCCGCCCGGAGGGCGAGACAGTTGCCGCGGGTGATCGAACCCGCGCAGCGGGTGAGGGAAACCCGTGGGGAGGGCGAGGGCCACTCGAAGGGCACAAGAACCCCCCGAGCCCCCGCTCACACCGTGAACGTCCGAACCGTCACGGTGTTGTTGCCCGCGTTGATGTCCGAGACCGCGCCGCCAGCGCGGGCCACCAGCGTCCACTCGCCCGGCGTCGTCGGCGCTGCCAGCATCGCCACGCGATCGAACTTCTGCGTCTTGCCGGGCTTGAGGTCGAGGCGACGCGAGATGAGCGTCGACGCGGCGGTCTCGACGCCCTCGGCATCGACGTAGAAGAACTGGATCGTCGACGTGCCCTTGAACCCGCTGTTGCCGAGGTTCGTGAGCGTGACCGAGGCGCGAGCGGGCTGCCCGATCCGCGGCGAGGCCGTGAAGACGGGCGTCACGAGCGAGAGGTCGACCGTCGGCGCATCGATGCGGATGCGACGACCGGTGCGGAGCGTGTTGTTCGACTCGTCGATCTCGCTGACCGAGGCGCCGTCATCGAGCTTGACGATGAGTTCGTACTCGCCCGTCGGCACGGTGGGCGAGAGCTTCAGGCGAAGCTCCTTCGACTTGGACTTGCCCCGCGTCAGACTCGACAGCGACTCGCGGCTCGCATCGCTGGCGGGAATGTCGTTCGCCCCGTCGGTCGCATCCACCGGACGCAGGTATGCACGAAGCATCGCGACCGAGGAGCGATCGAAGTTGGCGGTGCCGCTGTTGGAGAAGGTGAACGCCACGGACGACTTGGCGATGGCCGCACCCTGCACCACGGACGCGGGCGCGATGGAGCGGCTGACTTGGCCGCTGATGTCGCGCACGCCGGGACTGAGCGTCACGGTGACGGGCGACGAAACGTTGTTGGCGTTGTCGGCCTCGACGACGCGGTTCGCGCGATCGATCACCGCGTACAGGCGGTACTGACCGACGGGGGTGCCGGCCGGGAAGACGATCTTGATGTCCTCGCTCTCGTTCTCGCCGGCGCTGACCGTCGAAATCAGGCGCGTGCCGACGAGTCGATCGGTGGCGGGGTTGGGCGTCTCGCCTGCCATCATGAAGACATCGACGCTGGTTCGCGTCGTGGACGAGGTCAGGCCGTTGTTGAAGATCGACGCGTAGATCTTGATTTCGGTGCCCAGCACGAATGGAGCCGCGGGCGTCACGAGCGAGGTGCCCAAGTCGATGCCGGCCGGGCGACCGCCGCCGCCGTTGTCATCGCCACCGCCGCCGTTGTCGTCTCCGCCGCCGTCATCACCGCCGCCGCCGCCTTCGCCGCCATCGTCACCACCACCACCACCGCCTTCGCCGCCGTCGTCTCCGCCGCCGTCATCACCGCCGCCGCCTTCGCCGCCATCGTCACCGCCGCCGGAACCCGTGGCGAACGTGGCGTTGACAGCGCCCGACGTGTTGTTGGACTCGTCGCCTTCGCCCACGGCGCCATCGCGATCGATCACGGCGTAGATGGCGCGGGTGCCTGCCGCCACGCTGGCGGGCACGACGAACTCGATGTCCTCGACCTCCGCACCACCGGGGCTCAGGGCCAGGAAGGTGCGCGACCCCAGGCGAATGTCCGTCGCGGGGTTGGGCGACTCGCCGGCTCGCACGAAGACCTCGACCACCACCGGTGCGAATGTCGAAGCAGTGCCGATGTTGGCGACGTTGACGAAGACCTTGCCTTCCGCGCCACGGACGAGCGGGAGCGCGGGCGTTGCGACCGAGACGGTCAGGTCCGCCCCGCCACCACCGCCACCACCGCCGCCGCCGCCGCCGCCACCCGCACTGCCGAAGATCACGGCCACGGGATCGCTCGTGTTGTTCGTTTCGTCGTTCTCGACGATGCGAGCGACGTGATCGACCTTGGCGTACAGCTTGTACGCGCCGCCCAGCGTAATGCCCGCCGGCAGGACGTACTCGATGTCCTCGACTTCGGACTCGCCCGCCGACATGCGCGAGAGCGTCCTGGCGCCAAGCAGCAGATCGCCCGCGGGGTCGAGGGTGTCATCGGCACTGGCGTAGAGCGCAAGCCCGATGGGAACCTCGCGGGGCGACTCGTCGCCCGCATTGAGCACGCTCACCAAGGCCACGTTCTGCACCCCCACCGGAATGACGGTTCCCGCCACGGGGGCCAGAAGCGATGCGGTGAAGTCGGCCGCCAACTGCACGCGAGACTCGAGCGATTCGACCTGCGAATGACGACGCTTCATGGGGACATCCTCGGTTCAGGGGCCACGACGTTGCTTCGACGCGGAAGGCGATCCGGCGCTGCCACCGTGCTGACCGGTTCTAGATCGGCACGCTGCTGTGCATCCCTGCAGCGCGCCGCCGCACCGCGAGGGACTCTCGTTCTATTGTAACGAACATGCCGCCCACCCGCACCCCGGAATCCGGCCCGAACCTCCCTCGAACCGTCGGATTTCTCGCGGCGGCGGGCGTGATGGTCGGCGTCACCATCGGCAGCGGAATCTACCGGACTCCGTCCGAAATCGCCCGTCACGTCGATCACCCATGGCAGATGGTCGCGGCATGGGTCGTGGGAGGCCTGCTCTCCCTCTTCGGGGCCCTCACCTACGCCGAGATGGCCGCCGCCATGCCCCGATCGGGCGGCCTCTACGCCTTTCTCCACGAGGGCCTGGGGCCCCGCGTGAGCTTCATCTTCGGCTGGACCTACATGCTCATCACCAAGCCTCTGGCGGCAGCAGGCATCGCCGTCGTCTTCGCCGAGTATCTCGCCGCCCTGCTCGGCCCGGGCTACGTCCCGTGGCTGAACGCCAACCTCCCGGGCGCGGCCTCGTTCCACGCCCTGCTCGGCGACTCGTGGCACACCGTGCTGCTGGTCTGCCTCACGCTCTCGCTGCTCACCTTCATCAACTCGCTGGGCATGCGACTTGGCAGCGGCGTCAACCTCGCGCTCACCATCATCAAGGTGCTCTGCCTGCTCTCGATCGTCGCCTGCGCCGGTCTGGCCGCCGCCGGCCTCCTCGGCCAGGCGTCGACCATCGCCCCGCCCGTGCTCGCGACGACCTCGCCGACAACGCTGCTCGCGCTCGCGCCCGTGCTCAGCGCGGTGCTGTGGACCTACGACGGCTGGGCGGACGTGGGCTCGATCGCCGGCGAGGTCAAGGACCCGCAGCGCAACCTCCCCCGCATCTTCATCGCCGGCACGCTGGGGCTCATGGCGATGTATCTCGCCGTCAACCTGGCCTACCTCTCCGCGCTGGGTCTCGAGGAGATGCGAACGTCGACCGCCGTGGCCGGCGATGCGATGCAACGACTCGTGGGCCCCTGGGGAGCGACCGCCGTCGTGCTCTTCGTGCTGCTCTCCACCTTGGGCTCCACCCACGCGTCGATCATGACCGGGGCCCGCGTCACCTTCGCACAGGCCCGCGACGGCCTGCTGTTCCGGGGCCTTGGCGCCATTCACCCCGTGCGGCAGACGCCCCACGTGGCGCTCTGGACCCAGCTGACGCTCAGCTGCCTGTGCACCATCTTCTTCCAGCAGTTCGAGAACCTTGCCGGCGGGTTCGTGTTCACCATGTGGATCTTCTACGGGTTGGGTGGCGTCGCGATGCTCCGCCTGCGACGCACGCGGCCCGATCTCGAACGCCCCTATCGGTGCATCGGCCATCCCGTCATCCCGCTTGCCTTCATCGCCGCCGCCGCGGGCATGACCATCCTGCAGGTGCACGACACGCTCGGAGCGCCCGTCGAGCCGGGAGAACTTCCCCCGTGGGCGAGATTGGCCATCTTCGGCGGCATCCTCGTCCTCGGCTGGCCCGCGTACGACCTGTGGCGCCGCTGGACCGGGCCGCACTCGCCCGACCGCTGAACCCGAGCCTTGAACGACCCTCGAAACGCGCTCAGCCGAAGGTCATGCCCGTCTCGATGTCGGTCAATCGCCACTTGAGCGAACGGCACATCCGAAACAGCACGGGCAGCGCGACATCCTCGTCGTTCACCGACACCATGCCCTGCGTCACCACGTCGACGCTGGCGGGAAGTTCGATCACGAACCCCGGGCCGTACAACCGGCGAGTGCTCATCGATTTCTCGGGGGCGCCATCGGGAGCCGTGTTGAAGTCCGCCAGCGATTCGCACACATGACGCACGCTTCCGAGCGGGCGCATCGCGCCATCCGCGCCCTGCTCTGCGCTGCCCAGCACCAGTTGTCGGCGTCGTCGTGCCATGGGATCAGGATGGCTCCTCCGCCTCGTCGTCCTCGATGCCCAGCACCTCGTCGCGACGGGCCAACAGCGTCGCCGCCGTGTCGATGAGCGTGGCCAAGGGGACCGGCTTCTGCAGATACTCGTCGACACCCAAGGACGCCGCGTAGGCCTGGTGACGCTTGCCCTCGTTGGCCGTGACCATGATCACCGCCGGGCTTTCCTCGTACCCCTTGACGTGCTCGAGCACCAGGAACCCCGACCGCTTGGGCAGCATCATGTCGAGCACCACCAGCTCGGGCGGGTCCTCGCTCACGATGCGAATCGCCTCGTTGCCGTCCGACGCCGTCAACGTGAGGGCGCCTTCCGCCTGCAACGCGGCCTCGAACGACTCGCGGATGTCCGCGTCGTCGTCGACGATCAGGATGCGGCGGTCGAGCAGGCGTGGCGACTGTCTCATGACGATTCCAGGGACCGGGGACGACATGACCGTACGCACGCCGCCGGGCCCGGCATGCCCAGGCGTCGAGCCGCGCGAAGGCGCCCATCGGCCTCGCCCGACCGATCACACCGCCTTGGCGCATCCCGCGGCGATGGCCTGACGATCCGCCTCGCTCCGGGCCACCACCTGCTCCACGTCCGCCGCGGTCATCCACGGCAGGGAGGCAAGCTTGTCCCTCAGTTGCGACGGAAAGGGCTTGTTGAGCCGCTCGTGAGCCGGCCGGGCTCTCCACATCCGGTGCATCCAGAGGTACTGCTCCGGAGCACGCCTCACCATCAACTCGATCGCCCTTCGGTAGCGGGCCGTGATGTAGAACAAGGGGTCGGAATGAGTCGACCAGTCCTCCGGACCGAAGGAATCCACCATCTCGATGACGTACCCCATGCCCCCGCGACGGTCAGTCGCCGGGGCGCAACGGCCGCTCGGACCCCGGACCAGCGGGGGCTCGTCGGGCAGCCGACGGGCGGTGCCGCAGACCAGCCGCGCGTTGGTCTGCATGGCCAGCAGCCCGATGCTCTTGTAGGTGCTGGTGAGGCGGCCGAAGAAGGGCGTGAAGACCCCCCGATCGCCTCCCGATTGGTCGGCCACCAGACCCACCAGTTCCCTCCGCTCCAAGACCGGCGGCAGGGCCCGGACCGCGCCGAACTTGCTCACCAGCGTCAGCCCCCGACGTGCGCGGGTTTCGTGCAGCCACGCATCGAGCGGACGCAGATCGAGCGGGCGATACACGGCGTGCAGCGGGAAGCCCAGCATGCTGATGGCGTAGCCGATGAGCTCCCAGTTGCCGCAGTGCCCCGTGATCATGATGCACGGATGCCCGGAAAGCACCTCGCGGAGCGCGGGGGCGATGGTGCCCAACTCGAGGTGCCGGGTGAACCCCTCCTTGGTGATCAGCCGCGGCGCGAACAGGATCTCGATTCCCAGCCGGAAGAGATGCTGGTACGTGGCCACGGCGGTGTCGCGCCGCTGCTGGTCGGTCCAGTCGGGGAAGGCCACCTCGAGATGGTCGACGGCCCGCTGGAACCGTCGCGGGGAGAGTCGCGGGTAGAGCGATCCCATGCCCCGTGCGACGGAGGTGGCCGCCTCGAGCCCCATCACGTGCGGGATGGTCATCACGCCCCGGATCGCGGCGGCGATGGGGTGCTCGAGGAGGGAGGGCAGGTGCTTGACCTTCGCCACGGCGTCGACAGGAGGTTACGACCGCTCCGGGAACGAACAACCCCGGCGAACCGGGGTTGTCGGGAGAAAATCGGGTTGAACGAAGCCTGTTGCGAGCCCGAGCGGGCACGCGTCTGCACTCAGCGATTGCCGATGCGTGCGGGCGCCTTGCCCACCAGCGTGTAGAGGCGGTTCTCGTTGAGCAGCGGGATGCCGGTGGCCTCGGCCTGCTTCATGAGGGCGTCGTAGCGATCGACCTCGCGTTGGCGACGGATGAACTCCTGAACGACCTCGAAGGGAGCGTCCTGACCCGGCCGAGGGGGCAGGAGGGGTCGCTGGCCGAGCACGAGGAAGTCGGCATCGCCGCTGAGATCTCCCTCGATGCGACCGCCCCAGTTGGTGATCATGGCCTCGATATCGTTGCGCTCGAGGGGGGTGGCCACGCCGTCGCGGTCCATGTCGAAGTTGCCGAAGACGACGAACTTGTAGACCTTGCTGGGGTCGAAGAGGGCATTGGCGACCACGTCGCCCTTCACCACCGGATTGCCCTTCACCTCGGAGGTGATGCGACACGTGGCGCTGGTCGAGTCGATCGAGATGACCTCAAGCGTGGCCTTGCCTGCCGGATAGCGACCTTCGGCATCGGGCTTGATGGAGTTGGCGTCGGCGTAGACGGAGAAGGTCATGCCCAAGACGACCTTCTCGCGGGCGCCGATGCCGATGACGACCTGACGGTCGGCGTTGAGGGCGATGACCTCGGCATCGACGAGCGAGGCCTCGGCGCGGCCGCGGAAGGCCTCGAGGTTGCGCTGGCCGCGGAGGGCGGCGAGTTGTCCCTCGACGATGAGCTTGTCCTCGGTGAGCTTGGCGATCTGGCCCTCGAGCCGCTTCTTGGTCTCGGCGGCCTGATTCCGCTCCTTCTCGAGCGAGGCGTCGATGCGTGCCTTGTATCCGTCGGCGCCGGCCCGATACTGCTCGACCTCGGTCTTGTACGCCGAGACTTCCTTGTTGAGTGCATCGATGGTGGCCTGGTGGCTGGCCAAAAGACCCTTCACGCGGTCGACCTCGTTCTGACGGTCGGCCTGCGCCTGGGCCCGCGACCCCTCGGCCGACTGGAGCCCCGACTCGAGGGCGGCGATCTGCGCGTCGCGGTCGTTGACCAGCGAGAGCAGCGAGGCGGTGTCCGCACCCTTCACGCTCTCGAGCTTGCGGGTGAGCTCGGCGACCGTGTCGCGACGCGAGCCGGTGACGCGCGCCATGATCGAGGCCTGACCGTCGATCATGTAGCCCACCAGGCTCTTCCGCTCCTTCTCGGCCTCCTTGACCAGCGAAAGGACGTCCTCGCGGTTCCGCTCGTCGGACTTGACGACCTTCACCTGGTCGGCCTGCAGGGTCTCGACCGTCCGCTGCAGCTCGAAGGTCTTGTTGTAGAAGATCGCCGCCGTGACGAAGAAGCCCAGGGAGAGCACTCCCAGGATCGTGATCGTCGCTGCGACTCCGAAACTCGTGCTGGTGCGGCCGGCCATGTGTGTTCCTGTTCCTGACGTGCACTGCCACGCGACGGGCACGACGCCTCGACGCGGCTTGGTCTACGCCCCCTTCGCCCGTCGGGTTGCGACACCCGACACGCCCCGGGACGGACTGCCAAGGGTGGTAGCATACGGCCACCCGCCCCCGGATTCCTCCCTGCAACAAACGGCTTTTGTTCGGACGGGCGAGGCGACCGATCACCGTGGCCCGGCCGACTTGCGTCGCCGGGCCGCCAGCACCTCGTCCACCGCCTCGCGGATCGCCTCGGGCAGGTCGCGATTCACGATGAACCGGTCGTAGACGCTCCCGGCGCGGGCCGCGTCGATCTCGGCCTTGGCCTGGGCGAATCGCTTGCGGATGAGGTCCCCGTCCTCGCGCTTTCTGGCCTCGAGGCGATGGAGCAGCTCCTGCTCGCTGGGGGGCAGGATGAAGATGGCGAAGGCGTCGGGAATCCGGGCCTTGACCTGCGCAGCGCCCTGAACGTCGATCTCGAGGATGACCAGCCGCCCCCGCTTCAACTGCTCGACGACCCACTCGCGGGGCGTGCCGTACTTCTTGCCGTAGACGCCGGCGTGTTCGAGGAAGGCGTCCTGGGCCTTCATGCGCTCGAACTCCTCGTCGGTGACGAAGTGATAGTCGACGCCCTCGACGTCGGCAGGGGTCTTGGCGCGGGTGGTGCAGGAGACGGAGAAGACCGAGTCGGCGATGGATCGCTCGACGCCCCGGGTGATGGTCGTCTTGCCCACGCCGCTGGGGCCGCTGATGATGAGCAGCATCCCGTTGTCGGTGTCGGTGGAGAGCCGATGATGACCTGTCGCGTCACGCATGGCGGGTTCGGTGGCGGTGGGCATGTGGTTCGGGCGTCCCTCGAGTTCACTGGCCGAAGAGGTTTCGCTCGCTGAAGTAGCCGTTCTCCTCGAAGTAGGAGAGGGCCTCCTGCGTGCTGCGGAAGATGCGGGTGGCGGTCTCGGTGATGAAGGGGCTGGGGGCCTTGCGGGGCTTCCACACCACGAAGACCTCCTTGGTGTGCTCGAAGGCGTGATGCAGTTCGCGCTCGACGCCGCTGGAGAGGCCGGGGATGCCCCCCGGCAGTTCGGGGATGTACGACACGATCATGTCGGACTGGTCCACCAGCTTGAAGTCCCGCATGTAGATCTGGCCGTCGATGTCGCCGGCGATGTCGAGCACCTCCCGCACCCGCACGCGGATGGGCTCGGCCCCCGCGCTCTTGCTCCCGCCGAAGGAGTGCGGAGCCAGGTCGAGCCAGTCCTTGCCGTCCTTGGCCGCCGCGATGGCGCGATCGAGCAGCAGCTTCTCGTCGACGTCGCCGGGATCGAACGTGATGAAGTGCTCGGCCAGCTCCGCCCGGAAGGCGTCGATCTCGGCCAGCACGTCGGGCATGTCCACCACGTGGCTCATCGGGAAGCTCGGGTAGACCTTCCGCATCCCCGGCCGACAGACCAGCCGGAAGAGCGTCCGCGTCGTCATCGCGTGACGCCCTCGCGACAGGATGTAGAAGCGACTGCCCGGGATCGCGCGGCTCATCAGCTCGGTGGCCAGGATCTCCTCCTCTCGCCACACCATGCAATCCTTGAGCGTCGCGTCGATGTCGTGCTCGGCGTGAAGTCGGTGGTTCACCACCTCGATGTTGTCCACCAGGCAGATGAACAGGTCCGGCTTGAGCTGCTCGATCTGGTCGTAGTCGAAGGCCGAGAAAAGCCCGTGACGCCACCGGAACGTCGCGTGCGTGTTCACGACGATGTTGTCCATCTCGCGGCTGTCGGCCAGGATGTCCTTGAACGCCGCCCGACGCAACGAGTTGAGCCGGCTGATCGGCAGGTCGAGGATCTTCCCCGGCCGCACGTCCGGGGCCTCCTTGTACATCAGGTCGCCCACGTGGAAGACGTGAAGGGGCTCGCCCTGCTCGCCACCGAACGCCGCCGCGGCGTTGATGAAGGGCTTCTTGTCCATCCCGATCTGACCGGTCACGATCGCTCGCATGACCGAGGATATGCAGCACCCGCGGCCCCTCCGGGCCGTCCGTCGCGGGCCCCGGGCCTTCGATTCACTTCGAGGCGGGCGAACCTTCAGCCGCCGACGCGGGACGCAACACCACCTGCAGGGCGTTCTCCTTGACGTGGTACTTGACGAAGGCCGCCTTGACGTCCGAGGCCGAAATGGCCTCGAAGGCCGCGGGCGTCGCCAGCACGCGATCGAGGTCGTTGTCGTTGAAGGTCATGCTCGCGATCTCGCCCATCCAGAACGAAGGCTCCTTCATCGCCTCGTCGAGGGTGTTGGCGATCTGGCCCTTGGCCACCTTGAGTTCATCCTCGGTGGGCCCCTCGGCCGCGAAGGCGTCGAACATCTCGGTGATCTTGGCCACCAGCGCGTCGGCCTTGCCCGGCTGGGTCGGGGCGCTCGACCGGAAGAGCCCGAAGCCCGGGTAGACCTGGCCCGGCGTCGATGCCGCCGCGATCGAGTACACCAACTGGGCCTTCTCGCGGATCTCCTGCACCATGCGGCTGGAGATCACCCGTGCCGCGAGTTGCATCGCCCTCGCATCGGCCAGGTTGGTCAGGTCGGGCCCGTAGAAGCCCACCATCACGTTGGCCATGTCGGTCTTGGTGGCGATCGTCTCGGCCACCACCTTCGGGCCCTTCTCCCGCACCAGGGCCCGCTTCTCGGCCAGGTACTCCTTCGACACGCGGGCCCGCGTGGGCAGCGAACCCACGTAGCGGACGACCAACTCGATCGCCTTCTCGCGGGGCACGTCCCCCACCACCGCGACCTCGATGGGCGACGTGGCCACGAGGTTGGTCAACCACGCCTGCGCGGCCTCGAGCGTGACGGCGTCGACCTGGGCCTTGGTGAGCGGCTGCGTCCGCACCTCGCCCGCCGGATAGACGGCCTTGGCCATCAGCTTGCTGAACATCTGCGAGGGGTTCTTCTCCATCCCCTCGAGCGCCTGGATCTGCGCCGTCTTCCAGCGGCCGAAGGCCGCCTCCTCGATCTTGGGGTCGGTCAGCAGCAGATGGGCCAGCTGCATGCCCGTCTCGAGCTCGTCGGGCGTGCCCGACACCGTCAACGCCACCCCCGCGGGACCGGAGTTGCCCCCGACGTTCACCTTCTTGCCCGTCATGAGCGAGCGGATGTCGTTGGACGTCAAGGAGCCGGTCGCGGGCTGGCCCCACGCCACCATCGCCGCCGACGTGACGCCACGGTTCTGCGCCGTCTCGAGCAGCGGCGCACCGATCAGCGTGATCGACACCGTCGCCTCGTTCTTCCGCTGGTCGTTGAACTTGTGGTGCACCCGCACGCCGTTGCTCAGCCACGCCGACCACACCGCCGACGCCGCGTGCTCGGCCGCCTCCGACACGGTGCCCGGCGCAGGCGTCTTGTCCATCAACTTCTCGGCCCGCTTGGCCGCGACTTCCTTCTCGGGCTTGACGGCGAAGGCCTTCTCGCCCGCGGCGAGCAGGTCGGCCTCGCCGGGCAGGTCGCCCGTGGCCGGCAACTGCGCGAAGAACATGACCTTGGAGGGCTCGAACTCCATGGCGAACCAGGCGGCACACTCCTCGGGCGTGATCGAGGGCAAGAGCGACCTGGCCGACTCGAGCCGCTGGGCGGCCGAGCGGATGGGCTCCCCCGAGGCCAGCGCGTTGTTGATGCGCATGAGGTGGGCCCTGGCCGGGAGCGTGGGCTCCTGCTGGGCCTGCTGCTCGGCCGAGGCGAGCAGATCGCGGCGAGCCTCCTCGATGGCGGCGGCGTCGAACCCGTGCAACCGGGTGCGCTGGATGCAGACGGCCAGATCGGCCAGCATCTCCCGCCACCGCGCCGGCTCGCCGCTGGCCTGGGCCTGGGTCGTCCACATGGCGCTCGACATGGGGCTCGCGAAGGCGATGCCACCCAGGAACGACACCGCACCGTCGCTCACCTTCTCCTGCAGCGAGCGGTTGAACGCGCCCATCGCCAGCGACTGGACATACTCCTCGCGGAGCTGTGCCTGCGTGGTCACCGGCGGACGGGCGGGGCCGGTCTTCATCATGCCAACCGTCGCCCGGGTGAGTTCTGGATCGCTGGCCACCACCGCGAAGCTATGCTCGTAGGGCTTGACGCCCGCATCCTGGTCCTTGGCGTGCGCCTTGGCGGGCAGATCGCCGAAGGAGCCGACAATCTCCTGCTGCACCGCCTTGGCGTCGACATCGCCCACCACGATGACCGCGGAGTTGCCGGGGGCGTAGAAGGCGTCGTAGTACGCCGCGAAGTCCTCGCGCTGCACGCCCTTGATGGTCTCCTCGGTGCCGATGGGCAGCCGATCGCCGTAGATCGAGCCCGGGGCCATCCGCGTGTACATGTACTCCATGACGCGCTGGCGTCCGGACTTGCGGGCCGTCTTCTCCTCGAGGATGATCTGCCGCTCGCTCTCGATCTCCTTGGGGTCGAGGATCAGCCGCCCGTTCACGTCGGCCATGAACAGGAACGCCTGACGAAGCTTCTCGACGCTGTTGTCGGGCAACGCAAGCTGGTAGCAGGTCTGCTCGAAGCTCGTGAAGGCGTTCTGGTGACGCCCGAAGGTGAGGCCCAGCGACTCGAAGTACTTCACCACCGTGCCGGGCGGAAAGTTCTTGCTGCCGTTGAAGGCCATGTGCTCGAGGTAGTGGGCGATGCCCCGCTGACGCTCCGTCTCGTTGAGCGATCCCGATGACACGTGCATCCACACCGACGCCCGCTTGGGCGGATTGTCGTGGGGCATGATGTAGTACGTCAGCCCGTTCTCGAGCCTGCCAGTCACCACCCTGGGGTCGGTCGGAAGATCCTCGGCCAAAGCCGCAGGCCCCGACACGGACAACATGACCAGGGAAAGGGCCCCGAGGGCCCCACGCACGAGGAAGGTGGTGCTCATGGCGGCTCCATCGTAGGGAGCCCCTCGCCGTGGTCGGAGCGTCGGGAGTGGGCCCGCCTCAGTGCCTGAAGTGCCTCAGGCCCGAGATCAGGCACGTGATCCCCCGCTGGTCGCACAGGTCGAGCGTCTCCTGGTCGCGCTTGCTGCCGCCGGGGTGCATGATGCACGCCACGCCCGCGTCCGCCAGGATCGCCGGACCGTCGGCGAAGGGGAAGAAGGCGTCGGAAAAGACGCACGCCCCCTTCGCCAACGCGCCCGCCTTCTCGGTCGCGAGGCGGCACGACGTGACGCGGTCCATCTGGCCCGCGCCCGCGCCGAACATCCGCACCACTCCCTCGCCGTGCTCGGGCGAGAAGCCGCCGATCACCACCGCGTTGCTGAAGAGGAACCGCCCCACCACCTCGAGGAAGCCCGCCGCCCCCGCCATCGCCTCGGTCGGCGCAGGGCCCGCCGCGTGCCGCCGCTCCTCGCGCGTCGACCATCGCAGGTCGCGTTCCTGCACCAGCACGCCCCCCGGAATCGACCTGAACTCCACGGCGTCGGCCGGCGCCGCCGGATCGATCGGGCCCGTCTTGAGCAGTCGGAGATTCTGCCAGCGGGCCCGCAACATCTCGAGGGCGCGATCCGTGAAGTCCGGGGCGATGAGCACCTCGAGGAAGACGTCCTTCCCGCACAAACGCTCCGCCGCCGCCTCGTCGACCGTCACGTTGATCGCGATGATCCCGCCGAAGGCCGCGACAGGATCGCCCGCGATGGCCTCCTCGACCGCCAGTCTCGCCGCGGACTGACCCGGGCCGGCCTCGGTGACCATCGCCGCCCCGCACGGGTTGGTGTGCTTCACGCAGCACGCGCCCGCCGCGTGCGGGCTCAGCCGCCGCAACGCCACCGCCAGTTCAAGCGCGGCCGCGGCGTCATTGATGTTGTTGTACGAGAGCTCCTTGCCATGGAGCTGCTCGGCCGCCCCGATGGACGGGCCCGCGGCTCCCGGCGTGACGTACGACGCCCCGGCCTGATGGGGGTTCTCGCCGTAGCGGAGCAGTTGGGTGCGTCGACCCCGCAGGGCCAGGAGGGCGGGGAAGCGATCTTCCTGCCCCAGGAGGTACGAGGCGATCGCCGCGTCGTACGCCGCGGTGACGGCAAAGGCCTTGGCGGCCAGGTCGGCCCGCAACTCGGGCGAGGTGCAGCCGGCGCCGGCCTTCATGACCTCGAGCACGCGGGAGTAGTCGGCGGGATCGGTGACAACGGTCACGTACGCGTGGTTTTTCGCGCCCGAGCGGATCATCGAGGGGCCGCCGATGTCGATGTTCTCGATGGCGTCGGCCCGGGTGCAGCCCGGCTTGGCGACGGTCTTCTCGAACTCGTAGAGGTTCACGCACACCAGATCGATGGCCGTGATGGCGTGCGCTTGCATCGCGGCGGCGTGCTCGGGGTGGTCGCGAAGGCCCAGCAAGCCGCCGTGCACCTTGGGGTGCAGGGTCTTGACGCGACCGTGCATGATCTCGGGGAAGCCCGTCACCTGCTCGATGCCCACCACCGGCAGGCAGGCGTCGGCCAGCAGTTTCGCCGTGCCGCCCGTCGACACCAACTCCACGCCCATCGAGGCCAGGCCCCGGGCAAAGTCGAGCAGGCCCGTCTTGTCCGTCACGGACAGCAAGGCGCGGCGGACGGGGAGATTCGACGTGGTCGCCAGCGTTGGAGCGTGCAAAGCCATGGGACGCGGAGCGTAGGAACCCGTCCCGGCCCCGTGACCGGCCCCATGCCGCCCGCCTCGCCCTTCACGAGATCGACAAGGTGGGCTTGACGGCGCCGCTGCGCATCTGCGCCAAGGCCACTTGGTTCTTCGCCTGACGCACGACCTCCTCGAGGGCTTGGCTCAATCGCCGCCCCGCGGGGTCGGTGCCGGTGAAGTTGGCCGTCGGGTTGCCCTCGTCGCTGTTGGCCCGCAGGGCCATGGTGATGGGAATGGCCCCAAGGAACGGCACGCCCAGTCGCTGGGCCATCATCTCGGCCCCGCCCCGGCCGAAGATGTCGTAGGTCTTGCCGTCGTCGCCCACGAAGTAGCTCATGTTCTCGACGACGCCGAGCACCTCGATGCCCAGTTGCCGGAACATCTTCGCCGCCCGCACCGCGTCGTCCTGCGCCACCTTCTGGGGCGTGCACACCACCACCGCGCCGGCCAGTTGCATCATCTGGGCCATCGTGAGGGCCACGTCGCCCGTGCCGGGAGGCAGGTCGATGACGAGGTAGTCGAGTTGGCCCCAGTTGGTCTGCTCGGTGAGTTGCTTGAACGCGCCGTGAGCCATCGGACCGCGCCAGATGAGGGGCTGGTCGGGGGCCACCAGCTTGCCCATGGTCATCGCCTTGATGCCGTGGGTGCAGAAGGGCTCGAGTTGCTTCTCGCGAACGATGGCGTCGAGCCCGTCAAGCCCGAGCATGGTGGGCATGCTGGGCCCGTAGATGTCCGCATCGAGCAGGCCCACCGCGTGGCCCTGGCGAGCAAGGCCCACCGCGAGGTTGAGGGCCACGGTGCTCTTGCCCACGCCCCCCTTGCCCGCGCCCACCGCGATGATCTGCTTGACGCCCGGCAGGGCCTGGGCCTTGCCTTGCGGGTTGGGGCTGGGCTTGAGGCCGGGGATGGGCTCGTGGCCCCCGCCGGCCGGAGCGGCGGCGGCCGGCTTGGCGGGCGGGGGGTTCATCCCGCCGTACTTGCACTGCTTGACGATGGTGCCCGCATGATCGACGAAGTCGACGATGAAGGAGTCGAGCGGGGTGTCGATGCCCGCCGCGGCCTTGGCCACGGCCAACCGGGCGGCATCAGCGACCTTCTCGAGTTCGGCGGCGGGGGCGCCGGGCCGCCACTGCAGCCGCACGCTGGCGTAGGAGTCGCACGCGCTGACCCACAGCACATGGTCGCCACTGGCGAGGGTGGAGCCCTCCGAGGCCCCCGGCACGGTGGCGAGCGCCCGCTTCACGACGTCCTTCGAGATGCCCATAGGACCGCCAAGGTAGGCCCGCCGAAGATCGATTCGGGACCTCGGAGACACGAACGTCGGGCGAACCGCGAGCGAATCCGGCATGCGGCGGGCACTGACCCCGTACCATCGCGTCTCACTGGGCGGGGCCGTCCGGTTCGATCCGCGGGCATGCTGCGGACGTATCGAGCAGGCCGGCCCTTCGCCGGGACGTTCGTCGCAGGAATCCGACCATGAAGATCCGTCACACCCGCCTCTTCTCGACCCTGACCGCCGCCGCCTTGGCCTTGGCCGCCGGTCTGGCCCACGCCGACGACATCAAGCGCGAAGGCGAAGGACCTCGTCGCGCGGCGCTCAACGCGATGGAGCTCAAGCCCTTCGACCTTGGCCTCCTGGAGAAGATCACCGAATGGAACTCCAAGCCGGGCGGGGCCGACCTGTCGGGCAAGGTGGTCGTGGTGTGCACCTGGGCCGACTGGTACGCCCCGTGCAAGCGAGTGATGACGCAGACGCGCAAGCTGGCGGAGAAGTACGGCAAGGACGGCTTGGCGGTGATCGCCGTGCACAACGCCAAGGGATGGGACGCGAGCAAGAACCCCAAGTTCGACGCGGCGATTCCCTTCTTCGCGGGCGTCGACGCGACGGGCGAGTTCCGCAAGGCGGTGAACTCCGACCAGGATCCCGACGTGTACGTGATCGACCGCGCCGGCCAGATGCGGTACGCCGACATCGACAAGGCGTCGCTCGAGGCGGGCATCCAGCTGCTGCTCAAGGAGTCGGCGGAGGCGGCCGGCAGCATCAACCAGACGCTGGCCGACAAGAAGAAGCAGGCCGAAGCCGAGTTGCGCCGCGCGCAGGCCATCAATCCGACCGTGGACATGACGTCGCTCCCGGAGCTCGACTTCCCGGCTCCGTCGGCCGATGCGTACAAGAAGGCCAAGTGGCCCAAGATGCCCAAGGACCGCCGGGGCAAGGACCTGCTCAACCCGCAACAGGCGACGTCGGACGACTCGAGCGCCAAGGAAGAGCCCAAGGTCCAGACCATCGCGTTCAACGACGCCCAGTGGCTCGCGAACAAGCCCGCGCTCAACGGCCGGGTGCGGGTGATCTATCTCTGGCATCCCGACTCTCGCTTCACCCATGCCACCATCGGCATGGCCGATCTCATGCAGCGCCAACGCGGACGCGACGTGGCGGTGGTGGGCGCCATCACGACGATCACCGACGGCACCACCGTGAAGAAGATGGAGGACATCGAGATGGACCCGGTCAAGGTGAAGAAGCGCTTCGACGAGTTCCTCGCCACGCGCACCTTCGGGCACGCCGTCTACTTCGACGCGGGCAGCACCATCCTCAGCACCGGTCTCGACGAGGAGAACCCCAACAGCAGCTCGAGCGACGGCATCCCCAACCCCTTCATCTGCATCGTGAGTTCCGACGGCGTCCTCCGCTGGGCGGGCGGCGAGTGGTTCCCCTCGTACAAGGCCGCGCTCGAGCAGGTCATCCGCGAGGATCCGGGCGTGCAGGCCCGCCGCAAGGTCGAGCAGGCGTACATCAAGGCCAAGCAGGGCAACTGATGCCCCGGCTCGAGCGCCCGCTCTTCGACGTCGTGCTCGTCGAGCCGGAGATCCCCAACAACACCGGCAACATCGGCCGCACGTGCGTCGCCACCGGCTGTCGCCTGCACCTGATCCACCCGCTTGGGTTCGACACCGACGAGAAGGCCTGTCGCCGCGCAGGGCTCGACTACTGGCCCCGGCTCGACGTCACCCATCACCAGTCCGCGGACGCGTGGCAGGCCGCGCTGGGCGATCGCTCGCCGTGGCTCTTCTCGACCAAGGGCACGCGCGACGTCTACGACGTCGAGTTCGATCGGGGCGACATGCTGGTCTTCGGGCGCGAGACCCGCGGCCTCGACCCCGCCATGCTCGCTCGCTTCCCCGATCGCCTCGTCCGCTTCCCCATGCTCGAGGGCGAACGCTCGCTCAACCTCGCCACCGCCGTCTGTGCGGCCGTCTACGAGGGCCTTCGCCAGGCCATCGCCAAGGGGCAGGTCCGAACCGAGGCGGGGCTGCTGCGGCTGTGAACCCTTCCCGCTCGCCGTTCAGCGGATCTTGCCCTCGAACGCCGCGGGATCGGCCAGGAACGTCCCCGCGCACGTGGTGCAGCAGAAGCCGATGGGACGTCCCTTGTGGACCACGATCACGTCGGGATTCACGGGCTTGCCGGCCACGGGGCACGTCGCGTTGATCGGCACGATCGCCGCCGTCGCGACGCCCGCGGCCGGGGGCGCCCCGCTCGCGAGCGCGGGCGGCGCTTCGGTCTCAAGCGGTTCGCGAGGGGGCGACTCGCCCAGATCCACGCGCACGCCTCGAGCGACCAGCTCGCTCGCCTGCGCGGCGGTCAGGCCCGTGCGCCACGCATAGAGCTCGCGAAGCGACGACATCGATCGCAGCAGGTCGGCCGACGCGGGCGACAGTCGCGTCTGCACCGCCACCAGCGTCTCGAGACGCGTGACGGGCGCGATGATCGCCAAATGCTCGTCGCCGAAGGAGGTGTGCGAGACGTTCAGCCGACGCAGCGACGTCATCGCCGCGACGCGGCGCAGCACCTCGTCGTCGAGCTTCATGCGAGACAGGTCGAGCGCGCCGACCTGCGGCGTCACGGGCCCCAGCAGCGCCACCGACCGCGACGCATCGAGCCCGTCGGCCCCGCCCGTCGAGATCGACAGCAGCGTCGACCCGGGCTCCAACGGCTCGACGTGGAGCAACGCCTCGCGCAGCGCGGCGATCGCCTCCGGGGAGGCGGCGGGCACGCTCCTCACCGCGGGCGTCGCGATCGCCGGCGACACCCGCTCGGGCGCCACCGATTCTTCGGCCGACGCCTCGTCCATCGGGGCGCCTTCGAGAATCCACGCCTCGAGCGACGCCACCTGCGCCTCGGTGGGCTGCGGCTTGTTGCGCGGGGGCATGTGGTCGTCGTCATCGAGGGGCAACCTCATCCGCACGAGCAGTTCGGAGGCGGCGAGATCGCCGGGCACCACCGCAGGACCGGTGTCGCCCCCGCGACGGATCGCCTCGGCGTCGTGGAGCGCAAGGCCGCCCTTGGCCTTGCCGGCGTTGTGGCACGACACGCACGTGGCCTGCAGCACGGGCATCACGTGCTCGCGAAAGCGACGCGCGCCGGTGACCGGCGCCTCCGCTCGACCCGCGACGCGGCCCGCGTCCGCCGCGCCGACGCGGCCGGCCTTGAAGGGCTCGGCGAGGAAGTCCTCGCCGTGCGTGATCGTCGCGCCAAGGTGTCCGGCGACGACCATGGCGAGCATGCAGGCGACGAGGAGGATGCGATAGGGACCGGACCTGCGGGCGCCGGCGGCCCACAGCAGCAAGACCGTGCCCGCGCCGAAGGCGATGCCCGCCACCTTGTGACGATCGAGCGTCTGGCCCGAGTACCCGGACTCCGAGCCGAGCACGAGGCCGCTGACCACCGACCACGCGCTGGTCAGCACCAGCGCGGCCGCCAGCGTGGTGCGCACGTGCGACTCGAGGCGACGCCCCTGAAGCCAAGCCAAGGCCTCGAGGATGACCAGCGCGGCGAAGAGGCCGATGGGCAGGTGCAACGCCAGCGGATGCGTGCGGCCGAGGAAGGCGATGAGCATCTCGAGCGTGAGGGACATGCCGCCATGGTAGTGGCGTGCCGGCCCGCCTCACCAGATGAACCGCATGCGTCCGAAGTCGGGGACGGGGATGCGTCCGGCCTTGAAGGGCGCGGGGAAGTAGACGAAAAAGGCCTTGCCGATGAGCAGCTCCCTGGGCACCAACCCGATGGCCGGATCGATCTCCGCGACCCAGGGGTGCGGGCGGTCCCAGAGGCGGCTGTCGAGACTCTGCGCGCTGTTGTCGCCGCACAGGAAGTACTCGTCGTGCGCGAGCACGGGCGTGTTCGACGGATGAGTGGCCAGCGCGGGCTTCCTCGCCCGCGAGTGCACCGTCACGCCGTCGCCGGAGTGATAACGATAGATGTCGGCCTGATAGTGCACGTCGCGGTCGAGGGCCACGCGATGGAGCGTGAACTCGCCGCCCTCGAACTCGAGAAACATCTGCGGACGCCTGTAGTTGTCCTCGACCACCAGGAACTCGGCGCCCGCCGCGATCCGCTCGAGCGATTCGCCCGTGGCGTGCAGCACGCGTTCGCCGGGCGTCCAGTCGTAGGAGGCGGCGGCGATGCGGCGGCCGTCTCGCCACACCTGCAGGGTCTGATCCACGAACCAGAACTCGAGATCCGTGGTGCGACCGGGCTCGAAGTGCAGTTCGGCATCGCCCTCGACGGGCAGCATCGTGAAAGGGACGTCCCTGCCCGTGCCCGGGCCCATCGCCATGACGATCGCCCCCGCCCCCGCGTCGATGCGGAAGGTGTGGCCGCGGGCCTCGAGGAACGCCGTGACGCGCTGCCCCGCCGACGCGGGCCTGAAACCCATCGACATCCGCACGTCGCTGACGGGGAAGTGAAGACTGGCGCGGACGGGCGACTCGTTGTACGCCAGCGAATCGTTCACGGGCCGTTCGCGCGAGTTCCAGGCCAGTCGCGTCGGACCTTGCCCGACGTACTCGTACGTGCGACGCCCCTTGATCCGCCAGTCCGCCCCCTCGGCGCCGGCGCCCACGCCGATCCACGGCGAGACGAACCACCTGCGACCGATGTCGTCGGTGTCGTTCAGGGGCGTGTAGTCGCTGCTGAAGAGCCGCTGCCACATCGCCAACTGCGCCCGCTCGGGCTTGCGACAGATGCGCCACCCCGGCAGCGACCAGCGATCGGCGGCGGGGTCGTCGTCGGCCCGGGGGGCTCGCGCGAAGACGTCGCCGTCGACCAGCGCGACCATCTCGCCCGGAAGCCCCACGAGTCGCTTGATGTAGTTGACCGACGGGTCGCGGGGGTTCTTGAAGACCACCACGTCGAACCGCTGCGGATCGAAGATGCTGTAGAGATACTTGAAGACGAAAATGCGGTCGCCCCATCGAGTGCCGATGTCGGTCCCGCGAACCTCCTCGCCCGTCATCGGATCATGCACGAGGATCGGCCGTCCGTCCGGACCCCCGCCTTGCACGGAACGCGGGGTGATGCCGTCGGCGAGCATGTCCCACGGCCCCACCGTCCACGAGTAGCCCGACTCGCGGCCCGTGAACCGCATGTGCGCGCCCAGCAGCGTCGGGGCCATCGATCCCGTCGGGATCAGGAAGGCCTCCATCACGAAACTGCGGAAGACGAACGTCATCACGAAGGCGATGATCACCGCCGTGACCGTTTCCTTGACCGTGTGACCAAGCGACTGGTTCGGGGCGACGCCCGCGACCCGAGTCAGGGGCGTCGACGCCTGTCGTTGCGTGTCCGGCGTGGTTGGCCCGCTCGTGTCGTCCATGCGTGGGGGATGCAGCCCCTCCTGGGTGCATTGCTCGATATCGGCCCGCGACCGCTGCGGCTTTCAGCGATCCCCGCCTCCGGGCCCCCCCCCGCGAGGCCCGCCGCCGCCCGGTGGCCCGCCGCGACGACGGCGACGACGCCCACCCTGACGCTGGCCCCGATCCGGTCCGGAGCCGCCGCCACCCTGCGAGCCCTCGGGCCCTTGACCGGCTCCCCCGTCGACGGCGTTGGCGTCGCGCACGCCCTCGCTCGACTCGCCGCGGGGCGGCGCCGGCGGCGGACGATCGGCTCGACCGACCGGCGACGCCGAAGGCGACGGCCCTCCGGCCTCTCGCGCCGGCGGACGATGGCCGCCCGGACCTCGTCCTTGCTGCTGACGCCGCGGCTCACCGCCTGAGCGGGACGGCTGCCCGTCGCGACGACCACCATCGGGGCGTGACGACGGGCCCTGCGGGGGGTTCTGGCCCGCAGCGCGACCTTGCGAAGGTCCGCCGCCGCTCGGCCCGCGAGGCGGCCGCCCGTCGGGCGCGCCCCGACCTTCGCGAACGGGCGGGTCGCCCGGCTGGATCGGGGGCGGCGGCGTCTTGCTGATCGGAGGCGTGAGGTCCTCGACGGGCACGGCGATCTCCCACGTCTTGCCGTCGGCGGCGACGTTGTCGAGTCGCACGAGCACGAGCTGCGTGAGGATCTGCGAATCGATCACCGTTGCGTCGCCCTCGGGGGTGCCCACGCGGGACTTTTTCCGCGGAAGGTTCTTCTTGAGATCCTCGTAGGTCTGGTCCTCATAGCGGAGGCAGCACATGAGTCGCCCGCAGCGTCCGCTGATCTTGAGGGGATCGAGCGTGGCCTTCTGCGTCTTGGCCGACTTCATGGAAACGGGCTTGAGCACCTTCAGGAAGTTCTTGCAGCAGCAGTACTGCCCGCAGCGCTCGTAATCGGCGGAGATGCGGGCCTCGTCGCGGGCGCCCACGTGGCGGAGCTCGACGTGCTGGCGGAAGTCGCGCCGCAGTTCGCTCAGCAGGTGGTTGAGGTCGATGCGTTCCTCGGAGAGGTAGTAGAACGTGAGCGTCTCGCCTCCGAGGATGGGCTCGGCATCGACGATCTTCACGTTGATGCCGACGCGTTCGGCGGCGGCCTTGGCGGCCAATCGGAGTCCGTGGCGACTCTGCTCGAGCTCCTGCTGCTTGAGCATGTCGGAGGACTCGGCGACCCTCAGGACTCGCCCCTCGGTGGTGAAGGGGTACTCGCGACCGCCGCTGTTGCTGATGTACTGGAGCATCTCCTTGCGAGAAACGCTCTTGGAGCAGCCCGAGTTGGGGCAGGTGCTGGTGAGCATCTCGCCCAGTTCGGTGCCCCGGTGGGTCTTGACGACGATCTTGCTCCCGCAACCGGGCTTGACGGAGCCCGAGTAGGGAAACTCGCCGACCATGCGCATGACGCCGAAGCGGACGACCATGGTCTTGGGGGCCTTGAGGGCCTCGTAGGCCTTGCGGTCCTCCTCGTCGAGGTGGGCCTTGAGGTCGGCTTCGAACTGTGGGAGTGGAAGAATGGGCATCGGAGAGGTCGCAGAGGCAAAGGGGGCGAACAACGCGCCCGGACAGATTCGAACCGTCGACCTGCGGTTTAGAAGACCGCTGCTCTATCCAGCTGAGCTACGGGCGCCCGTGAACGGAGGGTAGGGGGCCATGGCCGTCGCCATGGCCCGGGGCGGTCATCTCGCAGGCCCGATCGTCGCCGGCGGCACAACATCGATCCGCGGGGCGGGCATGATCGTCACCGGACCGCGCCCGTCGTCGACCACCACGAGCAGTTCGTGGCTGCCAGTCGCGAAGGCCTGCAACGAGACGCGATAGCGTCCGCCGCCCAGCGAGGTCACGGGGCCCTCGACCCGAAGGCCCGCCGGGCCCTGCGACCTGACGGCGGCCTCGATCGACCGCAGCGGCGCGGTCACCGCGAGGCCGCCGGCGTCTCGAACATCCACCGTCACCGCCAGCGGCTTGCCGGGCGACACCCAGATGGGCCCGGCACCCAGGCTCGTGCGCGACCGCGTCGCGTCGGGCATCCCGGCCATCGAGGCCCGCATCGCGTCGAAGGCGGCCTGCATCTGGATGACCGGGTCGACCGCCGTCGAGGACTGGTTGGCGATGTTGATGTTCATGAAGTAGCGTCCCGCGGCGAACCCGGCCGGGTTCACGAAGACGCCCCCGACGTTGCCCATCACCAGCGTCGTGCCCGTGCTCACCACGGCCTCGGGCAGACGGTCGCGGTTGAGGTCGGCGACGATCAATCCGCCGCCCGATGTCGGCACGGGCGCACGACCCGCGATGGCGAAGACGCCCGAGGCGTCCGCGAGCATCGTCACCAGTCGCACGCCGCTGTCGAGGCACGCCAGGTCCATGCGACCGTCGCGGTTGAGGTCCGCGGCGGCGGGCGAGAAGCCCAGGGCGCCCAGCGCGAGCGTCTGCTGCGTGACGAAGCCCGCGACCGTGTTGCGCATGATCACCACGGAGGACACCGACGACGATGTCACCGCGGCGAGGTCTGTTCTTCCATCGCCGTCGAAGTCGTGCAGCACCGTGCCTCTCGCGGTGGCGGGCAGCGAGATGGTCGTGAGCGCGTTGAAGGTGCCGTCGCCTCGTCCGGCGTAGTAGCGCACGCCGGCGAACCCGGCCCCCACCACCACGTCGGGTCGACCGTCGGCGTTGAGGTCCGCCACCGAGATCGACGAGGGCGTGACGGGATTGCCGAGCGACACGGCCTCGCCGAACGAGCCCGTGCCGTCGTTGAGCCGCACGAAGACCTGCGAGGACGTGGAATAGGCCAGGTCGGGGCCGTTGACGTTGTCGAGGTCGGCGACCGCGACGCCGGTCACTCGCCGCGGGGCGGGAAGGTCGAGTCGCGACTCGAGCGTGCCGTCGACCCTCGTGCGGTAGAGCGTGAGCGACCCGACGGCGCCGCTGGCGGTGGATCCGCCGGCGACGACCACGTCCCCGCGGCCGTCGCGCGTGAAGTCGCCCGTCGCGACGGCGGCGGGATTCACCACGCATGGATGTTCCGTCGACGCCATGAACGCGGGCATGCCGCTCCCGGGCTGGGTGCGGTTGCGGTGGACAAGCACGGACGCGCCGGACGCGGTCGCGGAGACGGGCGTGATCAACTCCGGCAGTCCGTCGCCGTCGAGATCGGCCGCGGCAGGGGCGACATTCGACGAGGTCGGCAGCGTGAAGGCCGCGAGATCGGCATCACCGGCGCGACTGACGATGAAGTACGCGCAGTTGGCGGTGCGGACGAACGAGGCCGGCGGCGAGCCGCACGAGGTCGCCGCGCCGCTCGTGCACGAACATCGCCCGTCGCCACCCATCTGGCGGGCGGCCTGCATGCCCGCCATGAGCCGCGTGGGCAGATCGCCCGACGTGGTGCGCATGGCCGTGACGGCCGCATCGACGACGGGCTGGCCCGTGAGGATGTTGCCCTGAACGGCGTAACGGATGGTGCCGCTCAAGCCGCCGTGCACGTACTGGAACGATCCGGTGACGCCGCCGGCCCACGACAGGGCCTCGGCGCCCGTGAAGGTGGCCGTGCGACCTTGCACGTCGGCGAAGCCGTATTGGCGCGTCTCGTGGCCGCCGTCCGTGACCGAAAGTTCCGCGAGCATCGAGGCGGGATCGACGCCTTGGGCCAGGCGGGTCTTGATCAGCGTTCGATTCGTGCCGCCGACATCGACGTACGACTGCGCCGCCGCCGCGCCCCTGCCGACGACCACCACGGGGCTGTTGGCCTGCAGGTCGAAGTTGGCGAGGCACGTGGCCGACGCGATGCCGAACTCGCCCGTGCGCGTGTCGACCAGCAGGATCGACCACGTGGCGTCGGCGGCGGGGACGGCGGCGAGCAGCGTCGCGGCGGCGGCGAGGAACGATCGCATGGATCAATGGTAGTGGGTGGCGGCGCGTCGATGATCGAACGTTGCGTCCGGGAAAAGCGACGCGGGGCGGACCTTCGAAAGGTCCGCCCCGCGGGATCTCATGCATGGTGTCGAGCGTTCAGCAGCCGCCCGCCTCCCACGCGAGGTAGAAGGTGTCGCTGTCCGAGCCGTCGATGCCGCCGTCCTGGTTGACGTCGGCCGAGGACTCGCCGGCCTCCCAGGCCATGTAGAAGGCGACGATGTCATCGCCGTCGATGCCGCCGTCCATGTTGAAGTCGGCGTAGCAGGGAGGAGCGGCGTTCACGGTGAGCACCGCGTTGTTGGAAAGACTCGAGCCGCACGCCGTGGTGACGAGACACTGATAGGTGCCGGCCTCGGCGGGGGTGGCCGGGTCGATGGTGAGCACGGCTGTGTTGGCGCCGGCGATGGAGCCGCCGTTGACGAGCGGAGCGCCGTTGAGGCGCCACTGCCATGCGGTGGCCCCGCCGACGACGACGGAGAAGGACGCGGGCTGTCCCTCATCGACGGTGACGGACGAGGGATGCGACGAGAAGAGCACGCTGCTGCCGGCGCGGCCGGCGTCGGGGCTGCCCGTGATGTTGCCGCAGGTGCTCTGCGCGACGACCCAGTAGAAGGAGGTGACGCCCGGGGCGGCGGTGGAGTCGACGAAGGAACTCGAGATCGAGGTGCCGAGCGTCGTGGAGGTGGCGAAGTTGTTGACGCTGTTGCGCGTGATGCGATAGGAGGTGGCGCCCGCGGAGTCAGTCCAGGTGACGACGACGCTGTTGCAGGCGGTGCCGTCGGTGGCGGCGAGGTTGGTGACGGGTGCGGGCATGCCGCCGCGGTTGCCGGCGTCGCCGACGCTGTAGTCGCTCGACACGCCGCAGGCGTTGTTGGCGCGAACGTAGTAGAAGTAGACCGTGTTGGCCCAGGCGGTGGAGTCGAAGAACGTCGTGGAGGTGTGCGATGAACTCAGGAGTTCCATCGGACCGACGCCCGAGCGGAAGCGGAAGATGGAGTAGTTGGCGGCGTTGGCGACGGCGTTCCACGTGACCTTGGTGGATTCGGAGCAGATGGTGTTGTCGAGGGCGTTGACGCCGGTGGGGGCGGGCAGGGTGCCAAGTCGCGAGCCGCCGCGGACGAGGGACAGCGAGTAGGGGCTGGTGCCGCAGATGTTGCCGGCGCGCACCCAGTAGTAGTAGGTGACGCCGACGGACGTGGCCGCGTCGAGGTAGGAGGTGGAGGACGTGGTGCCGACGAGCGTGGCGCCGAAGACCGTGTTGGCGGTGTTGCGATAGACGGAGTACGAGGAGGCGTTGGAGAGCGAGTTCCACGACACGCTGACGCCCAGGCAGTTGTTGGTGGAGGCGACGACTCCCGAGGGCGCGACGGGGGTGATCTCGCGGTGGCCGAGGTTGGAGGTCGAGTAGGCCCCGATGCCGCACTCGTTGCCCCCTCGGACGAAGTAGTAGTACTTGGTGCCCGCGGCGGCCGAGGCGTCGGTGTAGGTCGTGCTCGTCGAGGAACCCAGGTAGGTGATGCCGATGGTGGAGTTGGAGGTGTTGCGGTAGACGTAGTACGTGTCGGCGCCGGAGAGGGCGGTCCACGAGACGGTCACGTCGGCGCAACTGGTGCCGTCGGTGGCGCCGACGCCCACGGGCGCGCCGACCAGCGCGACCGTGCGATAGCCGTAGGCGGTGCCGCTGAAGGCCGTGCCCTCGCCGCACCCGTCGACGGTGCGGACCCAGTAGTAGTGTCCGGAGCCGGTGGCGGAGGCGGTGAAGTCGTCATGCTGCAGCGACGACGTGGTGGCCAGGAGCGTGGAGGTTGAGGAGTTGTTGACGCTGTTGCGGTAGACCTTGTACTGCGTGGCCCCGGCGACGGCGTTCCACGTGACGCGGACGCGGTCGCAGTATTCCTGATCGGTGGCGACGACGCCCAGGGGCGCCGAGGGGAGCAGGCAGGTCTGCACCGTGATGGGCTGGGCATCCCAGAGGTCGGTGTCGTTGTTGCTGCTGTTGCCGTCGGTGGCCGAGTCGATGATGACGCCGACGAAACGGGTGCCCGTGGTGGTGCCGTAGGGCACGGTGGTGGCGGGGATGTTGAAGCGGATGGAATCCATCGCGCCAAGGTCGACGTTGGCGTAGGTGTACGTGCCGATCAGGGTGTCGCTGGTGGAGATGTCGTCGTTGGAGGAGAGGTAGACGCGCAGCGTGTAGTTGCGGGCGGCGGGGTTGTTGTTGGTGGCGTTGGCGATCAGCACCGAGCCGGCGGGGATGTCGTCGCCCTGCCGGACGGCGGGCTGGTCGGATCCGACGGTGTAGTCGAGGGCCTCGACGTCGAGGCTGGCGCCTCGCGTGTTGGTCTTGAAGGTCTCCATGTCGATGACGAACTGCTCCCACAGGCCGCAGTAGTTGCCGCTGGTGGACCGGTCCGATGTCGAGCAGACCGCGCCGACGAATCGGCTGCTGCCGCTGAGATAGTACATCGCGCTGCCGCTCATTCCGCCCCAGACGGCGTTGAGGCATCCGCCCGTCGTGTCAAGGTTGTACTGGTTGTCGAACAGGCCCGGGCACCCGTCGGGTTGGTCGGCCCAGAAGTACATCTGACGACCCGTGTGCAGCCCGCCGCCGCATCCCTCGGACGGGTAGGAGTAGTTGTAGTGGGTCGTCGAGGTGATGCAGTTGCCCCACGACCAGCCGTACCAGCCGGTGAGCATGCCCACGCTGCGGGTGTTGTTGCGGTTGAGGCGGATCAGGCCGGCGTCGGCGTCCCAGTCGCCGCTGTTGATGTAGTCGGTTCCGGCGAGATACTCGGTGCCGGAGGCCCATCCGTAGTTCTCGAGCGTCGAGCCCGCGGGATTCTGGAAGCCGTTGTTGCCCGCGCCGTCCCACGCGGGGATCACCCAGATCTGGTCGGCCCAGTCGAAGATGTTGAGCCCGTTGGGATTCCTCGCGTAGACGCAGTGGGCGGCCGTCAGCACCACGCCGCCGTCCTGCATCGATCCAGAACAGGTGAACATCCGGATCGTCCCGCCCTGATCGGTGAACTGCATGATCAGCTTGACGTTGGCGCGGGCCGGATAGGTGGCCAGCGTCGCCGCACTCACGGTCGACATCGTGGCGGACCAGTTGGACGCGTCCGTCTCGGCCAGCACCGGGCCTTCGCCGTGGTACGGGGCCTCGCTCAGCCCGCTGGGCAGGCCCGAACCGGCCAGGGGCAGTTCATGCGCCCGGCCCGTCGACGCGTCGTAGATCGTCACCGTCTGCTGGTCGACCCGCTTGGCGCTCGGCGCCGTGGGCGTCCACTCGGGCATCGGCATGGGCGGAATCGACTTGATGTCGATGTTGGGGAACTTCAACTTGGAGCTCGGCGGGTCCTGCGCCTCGCCGCCCCACACCGGCATGGGCACGCGGCCCGGCGACGACGGGTCGGGATCCACGGTTCGCACCGGGACGTTGGCGGGATTGGGATTCAGGGGCTGGGCCCACGCGGCGGGAATGGCCGCCGCAGCCGCCACCAGCACGCTCACAAGACTGACGCTACGTCGCATGTTCAAGTTCCTCTTCGCTCTGTGTCCGGAGTCGACCGCACCCGCGGAGTTCCCCGGGCCCTTCACGTTACCGGCCCCGCCTTGCAAACGCAAGGGATATCACCCTCCGACGGATGATCGGGCCTGGGGACGAATCGTTGCGGCGAGTTTTCGGTCCTTGAGGCCGTGTCGCAGACCCGCGGCGGACCCAAGGAGGCCCGTCGCCCGCCGGCTGCTCAGGCGGGGTGCATGGCGTTCGCCATCGCGCGGGCCTGGTCCAGCGTCGAGATTCGCCCTTCGAGTTGGGCGTCGTAAAGGGCATCGAGCAGTTTCTTGAAGGCGGGCCCCGGCTTGAGGCCCATTCGGATCAACTCGTCGCCGTCGATCAGGGGCGGGGCGTGAATGCCACCCGCGTGGTCCTCAAGCTCGCGCAGGCGCGCCCGCAACCGCTCGCCGCGGGTCGTGTCCCGCATGCAGGCCAGGGCGAGGGCCTCCTGGAACATCCACTTCTGGGCCGCTCGCTTCTGCCGGGCCACGCCCAGGGTCAGGAAGCCCCCCTCGAGCAGCTCGAGCGCGCTCATCGCGTGACGGATCGCCGCCTGCTCCTCGTTGCTCAGGCACAGCGCGCCTCGCCACGCCGCCGCGACCTGCTCCGCACCCGCCGCCGTCGGCTCGACGCCCAGGTCGATGGCGTACGCGGGCAACGCCGCGAGCAGCGAGGCACCGGGCGCGAGTCCCTTGAGCAGCGCGAACCCGCCGCGAGGCGGCGGGGCGAGTCGCAAGGCGGGTCCTTCGAGCGCCAGGTCTCGCATCAGTTCCGCCGCCATGGCGCGAGACGGGTGGGAGAGCATCATGCGGATCTCCTCGCCGATCCGCTCGCGGCTCACGCCCGACAGTTCGCTCGCGTGCTGACGGATCGCAGCCGCCGTCGTCGGCTCGACCGTGAACGACAGCTTGGCCGCGAGCCGCGCCGCTCGCAGCGCGCGGAGGTGGTCCTCGGCCAGTCTCGCGTGCGGATCCCCCACCGCCCGGATGACGCGGGCGCGAAGATCCTCGATGCCTCCGACGTGATCGATGACCTCGCCCATCGCGCGGGGCAGGTTCGGCGTGCCCAGCGGGTCGAGGAAGAGGGCGTTGACGGTGAAGTCGCGCCGCCGCGCATCCTGCTCGGGCGTGCTGAAGACCACCGCGTCGGGGCGGCGCCGATCGGTGTAGCTGCCATCGGTGCGGAAGGTGGCGACCTCCACCATCACGCCCCGCTCGCGGACGATCACGACGCCGAAGTGCGCCCCCACGTGCGACGTGCGGCCGCGGAACAACTCGCTGATGGCCTCGGGCGTGGCGGTGGTCACGACGTCATAGTCGTCGGGCGTGCGACCGAGCAACTCGTCGCGCACGCAGCCGCCGGCGAAAAGGGCCACCGAGCCCCCCTCGCGGAGACGTCGGACGATGGAAAGCGCTGCCTCCCTTGGCGAAGTGGTCGCCGCGGTCACGAAGGTCTCCACGAACGCGGGACGCTCGGCCCCGCGCGATTCACTTGCGTCCGGCCTTGTACCGCTCGAGGGCCTGCACGATCTCGTCGACCGCGGCCGCGGGCAGTCGAGGGTCGGCCTTGGCCGCCGCCGCCGCCCGCGTCGCCACCTCCACCGCCTTGGCGTCGTCGCCCTTCTCCCAGTGCGCCCTGGCGAGCGTGTCGAGCAGCGGACCGTCCTTGCCCTGCGTGAGCTCCACCGCACGGGTCGCCATCGCGAGGGCGAGGTCGAGGTCGCGGTTCTTGATCGTCGGCTCGGTCAGGATCGTCCACGCGATGGTGTTGAGATCCTGCTCGCTGTCCTTCAGCGGGCCGGCAAAGACGTCCTTCGCGAAGGCATACGCGAGGTCGACTTCGCCCAGGTTCACCGCCACCTGCTGGAAGCCGATCCCGCAGGCGTTGGGGAAGAGCTTGGGATCCACCCGCAACATTTCGCGGCAGACCTCGAGGGCCTCCTTCGCGCGGCCGCCCTGCAGCGTCTGACGAAGCTTGGCCCCCAGTTCACGCGCCTTGGCGATCTGCTGCTCCTTCTTCTTCGCGGCATCCTGCGCGGCCTTGGGGTCGAACGACCCGCTCGTCACCGCCTCGAGCGTCTCCTCGAGTCCTTCCATCGGATGCCCCACCCACGCGATCCGCCCCTGCTTGTCGACCACGAAGGCCGAGGGGATGCTCACGCGGTTCGCGGCGTTCATCCACGTCCGCACCATCTCGGCGTCGTCACCCCCGTAGGCGACGCTGTAGCCCATCTTGTCGCCCATCTCGGCCACGAACTTCTCGATGTCCGGCAGCGGCGAGCGATGCGTCTTGCCGTCCTTGTCGACCGTCTCCTCCCAGATCGAGACGCCGATCACCTTCACGCCCTTGTCCTTGTACTTGGCCGCCAGACGACCCACGTGCGGGATCGACTTGCGACAGGGCCCGATGGCGGTGGCCCAGAAGTCGATCACGTAGGCCGTGCCCTGCTCGAAGCCCTTGATCTCCTCGCCCTTGACCCACGAAGCCACCTTCAACGCCGGCGCGGGATCGCCCACCCCCAGCCGCTTCGATCCCGCCGTCGCGCCGGTCGCTTGCGCGCAGGCCGACGATGACGGCGCGGCCACCCCCGCCAAGAGCGAGAGGCACATCAGGGAAGGAAGCAACGAACGAGTGATCTGGTGCATGAGACTCTTCCTTGTTCGGCCGAGGCGACAGCCCCCGGCGCGCAGCCGTGGTACGCCTCGATCATCGGCAGGTTCCGCCCCGCAACGCCATCCGAACGAACCACGTACGAACACTGGGCCGCCCAGGCCTCGCTCAGGCGGTCTTGTAGCCCTGCGGATGGCGGCTGAACCAGTTCCACGCCGAGCGGATGACCTGCTCGATGTCCGTATGCACGGGGTTCCACCCCAGGTCGGACTTCACGAGCCGCGGATCGTTGAAGAGCATCGACGCATCGCCCGCGCGCCGCGGGCCTTCCTTGACGGGGATGGGCTTGCCCGTGACCCGCCTCGCGGCCTCGATGATCTCCCGCACGCTGTACCCGCGACCGATGCCCACGTTGTACGCCCGGGCGTCGCCCGGCCGCAGCTTCTCGATGGCCAGGATGTGCGCCGAGATCAAGTCCTCGACATGCACGTAGTCGCGCACGCACGTGCCGTCGGGCGTCGGGTAGTCGGTGCCGAACAGGTCGATGTGCGACCGCTGGCCCATGGCGACCTGCATCAGGATGGGGACCAGATGGCTCTCGGGGGTGTGATCCTCCCCCAGCAGCCCGCTCACGTCGCACCCGCAGACGTTGAAGTACCGGAGGAAGGCGAACCCGAAGGGCTTGCCGGCGCGCGCTTGCGCGGCGGCGAAGTCGCGGATGATCCACTCGCCCACCAGCTTGCTGCGCCCGTACGGGCTCACCGGATCCTGCGGGCACGTCTCGGGCACGGGGATCATCCCCTCCGGCGGGTTGCCGTACGTCGAGCAGCTCGACGAGAAGACGAACCGCTCGACCCCGTGGCGGCCGCAGGCCTCGAGCACCCGCGCCAAGCCCGTGATGTTCGCGTTCACGTACTCGAGCGGCTGGTCCACCGACTCGCCGACATACGCCAAGGCCGCGAAGTGGAGCACGGCATCGACCTTCCCCTTGGAGAAGGCGGCCTCCACCACGGAGGCGTCGGTGATGGACCCTTCGACGAAGGACAACGCGGGGCTGGAACCCAGTCCCAGCAGTTCCAGCGGCCGCCGATGCCCGCGGAAGAGATTGTCGAGGACGACCACGCGATGGCCGCCCTTGAGCAACTGCTGAACCGCGTGAGACCCGATGTAGCCCGCGCCGCCGGTGACGATGAGATTCATGGCGACCAAGGGTAGGTCGCAGGTCGATCGCCTCCGCCCCGAACGCCACGTCCGAGTTCCTACATTCCCCGCGTGACCGACCTCCAGCAGCCGCCCCCTCGACGCCTGGCGCCCCTCGTCGCGGCGTGCTGCTGCATGGCGACCTTCTGGGCCTTCGCCACCCTCTTCTTCCGGGGCGATATCGGCCCTTGGAACGACGACTACTTCTTCACCCTCCGCGATCCCTCCGGCGCAGGCCTCACCGGCTGGGCCGTCACGAGCCGCGAGCCCTACCTCCCCCCCACCGGCCAACTGGGCACGTGGCGACCACTGCTCTTCACGCTCATCACGTGGGTCATCACGCTGGCGTGGAACCACTTCTTCCTTGCCCACCTCGTCGGCGCCATCCTCCACCTCGCCAACGTCGTCACGCTGTACGCGTTGCTGCGACGTCTGGGCCGCAGCGTGCACGCCGCCGCCGCGACCTGCGGGCTGGCGCTCTGCTGGGCCGGCACGCACGAAGCGTGGCTGTGGCCCAGCGCGATGGGCAGCGTCACCTCGGCCTTGCTCCTGCAGGGCGTCATGCTCTGCATGATCGGCCTGGCTCGCCACCCCGCCTCGCCCCTGTGGCCCCGCGCCGCGGCGATGGCGCTGCTCACCCTCGCCATGCTGGGATTCAACGAGCAGGCCACCGGCGCGCTGGCGGCCTTGCCACTGATCTTCCTGGCGACGGTCGGTTCGACCGACGACTCCGACGCACCCCTCCGCTCGCGACTGGCGCGGGCGTTCGTGCCCGCCGCGATCGTGTGGATCCTCCCGCCGCTCTACGTCCTGCTCGTGCGTGCCACGGCGCAGAAGGGACTGGGCGTGTCGGCCGAGTCGTACGTGCCCGTCCTCCACCTGTGGCCGCGATGCCTCGAGGTCCTCCGCGACATGGCCCGCGCCATCTCGATGCAGGATGTCTGGTACCCGGCCTTCGCCCTGGGCTGGCGAGAGTGGACCCGCTCCAACGCCCTCTTCCTCCCGTGGCTCCTCGCGCTGCTCGCGAGCGCCGCCTGGGCGCTGCGGCACTGGATCACCACGCCTTCGCACGGCCAAGGTTCGCCCCCGCGCTCCGAGACTCGCTCGTGGCTCGTCGCGCTCGCGGGCCTGGTCGCCGCGGCCGGCGCATGCCTGCCGGTGGCGATCATCGCCAACTACCCGGCCCTCTCCCGCGTCACCTATGTCGTCGTGCTCATGCTCGCGCTTCCGGTGTCGTGCCTCTTCGACGGCGCGGGGCGAGCCTCGTTCGCCACGCCGCGGCTGGCGCGGGCCTGGAGCGCATTCGGCGGCGTCCTGTTGATCTTGCTCATGCTCTTCGGGGGCGTGATGAGCGTGGGCGCCCAGGCCCGCCTCAAGCGCGTCGTCGATCTCGACGAACGCAACGCGAGACAACTGGTCGAGCAAGTGCCGAACCCTGCGCCGGACACCGTCTTCCTGCCCCTTCGCCCGCGACCGCCGGCCTTCACGGCCCGCGAGATCCTCGTCCTCCACCCGTGGCTCACGGTCGACCGCATCCCGCGGGAACTCGAGATTCATGGTCCCGACATCGGCGCGTTCCAGTGGGCAGTCCGCAGCGCGTGGGA
>CAIYWI010000072.1 GCA_903929885.1 uncultured Phycisphaerales bacterium
AGCGAAAGCGTCGGAAAGATCGCTACTGGGGACACTTCTGGGGGCGCCCGCTCCCTGCCTGCAAGCAGGCCACGCTTCAAGCCCCCATGAAAACAGCCCTTGCGATTGCAAGGGCTGCTCGAAGCGGAGAGGGGGGGATTCGAACCCCCGATACCGGCCTAAACCAGTATAACGGTTTAGCAAACCGCCGCCTTCAGCCTCTCGGCCACCTCTCCGGCGGGCCCAAGTATAGCCATCGGTCATCGGATCGTCGGCGCTGCTTGCCCGGGAGCACGGAACCCCGAGGCGGCTCCCCGTGGCGGGGCATCCCGCACCCCCGCGGGGCGCCCCCGCCTGGCGACATCCACCCCGCGAGGGGAGTGGGTCTATTACGAGACCCCGGGGTAGCGATCATCCCGATGGCGAGGGATGGGCCAAAGTCGACGACGGTTCGGGTCGAATGACGAGGGAGACGAAGGGACACGACGCGCAGGCGCACCTTCGGTTTCGAGTCGTTCGCCAGAGTCAGAGTCGCCGCTGGATGCAGCGGCATGCCACACGGCGGGAAAGGCCCTCCCCATGCTCACGAAGAAGTCGCACCTTTGCACGACCTCCGGCATCGCCGCCCGCTTCGCGCTGGCCGCCCTCGTGCATGTCGCCGGCACGTCGATGGCGCTGGGCCAGACGACCTCCTCGAAGAAGGCCGACGCCGCCAAGCAGGCCGCGCCCTCGGGGCCCGCGACCTTCACGAACGCCCCGACGCCGCCGCCCACGCCCCCCTCTGAGCAGCCGCAGGGCACGAGCGGCCAGCCGAGCATGATGTCGTCGATCGTCCAGCAGCCGCGGGGCGCCGCGATTCCGCCCGCTCCGGGCTCGGCTCCCAAGACCGGGAACAGCGACATCAAGCTGTCCATCGACGAGAACAACATCGTCGATCTCCACGTGAACGAGGAGGATCTCTCGGCGGTCCTGGAGATGCTGAGCATCCAGAGCCAGCGCAACATCGTGGCCAGCAAGAACGTGACCGCGCGAGTGACGGCCAACCTCTACGGCGTCACCTTCTACGAGGCCCTCGAGGCGATCCTGAACGTCAACGGGTTCGGCTTCATCGAGGAAGGCAACTTCATCTACGTGTACACCCTCGACGAGATCGCGACCATCCAGAAGCAGAACCGCCAGCGGGTGAGCAAGCTCATCACGCTGTCGTACATCGCCGCCACCGACGCGGCCGAGTTCGTCAAGCCGCTGCTCAGCGACACGGGCCAGATCAAGACCCCGGGCAAGACCGGCAGCTTCCCCTCGCTGGGCGAGGCGCCGATGGGCGCCGAGGACTACGCCCTGGGCGCCGCGCTGGTCGTCTACGACTTCGAGGAGAATGTCGCCGAGATCGAGGCGTTGATCAAGCAGATCGACACCCGCCCCTCCCAGGTGCTCGTGGAGGCGACGATCCTTCAGACCAGTCTCAACGAAGCCAACGCCTTCGGCGTCGACTTCGCCGTCGTGGGCAACATGGCCTTCGGCGACTTCATCTCCATCGGCGGGCCCCTCTCGGGCCCGCAGGCCCTCCAGGGCGGCAAGTCGGGCACGGGCCCGCTCCCCGCCGATGGCGGCGGCACCGCCCTGTCGAGCACCGTGGGCAACACCACCGGCGCGGGTGGCGTCAAGCTCGGCATCGTGAGCAACGACGTCTCGATCTTCCTCCGCATGCTCGACGAGGTCACCGACTCGACCGTGCTGAGCAACCCCAAGCTGCTCACCCTCAACCGCCAGGCGGCCCGCGTGCTCGTCGGCCGCAAGGTGGGCTACTTGAACACCACCTCCACCGAAACCGCCACGACGCAGACCGTCGAGTTCCTCGACACGGGTACGCAACTCTACTTCCGTCCCTTTGTCGATCCCGTCCAGCGGACGATCCGCATGGAACTCAAGCCGCAGGTCTCCGAGGCCGTCATTCGCGACGTCAAGGACTCGGCCGGCTCGGCGGTCACCATCCCCGACGAGATCACCAACGAACTCTCGACCAACGTCATCGTCCGCGACGGACAGACGATCGTGCTGGGCGGCTTGTTCCGCGAGTCGACGACGGCGACTCGCCGTCAGTGGCCGCTGCTGGGCGACATCCCGCTCATCGGGTCGGCCTTCCGAGGCAACGAGGACGAGACGCAGCGCAGCGAAATCATCTTCCTCATCACCCCGAGCATCGTCGACGACGCCGCCCTCGCGGCATCCGGCGAGGCCGGCATGAGGATGACCGAGCAGGCCCAGGCCGGCGCCCGTGCGGGCGTGCTGAAGTGGAGCCGCGAGCGAATCACCAGCCAGCTCAATGTCGAGGCCGAGAAGCTCGCCGCCGAGGGCAACAACGAGAAGGCGCTCTGGAAGGTCGAGCGTTCGCTGGCCCTCAACCCCCTGCAGCCGGAAGTGATCGCGATGCGAGAGCGGCTCACCGGCCGTCGCACCGACCACCATGAGCGGAGCCTGCTCAACCGCATCGTCGACAAGGAGATGCGCGACGCGGGCAAGCAGAGCTCGAACGCGGCTCCCTCCGACGACGCCGCGACGCCCGCCGAGCAGTCGACGCAGTCCGCCGCGACCAACCTCCCCGCCGACCCCGCGGAAGCCCCCGGATTCCGGGAACTCAGCCCCGAGCAGCTCGCGGCGGCCCTCCAGCAGGCCGAGTGGAAGTACGCCCAGGCCTGGTACAACCCCCGCCACTTCCTCGGCCGCTCCTTCGGTCACAAGGGCGGCATCGACGAATCGCAGACCTTCGCCGGCGCCGACGAGACCCCGGCTCAGGACTGATCACCACGACCATCCGGACGGACGTGCGATTGCGTGCGCGTCGCACGTCCGTCCCGGTTCTTTCGACGGCCCACGCGAAGACGAGCAGCTCGCCAGGAGCACCGACCGATGAAGCGACTCCCCCATTCCCGTCCGCTCCTGGCCGTCGTCGCCGTCGCGGGCCTCATCGGCCTTCAGGGTTGCGGCAAGGGCAAGTACACGACCGAGCACACCAACGCCGCCAAGCTCAAGATGAACATGCTCAAGTCGGCGACCGAGTACCAGATGGCCCACCAGGCCTTCATGGCCGGCGACTTGCAGAAGGCCAACAACCACATCGACTACTCGCTCACGCTCAACGAGTCGGTGGTGAAGTCGCACGTGCTCCGCGGCCGCATCATGATGGAGATGGGCAACCTCGAGCGCGCCGACGCCTGCTTCAAGCACGCCGAGACCCTCGACGCCGGCAACGTCGACGCAGCCTACTACCAGGGCGTGCTCGCCGAGCGCGTCGCCCGCAAGGAGGAGGCCCTGGGCTTCTACCGCAAGGCCGCGGACCTCGAGCCCTCCAACGCGCAGTACTGCATCGCCGCCACCGAGATGATGATCGACCTCGCCCGCATCGACGAGGCCGATGCCTACCTCCGCCAGCGGCAGGAACGGTTCGTCAACAACGGCGGCGTCAAGCAGGTGCTCGGCAACATCGCCATGCTCCGCAAGGACACCCGCACGGCGCAGACCCTCTACGCCGAAGCCCGGCTCCTCTCGCCCGAGAACACCGCGATCGTCGAGAACCTCATCCGCGCCCAGATCGCCAACGGCGCGGTGGCCGACGCCGAGGTCAACCTCTCGAAGCTTCTCTCCGATCGCGCCATGCAGGATCGCCGCGACCTGCGTCACATGCGGGCCAAGTGCCTCGTGCAGCTCGATCGACTCGTCGAGGCCCGCGACCTCTACCTCGAACTCACCAAGGACCGCGACGGCAACGCCGACATCGAGGCCTGGCGCGGCCTGGGCGAGGTCGCCTTCATCCTCAAGGACACGCCCCGCCTCAAGCTCTGCGCCGGGCGGCTCATCGCCATCGCCCCCAAGTCGCCCGACGGGTGGATCCTCCGCGGCCTCATGCAGCGACGCGCGGGCGATCTGGCCGCCGCCAAGTCCAGCTTCGAGCAGGCCCTCGAGCTGCGCCGCGACGGCAACACGCTCGTGCTGCTGGGCATGGTCCAGCAGGACATGCGTCAGAACGCGAGGGCCAAGGAGAGCTTCCGCGAGGCCCTCCGCCACGAACCCGGCCACACCAACGCCGCCGCGCTGCTCGCCAGCGTTCCCGAAAACTGATCGGCACGCGAGAGACGTTCGATGTCGAGCCCCGCTCACGGGGTGAAGTCGACCAGCGTCCCCTCGACCTGTCCGCTGTAGTCGCTGATCGACGGGTGGATCAACAGGTCGAACGCCCGTCCCACCGGCACGCGGTCGAGCCACTCCGCCGCGTCCCACGCCACGACGCGCAACGCCCGAAGGCCGCTCTTGGTCGAGAAGGCGTCGAACTTGATGTGCCGCCCGTCCTTGCCCAGGGGCATCGGCGGCTTGTGCAGCTTCACGTCGCGAAGGCGCAGGCACACCTCGGGGTTCGAGTCTCGCCCGAACGGACCGAGCTTGGCCAGACACGCGATTGCCTCTCGCGTGAGTTCCGACACGTCCGCTTCGCAGTCGTACCCAGCGTGCCCCGTGAGCATCGACGGATCGATCCGCTCGTTGCACAGCGACGTGAACGCCTCGGTGAAGGCCTCGAACTTGTCTGCCTCGAGTTCGAGCCCCGCCGCCATGGCGTGACCGCCGCCCTTGATGAGCAGGTGGCGACATGAGTCGAGGGCGGCCGCCAAGTCGAACCCGCGGATTGAACGCCCCGAACCATGACACGTGCCGTCGCCCGCCGCCATCAGGAACGTCGGACGATGAAACCGCTCCACCAGCCGCGAGCAGACGATGCCCACGACGCCCGCGTGCCAGTCCGGGTGCGCCAGCACGATCGCGCGTCGATCCGGGCCCGTCATCCCCTTGGCCTCGGCGAGTTCGATCGCCTGATCCACGATCCGCCGCTCCACCTGCCGCCGCTGGTCGTTGAAGGTCGACAGTTGCTTGGCGATCTCGGCGGCACGCTCGCCCCGAGCCACCGTCAGCAGTTCCACCGCCTCGCGCGCGTGCCCCATCCGCCCGCAGGCGTTGAGCCGCGGCGCGAGCTTGAAGCCCACGTCCTGCTCGCTGATCTTCTCGCCCGCCAAGCCGCTCGCCTCCACCAGCATCCGCAGACCGGGAATGCGCGAGTGCCTCACCCGTCCAAGTCCGTGCGACGCGATGATGCGGTTCTCCCCTACCAGCGGCACGACGTCGGCGATCACGCCCAGCGAGCACGGCCCCAAGAGGTCGAGCAGCAGTTCGCGCAGGTCCTGGGTGATGCGATCGGTGCCGCACCACAGCGTGCACATCCGCCACGCCAGCTTGTACGCCACCCCAGCGCCGCACAGGTCGCCGAAGGGATACCGCCCCAGCGGATGCCGCGGATGCACCACCGCGAAGGCGTCGGGAAGATCCTCCACCGACGCGGGCAACGCGTGGTGGTCGGTGATGATCATGTCCGTCCCGAACTCCCGCGCGATGGCGGGCATGCCCCTGCCGCTCACCCCGCAATCGACGGTCACGATCAGGTCCGCGCCCCCGGAGGCGATCTCGCGGATCGCCTGCGCATTGAGCCCGTAGCCCTCGTCGAGTCGGTGCGGCACGTACGACTCCACCACCGCGTCCGCACTCAACGCCTTGATGACGTGAAACAGGATCGCCGTGGCGGTGATGCCGTCGACGTCGTAATCGCCATAGATCACGATCCGACGCCGCGACTTGATCGATTCGACGACCCTCGCCGCCGCACGATCGAGGTCGTGCATCAGCGAGGGCGAGTGAAGCCGCCCGAGCGCGGGCGACAGGAACGCCTCCGCGGCGGCTGGATCGGCGAGATCGCGGGCGGCCAGCACGCGCTGCACCAAAGGCAGTCCGGGCGAAATCACCACGCCCCCCGCGCGCCGCTCCCATTGCTTGCGGAAGCCCCGCACCGGCGAATCCGAACCGATCTCCTGCACGTAGTCAGCCATTCCCGCATCCACCTCGCACGCACGGCCGGGCGAACAACGACCCGCCGGTTGCGTGGGCGAGCGTATCCTGCACTCGACCGACCCGGAGCCCACATGGTCCGACTCACCAGCATCTACACCAAGACCGGCGACGACGGCACCACCGGCCTGGCCACCGGCCAACGCGTCGCCAAGGACGACCTCGCCGTCGAGGCCTACGGCACTGCCGACGAGGCCAACAGCGCCATCGGCCTCGCCGTGCTCGCCGCCGACGCCGCCAACGACGCGGGCCTCGCGGCGCTCCTCCGCTCCATCCAGCACGACCTCTTCGATCTGGGCGCCGATCTCGCCACGCCCCTGACGAAGGACGAACAGCCCGGAACGCGCCTTCGCGTGGTCCCCACGCAGGTCGCTCGCCTCGAACGCGAGATCGACTCACGCAACGAGCGTCTCGCCCCCCTCAACAGCTTCGTGCTGCCCGGCGGCGCCCCCGCGGCGGCCCACCTTCACCTCGCCCGCACCATCGTCCGCCGCGCCGAACGCATCGGCGTGACGCTCATGAACTCGCGGCCCGGCGCGGTGAACCCCGAGGCCATCAAGTACCTCAACCGCCTCAGCGACCTGCTCTTCGTGCTCGCGCGGTGCGCCAACGCCAACGGTGCGTCCGACGTGCTGTGGACTCCCGGCGCCAACCGTCGCGGCTGAGACCTCAGACCCCCACGTACTTCGCGTAGGCCGCCCTGGCCTTGGCCTCGTCGCGCGTGCCCTTCACGATCGCGCGGCCGTCGGCAAAGAGCGACATCTCCAACCCGCCCTCGGCCGGCTTGAAGCGCACCATCAACGCCGTCGCGGCCACCTCGCCGCCGGACGCAAGTCTCGTCGCGAGCGTCTTGAGATCGAGCATCCCCGCGACACCGCCCCGCGGCCACACCTGCACTGCGTCGCTGCCGCACAGCGCCACACGCCCCTCGCCGATCGCGTCGAGAAACTCGAGCGATCCACGCCGCCCACAGCACGGGCAATCCGGCGCACGACGCATCCGCACCGTCCGCGAGGTTCCCTCCCACACGTCGGCGTCATGCAACAACGCCTCGCCGGCCACGTTCCCGCACAGCAGTCGAATCGCCATCGAGGCCTGCCACGCCGCGGCCATCGACACCGCGGGCCCCAGCACGCCCGCCGTGTCGCACGTTGGTTGCGATCCCGGCGCCGGGGCTTCCGGAAAGACGCACCGCAAGCACGGCGCCTCGGCAGCTGCCCGGAAGGTCGCTGCCATCGCCCGGGCGCCGATCGCGCCGCCGTAGACGTAGGGCAGCCCCTCCCGCACGGCCAGGTCGTTGAGCAGGTAGCGCGTCTCGAAGTTGTCGGTGCCGTCGAGCAGCACGCCAAGGGGAGCAACGGCCCTGGCCTGCGTCACCAGCTGCAGGGCGTTGCGGGCGCAGAAGTCGGCCGCCACCGGTTGCAGTCGCACGCCCGAGTTGACGATCTCGAGGCGACGCCTCGCGGCTTCGACCTTGGGCCTCCCGCATGCCGCGTCTTCTTCGGTGAAGAGACACTGTCGCTGCAGGTTCGTGAGTTCCACCACGTCTCGGTCGATGAAGGTGAGCGTGCCCACGCCCGCGCGGACGAGCAGGTCGGCGATCTGACACCCCAGCGCCCCGACGCCCACGATCATGGCGTGCGACGACCGAATCGACCGCTGACCCTCCGCCCCGACGAAGGGCAGAATCCGCTGGCGGTGGTAGCGTCGATCATCGGCCGGCAGGGTGGGGTCGGGATTCGACATCAGCAGCCCCCGGCCTGCCATGCGACGAAGAAGGCCTCGATGTCCAGGCCGTCCACGCCGCCGTCCTCGTTCACGTCCGCGGCGGCCACGCCCTGTTCCCAATCGAGGAAGAACGACTCGATGTCCGCGCCGTCGACGCCGCCGTCGGCGTTGTAGTCGGCGATGCACCGCGCCGGCTGCCGGGGGAACAGGATGCCCCGGGCGGAGGTGGCTCCGAGTGCGCCGATCTGTGCGTCGGTCATCGCCTCGTCGGCAAAGAGCATGTTGGCGACATAGACGCTCTCGCCACGCCCCTGCAGGTCGGCGAAGAGGCACACCGTGCTCGCCATCGGGGCGGCATTGGCGGACACTGGCGCGATGGCCCACGGCGACGGGAACGACCCCCACGATGCCCATGTCGCCGACGCCACGGGCGTGCCCACCGGCTGCGCCGTCGACACGTCGCCATACCGCGGCTCGGTCGACTTCGTGGAGTTGTACACCCAATCACCGCCCGTGACGCCGATGAAGACGCCATCGACGAACAGGCGGCTCTGCCCAAGCCGATACCCGTCGCTCACGATCGCCACCCGCATCCAGCGTCCCGGCGCCAGACGCGACGAGGCGACGAACTCGCCAGGTTGCACGGAGTGGCCCATGGAGCCCACGCCCGCGGCCTGGCGAATGAGGCAATCCGCCGCGCCGTCGTTGTTGTGGTTGTCCTCGATCAACGCCACGGGG
>CAIYWI010000073.1 GCA_903929885.1 uncultured Phycisphaerales bacterium
AGCGGCGGCCGGAGCGGCGGGTGGCGTCGCCGGAGCCTCGGGCGTTGTTGCGGGCGCGGAAGCCGGCGCCTCGGGGGCGGTGCCCGCGGGCGTCGCCGCACCATCCGCCGGCGGGGTCGTGCCCTCGGCCGGAGGCGTTGCTCCATCCGCCGGAACGCTGGTGCCCTCGGCCTGCGGCTCGGGGCTGATCACCTGAGGTTGGGCGGCGTAGTTGAGGACGATGGCCAGCAGCAGATAGAGCGTGAAGACCGAGATGGTCACGACGGTGAGCGCGTCGCCGGTCTTGGTGCCGAAGGCCGTTTGGCCTGCGCTGGCGCCGCCGCCGAATGCGCTGGCCAAGCCGCCGCCTTGGGGCTTCTGGATGAGCACCGCCAGCACGAGGATGACGCAGACGAAGAGGAAGAGGGCGATGATGATGCCCACGAGCCAACCCGGCCAGACGAAGGCGAGGGTCGAGACGGGCGCGATGGTGGCGAGCGATGCGGGCATGGGTCTTTTTTCCAACGCCAAGGCCCCGCGATCGACGCGTGTCGCACGGGGTCCGTTCGGCAGGGCAGAAGTGTAGGGGCCTCAGACCGCCGAGGGGTGCCAGAGGGTCTTGTGCTCGACGAAGGGTTCGATCCACGCGAGGCCCTCGCATGCCTCGACATCGAGCCAATCGACGCTCGTCTTCCCGCCACCCGAGCGGCGGAGCGACAGCCGCTTGAGGTTCTCGGCCATGCCTTCGCGGAGCAGGGCCATCTCGGCGTCGGTGGCGACGGCGGCGTGGATGCCGTCCACCTCGCGGTGGCCCGCGACGACGGGCAGCAGTTCGGCCCGATCGCCGGTGAGGATGTTGATGACGCCCGCGGGCAGGTCGCTGGTGGCGCACCCTTCGGCGAGCACCGCGGCGGGAATCGGGTTGCGTGAGGAAGCGACGACGACGCACGCGTTGCCCGACGCGATGACCGGCAGCACGACGCTGATGAGTCCCAGCAGCGGGCGCTCGTCGGGCGCGATGCACGCGACGACGCCGCTGGGCTCGCAGACGGTGAAGTTGTGGAAAGGCCCGGCGACCGGATTGCTGCACCCGAGCACCTGCGCGTACTTGTCGGCCCACCCGGCGTAGTGGACGACGCGGTCGATCGCGGCGGCGACCTCGGCGGCCGGCGCGGGCTTGGCCTTGCCGTTGCCCCTGCCCTTGCCATTACTCTCGCCGACGCACGCCACGGCCTCCTCGAGTTCGGCCCGCTTGCCTTCCATCATCTCGGCGAGGCGATAGAGCACCTGGGCGCGGTTGTACGCGGTGGCCGCGGCCCACTTCTCGTGCCCGCGGCGCGCGGCCTCCACGGCGTCGCGGAAGTCCTTGCGACTCGCCTTGCAGAGGTGCGCCAGCAGGCGGCCCTTGGCGTCCTTCACCTCGAGCGAGCGTCCCGACTCGCTGCGAGGGAACGCGCCGTCGATGAACAGCTTGTAGGTCTTGAGCACGGGGATGCGGGTGGTGGGGGCCATGGTCGAGTCCGTCGGGGTTGCGTGGAGGCGGCGGGCGATCAGGTCAACGCGTCAGTCGAAACGCACGTACGCGCGAAGGCCATGCAGGCCCCCCTCGCGGCCGAAGCCCGATTCCTTGTACCCGCCGAAGGGCGAGGCCGGGTCGAACTTGTTGTACGTGTTGCACCACACGACGCCCGCCTTGAGCTTGCGGGCCACGTCGAAGATCTTGCTGCCCTTGTCCGTCCACACGCCCGCGGCAAGCCCGTAGGGCGTGTTGTTGGCCCGCGTGATGGCCTCCTCGGGCGTGCGGAACGACATCACGCTCAGCACGGGGCCGAAGATCTCCTCGCGCGCGATGGTGTGGCTGGGCTGCACGTCGGTGAAGAAGCACGGGCGGCAGAACCATCCCTTGCTCGGCAGCGTTCCTGCGCCCGCGTCGTGACGCGTCGCGCCCTCCTGCGTGCCCAGCGACACGTAGTGGTTCACCTTGTCGAGTTGCTCGCGGCTGTTGATGGCGCCCACGTCGGTGTTCTTGTCGAGCGGGTCGCCCGTGCGGAGCGAGGCCATGCGGTGGCGGAGCTTCTCGATGACGACGGGGAGGATGGACTCTTGCACGAAGAGGCGGGAGCCGGCGCAGCAGACTTCGCCCTGGTTGAAGTAGATGCCGCCGATGATGCCCTCGATGGCCTGGTCGAGGCTGGCGTCCTCGAAGATGATGTTGGCGCTCTTGCCGCCGAGCTCGAGGGTGAGGTGCTTGAGCGAGCCGTCGGCGCGGGGCGCGGCGCAGGCCTTGGCGATGCGCTTACCCACCTCGGTCGAGCCGGTGAAGGCGACCTTATCGACGCCGCCGTGGGCGACGAGGGCCGCGCCGGTGCGGCCGTCGCCGGTGATGATGTTGACGACGCCCGGGGGCAGGTCGACCTCCTGGATGATCTCGGCGAGACGGAGGGCGGTGAGGGAGGTCGTCTCGGCGGGCTTGAGGACGACGGTGTTGCCGCAGGCCAGGGCGGGGGCGAGTTTCCACGCGGCCATGAGCAGCGGGAAGTTCCAGGGAATGACCTGCGCGCACACGCCGACGGGGCGCGGGGTGCGTCCCGGGAAGGCGTAGGCGAGCTTGTCGGCCCAACCGGCGTGGTAGAAGAAGTGGGCGGCGGCGAGGGGCACGTCGACGTCGCGAGATTCCTTGATGGGCTTGCCGCCGTCGAGGGTCTCGAGGACGGCCAGTTCGCGTGCCCGCTCCTGGATGCGGCGGGCGATGCGGAAGATGTACTTGGCGCGTTCGCAGGCGCGGAGGCCGGACCAGCCCTTGAGCGCGGCTCGCGCGGCCTTCACGGCGGCGTCGACGTCCTTGGCCGTGGCGTGGGCGACGCGGGAGATTTCCTGCTCGGTGGCGGGGTTGACGGTGGCAAAGTGCGGGTCGACGCCCTTCTCGCGGGTGGGGGGCTTCCACTGACCGTTGATGAAGAGGTCGTAGCGAGGGGCGATGGGGGCCTTCACCGACTCGGGCGCGGGGGCGTAGTCCCAGCCGCGGGGAGGGGCGGTTCGAGACGTGTGAGGGGTCTCGGGGAATGTGAGGGGTACATCGGGGGCGGCCGAGGGGGGGCGCATATGGCGTGAATGGTATGGATTCTGTTGAAAGTCTGAACGGTTTGCGGACCTTTTTGGGTAGACTATGCCAACGGCCGTCGCGGCAGGCCATGTTCAGCGGTGTCATTCAAGCGCGTCCATTCGCGGCGCGTGGGAGAGTGCCTGAAATGCAAGATGGAATCTCGTCGGGGGTCATCGGTCGACTGGTTCGAGCGGCGGGCGAGGCGTGGTCGTCGCGTCGTGCGAGCATGCGGAGCGATGCCGAGCGCCGACGACTGCTTGCGCCGCGGGCGGCGTTGCTCGACACGCTCGAGAGCCGCACGCTGCTGAGCAGCGTGTATTGGGACGGCGAGATCGACAACAACTGGTCGAACCTGCTGAACTGGAGCGTGGGGGCGCCGGGCAGCGGCATTCGGGCGGTGCCGGGGGCGGCGGACGACGCGATCATCAACACGGGCGACCTTACCCCTCCCGCAATCCAGATCGGCGGCACTCACACTGTTCGATCGGTCACCTCGTCGAGGATGTTGTCGCTGACAGGCAGCCTCTCGATCACGGAGGCATCATCGCTCGCCGGGCTGACGCTCTCGGGCGGCCGGCTGACGGGCTCCGGCGAGGTGACGATCACGAACGCGTTGAACTGGTCGAGCGGATACATGGAGGGAACGGGCCGGACGATCATCGCGGCGGGGGCGACGGCGACGCTGAGCGGGGGGGATCTCAAGGGCCTGA
>CAIYWI010000074.1 GCA_903929885.1 uncultured Phycisphaerales bacterium
CCCACGCCCCTGGCCATCGTCGCGGCTCGCCAGACCGCGGGGCGAGGACGACTCGGCCGACGCTGGGTCGACGACCGGGGCGAGGGCGTTGCGCTCACCTTGGTGATCGCCGATGACGGGGCGGATGCGTCATGCCTGTCGCTGGCATGCGGGATCGCAACCCTCGACGCGTTGCGGGCGACGCTGGGGCGCGAGACTCCCCCACTGGGACTGCGGTGGCCCAACGACGTCATGATCGTCGATGCGAGCGGCCGGGGCGTGCGGAAACTCGGCGGCGTGTTGATCGAGCGTTCGCAAGGCCGCTTTCTGGCTGGCATCGGCATCAACGTCCACCAGCAACCGGAGACGTTTCCCCCCCACCTTCGCGACACGGCGACATCGCTCGCGTGCATGCACGCGCCCTGCTCACGGCCGCGACTCGCCGGACTGCTGGCCAGGAGCGTGCTCGAGTGGGCCCGCCGATCTCGCGAACAGATCGTGTCGCGATGGAAGGAGCACGACGCGCTCCGCGGCGTGCGCACGGCATTCGATGCCGCGGGCACGCGGGTGGAGGGCGTCGTGGAGCGGGTGGAACCGCTCGACTTCATCGAGATGCGAACGCCGGAGGGCCTGATGCGGGTGCCGGTCGCCACGGCGGTGCGGAGCGACCGCGCAGACGCATGACGGGGCATGACGACGCGGGCGGCTCAGCAGCTCCCGGATTCCCAGAGAACGAAGAACGTGGCGACGTCGCCGCCATCGACGCCGCCGTCGGCATTGACATCGGCGGTCGCGTCGCCGGCCTCCCAGGCGAAGAAGAAGGCCTCGATGTCGCCGCCGTCGATGCCGCCGTCGCCGTTGAAGTCGGCGATGCAGGATCGGGGCGTGCGCCAGGCCTTGACGAAGTTTCCGGTGCTGGCCATGACGAGGGTGCCGTCGGTGCCGAGCACGGGCCCTCCCTGATTGAGATTGCCGTCGATGGGGAGTTCCCATCGCAGCGTGAGGTCGGGGTTGAAGGAGTAGAGGCGACCGCCGTTGAAGCCGCCGGCGGTGCCGTTGGACAGGTAGATGACGCCGCGGGCGTCGATGGCGAGGTGAACCTGCATGTAGTCGCCGGTGATGGGCGTGGGGTAGGTGGCGGTGATGGCGCCGGTGGCGGGATCGAGGCGCTGAAGCGTGCCGGAGGACTCGAAGTCCTGGGTGCCGGTCCATGACATGCTGTAGAGGGAACCGTCGGGACCGACGCCCCAGCGGGAGAACTCGCCGCCGCCGCCGGAGGAGGTCCGCCAGTTCTGGACGATGGCGGTGCCGGTGTCGGTGAATGAGTAAAGGAAGTCGTTGTTGACGTTGAAGTTTTGCGTGTATGGCAGATACAGGCGGCCATCGGTGCCGACGTACAGGCCGTTGTGCAGGAGCACGCCACCGAGCAGGGGGCCGCGGTAGAGGAAGGCGCCGGTCGTGGCGTCGAACTTGCGGATGGCCACGCGGTTGCCGGACCCCGAGATGAGGTCGACGGTGTAGACGGCGTTGCCGTTGATGACGACGCCGGTGGTGTTGCCCACCTGCTCGACGCGAGCGGCGCGCCAGACCAGGGAGCCGGTCTCGGCGTCGATGCGCTCGATCCATCGCCACGAGGGCACGATGATGTCGCCGTCTGGCGCGAAGACCGCGCCGGTGTAGGGTCCGGCCTGCACCTCGTAGCGATCGGGACCGCCGCCACCGGCGGTGTGCCAGAGGACCGTGCCGGTGGCGACATCGAGGCAGTAGAGCGGCGAGTTGACGCTGCCGCCGTTGCCCGACCTGCTGGCGAAGAGTCGCCCGTTCTTGACGCCGGCGATCCACGTGGTCCAGTCGCCGGTCTCGAAGGGCAGGTTGGCCGTCCAGAGCGTCGCGCCCGTGTCGAGGTCCATCGCGTAGATCGTGGCATCGTCGGCGGGAAGCGGCACACTCTGCGGGAAGTCGGTCTGGCGGACCATGAACACGCGGCGTCCCTCGATCACGGGAGCCCACGAGATGTAACTCAAGGGGCCGCCCTCCCACAGGAGGTCCGAGGGGCCGACACTATCGGGACCGTTCACGCCGACGAGGCCGTTCATCCGCCCGTTGCCCGCGAGGTTGGACCAATCCTGCAGTTGCGCCGAAGCGCCGTGGCCGACCGACGCGAGCAGCGCCGTCGCAGCCACGCATCCGCGAACGCCCGCCATCGCCGCCCACGACCATGCTCGAAACGACATCATGTGCAAGCTCCTTCTGGTGAATCCCCGCGAACAAAAACACGACCCGGCCTTCGGACCGGGTCGTGCAGGAAGTGGCGCGTCTCAGCGACGACGACGACACGATGCAGCGGCGGCGAGCCCGAGCATTGCAAGCGAACCGGGCGAGGGGATCGTGTATCCCTGCCAGCCGTTGCGAGCGTTGTCGTATACGAAGAGCTGGTCGTTGGCGATGCTCACGCCGCCGTAAAACTGGGGCACATCGATGTCAAGGTCCCACGAATCCACGAAGGAACCGTCGACCCGGAACCGAAAAGCCTTGTTGACCGGCGAATAGGCGGTCGCCACGAGATAATCATTCTGGACGTCGTATCCCAGACCGAACCACGTCGTGGGCGCGCCGCCCGCGGCGGCGGTGTCGAGCGTGACCGTGCCCAGCAGCGAGCCGTCGACGCGACTGACGCGGTGGAGCAGGTTGGTGTTGCTGAAGGAATAGAACTCGTTGCGAGCCGGGTCGTACACCGGCATGGTCTGCGTGCCGCGGAGCCCGGGCATCGCGGAGAGCAGCATGCTCGACGAGCCGGTGAACAAGCCGCTCGAGTCAAGTTGAGCTTCGAACAACCCCTGGGGGCGACCGCCGACCGCGCCGATGCCTCCATCGCGAGCCCGCAGCGTGATCAACTCGATCTTGTTCGTGTTGGGGTTGTAGTTCACCGACCGAAGGTCGTAGGGAACCTCGAAATCGACTTGAATCTCGGCCCCGGCCTGCGAGAACACGTACAGCTTGGAGTAGAACGGCTCGTCGCTGCCCGGCCCCGCGGCGTAGTACTGCTGAAAGCCCGGGTGCCACGCGACGTTCATGCCGGCCGGCGGCACGATCGACGGTTGCAGGAACATCGTCCGCTGTGCCACGCCGGCCTGTGCCCGCTCGCCCAAGCCCGCCACCGCGACGACCGTCACCGCTCCGCCAACCAACGCCCGGATTCCGGACCACGCATGTTTCATGGTGTCTCTCCTCTGCTGTTGCGCCGAAACTCCTGCGGCACTCACCGCCCGATCCCGACGCCGACTTCCTGCAAAGTACCGAAAACCATGACTTGTTGCAAGTACTTTTAGAAGGGATTTCACAAGTTGTTTATACTGTCGGGCAGCGAGGCGGCACCGCGTCACGGTGTCCCGGCGAGTACGATGCCCGTGATCACGATGCCCGATGCACGACGAGAACCCTGACATACCCCTTTCAGCGGATCGGGCGGTGACGATCGCGCAGTTCGAGGCGGACGCGGCCGATGTCGGTCGGCGTCTTCAAGTTGCCATGAACGGACTGCTGGCTGAGGTGCCAAGCGGGATGCCGCTGCGGAGCGGATCGGAGTTGAGCGCTGCACTGGGGATCGACGTCAATCTGGCGTGGAAGGTGCTCAAGATCTGTCGCCCTGCACCCGGCGCATCGGTATTGATTCGCCTTCCGGGCGATGGCGCACTTCGCATTCTCCTCGAGGCGGCGGCGGGCAGAGGCGTGTCGGAGTCGTCAATCGAGAAGGTGCGAGCGGCCTTCAGGGCCTACGACACCTTGGTGTCGACGCATGCCGGCACTCGACAGTCGCTCGATGCGCTGCTGACGAACGCTGCGGGCGCGCCGACACCCATCGACCTGGCCACCCGTCGCGCTGCGTTCCGGGCCAATGCGAGCATCCTGGGCGTGCAGGCCGCGGTGCAAACGGCGGCGTATGTCTTCTGGCCCGAGCGGATCGACGGGCAGGCCTCATCCGCCATGGCGGTGGTGCGCGGCATGAGCCGCTTCCAGCGGTTGCGACCCGACGTGTCGTGGGTGATCGGCCGCGGGCGTCGCACGGATCACCAAGCGAACCTGTACGGGCAGCCCTTCCCCGAGCCGCTGGATGCGGAGACGGCACGACGGCACGGCGGCGTGCCGCTCGTGCAGTTCTTGTCATCGTGGGAGTTGCCGCCGGTGCAGCGGACCTTCACGCCCGACGGCATGGCGGTGGACCGGATCGTCGGCGGCCCCGTGGGCTTGCAGGGCTCTCAGTCGTTCTTCCTGGCCGAGACGATGCGGCCGGGTCTGGGTCGCTTGAACGACCCTGCGAATCCGACCTTGCGATTGGTGGTGTCGGCGCGAACGCCGTGCGAACTCTTCGTCTTCGACGCGTTGTTCCACAAGGACCTGCCGCCCTTGGGCATCCCTTCGGTGGCGACGGCATCGGAACTCGGCGGCGACTCGTTGGGGTACTGCCCACCCAAGGACCGCATCACGCTCAACCTGGGCGCAGAGGTCGATGATCACGGCCTCGGGCTCGACACGCTCCACATCGCCGAGTTGCCCCGGTACACGGAACTGCTCGGTTCGCTCTGCGCGCGGCTCGCCCTCAACCCTGCCGACCTTCGGGCCTTCCGCGTCAAGATCGCCTTCCCGCCGATTCCGTGCGGCGTGCTGATCGAGCGAGACATGAACCCGGCGTGACCACCGCCGTCGCTCGCGGTGACAAGGCCCTCCCGTTCGCGACTGCGCCGTCGACACCGTCGCCGGCGCAGTCGCGAAGGTCGAGCGTTCGCCCCTCAGCAGCCCCCGGCTTCCCAGAGGATGAAGAAGGTCTGCACGTCACCTCCGTCGACGCCGCCATCGTGATTGACGTCCGCGGCGGGATCGCCGGTCTGCCAGACAAGGAAGAAGGCCTCGACGTCCGCGCCGTCGACGCCGCCGTCGCCGTTGAAGTCGGCGGGGCAGGAGCCCGTGGATCGGTACGCGCGGACGAGGGTGCCGGTGCTGGCGACGATCAGGGTGCCATCGGTGCCCAGGACCGGCGCGCCTTGGTTGAGGTTGCCGTCGATGGGCGTCTCCCACCGGAGGGTGAGATCGGGGTTGAAGGAGTAGAGGCGTCCGCCGTTGAAGCCGCCGGCGGTGCCGTTGGAGAGGTAGATGACGCCGCGTGCGTCGACGGCCATGTGGACCTGCATGTAGTCGCCGGTGATGGGCGTGGGGTAGGTGGCGATGACCGAACCGGTGGCGGGATCGAGCCGCTGAAGCGTGCCGGAGCCCTCGAAGTCCTGGGTGCCGGTGAAGGACATGGTGTAGATGGAGCCGTCGGGGCCGACGCCCCAGCGTGAGAACTCACCGCCGCCGGAGGAAGTGCGCCAGTTCTGGGTGATGGCCGAGCCCGTGTCGGTGAAGGAGTAGAGGAAGTCTCTGGCGACGTCGAAGTTCTGGGTGAAGGGAAGATAGAGGCGGCCATCGGTGCCGATGTAGAGCCCGTTGTGGAGGAAGCCGCCGGAGAGCGGCGCGGACTGGTACATGGGCGTGCCGGTGGTGGCGTTGATCTTGCGGACGACGATGCGAAGTCCGGACGCGCTGTCGACGGTGTAGACGGCGTCGCCTTCGATCACCGCGCCGGTGGTGTTGCCCACCTGCTCGACGCGGGCGGTGCGCCAGAGGAGTTGGCCGGTCACGGCGTCGATGCGTTCGATCCAACTCCGCGAGGGCACGATGATGTCGCCGTCATCGGCGAAGACCGCGCCGGCATAGGGGCCGGCGCGGATCTCGTAGCGGGGCACGCTCGTGCCACCGGCCGTGTGCCACATCACGGCGCCGGTCGCCGCGTCGAGGCAGTAGAGCGGGGCGCTGACACTGCCGCCGTTGCCCGAGCGGCTGGCGAAGAGTCGGCCGTTCTTGACGCCGGCGATCCACGTCGTCCAGTCGCCGTTCTCGAAGGGCAGGTCGGCGGTCCAGAGCACCGCGCCGGTGTCGAGGTCCATCGCGTAGATCGTCGCGTCATCGGGCGGCGGATCGTTCTGTGGGAAGGCGGTCTGACGGACCATGAAGACGCGGCGGCCCTCGATGACGGGGTTCCACGCGATGTAACTGAAGGGGCCGCCCTCCCAGAGCAGATCGGAGGCGCCGATGCCGTCGGGTCCGTTGACGTTCACCAGTCCGTTCATGCGGCCGTTGCCGCCGAGGTTCGACCAGTCCTGCGCCTGTCCACCGGCGTGTCCGGCCGCGATCGCGACCGAGGCGAGGAACCAGACGACCGACACGGACCGACGCACCTGCAGACTCGACTTCATGACTGGACTCCGTTGGTTGAGCGATCCGCGTTCGACGGGCCCGTCGCCTCGTCGCACACCTCGCCCAACACGTGGTAGCGTCCCCGTCCGACGACGGTTGCACCCAGCCGCTCATTCGAGTCCGCGACGTCGTGATCGTCGCCCTCGCGGATTCGCGATCGACCATCTCGTGCGTCATTTATCAGACAACCGCCCAAGCGATCTCCGCGTTGCCGGTCGTTGCCGGCACGGAGGAGTGCCGCACCGACGGAGCCTCAACAACCACCGGCTTGCCACAGCGCGAAGAAGGCTTCGGTGTCGGCGCCATCGACGCCGCCATCGGCGTTGACGTCGGCGTCGGCGTCGCCCGACTCCCACGCGGCGAAGAAGGCCCCGACGTCACTGCCGTCGACCCCGCCGTCCTCGTTGAAGTCGGCCTTGCAGGCGGGGACGACCTCGACGCGGAAGTTGTCGAAGTCGGTGATGGACGCGAACGCGCCGCCGGGCGTTTCGCTGCTGGTGAAGAAGCCGAAGCGGATGGGTTGGCCTTGGGCGGAAAACTCGGGGATGCCGGGTTGGCCGTCGACGCGGGAGAACTCGTCGCCGCGGACGGAGAGCACCTCGAGGCGGACCCAGGAACCCGAGTTGCCCATGTACCGCATGCCCGTGCGGTAGACGACCTGTCCCTGCTTGATGGCAAGCGTCACGCCTTCGCCGATGCCCAGACCGTCGATGTGGCGCACGTCCACCCACATCGAGACCGAGCCGATGGCGCCTTGCGTGCCGGGTTCGTAGCGGGTGGCGTTGGTGTTGCCGAAGCGGTGGAAGCCGTTGACGGTGGAACCAGCCCGTGCGTTGACCGCGCTGGTCACCCTGCGGGCGTTGCCGGGGTTTCCGGTGGGCGACGTGACGGCCGACACGCTGCCGCCATCACCCGACACGGACGGCTCGATCACCCAAGTTCCGGAGGCGAACTCGCCGTCCTGATACACCACCTGTCCGCACGCGACCGAACACGTCGCCGCGATCGATGCCAGCATCACGCTCCTCATGACGACTCCTCCCGCGTCCGACATACCGAACACGACCGAATGATAGCTGTAGGTCGACCGAAACCCGACACGGCTTGGGCCCGGGTCAGGTCCCAGAACCCTTCTTCGGTTCCTGCAATGCGTCCTGGTCCGGCATGGACCGCCCTTCGCCCTCGGCGGGCGGGGGACCCGCAGCCGCCGCGGGACGCTGCGCGCCAAGATACGTGAAGGCGAACTCGGCGATGCAATCGGCGGCATCTCGGGCCGTCTTCTCGAGCGACTCGACTCGCATCCTTCCGAACTCGAGTTGGATGGCATTGACGCCGTCGTCGCGAGCGGCCCCGTATCGCTCGGTGATCCAGCCGCCGGCGAAGAACCGCTCGCGTCGCGGGGTCTCGGGCAGGGGTTCACCCTCCTGGGCTTGCGATCGCAAGGGCGGTTCAACGACATATCCCTTGGCGGCGAGCAGCCCGAAGAGGCTGCGAGGGCCGTCGATGACGTCGTGCCCGTGCTCGGCGACCACGTGGGCCATCGACGAGCCCTGCCTCGTGCCTCGGACGATGGCCTCGGGCATTCGGGCCTGACCGTGCACGTCGACGAGCAGGACACGCGTGCCGAAGGTCGCCTTCGACTCGTCGACGCACGCGCGGAGGGCGGCGTGATAGGCGTCGTAGCAGACCTTGGCGGCCGGGCTTGCATAGGCCTCGTCGTCGGCGCCGGGCTCGGGCGCCCGGTTGGCATCGGCATCCCTGCGAGAAAAGTGCGCCACCACCAGCGATGGCCGACGTCCCAGTCGTTCGGTGAGCCGCTGCGAGATGAGCAGGGCGAGTTGCGCGGTGTTGGTGTCGAGCACCTTGACGCCCTTGGCACGCTCCGTCGCGCCGGGAATGCGGACGCGTCCCCCGTGAGGCGCAGAGATGATGACGGGGGCCTCGCCGATCTGGGCCGTGATGAGCGATCCTGCGGGCGCGAGATCTGGGCGACGGTCATCCGCGGGGACGTGCGTTGCGAGACACAGCGTCAGCAACCACGCGGCCCGCAGGCGACGCATCAGCGAGAGAGTGACCATCGGCATCGTGACGATCCTCAGGGGCCCGTCTCGTCCTCGCCGGCGTACACCGCGCCCGACGTGGAGGTTTCCCAGAGCTCGATTCTGGCAAGCCCGGGCAATCGTCCTCGCAGCCGCTGCCAGAACCAGCGACAGATGCCCTCGGAGGTCGAGATGCCCATGCCCTCGATGTCGTTGAGGAAGCGGTGGTCGAGTTGGTCCACCAGCGGCCCGCAGGCCTGCTTGATCTCGTCGAAGTCGATGACCCAGCCCATGACCGGGTCGATGGGGCCGCGGACGTACACGCGAAGGCGGTACGAATGGCCGTGCACGCGCCGACACTTGTGCCCCTCGGGCAGGTGCGACAGCTGGTGGGCCGCCTCGAACCGGAACTCCTTGAAGACCTCCACGGCACGCTCCTCGACACGTCGGCCCCGCCGCCGCCACGATCAAGGGTCAGTATATCATGGGCCCCGCCGCACCAGTGGTCGCGGCGAGCCCTCCGCATGAGCCAGTCACGCCCACTCGCCGACACGACTCCCGCCGCGACCCCGACGGGGTCCGCCGCGACGGCCGTCGTGCTGCTGTCGGGCGGCCTCGACAGCGCGACGGTGCTGGCAATGGCACGGGCCTCGGGCATGACCTGCCACACCCTGGCCTTCGACTACGGTCAGCGTCACCGGCACGAGCTGACGGCCGCGACGCGAGTGGCCGCCGCGATGGGCGCGGCGACGCACCGGACGCTGCGGATCGACCTGCGTGACATCGGCGGCTCGGCGCTCACGGCGGAGATCGACGTGCCCAAGCACCGCACGGCGTCGGCGATGAGCGCCGACATTCCCGTGACGTACGTGCCGAGCCGCAACATCATCTTCCTCTCGATGGCCTCCGCCCTCGCCGAGGTGCTCGATGCCGGCGCGATCTTCCTGGGCGTGAACGCCATCGACTACTCGGGGTATCCGGACTGCCGGCCCGAGTTCATCGAGGCCTTCCAGCGGGTGCTCCACGTGGGCACCAAGGCGGGCGCGGAGGGAAGGCCGCTCCGCATCCACGCGCCGATCCTGCACATGACCAAGGCGGAGATCATCCGCGCGGGCACGGCCTTGGGCGTCGACTACGGCCTGACCCACTCGTGCTACGACCCCGTCGACTCGGGCGAGGGCGACATCCGCGCGTGCGGCGCGTGCGACTCGTGCCTCCTGCGGCGGGAAGGGTTCGCCGCCGCGGGCGTGCCCGATCCCACCCGCTACGCGCCGGCAGGCTGAGTCGGTTCGTCACCGCCGTCATCAGGCTCCTTGCCGCCCGACTCGCCACCGATCGATCGCCACGGCGACGATGATGACGGGGCCCACGATCATCTCCTGCGCGTAGCTCGGGAGGCCGGCCGCCGCGCAGCGGTTGTCGAGCAAACTCATGAGCACCGCCCCGCAGAGGGTGCCGACGATCGACACGCGACCACCCGCCAGCGAGGCCCCGCCGATGACGGCGGCGGCGATCGCCTTGAGTTCGAGGCCCACCTGGACGGTCGGATCGCCCGAGCCGCCCAGCCGCGTGAACTGGATGACCGCCGCCACGCCGGCGGCAAGACCGGCGAGGGCGTACACGAGCACCTTGACGCGAGCGATGGGCACGCCGCAACGCGTCGCGGCCTCCTCGTTGCTGCCGATGGCGATGGCGTGCCTGCCCGCGACGGTGCGACGCAGAAAGAACGACCCGAGGACGGCGAGGAAGATGGCGACCCACGCGGCCGGCGCGACGAGCAACCATGCCGGGCGCGGCTCGAGCGCCACCCACGACGCGAGCCAACCGGGCTTGGAATAGACGGGACTGCTGTCACTGACGTACTTGGCGAGCCCGCGGAAGAACCCCAGCGTGCCGAGCGTCACGATGAAGGCGGGCAGGCGGACGATCGCCACCATCGCGCCGTTGCAGGCCCCGCACGCGGCGCCCGTGGCGGCGGCCGCGAGGATCGCGAGCAGCGGGCCCGCGGCATCGTCGGCGGCACGAGGCAGCATGACCTTGGCCGCCACGACGGTGCACAGGGCGACGCACGAGCCCACCGACAGGTCGAGTCCGCCCATCGCGATGACGAGCGTGGCGCCCAAGGCGGCGATGGCGACGATGCTCGATTGGAGCAGGACGGTTCGGACGTCAAGCAGCGAGAAGGACGCGCCGCCACCCAAGAGGGCGAGGATGGCGCCCGCCGCGACGAGCATCGCGGCGTATCGAGGCCAAGCAAGCCGGTGACCGGATCGTCCGAACGCCATCAGCGTCGAGAGGGTACGCGAGGGAAGCCAGTCGCCTCGTTCAAAGTCCGGAGAGGAGCATCAGGTCGGCTCCGACGGCCTCGAGCACCGCGTCCTGCACTTCGGGCGAGTCGCCGGGCATGAGCCGCTGCACCGCGGCGCGTCGGATGCGACCGGTCTCGCCGGGGGAGAGCCCCGCGGCCGCCGCACGGTCGGCGAACGCGCGGACGCCGTCGATGACCTCGAGCGCGAGACGTCGCTCCTCGCCCGTGTCGGTTGTCATCGACTCGAGGTGGCTGCGGAAGCCCTGGCCGCTGGCGGCTTCGCCGACGGCGGCGACGTAGCCCACCCAAGCCGCGCCAACGGCGCGGGCAAGTCGCTCCGACCGATCGACTGGCAGGGGCGATCCGGCGAGCAGCGCGACCTTGGCTTCGGCGGGCGCATCGAACCACAGGGCGCAATACGCGTCGAGCAACGAGGTCAGCGCCGGTCCGGAGAGGCGTTCGGCCGTCACGCCCAGCGGCATGGCGTCGCGGTCGTCGACCAGCGGCACGTCCTGCACGAAGGTCGACCGCGAGAGGAACTGCACGAGTTGCGCCCGATCGACGGGCCTGACCTCGAGGCCCGCGGCGGCCAAGGGCAGCGGCGCGGCGAGCGCGGGCGTGACGCGGGGCGACACGGCCGTCATCGAGGCGTTGGCGCCGATGGAAGCCGGCACAGGCGTGGGCACGGCGGTGGTGATGGTCGTGGAGCTGCGCTGGGCGACGAGATCGAGCGGGAGAAGCCGCGTGTTGGTGCCCGGGGCGTTGAACATCGCCTGCGTGATGAGTTGGCGACTGCCGTCGGGCGCGACGTGCTGGCCGACGATCTGCCCTTCGAGGCCCGACCCTGCGCGACCACTGTCGGTGGCGATGGCCGCGGCGCCCGCGGGCGTGGCGTTGCCGCCGCCCGTGATGACGAAGTCGACGCCCGAGCGGGCGACGAAGTCGACGAGGAACTCGGGGCGGGTGACGTACGCGCCGCCGGACCGCTGGTTGGTGGCCACGGCGTTGACGGCGGGATCCTTGGCGAGGCCGTTGATGGCGACCGATCCTGCGGTCACCTTGATCGAACCTGTGGCGGAGATGTCGGAGAGGATCGCGGGACGATTGCCGGCGCGGAGGTCGAGCGAGCCGAAGACGGTGAGTTTCTGGCCCTTGCCCATCGTGAAGCCGCCGGCGGCGAAACTCGGGCCGGTGACGCCGATGACGAATGTGGTCGCGCCGTTGAACATCCCGGCCTGGGGCACGATGCGGCCCGAGGCGTCGAAACCGTCGCCGACGGCGAAGACCGCCGTCGCGACCGAAGGCGAGGCGGCAAGATCGGAGCCGATCACGAGGCGTCCGAGGGGATTGGTCGACCCGATGGAACCGGCGAACCGGAAGGGCGTGACCGTCACGTCGCCCGCGGTGCCGCCTCCCGAGGCGATGTCGGTGGCGTCGCCGCTCGACGCGATCTTCGCGACGGCGGCGGAGCGGAGGGTGAGGTTGCGGCCGGTGGCGTCGGACGAGTCAATCGCCCCGCGGAAGAAGAGCGTTCCCTGACCGCCGTCGAGGATGGAGTTGCCGGTGAGCTGGATGGGACCGCCGAAGACCATGCCCCGTTGCGTGGTGATGGCATCGCCGATGAGCGTGGTGCGGTTGCTGTTGGACGCGTTGACCAGCAACCGGCCCAAGGGCGATGCTGATCCGACCGCGCCGCCGAAGGTCACGGTGCTGGTGGTCGCGAGGGTGAGATTCGCGCCGGCGACGGCTGCATCGAGCGTGCGGGCGAACGAGAGGGAGGCGGCGTCGAACTGGGTGTCGGCGCCGATCGTGACGGGGTCGAGGAACGACGTCTGGCCGGTGGTGCGGACCGAACCGCCATTGACGAGCGTGATGCCTCCGGCGTCGGTCTCGAGGTTGCTCAGGGCGTTGGTGTCGCCCACGGCGCGGGTGAAGGTGGTGGTGCCGGCGGTGTTGACGATGAGGGAGCGGGCGGTGGCGCCCAACGTGTTGACGCGACCGCCGAAGGTGATCGGCGCGTTCACGGCGGAGATCGTCGCGTTGGCCGCCAGCGACAAGTCGTCCTGGAAGCTCACGCCCGCCCCGCTGAGCGTGCTCACGATGTTGCCGGAGATCGTCGTCGGCGCCGGCGTGAGCGAATCGAGACGACGGAAGCGGACGTTCTGGGCCGTGACGCTGGCGACCGAGGCCCCGCCGAAGGCGTCGAAGTCGCCGCCGGCGAGGATGTTGGAGAGCGTGGTCGAGCCGCGGTAGGTCTGCGAGCCCACGGTGGTGACGTTGGTGAGCGAGATGGCGCCCGCGGTGATCTCGATGGACTCGAGGTTGCTCAGCACGCCGGTATCGCCGGCGACGCTGACAGCCGAACCGCCGTTCACGACCAGGCGACGCGTCGAACCGCGGGAGTCGACGCGGGCGGCAAAGGCCACGCCGTTGCCGGCGAGCGTCACGTCGGCGTCGAGCAGGGCGTTCTCGCCGTAGGACTGCGAACCGGTGGTGGTGACGTTGCCGCCGATGATCACGCTGCCGCCGGCGTCGGTGGTGAGCGAGGCGAGGGCCAGCGCGCCGGGGACGCCCTCGATCGTGCCGCCCACGGTCCCGCCCAGCCGCGTCTCGCCCGAGACGTTGAGCGTCAGCGATCGAACGGAGGTGTCGCTGTTGACGCGGCGGTCGAAGGAAACGTCCGAAGCGAAGAGGCGGGTGTTGTCGGCCGTGAGACGCACGTCATCGAGGTAGGTTTGCGCGCCGGTGGTGCGGATGGTCGCGGGCAGGAACGTGACGCCCGCGGCATTGGTCGTGAGCGACGCCAGGGGCGTGATGCCGCCGACATCGCCGGCGAACACGGTGTTGGCGGCGGCGCCGCCGGAGTTGACGGTCAGGGCGCGAGATTGGGCGGCGTCGGAATCGACCGTGGAACGGAAGGCGATGCTGCCGCCGGAATCGATGATGGCGTTGGCGCCAAGACGGAGGGCGTCGCCGAAGGTGACGTCGCCGGCGACGCGGACGGCGCCGCCGTCGAGCGTGAGCGAACCGCCGTCGTCGGTGACGAGCGTCCCGAGTCGGCCCGCGCCGGCCTCGTCGCCCCCCACCGCTCCGACGAACGCCGTCACCGGCGAGTTGACCGCGAGCGTGCGCGCAGCGCCCGACGTCGACTGGACGGTCGACGCGAAAGTGGCCGAGGTGGAGGCGTTGACGACGGTGTTGGCATCGAGCGTGAGAGGGCCCGAGAAGAGCACGGCCGTGCCGCCGACGGTCGCGGCGGGAGTCAACGCGGCGGGATCGGCGCGAAGCGTGGTGGCGCCGGTGAGAGAAACGGCGCCGATCGACCGCACCGACGTGATGGAGACGGTCGTGCCGCCGGCGACGAAGGAGGCCAGCGCGGCCGTGTCTCCGACGACGCCTCCCACCAGCACCGCGCCGGCGCCGGAGGAAAGCGTGAGCCCCCGCTCGGCGCCGACGGCCGCGGAGTCGACGCGACCGGAGAGCGTGACATCGCCCGCGGCGGCGGAGACGCTCGACGCGGCGCCGACCTGCACGTCGCCGTTGACGACGATGGACCCGGCATCGGCGAGCAGATCGCCCGCGAGCGTGATGGCGCCCGTGTGCAACTGCGCGCCCGACGTGTGAACGCCTTGGAGCGACACCGACGCCCCCGTCAGGGTGAGGGTGCGGACCAGTCGACCGTTGGCGCTCCCGACGGGGCCCCCGAAGGTGATGGTCCCTGCGCCGGCGTTCACCGTCAGGTCGCGGGCGGAGGCCGTGTCGTCGGCGTCGATGCCGGCGGCGAACGCCACCGCACCGCCGGAAGTCGCGATGGTCGCGGTCTCGGCGAGCGTGACGCCGCGAACGAAGGTCACGGCGTCGCCGCTGGTGGCGATGCCCGCATCAAGGACCACTTGGCCGGCGGCGGCGGCGGCCTGCGAGAACGCGCCGTCGAGGGAGAGTCCCGGGCCGCCGATGGTGAAGAGTCCGCCGTTGTTGACGGTCAGCGATCCGCCCGCGAGCGTCGTCGCGCCGCCGCCGAGCGTGATGGTCCGGCCCGACAGCGAGACGGGGCCGGCGACGCGAAGGGCCGGGAGCGTGGCGAGGTCGGCGGCCGCCAGCGTGAAGGCCTCGAGCGGGTTGACGGCGCCGACTGTGCCGCCGATGGTGACGACGCCGTCGCTGCCCGTCACGCCCGACGAGCCCGCGCGGATCGTGAGCGACTCGACGCCCGCCGTGGTGGCCTCGATGGCGTTGGCGACGGTCACCGAGCCGACGTCCGACGCGCCCGTGACGGCGCCCGCGGCGGTGGTGTCGAAGGTCGCGTCGGCGCCAAGGCGAACCTTCGAGTTGAGCGTGATGTCGCCGCCGGCGGTCGCAAGATCGCCGTTGACGACCATGGTGCCCTGCACGCCCGCATTGACGGCCGTGGCGGAGAGGCCCGCCGGCGCGACGAGGCGGCCCGCGGCGATGTCGCCGTTGGCGGCCGAGAGCGTGAGCGACTTGCCGCTCTTGAGCGTGACGTCGGCCAGCGTCAGACCTGCGCCGCGGAGCGAGAGCGACCAATCGCGGTCGAGGCCCGCGCCGGTGAGATCGAGCGTGCCCGCCGCCAGCGAACCGGCATCCGTTCCCGCGCGACCGATGGTGACGACGCCCGCGCTGACGAGGCGTCCGAGTTCGGCCGCGTCGAGCGAGAACGCGCCGGCCCCGCCCGCAAGGCCGACGTCGACGCCCGCGGCCGACGGGGCGAGCGTGATGCCCGCCTGACCGGTGACGGTGGCGGCCAGATCGAGCGTCGCGCCGGTGATGGAGACGGAACCGGCGCCCGCGTCGACGGTCGCGCCGACGGAGACGCCGCCCGCATGGGAGAGCGTCGCGCCGCCGGAGGCGTTGATGGCCGCGGTGGAGGCGAAGTTCACGCCGCCGGAGGCGAACGAGCCGCCGTTGGTGCCGATGGAGGCGTCGACGACGACGTTGCCGGCGTTCGCGTCGGCGTCGTCGGAGCCGGTGTTGGCCCGCAGCACGACGTTGAGCTGGCCGCTCGAGGCGATGATGTCGTTGTTGACGACGATGTCGTTGGCTGCCTCGAGCGTCAACGTGGCCGAACCCGCGCCCGAGGACTTGGTGATCGAGTCCTGGACGGTGATGTTGCCCTGCTGCGAGCCGGCCGGGTCGGTGGTGGTGATCGTGATGCTGGTGTCGGCGTTGAGCGCGGCCTGGATGGTGTCGCGGTTGACGTTGGCGTTGTCGATCGTGGGGCTGAAGACCCCGCCCGCGATCACGCCATCGTCGACGCCGCCCGCGGAGATGGTGACATCGCGAGGATCGATGAGCCACTGGCCGGCGCGACCTCGCGAGGCGGCAGCGGAGATTTCGCGGCTGGAGAGGTCGAGCTGCCCCTTGCTGGAGGTCTCGATGAAGCCGCCGTCGCCGCCCCGGGCGCCGCCCTTGGCGGAGATGTCGCCGTAGACGCGACTGGCCTGATCGGACCAGACGACGACGCTGCCGCCGTTCCCGCGTTGGGTGGCATCGGCGCGAATCTCGCTGTCACGGCTCACGTACGCGACCTGGGCGCGGGGAAGGTCGCCACGACCTTGAACGTCGCCGCCCACCCGCACGTCGCCCCCGCCGCGGGCGCCCGACACGTCGATGGAGGAGGCGAACAGGCCGACCTTCTCGCCGAGCACCTCGACGCGACCGCCGCGGCCGGGCCCGCCCGCCCCGCCGCCGCTCACTGCTGCGGCATCGAGCGAACCGACGACATGGACCTCGCCGCTCGACGCGGCCACGCGGATCTCTCGGGCGCGAACCTCGCCGCCCACTCGCATCGCCATGGAGTAGACGTCGCCGGCGGCCATGGAGACCACGCCCCCGGCCGCGTCGACGCGACCCGTGTTGGAGAGGGCGGAACCGGGGGCGTCATCGGCGCGGCCTTCGACGCGGACGTGGATGCCCCCGTCGCGGCGGCCGATCAGCACCTCCTCGCCGGCGCCCATGACCACCGCGCCGCGCGGCGCGTCGATGCTGCCCGCGTTGCCGACGCTGCGACCGAGCAGGCCCACGAAGTCGGCGGTGATGAACCCCTCGTTGACGACGCGGCCGGAGAGATCGGTGAAGCGGTCGAGGCCGCGGACGAAGTCCGAGTCGCTCATGCGTCCGGCGGCGGCGTAGAGCCCTGCGACATCGACGCGGGCGGTGGCGCCGAAGAGCACGCCCGAAGGGTTCACGACGTACACACGACCGTTGGCGAGGAGCGACCCGTCGATGCGGGTGGGCTGGGCCGACTGCACGCGGTTGAGCACCCGCGAGGCGGCGTCGGGCTGCTGGAAGCGGACGGTCTCGCCTCGGGCGATGTCGAAACTGCGGTAGTCGATGATGCTGTTGCGGCCGGCGCGGATGAGGGTTTCCGCGCCGTTGCGGGTGATCGTGACGTCGCCCCGGACCACGCGAGCGCCTTCGGGCCCGGCGACGGCGGCGGAGGCGAGCAGGCCCACCAGCAGGCCGCCGAGCCACGGCGAGGCCACCAGCGAGGGACCGCCCTTGGCGCAGGCCTCGGCGACGGCGGCGAGGCCGCCCGCCGAGCGAGGCGGACGAGCGGAGTGGTCGGGCCTTGAGACGGAGTGTGCCATGATCACGGATCCTCGGCTCGCACGGATGGCCGCGTCCCGACGGGGACGGGGCTGGAACGAACGGTGTCAGTAGGAGACGGTCAGCAGGAAGTGCAGGCGGGTGCTCCCCGAAGAGACTTCCCGCTCGCTCGAGCCGAGCTGCTCGGGCCCGGCATCCTTGAGGGCCATGCCCCAATCGATCCTCGCGCTGACGTTGCGTCGGAAGAGCAGGTCGACGCCCACGCCCGCGCCGATGAGCGTGTCGGGAATTTCGCCCGCGAGCTTCTCCGACTGATTGACGCTGGCGATGTCGAAGAAGCCCTTGAGCACCAGGTCCCAGTCGGCGCGGCCGAACTCGTGCTGGGGCGTCCAGCGGAAGTCGCGACCGACCCACGAGGGCATCGTCGAATCGCCGATCGTGCCCGGGCGCCCGGGCGAGAGGGCGTTGGGGAGGTGGAAGCGATACTCGAGCGAACCGATGAACACGTTGTCGCCGGCGGCGAGCGACTCGGGGTAGCCGCGAACGGAGAAGAGTCCGCCCGCGACCTCCTCTTCAGTGGGGATCAGGCGGTTGTCGAAGGAGAACTGCCCGCGGCCGGTCAGCGAGAGTTCATGGGCCAGCGAGGTGAGGCCCTTGCCGCCGGGGCCGCCGAACCACCCCAGGTCGTTGAAGAGCGGCTCGAGATAGAAACTGTGTCCCGCCTGCATGCGAAGCACGGTGAAGGACTGGTCGACGCCGGGACGCCCGAGCGAATCCTTCTCGGCCTTGTCGAGGTCGTCGGCGTTCCAGGAGACGGTCGCGGCGGCGTAGAGGATCGAGTCGTCCCGCACCCGCTCGGCGGCGAGGCCCACGTAGGGCGTCAGGAAGTTGTCGCTGCCTTCCTGGGCCAGCGCGGAGTTCTCGACGTCGATCGACTGCCACTTCAGGCCGGTCACGAGGTCGAGGAAGAAGTCCCGCTGCTGCCAGATGGTCGTGACCACATCCGCGCCCGCCGAGGCATTCTCGCCGGCGAAGGTCTCGCCCGCGAACCCCACGTCGGAGGCGTCGTACTGGGACCACGCGCCAAAGCCGCGCGCCCGGACGCGATCGGACAGGATGGGGAAGGAGTAGTCGACGTTGACGGCGTGCGAGCGATCGAAGCCGGCGGTGGCGTAGTCGAGCCGCAGGATGTCGTCGCGGCGGGTGAGCTGGTTGTGGACGAATCCGAATCGCTCTCGCCACTCGCTGGTCTGCTCGGTGCCGGTGTTGGAGAGTTCGGCGTAGGCCGTCCAGGGCTTGTTCTCGGCGACGAGGTAGTCGAGCGTGACTTCGTCGGGCTTGGCGCCCGGGGCGACGGCGGCCTCGACGCGACGACCGGGGTGCCTGTTGAGGCGGGCCAGGTGGTCGTCGATGAGGTCGCGACGGACGAGGTCGTTGGAGGCCACGGGGCTCTGCATGCGGACGCGTTCGTGCACGCGGTCGGGCGTGTTGACGGCCGGCACCCGGCCCGCCTCGATGTCCTCGGCCAGCCGCTCACCCGAGGCGACGGTGCGGACCTCGCTCACGCGACCGGTCCAGACCACCAGACGCAAGTCGCCGGTGGCGCCTTGGCGCAGGTCCTCGCCGCTTTGCATGGAGATCTGGTCCTCGGCGGGGCGGGCGAAGACCGAGATGAAGCCGCGGCGGTTGAGTTCGGAGGCCACGGCGCGGCACACCTCGCCGATGGCGCTGGCGTGGAACTGCGCCCCGGCGCCGGCGCCCAGATCGCGCAGACGGAAGGTCGCGGTGGGCACGCCCGAGCGGGGCAGGGGCCGGCCCATGGCGTCGGCAAGCGGCTGGCCGGCGCCGGAAAGCTCTCGCGAAGAGATGTAGCCCTGCGGCAGCACGCCGAGCGTCACCTGCGTGTCGAGCAACTCGTCGGCGGAGGGCTGGCCTTCGCCGGGCGTTCGCCACTCGATGATGAAGCGTGCAACGGCGTAGACGCGACCGTCGGCCGGCACCGCGCGGCCGGGTGAGGTGGCGGTGCCCGGTGCGGCGTCGGCGACTCGATCGACGGGCGCCTGCCCCTCGGGCGACGTGGGGCGGGCGGGCACGGGGTGTTGGCGAGGCGAATGTCGCGGGCCGACCGGTCGCGGCGAGTTGATGTCGAAGGGCGGCTCGGCGGCGACGCTCTCGGCATTCACGCCGGCGGATGCGATGAGACAGGCGATGGCCACTCGGGCCAGCGCGCCTCGGGCGGTCCGCACGGAGGTGGTGGTGTGCCGCAAGCGTGGTGTCGTCATCCTGAAGTCCACAAGCCCGAGTCCACAGGCCCGACTTCGCAAGCCGGGTCGCCCACAGGGGGCCCGCGGATCATGGCAGGACCCCCGGACCTTCGGGGAAGTTAGGGATAGGTTCTCCGCGCAGTCAAGCGATGGCGCGGCAATCGGGGAGCGGTCGATCTCGCGTCAGCTGGACTTCAATGCTCGGGTCCGAACGGAATCCTTCAATGCGAACGATTCCCTCCCGACGATGCGCACGCTACCCTTGCACGGTTCCGATCATTGGAGAACGACCATGCGCGCCGCGACCGCCAACAAGTCCGCCGGCAAGTCCGCCGGCAAGCCTGCCTCGAACTCGAAGAACATCGTGGTGGCCTCGATCGCCGTCGTCGCGATCGTCGGCGCCTCGGTGATGCTGTACATGTACTACCAGCCCGCCCCGCCGCCCTCGTCCGCCACGAACGTGACCGAGGGCGCCACCTCGGAGGAGACGCAGGAGTTCAAGCAGCAGCAGGAGCGTCGCCAGAAGTTCGAGAAGAAGCTCGCGCCGGCCGGCGCGTGATCATGATGCGGGCCGGGGCCTCGCTCCCCGTCGCCTGACCAGGCACCCGAGTGATCAAGTACCTGGGCTCCAAGCGGACGCTGCTGCCCCGGCTGCTCGAGCTGGTGGCATCGGCGTCGGATCCGTGCACGGTGCTGGACCTCTTCTCCGGCACTTCACGGGTGGGCCATGCCCTCAAGCGGGCGGGCTATCGCGTCATCGCCAACGACCACAACGCCTACGCGCACGCGCTGGGGACGTGCTATGTGCAGGCGGATGCCTCGCGGTGGAGCCGCGAGGCGGCGATGCTGGTGGCGGAGTTCAACGCCATGCCGGGCCGCCCCGGCTACTTCACGAGCACCTTTTGCGAACAGGCGCGGTTCTTCATGCCCCGCAACGGGGCGAGGGTCGACGCCATTCGCGACGCCATCGCCCGCAAGGGGCTGCCTCGCGAGCTCGAGGCGATCATGCTGGTCTCGCTGATGGAGGCGGCCGATCGCGTGGACTCGACCACCGGGCTCCAGATGGCCTATCTCAAGCAGTGGGCCCCTCGCGCCCTCAACGACCTCACGCTCCGCGTGCCCGAACTGCTCGAGCGGCCCGCGCTGGGCGGGTGCGAGGCGCACGGCATGGAGGCCGCCGACGCGGCGACGATGGCGGCCGACATCGCGTATGTCGATCCCCCTTACAACCAGCACTCGTATCTCGCCAATTATCACGTGTGGGAGACGCTGGTGCGCTGGGATGCTCCCGCGACATACGGCGTGGCCCGCAAGCGAGAGGACTGTCGCACGCGGAAGAGTCCCTTCAACGCGAGGCGCACGTTCGAGTCCGCGCTGCGGACAACGCTGGCGTCGCTCGCGGCGCCCAAGGTCGTGATCTCGTTCAGCGACGAGGGGTTCCTCTCGAGGGTGGCGATGGAGTCGCTCATCCGCGACGCCCTGGGGCCCGGCACTCGCCTCGAGGTGCACGACATCGCTCACCGGCGGTACGTCGGTGCGCAGATCGGCATCCACAACCCGGCAGGCGAGAAGGTGGGCGTGGTGAGCCACCTGGTGAACCGCGAGTTCTTCTTCGTGGCCGAGCGGTCAGGCACGAAGCCTGCGATCAGCGGCGGCGACGGCGGGCGAGAAGACCGAGTCCGGCAAGAAGGCAGGAGGCGGGACCGGGCGCCGGCACGACCTGGTAGGTGACCTTCACGTTGTCGATGCCCCACGATTCATCGCTGATCCCCTGAAGGCCGCCGTCCTGCCACTGGATGGCAAGCGTGCTGGTGCCGGGGTCGTCGAAGGTGAAGCTGACGCCCCGGTAGATCGCGTCGCGCCACCCCGCGAAGCCGAGGTTGGAACCCGAGACGTCGGGCGAGCGGAACGACTGCGTGATGCCGGTGTGGTTCGTGAAGGTCTCGTCGAACTTGGCGACCGAGTTGACGAGCACCTTGAGGCGATCGACGCCGTAGGTCGTCTCGTTGCCGTCCCAGGAGTCGAGGATGTACAGGTCGAACTTGACGGTGAAGCGGTTGAACAGGAACGTCGAACTGCCCGCGACGTTCTGCGGCCGCGTGGCGGCCGGCAGCGTGAGTCGCGTGAAGCCGTTCGAGTAGTTGCCGTTGAAGGTCGTCAGCGTCGACCCGGCGATGGCGAGCTTGGTGTTGGTGCTCCAGACGCTTCCGAGTTCGCGGGCCTCGAAGGAGTTCTCGTACAGCGTCCTGACCGTCTGGGCGTGGGCCGACGGGGCGATCATGCCGAGCAGCGCAAGGCCGCCGGCGAGGGCGAATCGGGCGATGTTCATGTCTCTCGTCTCCACTGTGTGACCGAACCGGGGACGCGGGTCTGTGGGCCGCGTTCCTCTCCCCACAGGGTGCACCGCGAACCCGCCGACGCCAGCCCCGGGCCTTCGGATCGCCTCCCGTTCGGGTGCGGTCGCGCCTCGAAAAAGGGCTGCGCCGCCCGTGCCGGCCCGAGAACCTCCGCCCCGATGCGGATTATCCTGTAGTCCATGCTGTCGTTCGTCATTCCCGCGAGGAGCCAGCCCGAGGAGACGCGACTGTGTCTCGACTCCGTGCTGCACGCCATCCGCACGCACTCGCTCGAGCATCTCAGCGAGTTCATCCTGCTCGATGACGACAGCGAGCCCGCGCTTGGCATCACCCCGCGCCTGTTCATGCCCTTCCGCGCCGCCACCAGCGCGAAAGTGTCCATCATCCGCTTCTCGAGCCGCCAGCACTACACCGGCGTGCTCGCGTACGGCCTGTCGCGTGCCGCCGGCGACAACGTCTTCTTCATCAGCAACGACATGTTCATGACGCCCGCGTGGCTGCGGACCATCCTCGCCGTCGCGGCGATCGACCCCTCCTACGGCGTCATCCGAGGCACCGCAGAGGTCGTCGACAGCCACCCCGAGCACCAGTACGTGCCGCCCTTCGAGGCCGGCAATCCCATGCAGTGGATCACCTTCTCCAACTACATGGCCGAGCAGTTCGGGCTCCACCACGTCGAGGACAACCTCCTCTCCGGCGACGCCGTGCTCGTCCGCCGCCCGCTGCTCGACCGCATCGGCGGCGTCGACCCCCGCTTCCACTCCTACTTCGGCGACCTTGACTTCGGCCTTCGCGCCCAGCGGGCGGGCTTCAAGCTCGTGTGCGCCAAGGGCGCATGGATCCGCCATCACGGCCAGGGGTACATCCGCGCCGAGATGCAGCAGTCGAAGGTCCCCGAGGAGATCGCCGCGGCCCAGCGGATGAAGACGGTGCAGGAGGCGTACGCCAAGTTCCGCGCCAAGTGGGGCGCGTGGCTGCCAGAGCAGTTCCGCTCGACCGACCAGTGGGACTTCGCCCGCCTCCGCGCCGCGACGCTCGCCGACGGCGACGTCGTATCGCCCGTGCCCGCCCAGACGGGCGGCGCGGCGATGGTCTGACGCAGATTCGCGCCGTCGGTCACGCGCGAATCAACGCCACCTCCCCATCGCGAAGCGATTCCCGTCGACAGCCGGGGGTGGAGGTGCTTCGCCGCCACCCCCGGTGATGCGGCCAAACGACCCCGACCCCGACGGGGTCGTCGGGGGAACGTGCACGACCTTCGATGTCGGGACAACGTTGCATGCGACGGCGTCGGGTGGATCCCACGCAGGCGCCTTCGGCGTTCGGGCGCATCGGTCGTTCGGTCCGGGGGTGGCGGCGAGACGCCACCACCCCCGGCTCCCGACGAACACGCCTTCAGCGTGGCGCTCGCGTCGATCGACGCCATCCCCCAACCGCGAAGCGGCGAATGCCCCCACCCCTGCTCCGCAACAACTTGCGCCCCCGCCTCCGAATTCTCGCCCCACCCCTGCAAGATCGCCAGGGGCCCTTCGCAGGCAAGGTGCGAACCCCGCCGGTTCGCGGCGTCACCCGAGGGCCACGCCCATTCCGAGCTCTCGACCACCGCGAGTCACAGCCATGAAGACCTTGCTCAACACGTTCGCTCGTCCCGCCCTTGTCGTCGCCGCCCTTGCCGCGGCGACCTCCAGCGGCCATGCCCAACTTTCGCTCCCGGCCGGCGGGTCGGTCACGCCCCCGGGCGTGAGCTACCCGGCGACGATCGTCTACGACAATCTCGTCAACGTGGAGGTTCGCAACTCGGGCGGCGCGTTGATGTATCAGGGCAAGCTTCAGGACCGCGTGACGCGGAACGCCGCGGGCGGGCTGGAGTTCCGCTCGCAACTTCGCGACGTGACGCCGGGTTTCAACGGCATCGCCGCGAGCATCGACCGCCTGAACATGGCGCCATACACGACTTCGGTGAGCTTTGATTCGAGCAGCTTCGGCACTGTCTCGCCGTTCCTGGCATCGCGGACCGCCGCCCCGGGAACGACGGTGAAGTGGCGCTACCCCACCACCGTCTCCTCGAGCGCCACCACCAAGTTCGCCACCATCACGACCAACGCCACCTCGTACAACACGCGGGGCGTGGCGGTCGTCACGCTCCAAACGGGCGACTCGGTGATCCTCACCGGCATCGCCCAGCCGGGCGCGGGCTCGCCCCGCGCCTCGATCACCGGCCCCGCGCCGCTCTCGTGCGACTGCAACCCCATCACCATCACCGGCACCGCCGACGCCGACGGCTCGATGGCCTCGTACACCCTCGAATACTCGACCAGCCCCACCGGCCCCTGGACCACGATCGTCACCTCCACCACGCCCGTCACCGGGGGGACGCTGGCGTCGTGGAACACCTCGGGCATCCCCACCGGCAACTACTTCGTTCGACTCCGCGTCACCAACACCGAGGGCATCTCCGAATCGGCCGTCACCCACCTCCACGTCGACTCCTCGCCCCCGGGCATCAGTCTCCGCTCGCCCGCCCTCAACCAACTCGTGGGCGGCGTGATCTGCCTCGACGGCACCGTCGACGATGACGCCTGCTTCTCCAACTACCGCATCGCCTACCAACGCCCCGGCGGCATCAAGACCTACGTCTCGACCAGCACCACCGAGGTCTTCAACGACCCCCTGGGCAGCATCAACGCCGGCGGCTTCGCGGACGGCCCGTGCACCATCTTCGTCGAAGCCATCGACACCTGCGGCCAGGCCTCCGCCGTCAGCCGCAACGTCGTCATCGACAACACCCGCCCCGTCGCCCAGATCGCCAGCCCCCTCAACTGCGACACCGTGCGAGGTCTGGTGGCCATCCGCGGCACCGCTTTCGACGCCAACATCAGCGGCTGGTCCCTCAGCGTCACCGGCGGGCCCTACAACACCTACGTCCCCATCGCCACGGGCACCACCAACATCACCGACGGCGTCCTGGGCCTTTGGGACACCTCCGACCTGCCCGCCTGCTCCTACACCCTCCGGCTGCGGGTCGACGACCGGAGCTCCGTCAACTGCGGCAGCAACAACGCCACCGAGTACTACGTCTCGGTGGAAGTGGGCGACCCCTTCTGCGGGGCCGACGTGAACGAGGACGGAGGCGTCGACTCGAGCGACGTGGACGCCTTCTTCGAGATCTGGGAACGCGGCGGCTGCTGACGCCTGCCCCCGCCGGAAGACGAGACGATCGAGATCACGGGGCCGCGACGCGAATGCGTCGCGGCTCTGTTTGCGTTGGAGGCCCGCACGCCCTCCTCGCCCGCTCCGCGGGCGAACCAGGAGGGAGCCCAGGGCGCTGCCCGGCTTTGCGGGCGAGCTCACGGCCATGCGCCGATTCGCGCATGGCCCGGACGCAACGCACACGCGGACATCGACGTTGACGCGGGCACGTCCCGTGGACGCGTTGAAACTCGCCCGACAGGGCGCACTAGTCGTAGCCGTGGTGCGCCGCCCGGCTTGGCGGGCAAGCCCACGGCCACGCGCCGATTCGCGCATGGCCCGGATGCAACGCACGCGCGGGCTTCGACCTTGACCCGGGCACGCCCCGCGGACGCGTTGCAACCCGCCCTGTTGGGCGGGGAATCGCGATATCGATGCGATTTGGGCGTGTGTCACATCATCGCGCCTCGATTCGCCACTGATGCGCGGATTGACGCTCGGCCGTGGGCTTGCTCGAGGACTCGCGGCGCACCACGGCTACGACTGGTGCGCCCTGGCGGGCGGGGATGCGCGACGTCGTTGCGCCCTGGGGCCGTGTCGCATGATCTCGCCTCGGTTCGCCACTGATGCGCGGATTGACGCTTGGCCGTGGGCTTGCTCGAGGACTCGCGGCGCACCACGGCTACGACCGGTGCGCCCTTGCGGGCGAAGATCGTGGCGTTCTCACTCCCCGCGGAAGAACTTCTTGATGCCGTGGATGGTGACGGCTCGGCCCATGGCGGCGATGGATTCGGTGAGGGGGATGTGCTTGGGGCACACCTTGACGCAGTTCTGGGCGTTGCCGCAGTCGTTGATGCCGCCCTGGCCCATGAGGGCGTCGAGGCGTTCGTCCTTGAGGATCGCGCCGGTGGCGTGCTCGTTGAAGAGGCGGGCCTGGCTGATGGCGTGGGCGCCGATGAACGAGGTGTCCCAGGCGGCCTTGTCCTCTTCCAGGTTGAACTGGGGGCAGGCCTCGAGGCAGCAGCCGCAACTCATGCACTCGCTGAGCTTGTAGCGGGTGCCCTGGCTGGCGGGGGACTCGATGGGGCCCGAGCCCAGGTCGTAGGTGCCGTCGATGGGGACCCATGCCTTGACGCGCTGGAGGTTGTGGAAGAGCCGCGAGCGGTCGACCCAGAGGTCTCGCACGACGGGGAACTTGCTCATGGGCTCGAGCACCATGACGTCGCCCTCCTGCGGGGCGTAGTCGTCGATGAGCGCCGAGCAACTCTGTCGCACGCGACCGTTGATGACCATCGTGCACGCGCCGCAGACCTCCTCGAGGCAGCCGCTGTCCCACACCACGGGCGTGGTGCGAGCGCCTTGCGTCGTCACGGGGTTGGCCGCGATGTGCTGCAGGCAGGAGATGACATTCGCGCCCGGGGGCACGGGCACCTTGAACTCCTCCCAGCGCGAGGGCTTGCCCGGCCCCTCGCAACGCTTCACGCGGAAGATGACGGTGCGGCCGGCCTTGGCGCTCTTGCGGTTGGCGGCTCGCTGGGCGGCGGCGGGATCAAGCTTGGTGGCGGTCGACATGGCTCGTGGTTCCGTGAATCGTGCGGCGTGATCGGTTCAGGACTTCTTGCCGTAGGTGCGGGCCTCGGGCAGGATCAGGGCGTGGTCGATCTCCTGGAGTTCGACGCTCACCGCGCCCGTGGCGGGGTCGTGCTTCGCGACGGTCGACTTCATGAACTGCGAGTCGTCACGGGTGGGGAAGTCGGTGCGGTAGTGCGCGCCGCGACTCTCCTTGCGCAGGTCCGCGGCCTTCACCATCGCCTCGGCGGCGATGAGCATGTCCCCCACCGCCCGGCTGTACGAGAAGCTCTGGTTCGTCCACGACGCGTCGTCCGAGAGCACCGCCCTCGAGTAGCGATCGCGGAGTTCGGTCACCTTGGAGAGGCACTGCGCCAATCGCGGGCCGCTCCGCACCACCGTGCATGCCGCGGTCATCTCGTCGCCGAGTTCCTTGCCGATGGCGTAGGGGTTGACCGAGGCGTCGCCGCCCTTGCCCACCGTGCCCAGCAGGCGGTTCATGCGATCGGCCTCCTTGGCGGCGGCGGCATCGAAGGCCTGCGCGGCCATGCCCGAGGCCGGCGTCTTGCCGGGCTTGCCGTCGCGCACGTAGTTGGCCACCGAGAGGCCGCAGAAGAGGCCGTCGAAGAGGCACGAGAGCAACGCGTTGGCGCCCAGGCGGTTCGCGCCGTGATAGGCGAAGTTGACCTCGCCGAAGGCGTAGAGCCCCTCGATGTTGGTCATCATGTTGGTGGGCGCGCCGTGGAGCATGCCCTGACCGACCTTCCAGTCGATGGGGGCGGGCGTCCCGCTGGCGTGCTTCTTGCGGGGCTCGGCGGGGTTGTAACTGCCCTTGACGAACTGCGTCCACAGGCCGCCCATGCTGTAGTGCACGGCGGGGAAGATCCGCATGGGCGTGAAGCGCGGGTCGTCGCCGACGAACTTCTCGTAGATGTCGAGAATGCCCTCGAGCTTGCGGGTGAGGTAGTCGGGGTCCTTGTGCGTGAGGTCGAGGTAGACCTGGTTCTTGCCGTCGACGCCCATGCCCTCGTTCACGCAGATGTCGAAGATCTCGCGGGTGGCGATGTCGCGCGGGACGATGTTGCCGTACTTGGGGTAGCGTTCCTCGAGGAAGTAGTAACGCTCGGCCTCGGGGATGGACTTGGGGTCGCGGGTGTCGCCCTTCTTGCGGGGCACCCAGACGCGGCCGCCCTCGCCTCGGGCCGATTCGCTCATGAGACGGAGCTTGTCGGCGCCCGGGATGGCGGTGGGATGCACCTGGATCATCTCGGGGTTGCCGTACCACGCGCCGGCGCGGAAGCAGCGGGCCAAGGCCGCGCCGGTGCAGATGACGCTGTTGGTGCTCTTGCCGAAGACCAGGCCGTTGCCGCCGGTGGCCATCACCACCGCGTCGGCGCGGAAGGAACGGATCTGCATCGTCCGCATGTCCTGGGCGACGATGCCGACGCACCGGCCATCCTCGACGATGGGGCCGAGGAACTCCCAGAACTCGTACTTGGTGACCTTGCCCTCGGACTCGAAGCGGCGGGTCTGCTCATCGAGGGCGTAGAGGAGCTGCTGGCCGGTGGTCGCGCCGGCGAAGTGGGTTCGCTTGAAGAGCGAGCCGCCGAAGAGGCGAAGGTCGCGGCGTCCCTCGGCGGTGCGGTTGAAGGGCACGCCCATGCGATCGAGCAGGTCGATGATCTTGGGGGCCCACATCGCCATCTCGAGGACGGGGTGCTGGTCGGCGAGGAAGTCGCCGCCGTAGACCGTCTCGTCGAAGTGCTCGTACTCGCTGTACCCCTGCTGGCGGGCCACGTCGTTGCAGGCGTTGATGCCGCCCTGGGCGCAGACGCTGTGCGAGCGCTTGACGGGCACGAGGGAGAAGAGGTCGACCGGGAGTCCGGCCTCGGCGATGCGGACGCTGGCCGAGAGGCCCGCCAGACCGCCGCCGACCACGATGACTCGATGCTGGGACATGGTGCCGATTCCTTGCTGCTCGACCCGCCCGCGGGGGGCGAGCCGTCGTGATGCGTGTGGCTTCGATGCACGGGGCCGACTGGAGCCAAGACCCGGAAAGCCCCCGGGAAGACCCCGGGGCCTGTCACCGCGGGGCGTCGATCGCGGAGACGCGGTTGCGTTCGCGGTCGATCACTTCGCCGATCTTCTCGGCCTCGCGCTGTTCCTTGAGGCGGAACTTCTGCTCGGTGGCCTTGGCCTCGGCGGGATCAAGCGTGGCAAAGCCGATGACCGCCGCCCAGCCCATGACCATCAGGCCCGCGCCAAGCCCTGCGCAGGCGTAGCCCCAGCGACGCTGGGCCGCCTGCGAGATGGTGAGGCCCCAGGTGATGGCGGCCGTCCAGAGTCCGTTGGCGAAGTGGAAGACCAGCGAGGTCACGCCCAGCAGGTAGCCCGCCGTGACGGCCACGCCCGCGACCGTCAGTTCCGAGGGCGAGCCGCGGAGGATCTGGGCCATCGTGGAGCCGGCGAACTCGGCCGACCAGGCCGTGCCCCCGGGCGTCAGGAACGTCCAGTTCCATCGCAGGGTGCCGACGTGGTACACGATGAAGAGGATCCCGATGTACCCGGTGATGCGCTGGAGGCGGTAGCGCCAGTTGCCGCCGAAGGAGTAGCTGCCGGTGTTGGTGATTCCGGTCTTGGCGTAGTAGAAGCCCAGAATGGAGTGGAAGGCGATGGCGCCCCAGAGCGAGAGCTCGATGAAGAAGAGGAAGGGGATGCTGTGGATGAAGTCCACCTCGTGCTGGAAGGTGGCCACGCCCGCGTGGCCGTACTCGGCCTTTCGCGAGTCGAGCAGCCCCCACACCACCGACCCGTTGGTCAGAAGGTGCGAAATCAGGAAGACGCCGATGGGGACGATGCCCGTCAGCGAGTGGAGCCGGCGGAGCAGGTGATGGTGTCGCTCGAGGAATGACCTCGGGTGCTTGGCGGTGGTTGCTTCGCTCACGGGTGTCGTGTCCTTGGGTGACGGAACAGGATCCCCCTCCCGTCCGACGCTTCGCCGACGCGGCGGCACGCGGGTGTTCGTCGTGCCTTCGCCCGCCCCGGCCGTGTAGGTTCAGGGCGTGATCAATCCGGACCCCGCGGGTCCGATCTTGCCGGCCACATCGGCGGCCTCTCCCCCGGTCGAGCCCATCCCGCCGCCCATGCCACCTGCCTGGGAGGGCTTGATCTTGCCTTCCTTGATGGCCTTGGCCACGGCCTGGGAGACTTCGACGAAGGCCATTCGCAGTTGCGACAAGGCCTTCTCGAGCGCCGCCTTCTCCGTCTCGGAGAGGTTGCCCTTGGTCTTCTGCTCGAGAATGCCCAGCAGGTCGATGTGGAACTTGGCGTACTCGATCGACACCATCGCCTGCCCGGTGTACGGATCAGGCACGTAGCCGAGGTACGACAGGGTGTTGGTGGCCAGCATGCCCACCAAGTCCTCGAAGCCCACATCGCGGAGATCCGCGGCTTCCTGCTGCTTGGGAGCGGCCTTCTCGGCCAACTTCTCCTTCTCGGCCTGGGCTTGGCTCTTCCAATCCGAGTCGATGATCAGTTTCGGTTCGTCGGACAAGTCGCAACTCCGTGGCGACGCCTCGCTCGCGGAACGAAGGGCCCGCGCCGTCGGGACGTCTGGCCCACTGTAGGAACGCTCCGCCCGGCCCCCGCCGCCCCCGTCCGCCCCGCCCCGGGCGTACGCTTGGCCCATGCCGACCTCCCGCCACGCGCGGTCGATCGCCTGCCTCCTTCTGACCTGCGGCACCTTGGGCGGCTGCGGCTCGTCGAGCCCCCCCGACACCCTCGGCCGCTCAGGCCCCGACCTCGCTCCGGCCGATTTTGTCGATCGTGACGCGAAGCTGGTGCAGGTCAACGCCCCGCCGCCCCGATTGCCCGTGACGCCCGACATGATCCGCGGGCCCATCGCCGCCTCCGGGGGCATCCTCGACGTGACCGCCCGGCCGGGCCGCCCCTCGGACCCGTCGGCCGCCCCCAGCGACGGCGCGTCGGGCCTCCCCGCCGCCCCGGCCGGTCCGAGCGCCGCGATGATGGCCTCGAGCGCCTCGGCGACGCCCGCGGGCCCGGTCGCCATGGTCGACATGAAGGTGGGCGACATCAACGGCAAGCCCGTCTACGCCAACGCGTTCCTCGACGACATGGCCGACCAGCTCCGCGCCGAGACGACGCGGATGCGTCGCGACGAGTGGCTGCGCTTCACGCGGGAGAAGATCGAGGAAAAGCTCAGCCGCGAGATTCGCGACGAACTGCTGCGGGCCGAGGCCATCGGCAACTTCACGCCCGAGCAGAAGCAGGGCTTCTTCTCGTTCATGCGGAGCGTGCAGGAACGGGTGCAGAGCCAGAGCCAGGGCAGTCGCGCCGCCACCGAGGAGCGGATCGAGACCAGCGAGGGCCTGTCGCTCGACCAATACATGAAGCGTCGCGAGCAGGAGGAACTCATCGGGTTCCAACTCCGCGAGAAGATCGAAAAGCGAGTGAGCGTGCCGTGGCGCGACATTCGGCAGGAATACGAGCGATTCTTCGAGACCTTCAACCCGCCGCCGCGGGCGAAGTTCCGGCTCGTGCAGATTCCCGCGACCAAGACCGAGGCGGTCGAATCGTTCTCGAAGCGTCTGGCGGCGGGCGAGTCGTTCGCGACGCTCGCCTCGGACGCGACGCTCAACGCCTACAAGCCCGACACGGGCGGACTCGAGGAACGGGAGATCAAGGGCGACCGCGCCCAAGGCGCGTTCTTCGGCAACGAGGCCCTCAATGTGGCGGCACGCACCACGCCGCCGGGACAGGTCGCCGGCCCGATCGCCGTGGGCGACAACGCCTCGTGGCTCTTCCTCGAGTCGATCGAGCAGAAGACGCGGAGTCTGTACGACGCGCAGATGGACATCGAGTCGGTGCTCAAGCGCCGGCGGACGACGGAGGCCACCGACCGCTACATCGCGCACCTGCGCGAGCGGGCGAGCATCTCCTCGACGACCGACATGACGCGTCAGCTGCTGACGGTGGCGGACGGTCGGTTCTGGACAGGGGCCCGCTGAGTCGACGGGATTCGCCGGCGGGCGTCGATCTCACTTCACGATGTCTTCGCGCTTCCGCACGTCGGCGTCGAGCAGCCATCGCTCGAGGTTGTTGCCGGTGATGTCGAGGCGGGCGATGACGTTGCCCTGCTTGTCGCGGATCTCGAGGATGCCGCCGGTCAGGTCGAGGTCGTTGGTCCACAGGTCGGTGGCCTTGGGGGCCTCGTCGCCCGCGGCGGTCTCGAGGGCCTCGAGGCGGCGGTCGGTGCGGGCCAGTTCCCGCAGCAGCCGCTGCTGATACTGCGTGAGCTTGAGCATCTCGTCGCCGGCGATGCGACCCTTGGGGTTGTGCGTCTCGCCGGTGGGCTTCCACTCGCCGCTGTCGACCTTGATCTGCAGCGCCTTGACGGCGGCGGTGAGTTGCGGATCCTTGAGGAAGGCCAGCACCGACTCGACGTTGGTCCAGTCCACCTGCTCGGCGGCCTGCTCGGCCGGTGCGGCCTGGGCGGCGGGAGCCGCCACCGCGTCCGATCCCGCGCCGGCCTTCTCCTGCGCGTACCGCAGGACTTCCTCGCGACGTCGCGTCTCGAGCATGGCGACGGTCTGGGCGTCGGTCATGGGCACGTAGAAACCCTCGGAGGGATCGACGCCCCACTGGTCGGCGTCGTCCTTGCGGGTGATGCTTCGGCCGCTGGGCAGGAAGTAGCCCTGCTCGGTGATCTTGAGCTCGCTGCCGTTGCCGCTGGGCAGTTCCATCACGCTCTGCACGCTTCCCTTGCCGAACGTGCGCGTGCCGACGACCTTCGCGCGGCTGTTCTCGGCGAGCGCGCCCGCGAGCACCTCGCTGGCCGACGCGCTCGAGCCGTTCACGAGCACGGTGATCGGGAAGTCGGGCAGGGTGCCGGGCCCCTTGGCCCGCGTCACCTTCTCCGGGTACGCGCGCCCCTTGGTGGAGACGATCACGCCATCGGCCAGGAAGAGGTCGGCGATGGCCTCGGCCTCATTGAGCAACCCGCCTGGATTGAACCGCAAGTCGAGCACCAGGCCCTTGAGCGAGCCCTTGTCCGCGCCGATCGATCGGAGAGCGGCAAGCACTTCCTCGGAGCACTTGGGCGTGAACTGCGTGAGCCGGACGTAGCCGATGCCTCGCGAGGCGTCGATCAGGTGGTTCCACTGCGAGGCGTCCCCCTCGCTGCGGTGGAAGCCCTTCACGCTGCGAGTCTTGATGCGGTCTCGCACCACCTCGAGGTCGAACTTGCGTCCCTTGCGCTCGACGACGAGTTGCACGGGCGTGCCCGGCTGGCCCATCAGCATGTCGACGCAGTCGTTGATGTCCTTGTCCTGCGTCGAGACTCCCCCGACGCTGACGATGCGATCCTCGGCCATCAGGCCGGCACGGAAGGCGGGGCTGTCCTCGAGCGGCGAGACGATCGTCAGCCAGCCCTCCTGCATGTTCACTTGCGCGCCGATGCCAGCGTACTCGCCGGTGAGGTCCTTGTTGAAGACCTCCTTGTCGCCCGCCGGCACGTACACCGTGTACGGGTCGTTGAGCGCCTCCACCATGCCTTGGATCGCGCCCTGACGCAGCACCTTTTCGTCGGGCGATTCCACGTACCGCGACGAGATGAGGTGCTTGACCTCGATGATCTCGTCGAAGAACTTGTAGTCGTCGCCCATGCGACGGCTCGAGGCGACCGTCGCCGCCAGGCCGGTGATGCCCAGAAGCACGAAGAGAACGTTCTGTCGACGCATGGACATGGAGGTTTCGCCGTCGGGAGGGACGCGTGCAGGACGAAGAGGCGGCGACATGCCGCGTCCTTGGATTCGCCCGAGATGCCGCCGCGGATCCTGCGACGGACTCCCGCATGACAATAGGGAGCGGCCGACAGATCCCCCACCGCGTCATCGCGACGCGTGGATCCAAGCCATGGCACGCCTCAAGCAGTGCGTGCGGGGAAAAAAGATCGCGGCGGCCGTTCCTCTCGGAAGACCGCCGCCGTGGATCACGCGCGTTCGCGTCCGCTCTCTCCTTCGGACGCACCCGACTACGCCACCACCACGACCAGCATACCAAGCCCGACGGAGGTTTCAAGCCCCATCGTCACGATTCTGGTGCCCGCCGCATCCTCGTAAACGGTTTCAGGACAGGATGTTCGCAGCATGTTTGCACCGTCCGTCGCGGGGCGGGCCGCGTCATGGCACCCGGTAGAGCATGAACTCGAACTGGTGCACCCGCCCCACCGCCACCGGCGGGCCCAGACGGTCGAGCAGGCCGGCGTTCTGGTACTCGGGAACCTCCGGCGGGTACTGGTCGCGTCGCCCGGCATCGGTGCGGAGCAACAGGAAGTGGCCCGAGGGGGGCAGCGCCGGGGGCGCGGTGCGTCCAAAGACGCCCGGGTACGGGTCCCACAGGAACCGAACCTGGCGCCCGCTCGCACGAGCCGCCTGCTGGGCGTACCACGCCACTTCCGGTCGCACGTCGATCAACTCGAAGGCATGGACCACCGCCCCGTCGGGAAGGTGGGAGGCCAACGCGATGCCGGCGTCGCGGCCGCTGGTGCGCCAGCCGCGACGGTACTCGATCCACGCGGCGTGTCCCCACGTGCCCAGGAGCACAACGACCAATGACACCCAGGTCACGCCGGCCAACCGCCGACGGGTACGCAGCGGGGTGAAGGGCGATGTCGACCATTGGGCGGCCACGATGCCGCAACAAAGCGGCAGGATGGAGAGGGCGGGCATCGCGTAGCGAGGATTGGCCACGCCGACGGCGGCGTAGGCGAGCAGGGAGAGGAGGCAGGCCAGTCGCACCGCACGGGCGCGAGTGTCGGCCAGACCCCTCAGGGGCGGCGACATGGCGCTGAGGGGCAACGCGGCGCCCTGCGGGAGCGCCGAGGCGAGCGCCACCAGAGGAAGCGTCAGGATCTCAGCGATCCTGGCCGGGTTCCAGAGGAAGTGGCTGGGCGGCTCGGTGATGGCGGGTTCGCCGGTGGCCTCCCAGGCACGTTGCGTGCCGATGAGGTACATGCCGAACCCCAGCAGCGACACCGCCACGATGATGACGGCTCGCAGCGTCGATGCCGCCGATGTCGACGTGCGACGGACCATGGCGGCGGCGACGAGGGCGGCCAGCGTGCAGGGCAGACCCGCGGGCCCCTTGACGAGCAGCATGGCGAGGACGGCGCACATCGCTGCCGGCACGGCAAGCGGACGCACCTTCGGGCTGAGCGCCACATGGATGATGCCCAGCATCGAAAGCAGCGTGAAGAGGTTGTTGAGGGCCTCGATTTCCGCGCTGCGACCGGGGTAGAGGAAGAGGGGCGTGAGGCAGAAGGCCACGCCGGCGACCGCGCCGGCACGACGCCCGAACCATGCGCACGCCACCACGCAGGTGATCAGGGCGGCAAGGGTCGAGGCCAACGCCGAGACGCTCCGGGCGGCGAACTCGGTGGTGCCCAGCAGCCACGACATCGCCCCCACGGCCCACGGCATGCCGGGCGGCTTGCGGAGATACAGATGCTCGAAGAGCCGAGGCAGCAGCGAGAACCCGTCCTCGAGCATGGCCCAGCCGGGAATGGCGCGATGCCCCTCGCTGTGAGAAAGACCAAAGCGGCCCAAGGCAGGCCAATACACCAAGGCCGCCACGACCAGCGTGAGCGAGACAGGGCCCATCATGAGTTCAGCCCCGCGGGACGCGGGGAGGGTTGCAAGCGGCGACGCGGCGGGAGTTTGCTTCATCGGGCGTAACCCATAATACCTCGGGGTGGGCGCGGCCGAAACCTCACAGGCGGCACAGGTCGTCGCGCAGGCCCATTGACGATCCACGCACGGAAGTTGCGTCCTCCGCCGGACTCCATGCGAATGTTCGGTCAGCCGATGTTCCGGATCGGGAGCACGCATCTACGCTTGGCTCCCCCTCACTCCCCATGACGAGCACCACCTCCATCCCGCGAACCTCCCACGCCCACGACCAGCAGGCCTACGTCCTCGGCACGGGCGTCGACGAGACGGCCCGTCTCGGGCTTCAGCATCGCCTGTGGTCGGCGGCGACCCACGAGTTGTGGGAACGCGCGGGCGTGCAGCCCGGCCAGACGGTGCTCGATCTGGGCTGCGGTCCCGGTCACGCGGCGATGGACTTGGCCCAGCTCGTGGGCCCCACGGGCCGCGTGATCGCCATCGACGAGTCGGCCTCGTTCCTCAAGCAGCTCCACGACAACGCCGTGGCCCGTCGGTTCCACCACGTCGAGCGGGTGCTCGGCGACGTGCAGGACCTGGGCACCACCCTCGCGGGCGAACTGTCGCACGTCGACGTGGCGTACGCCCGTTGGGTCTTCTGCTTCCTGTCCAATCCCGAGGCCGTGATCGAGGGCCTCGCTCGAGTGCTGCGTCCGGGCGGTCGGGTGGCCGTGCAGGATTACTTCAACTACGAACGCTCCATGACCCTCGCCCCCCGCTGCGAGGCCTTCACCAAGGTCATTCACGCGGTCGCGGCGTCATGGCGAGCCCGCGGCGGCGACACCGACGTCATGGGCAAGCTCCCGGGCATGTTCGTCAAGCACGGCTTCACCGTCGAGCACCTCGACGTGTGCCAGCGGATCGCCCGGCCCGGCTCCACGCTGTGGCACTGGCCCAACTCCTTCTGGCAGACCTTCGTGCCCAAGCTCGTCGAGACCGGATTCATCAGCGACGCCGACATGAACGCCTTCTACGCGGCGTGGGAACGGGCGTCGACCGATCCGGCCGGCTTCGTGCTCCTGCCCCCGGTCTTCGAGCTCGTGGTGCGGAAGGACTGAACCCGGGCCCGCCCGGGGCCCGGCCCCGATTCTCCACGCTCGCGCGCCCGTCGACCGATATGCTCACCGTCGACTTTGACCGCGGACCGACCCGATCGGCGGAGGCCCGCGTTCGCCTCATGGAGCCACGCGCATGATTCGCTGGATGCTGGCGACGGTCGCCTCGGTCGCGTTCACGGTCGTCTCGCACGCGCAGACCCTCACCCGCTGGTACTCCGTCGAACTCTTCGGGGCCAAGGCCGGCTCGCTCAAACAGGAACAGGAAACCGTCGGCGACACGATCGTGAGCCGCGCCAATCTCGCCTTCGAGCTCAATCGCGGCGCGGTGAAGGTGTCGCTGTCGATGTCGTCGGAGTTCGTCGAGACGGCGACAGGCTCCGCCGTCTCGATGCGGTCGGTCCAGAACCTGGGGATGATGCCCGTCACGCAGGAATATGCCTTCGGCGACTCCGAGGTCACGATCGTGTCGATCCAGGGCCAGCAGCGGTCGGAACGCAAGACGCCCAGGCCCAAGGGCGACTGGCTGACGCCCGCCGCGGCCGATCGCTTCGCGACGCAACGATTCAAGAGCGGCGCCAGGGAGATCACCTACGCCACCATCGATCCACTCAACGGCCTCAGCCCCGTGACGACCACGCGGCGGCTGGGCGAAAGGACCAAGGTCCGCGTGTTCGGGCGCGAGATCGAGGCGACGGCCTGCACCACGAGCGTCAGCTCCGCGCCGGGCATCAAGAGCACGGAACTGGTCGACGATCAGGGCGTGCTGGTAAGCACGACGACGCAGATGGGCGGGATCAGCATGGTGCTGCGACTGTGCACGGAGGAGGAGGCGACCCTGCCGGCCGGCGGTGCGAAGATCCCCGACGCCTTCACGGGCACGTTCATCACGCCTGATCGCATGATCGCCGACGCTCGCACGCTCGATCGGGCGGTGTACGTGCTGAGCGTCGCCGAAGGGGAACTGGACGCTCCGCCGGCGACGGGATCGCAGCGGTTCGAGCGGCTGTCGCCCTCCTCGGGCCGGTTGACCGTCACGGCCCGCGAGTTCTCGCCCGCTCCCGCGGCGGAGACGACCGACCCGGCGTGGCTGGCCGACACGACGATGTGCTCGACCCAGGACCCCGAAGTGGTGAAGCTGGCGCGTCGCGCGGTGTCGAAACTGCCCGAGACCGCGACGGCGATGGAACGGGCCGAGGCATGCCGCGGGTACGTGCATCGGTTCATCCGGAAGAAGACGCTCGGCGTGGGATTCGCATCGGCGGCGGAAGTCTGTCGCACGCGGGAGGGGGACTGCTCGGAGCACGGCGTGCTGCTGTGCGCGCTCTTGCGGATCAACGGGATTCCGGCGCGGGTGGCGAGCGGGCTGGTGTACGCCGACGCCTTCGCCGGCGCCCGGCACATTTTCGGCTATCACATGTGGACGCAGGCGCTGATCGAGATCGACGGCGCGAAGCGATGGGTCGACCTCGACGCGACGCTCTCGCCCGGGCCCTACGACGCGACCCACATCTGCCTTGGGGTCTCGTCGCTGGACGATGACGGCCTGACGAGTTCGATGGCCTCGATGGCGACGAGCATGGGACGGCTGTCGATCAAGGTGATCGAGCCGGCGGGGGGCGAACCGCTCGCGCCGGCCAAGGTCGATGCGCCATGAACGGGACGCCCGACACGTCCTTGAAGCGATTGCCTCGCCGCCCCGCGGACCTGCACAAGGGCCGCGCAGGGGTGACGCTGGTCATCGGGGGATCGTGTCTGGGCGAGGAACGGATGGTCGGCGCTCCCGCCCTGGCCGCATGCGGCGCGTTGCGGTCGGGTTGCGGTCTGGTGCGAGTGCTCACCCCCGCGCCGCTGGCGGTGGCCGTGCTGCAGATGATGCCCAGCGCCACCGCGACGGCCCTGACCGTGGATCACGACGGGAAGGTGCTGGCCAGCGCGGCGGCGGAGGTGATGGATCGGCAGTTGATCCACGCGGCGGCGATGGTGATCGGCCCGGGCATGCCCGACGACGACGCAACCTGCGCCTTGGCCCTTCGGGCCGTGCAGCAGGAGCAGACGCCCGCGGTGGTGGATGCGGGCGCAATCGCTGCGCTCGCGAAGGTGCCCTCCTTGACCAAGGACTTTCGCGGGCGGGTGATCTTGACGCCTCATCCCGGCGAGTTCCGGCGGCTCGCCGAGCCGCTGCGAATCGCGGCCGACCCGGTGGCGCCCGCGACCCGTCGCGTCGCGTGCGAGCAGATGGCGCAGCGGCTTGGTTGCATCGTGGTGCTCAAGGGGGCGGGGACGGTGGTGAGCGACGGGCTGCGAACGTGGACATGCAGCCGCGGGCATCCGTGCCTGGCAACGGCGGGGACCGGGGATGTGCTGGCGGGGGTCATCGGCGGGTTGATCGCCCAGCACGGGCCAGAGCCGCACGACCCGGTGCTGGAGGCGGCGAGGGCCAGGGCGGGGATGGCCCAGTCGGAGACGTTGTCGCTCTTCGATCTGGCGTGTCTGGGCGTCGAGGCGCACGCGATGGCGGGCGAGCGGTGGGCCGCCGAGCGAGGAGCGTCCGGCGGGTTGTTGGCGATGGAGTTGGGAGGGATGATCCCCGCGTGCGTCGAGTCGCTCCGGGGCTGAGGATGTCGCGACAAGTCTCGCGGCCACGTCAACGGACGCAGTGCCACAGGACGACCGCCAGCGCGGTGGCGACATTGAGCGAATCGGAGCCGGGCGTCATGGGGATGCGCACTGGTCGCGTGGCGGCGGCGATGGTGGCATCGTGCAGGCCCGGGCCCTCGGATCCCAACAGCAGCGCGGGGCGGGACACGGGCGGCAAGTCGCGGAGAGAGACGGCTTGAGGACGGGGCGTCAGGGCGAGGGTCGTGAAACCGGCGTCGTGCAGGCGGCCGATCGAGCCGGGCCAATCGGGGAGCACCGCGAAAGGGATCCGCAGGGCATGCCCCATCGAGACTCGGAGTGCCTTGCGGTACAACGGGTGGCACGAGCGGGGCGTCAGGAGCACGGCGGCGTGCTCCACCATGCAGGCGAGGTTGCGGAAGATCGACCCGACGTTCTCGATGTTGGCGAGATCCTCGCACACGACGATGCAGGCGGCATCGGCGAGCAGGGTGTCGAGGGGCGGGTCGGGAAGGCGCCGGCCGCTGGCGAGCACGCCCCGGTGGAACGGGAAACCGGCAACCTGCTCCATGACGGGCGGCTCGGCGACCAGGACGGGGATGGCGGGATCGAGGGCGGCGATGACATCGGCGAGACGACCCTCGGCGAAGGCGGGGGTGAGCAGGAGGGAGCGAACGGGGAATCGCGAGGCAATGAGATGGCGAACCACCCCTTCGCCCTCGGCGATGAAGTGCGCGTGCTCGCCCCGATGCTCGCGGGCTCGAAGCTGGGCGTCGGTCAGGTCGCGATAGTCGGCCAGGAGCGGATGGTCGGGGGTGTCGATGCGGATGAGCACGGGCGAACCATACCGTGGCGGCGACCGATGCGAGTCCTGTTCTGGAACATCCTGCACGGCGGGGGCCCGGAGCGACTGCCGGAGATCCTCCTGACCATTGTGGGGGCCGGCGCCGATGTGGTGGCCTTGTGCGAGTTTCGGACGGCCAGGGGCGGCCAACTGCGAGCGGCGTTGGCCGACCACGGCCTGGAGCATCAGGCGACATCGCACGGGCCGGGACGGGCCAACGGCATGCTCGTGGCAAGCCGCGAGGCGTTTGAGCGGCTGGAGACTCCCGCGGCGTTTGCCGGGCGGGAGTTGGACCTGCGGCTGGATGGGTTCGGGGGCCTGCTGCTGACGGCGGTGCACGTGGCGGACGACGCCTCGCCGACGCTGCGGGCGTCGCACTGGAATCGACTGGTGGACCTGGCGCGGGAGCGTCGCGGGGGGCGACACCTGCTGATCGGGGACCTCAACACGGCTCGAGGGGAGGATGCGGAGCGGCGGCTGCCTGGGGTGCAGCGTCTGGGGATGCTGGCGACGTTGGGGTATCGCGACCTGTGGCGGGCGTGGCACGGGGGGGAGCGGGCGTCGACGTGGGAGGGGCCGCGGGGCGAGGGGCGGCGAATCGACGCGGCGCACGCCAGCGAGGGTCTGTCGGACGCCATCGCGAGCGCGGAGCACGTGGATGCGCCGCGCGAATCGGGGCACTCGGATCACAGCGCCGTCGTGGTGGAAATCCTCGACGAAACCGGCGGTCGACCCGGGGCGGAACGAAAAAACCCGTGAATTTCGATGTTTTTTCGCGTCGCGCACTTGGAAAACCGCTCGCACGCTGGTAAAAACATGCGATCCGCTGGAGAAAATGCGTATTTTCCCATGCTGGATGGTTCGTCGTTACGGAGCATGCACGATGGCGAAGAAGAACGGTAAGGCCGCCAAGTCCGCCCCCAAGGCCGCCAAGGCCTCCAAGCCCGCGAAGCTGGTCGCGAGCGCCAAGCCCCGCAAGAAGAGCGAGTTGTTCGCGATTCTGGCCGAGCACGTCGAGGGCCTGAGCAAGAAGCAGGTCGCCGGCGTCTTCGAGGCGCTGGGCAAGGTGATCAGCGTCGACCTGGCGAAGCCCTCGCCCGACAAGCCCAAGGTCTTCGTGGTCCCCGGCATGATGAAGATCAGCGCCATCCACAAGCCCGCCACCAAGGCCGCCCAGAAGGCCAACCCCTTCAAGCCCGGCGAGATGATGACCGTCAAGGCCCGTCCGGCCCGCACGGTGATCAAGGTCCGCCCGCTCAAGGGCCTGAAGGAGATGGTGTGAGCGTGAGCTGAGGCGTCGCCGGCGGCGGCGAGTGTTCGCCGTCGCTTCCGCGAGCGCCAAGCCGCCCCCATCCGGCTCCCCGGTTCGGGCCATCGGCATTCATGTTCGACGAAGGCGCCCCGTCCCCTGGGACGGGGCGTCTTTCTTTTCGCGTTCCTCTCGCCGCCCTCCAAGGTCATCGATCGCCTCGCGGAGATTGATCAATCTCGAGGGCGTCGCGGTCGATAACCTCCCTGAACGGCTTGGACTCCGATTTGGCTCCCAAGTAGAATTTCCGCCATGGCACCTCGCATCTGCCTCAACATGATCGTCAAGAACGAGCGGGCCATCCTCGAGCGATGTCTCGCCTCGGTCGCCCCGCACATCGCCTGCTACGTCATCGCCGACACCGGCTCGACCGACGGCACACAGGAGCTGATCCGGACGTTCTTCGGATCCAAGGGCATTCCGGGCGAGATCGTCGAGTTCCCCTTCGTCAACTTCGAGCAGGCGAGGAACCGCGCGCTCGACGCGGCCAGAGCGAGCCGATTCGAGTTCGAGTACATCCTCCTCACGGACGCCGACATGGAGCTGGTGGTGACGTCGCCGCCGCTCGCGGACAAGCTCGTGCTCGCCGCGTATGGCGTGACCCAGTACACCGTCGGCGGCCTCGAGTATCCCAACATCCGACTCGTCCGCCGCGACCTCGCGTGCAAGTACGAGGGCGTCACGCACGAGTGCCTGACCTACACGGGCAGCAAGGACGACGTGCTGACCGGCGCCCACTTCATCGATCATGCGTGCGGATCGAGCCGGAGCATCAAGACCGCTCGCGACATTGCGCTGCTGACGGCGGGCCTCAAGGAGGATCCGAGCAACGCCCGCTACGCCTTCTACCTGGCCAACTCCTACCTCGAGAACGGGGAGTACAAGCAGGCCATCGATTGGTACACCAGGCGAATCGGCATGTCCGGCTTCGTCGACGAGGCCTACGTGAGCCACGACCGGATCGCGATGTGCCACGAGAAGCTGGGCGACATTCCGGCCTTCTTCCATCAGTGCCTGACCACCTTCGAGAAGTATCCGAACCGAGCCGAGCCGATCTTCCGGTTGGCGCTGCACTGCATGCTCAACGGCCGGCACAGGCTGGGCTATCACTTCGCCGCGATCGGGCTCACGGTGCCCAAGCCGCCCCCCGCCTCGCTCTTCATCGAGTCGAGCGTGTATTCGTGGCGACTGATCGACATCATGGCGGTCTGCGCCTTCTACATCGGGCGCAAGCAGGAATCGCTCGAACTGAGCGAGCAGCTCCTGAAGATCTCGCCGGCCGATCACCACGACCGAATCCGAGCCAACATGACGTACTGCCGCAAGTGACGCACGAGCCCCCAGGACCCCGACCCCATGCGATTCCACATCGTCAATCTCCCCCACACGCAGACGACCAAGGCCTATTCGTGGTGCGCCTACACGGCCAAGGTGGTCAAGTTCTGTGCCATGCTCAAGAGCATGGGTCATGAGGTCTTCGTGTACTCGGGCTGGGAGAACGAGGCCCCCTGCACCGAGCACGTTCCGATCGTCACCCGCGAGGATCACGCCGCGTGGTGGCCCGGGGTCGACTGGACCGTCAAGAACCCGCCCATCTTCCAGTTCTGGGATCCCAACCACGTCTGTTGGACGCAGAGCTGCGCCAAGGCCATCACCGAGATCACCAAGCGCGCCAAGCTCACCGACTTCGTCGGCATCATCTCGGGCGTCTGCCAGGCCCCGCTGGCCAACTTCGGCCTGCTCGCCGTCGAGTGGGGCATCGGCTACGAGGGCGTCCTCCCCAACAAGGTTCCCAAGTGCTTCGAGTCGTACGCCTGGCGCTACTACGTTCGCGGGACCCAGCGCCAGAACGACTTTGTCCCCAGCGACGTCGTCATCCCCAACAGCTTCGAGGCCGCCGACTTCCCGCTGGGCGACGGCGGCGGCGGCTACTACGTGTACCTCGGTCGCCTCATCCGCCGCAAGGGCGTCGAGATCGCAGCCGCCACGTGCCGCGCCCTGGGCGCCAAGCTCGTGCTCGCCGGCCAAGGAGTCCAGTCCGTCGCGCCGGGCAAGATCATCGCCGCCGACGGCATGGAGATCACCGGGGATGTCGAGCACATCGGCGTCGTGAACCCCAAGGAGCGGGCCAAGCTCCTCGGCGGCGCCAAGGCCGCCTTCGTCCCGACCACCTACTTCGGTCCATTCGAGGGCGTCGCCGTCGAGGCCATGCTCTGCGGCACGCCTGTCATCTCCACCGACTGGGGCGTCTTCTCCGAGACCATCCACCAGGGCGTCACCGGCTACCGCTGCAGTTGGCACCCCGAGTTCGTCGAGGCCGCCAAACTCGCCCCCAAGCTCAACCGCGCCAAGATCCGCGAGATGAACCTCCGCTACTCAACCGACGTCGTCAAGAACGACTATCAGCGGTGGTTCGAGCGGCTCGACTCGATGCGGGACTCCGATCCGACCATGTTCCGCTGATGGCATCGGTCGAATCGTTTGTCCCCAACCTCGGGCCTCGCCGCCGTGGGTCGCCTTCCGAGATCACTGGTTGGGCGGCTTGGATGCCGGAAGCCGCTTCCACCACACCGTGGTCCGGACCGGCTGCCGCGTGACCACCGAGCGCGCCGTGCCCGCTGACGCCCCAAGGATGGGTGTCGGCGCGAGGTTGCGGGTGCGGATCTGAGCCGGCCCGACCTGCTCGATCACCGGACGGCGAAGAAGCGTCGATCCGGTCACCACCTTGGTGCGAGGCGTCAGGTCGATCAGGCGTCCGCCTTTCGAGATCCCGATGCGGCGTGCGGCTGTCGGCGCAACCGTACTGCCCTTGTCGGGCGACGGACCAACCGTCGGCACCCCACCACCACCTGCCCCAGGCGAGACCGGACGGAAACCCTGATCGCCGGATCCGCCCCCCGTGCCGCCGGGAGCGTCGCCACCACCACCGGTTCCACCAGCACCCGTTCCACCAGCACCGCCCGGCGGGCTCGGAGGCGTCGGAGGCGACACCCCGCCGCCGCTTTGACCGCCACCATGAGTGCCACCGCCGCCACGGGCGAAGGGGTTGGGCACAAGCGGAGATCCGCCCGACCCCTCGCCACCCGCAGGAGGCGAGGGCGGTGCGTCGCCACCGGTCGCCGCACCGCCAGGTGCGGGCGGATTCGGAGGCGTGACGCCACCATCGCCGCCGGAGGCCGGAGGTGCAGGCGGCGAGGGAGGTTCGGGAGGCGCCGGAGGCTGCGGCGGCGCAGGAGGTTCGGGAGGCGCCGGAGGCTGCGGCGGCGCAGGAGGCTCGGGAGGCGCTGGAGGCTGCGGCGGCGCGGGAGGCTCGGGAGGCGCCGGAGGCTCGGGAGGCACCGGAGGCTCGGGAGGCGCCGGAGGCTCGGGGGGCGCCGGAGGCTCGGGGGGCTGCGGCGGAGTCGGGGGGCGAGTGGCCGTTTCGGCGATGATCGGGAACACGCGTTCGGTCAAGTACGAGCGAAGCGCGGCGTACTCGGCCTGGCTCGAGATGAAGTCCCAGATGACGATCCCGTCGGCTCCGGCTCGCTTGGGCTGGCGGAACATGCTGTCAAGCGCGAGGTCGTCGAGCCACTGGTTGGCGTACTCCTCGAGCGTTTCCGGGTAGCGGCACATCGCAAGCACGTACACCGGCTTGTTCGGAGCAAGGCGACGGGCCTCGGCCACGTTCTCGTCGATCCAGGCCTTGCTCTGGGCGATGGTCATCTGCCTCCACCAGTGCGTCTGGGTCGCGCCATCGGGGATGGTGAACCGGTTCTGGTAGAGGGGCAGGAACTGGACGTCCGCGAGATCGACGAGCCACTGCAACCGATCGTTGATGTCGCGGAACGGATTGGGCGCCGGGCGGCCGTAGTTGCCGTGACGAGCGCCGCCGGGGATGCCGTAAAAGCCGAACTTGGCGTCCGGACGTCGGGCCCGCATGATCTGAATCGTCTGGGTGTACAGGTCTCGCGTGGCCTGCTCGAACGAATCGGCCAAGGCTCGCTCCGCTTCGGCGACGCTCTTGCCCCGGATCAGTTCGGGACGCCGCGACTCGATGTGGCGGTACCAGTCGTCGTAGAGATAGGTGGCGAAGTTCATGGTCGGGTACAGACCAGGACCACCCGTGCGATTGCCCCAGACCTTGGGGTGGAACTCGATGTCGATGCACACCATGCCCGCGTACCCCGCAGGAACCCGCTCGTCAAGCATGCGTGCAATGGTCGAGGCGTACCGCGAACTGAAGCCGGCTTCCTGCGTGACGCTCATCCCGTGGGTGCGGATGTCGAGCACGAACCAATGCTCGTACAGGCAGATGGTGTTGCGCTGGACCGGCAGCGCGCCGAAGTCGATCATCGACTGCCAGTCGGTGCGGCTGCCGCGAAGTCGCTCGTTGTCGTTCGTGTCCACCATCCAGTGGAACGTGAAAGGCCGCTCCGTGACGTTCCCGTCGATCAGGAGGGCCGCCGCCTGGGCCGCCTGGGGCATCGCCGCCAGCAGCCCGAGGGCCGCGCCCGCGGCGAGCATGATCGCCCCGAGGCGCCCCCGAAGGCCGGTGGCGAGGGAACGAGATTGTGAACGACTGCACATGGGCTGCTCACTTCCGGGAGCTGCGGCTCCCAAACGCGTCGTCGGACCAACGTTCCTTGGACGCACTGGATCATCTACCGTCACCCAAGTGTCCGTTTCCCGATGTCACCCGCCAAGGCGGAAGTTCCCTTCGGCATCGCTTCCTCGACGCCTGTTCACACTGTACCGCTCGTGCACGTGCTGCCGTCCGTGAGGTGTCGCGACGAGCCGGCCGTGGCCGGGAACCTGCGGCGGGCTTCAGCAGCCGCCCGCCTCCCACAGCGCGAAAAAGACCTCCATGTCCGCGCCATCGATGCCGCCGTCCTGATTGACGTCGGCGCACGCGGCTCCGCCCTCCCAGTCGTCAAAGAACGACGCGACATCCGAGCCGTCGATGCCGCCGTCGCGGTTGTAGTCGGCGGCACAGGGACAGCCGGCGTCGGTCGGCAGCCCTTCCCAGAACCCGCCTCGGACCGAGAAACTGCCTCCGTGCATCGGACTGCCCGCGTCCGGTTGGCCCAGCGTGCCGGCGAGCGACAAGGACCCGCCCGAACTCAACCCGCCACCGCCGTCGACGGTGTGCCACGCGATCGTGAAGTCGGCGGCCATCGCTCCGGCGGCGAGGATCGCCACGCAGGAGTGGCACCGCGTGATGGAGAGCACCGTCCTCATGCATCCTCCTCGAACCTTGCGCATGCGTCCCCGCCCGCCCGGGCACCATCGTGGCGCCACCAAGGCACGGTTCGGCAGAGCATCGAATTCCCGAGGTTCGCCCGGAAGGAGGCCAGGTCGCCCGCCGGCGAGAAGGGCGCGGACCATGACGAATGCGACGGGTGGGAGGCCCCGATAAACCCCATGGCTTCAGGCGAGAGGGTCGGCGCGACCGTGCACCAGCCGGGGCGGCAGTTCGACGACGCTTCCCGAGCGATCGACGCACGCCAGCGTGGTGGAGGCGGCCGCGGCCGTGAAAGGAACGAAGTCGGGCACGGGCGTGCCCGGTTCCACCACCTGCACCTCGTACTCGTGCAGGATCTTGACCCGGCTTCCGCCGACCCACCGCGTCCTGACCTCGATCAGGTCGTCGTAGCGGGCCGACCTGCGGTAGCGGACGTCGAGTTTCACGATGACGAGCAGCACGCCGGAAGCCTCGAGGGCGGCATAGCTGGTTCCCGACCCTCGCAGCAGTTCGGTGCGACCGATCTCGAGCCACGGGACGTACGAGGCGTGGTGAGCCACGCCCATCGGATCGCACTCGCAGTACCGCACGCGCAGGCGCGTGACATGCTCGGCGAGGGGTGCGGCGGCGAGGGTGTCGGGCACGCGTGATGGTACCGCCGCGGGCGTCGACGCGGGTTCCACTCTGATACACTCTCCCACTTCATGTCCGAACGCCCCGCCCAACCATCGCCGGTCGCCAGTCCGGTCATCACGATCCGACGGCTCGCGCCCAGCGATTCGATCGCCGAACTGACGACGCTGTTGCACCGCGCGTACGCCAAGCAGGTGGCGATGGGGCTGCGACCGCTCGCCGGCCGTCAGGACGAGGCGATGACCAAGAAGCGGGTCTTCAGCGGCGAGTGCTACGTCGCCGTCGATCACCTTCGCGGCGAGGGCGGCCGAGTCCGGCAGAAGCCGGTGGGCACGATCCTCTTCCACGAGGTCGAGGAGTCGCAAGGCCCCTCGTACTTCGCCAAGCCCGACGTGGCGAGCTTCTCGCAGTTCGCGGTCGATCCCGACTATCAAGGCCAGGGACTCGGCGTGCTCATGCTCGAGACCGTCGAGCAGCGGGCCCGCGAGACCGGGGCGGTCGAGTTGGCCTGCACGATGGCGGAACCCGACACCTCGCTGATGGAGTTCTACTTTCGTCGCGGCTATCGGCTCGTGGGCCACCACCAATGGCCCTACACCAACTACCGCAGCGCGATCCTCAGCAAGACCCTGGGCGGAAGCGACCAACCTGGCCGGCATGGTGCCTGAGCGTCGCGACCCGCGGCCCCCACTCCACCGCCACGATGTCGATGCGAACGCTGCTCCAGCCGTTGGCGCGGGCGAGATGTCTCGCGATCGCCAGCAGCGTGCGTCGCTTGCGGCTCGTGACGCTCTCCTCCGGCATGGCGGTGGCGCTTCGCGGGGCTTGACCCGCGACGCGCCGCCTGGTCTTGACCTCCACCACGACCCGCGTGACGCCGTCGGGCGAGAGGGCGACGATGTCGGCCTCGCCCATCGGAAGCCGCACGTTGCGAGCCAGCACTCGCCACCCGTTCGACCGCAGGAAGTCGGCGGCGAGGGCCTCGCCCCGTCGGCCGAGCCGGCGCGCACGACGGGCGTGTTCGCTCATCCGCCTCGGGCGTGCAAGGCGGACGACGCGACCGAGTCGCTTGAGCAGCGCGTGGATGGTCTTGGCCACGTGCACGGTGACCGACCGTAGCGAACCGAACGGAACGTTCGCGCGACGCGCGAGGACGGCGATGCGTCGTCAGGCCGGTGAAGGCACCGCGCCCGGGGGCGTGTCTCCGGTGCCGTCGATGCGAGCCACGACCTCGGCGGCCATGCGGCGACGGGCGTCGGCCTTCATCTCCTCCGCGACGGTGGGACGCGTCAGCTTTTCGCCCTTCATGAGCTTGTCGACGTCGTCGCCCGAGAGCGTCTCGTACACGAGCAGCGCCTCGGCGACAGCGACCACCTGGTCCCAGTGCTCGTCGAGCATGCGGCGGGCGTCGTCATACGCCTCGCCCGAGATGCGCTTGACCTCCTCGTCGATCAGCTTCGCGGTCTCATCGCTGTAGTCGTGCTCGGCCATCTGCATCTCGCGGGTGTCCGCGCCGGCGTAGCGGACGAAGCCGAGGCGAGGGCTCATGCCCCACTCGACGACCATCGTGCGGGCGATGCGAGTCACCTGCGCGATGTCCATGCTCGCGCCGCTGGAGACGTCCTGCATCGCCTTCTCCTCCGCGATGCGGCCGCCGCAGCAGATGCGCATGGTGGCGGTCAGCCACTTGAGGCCGTAGCCCATGCGGTCCTTCTCGGGAAGGCCGAAGGTCGCGCCGCCCGCGCCGCCGCGGGGGATGATGGTGACCTTGTGCAGGGGATCGGCGTCCTTGAGCAGGGCCTGGAGAACGGCGTGGCCGGCCTCGTGATAGGCCACGAGGCGATTCTCCTCCTTGTCGCGCACGCGGGCCCGCTTGCTGCGGCCGAACTTGACCTTGTCCCTCGCCTCCTCGAGATCAGACTGCTCGACGAAGTCCTTGTTGGCCATGGTCGCCGAGATGGCGGCCTCGTTGATGATGGCCGCGAGGTCCGCGCCGCTGAACATGGGCGTGCCCCGCGCGACCCGCTCGAGATCGACCTGCGGCGAGAGCTTGACCTTCTTGGCGTGGACCTTGAGGATCTCGATGCGGCCCTTGAGGTCGGGCAACGGCACCACGACCTGCCGGTCGAAGCGACCCGGGCGGATGAGGGCGGGGTCGAGGACGTCCTGACGGTTGGTGGCGGCGATGACGATGACGCCGTCGGTGGGCGTGAAGCCGTCCATCTCGACGAGGATGGCGTTGAGGGTCTGCTCGCGTTCGTCGTGGCCGCCGGTGGTGAAGCCGCCGCCGCGACGACGGCCGACGGCGTCGATCTCGTCGAGGAAGATGATGCAGGGGGAAGATTCCTTGGCCTGCTTGAAGAGGTCGCGGACGCGGGAGGCGCCGACGCCGACGAACATCTCGACGAAGTCGGAGCCCGAGATGGAGAAGAAGGGCACGTCGGCCTCGCCGGCGATGGCCTTGGCCAGAAGCGTCTTGCCGCAGCCGGGCTCGCCGCAGAGGAGCACGCCGCGAGGGATGCGACCGCCCAGGCGGGCGAACTTCTTGGGGTTCTTGAGGAACTCGATGATCTCGGTGACTTCCTCCTTGGCCTCGTCGACGCCGGCGACGTCGGCGAAGGTGACGCTGGTCATCTCCTTGCTGAGCGTGCGGTGTCGCGACTTGCCGAAGTTGCCGAGCATGCCGCCGCCGCCGCCCGCGCCCCGCATGGCGCGACTGATGAGGAAGTAGACGACCACGAGCAGCAGGATGAAGGGGCCGAAGACGAGGATGAACTGCGTCCAGCCGCTCGCGCGTCGCGTGACGGCGGTGTTGTCGGTGATCTCGAGCACTCGCTTGGCGATGACCTCGCCGGCGGGGCCGTTGAGCGGGATGTAGATCTGGGTCTGGGGCGAGTCGACGCTGGCCTTCCGAGTCGCGGTCACCATGTCCTCGCGAATCACCACCGACTTGGCGACGATGCCGTCGGGATAAAGCTGCTCGAACTGCTGGAGCGTGGTGGCCTCGCCTCCCACCGTCGAAGTCAGCATGACCACCAGCAGCATCACGATCACGCCCGCGGAGATAAGCCCCGCCAGCCCTCGCCCGCCCTGCTGGGGCTGGCCCGGCTGCTGACCGGGTCGACGCTGACCGTCGCCCGGGGGCCCCTGTTCGGGACGCCCGCCCCGACGCGGCTCGCCTCCATCCTCTCGAGAGGCCAATCGCATTCCGGTCAGGAACCGGATGAAACGGTCCCGAAGCGAGGCGGTCGAAGGATCGGAACCGACCGAGTCGGTCCGCGTGCAGTGGGTCGTGGTTCGCATAAGAACAGCTCGAGACGTCCGGCGGATCCCCTTTTTTCGGTCCGTCATCCTCCCGGATGCACGTGGCGCAGCGGATGCGACGGTTCTGGACGGCCTTTCCGTCAAGGTTAGGCCCCGTGCCATCCCTCCATACGAGGGGATTTCGGGGGGTGTTCGAGTCCTTCGCGCTCGACGAGGCCCCGGCGATCTCTATCCTCCCACCATGGCCAAGAAGCCCCAGACGGTCCGCGACTACCTCGACGCGCTCCCTCCGGAACGAAGGGATGCCCTCGAGACGCTCCGCAAGGTCTTTCACGCCAACCTCGACGCGGGCATCAAGGAAGGCATCCAATACGGCATGATCGGGTACTTCATCCCGCACGAGCGGTACCCGGCCGGGTATCACTGCGACCCGGCCCAACCGCTCCCCTTCGCGGGGTTGGCCTCCCAGAAGCAGCATCTTTCCATGTACCTGATGGGCTGCTATCCCGACGGCCCATGGAAGGAGCGATTCGTCAAGGCATGGAAGGCCTCCGGCAAGAAGCTTGACATGGGCGCTGCGTGCGTTCGCTTCACGTCGATCGAACAGGTCCCCCTCGAGGTCGTCGCTCAGTCGCTTCGCGACATGAGCGTCGACGCCTACATCGCCCAGTACGAAGCCGCCGTGCGACCTCCGTCCAAGAAGCCCGCCGGCTCATCGTCGAGCCGGACGAAGGCGACTGGCCGGAAGTCCGGCGTCGCCAAGACCGCCGCGAGCAAGGCGCCAGCCAAGTCGCCTCGCGAGAACGTCGCTCGCTCGAAGGCCTCGTCGAAGCCCCCCTCGCGACGGACTCGATCGTGAGCCCTCCCGGCATGTCGAACGCATGCTTCATCTGGCGAACCGTCCAACCGACGATGGTCGCGGCGGCATCGGCCTGCGCGAAGGCCGGCCGGCGCGTCGACGTCATCTGCGCCTCGCCCTGCGTGATCGACGGCGCGCACGTGCATGTGCTGTCCGACGACCAGCTTCGCCGCGACCCGCCCCGAGGCATCGAGGCCTCGCCCATCGACGCCATGCGATTCTCCCTCGCGGCCGGCGACCTTGCCGCGTCGCTCCACCGCTCGCATGCGTTGGGCGAACTCCACATCGCCTCGGATGAAGGCCCCGGCTGGATCGCGACCCAATCTCGCCACCTCACCGACGCGTTGGCGGGCGCGACGGTGATCGTCCACCTCTCGCACCCGACGTCGCTGACGCGGCAGCATGACCGTTCCTCCTGGCACGACCTCGGCGACGCCCTTCGCGATCGCATCGAGCGACTGGCCGTCGAGCGGGCCGACCTGGCGATCGCGCCCACGCGGGCGATGGCCGATGCGGCGGGCTGGGGCCCGCGTCCGCTGCGACTGCACCGCCCGCTGCTGCGGCCGCTTCGCGCAACGCGGCCGAACGCCACGGGCGTCCTGTGCCCGGGCCCGGTGCGAGCGCACCTGCACCACGACGTGGTCGTGCGGGCCTTCGTCGCGGCATTCGACGGCATCCCTGCCCCTTCACGGCGGCTGCTGATCGAGGGACCGGACACCCCCACCGGCCCGCTCGGCGTCAGTTGCGTCTCTCGCCTGTCGCGTCATGTGCCCGCCGGCCTGCGCGACGCCGTCACCATCGGCGTGCCTGCGGGCGAGACGATCGATGCCGACACGATCGTGCTCGCGGGCTCGCTCGTCGTCGATCACCATGCGGTCCTCGAGGCCTTCGCGTCGGGCGCGAGGGTGCTGTGCGCCGACACGCCCGAGCACCGCGAACTCGCCGCGGCGGCGGGCGCGGAGGCGACGTGGTTCGCCCCGGGCGATGTCGCGGGCCTGGCCGCGTTGCTCGCGTCGCGACCGACGACTCGCCCGCCGTCGTCGCCTCGCGGATTCGTCGAATGGACACACCTCCCCGCGCCGTCGCCGCCGACGGTCGCCATCACGTCCATTCCGCCGGCCGACGTGACGGTGGTCATCCCGCACTTCAACCTGGGAGCGCACCTTCCGGCGACGCTCGCGAGCGTGGCGGGGCAGACGGTGCGGGGCTGCCGCACGCTGGTCGTCGACGACGGTTCGACCGACGCGTCGTCGCTGGCCCTGATCGACGCCCTCGAGCGATCTGGAACGCCGGTGCTCCGCAAGCCCAACGGCGGGCTCGGGAGCGCTCGCAACGCGGGCCTGCTCGCCGCGACCACGCCATGGGTGCTGACGCTCGACGCAGACGACATCCTCGCGCCGGACTTTCTCGAGAAGACGCTGGCCGCGGCGGCCCGCTCGCCCCGAGCGGCGGCCGTGGGCACGTTCATGCGATGCTTCACGACTGATCCCGCGATCGCGACGGGCGGGTGGATGCCCCTGGGATTCGACCGCGACCTCTTGGCCAGCGCCAACCACGCGTGCCCGGCGTCGTGCCTGCTGCGACGCGATGTCGTGCTGGAGGCGGGCGGCTACGACGAGCACCTGGTCTCCTTCGAGGACTGGGACCTGTGGTGCACGCTGGCGGAACGCGGCCACGAGGCGGCGATCGTGCCCGAGTTCCTGCTCCATTACCGCCAGCGGCCCGACTCGATGTACCACGCGCTGGCGATCCGCAACGAGGCGCTGCTTCGAAGCCAGCTGCTGGCGCGACACCCGCGCCTGTGCGACGACTGGTCTCGCGCCCTGCGCGTCGAGGTGGCGATGCGTCACCACGTCGAGTTCGGGCAGGGCGCGACGGGCAAGCCCCTCCGCTACGCCCTCGCCGACCGCATGAATCACGCGCTCAAGCGACTGGGCATTCACGAGGCCGTCAAGCGCCTGGTGTCGAGGGCCCCTCGTCCTTGAACCGCTCCGCCGCGCGACGCTTGGCCGCCAAGAGCCCGCCCTCGACCTCGCCGGCCGCCGCCGGCCGGGGCGACGGTTCGGCCGCGGGCGTGCCCGCGTTCTCGGCCTGCGCCCGCAGCGACTCGAGGGCGGCGGCGCGTCGTCGATCCCTGGCCTGCATCGCGAGCCGCTCCGCCTCCTGCGGCCCCAGCGCCACGCCATCGGCCGCGTCGATCCCCTGACGCTGCTCGCTGGAGGTGCGCAGCGACGCAAGCCGCTCGGCGGCCAGCGCGGGGGCGGTGTTCTCCGCGCGTCCGAGCAGGCCGTCTCGCAGCGAGACGACCCAGCGATCCCACGCCACGCGCCGATTGGCCACGTCGAGCAGCAACGCGCCCAGCGCGATCCACGCCAACAGGTGCCAGAAGGGAAGCAGACTCTCCCTGGGCGGCACGCCCGCGCGGTCGAACAGTCCCGCCTCCGCGGGCCGATCGAGCGACAGCACCCGTCCGCCGCTCCGCTCGGCGACCTGGCGCAGCACGCGATCGTTGCTGGACCTGAACCTGAACTCGACGCCGTGATTGATCGTCGTGCCAGCGATGAGCGGGGCCAACGGACGACCGTCGAGCCGCGGCCTCACGAGCGTCACGTACGTGCCCGCGGCGGATGCGGGCGTGGCACCCTCGAACTCGCCGGGGCCGGACGGCTCGAGTCGCACGGTCACGGGCGAGCCCCCCGGAGGGTGGACCACCGCATCGACGACGACCCGATCGGCGGCGGCGTCGGCGGCATCGACGGTGGCCCGGACGCGCAACATGCCGTCGCCGGCCGCCGCGGAGGCCAGCACCCGCGGCGCCGCCGCTCCGTCGCGGACGACCTGGGTGCGAAAGACCTGCTGCCCGGGCATCAGCGCGGCGGACACGGAGGTGCGAGCGACGCCGCGGACCACCTGCGTCCAGAACTGCTCGAAGGTGGCGTCCCTGGTCCACTCGGCCGCCCAGCGATGAGCGTCGGAGGTGAAGGCCGCCACGGTGCCCAACCCCGCCTGCCAATGGGCGAAGACCGGCTCGCCCCCCGGCGTGGTCATGGCGTTGACGACCGTGGGCTCGACCCTCGCCTGCGTGAGCGCCAGGCCGCCGAGTCCGGGCACCTTGGAGATGCCCGCCAGCAGCGGCGATCCCGACGCGAGCACGACCGGCTCGAAGGGCTCTTCGCGAATCAGCGGCGTTCGCACGACGCGAACGGCCTTGACGAAGACCTGCGGCAGCGTGTCGGGGTTGGTGACGTAGAAGTGGGTGCCCCCGCCTCGGGCGGCCATCGCGTTCATCGTGGGCGTGTCGGCATCGTCGCCGATGGCGATGGTCGAGACCTTGATGCCGTCGGTCGCGAGCGACTCGCACAAGGCCGGGAGGTCGCCCGCCCGCTCCGAGCGACCGTCCGAGAGGAACACGATGTGCTTGTGCTTGGCCTTGACCTCGCGGAGACGCTCGCCGGCGCGAACCAGCGCGGGACCGGCGTTGGTGCCTCCGCCCGACAGGATCCCTCGCACCTTGGCGGCCGTCGCGTCGGGGTCGGCGTGCGGCGCGAGGGGCACCAACTCTTCGAAGGTGCTCTCGAAGGTGATGACGCCCACCTGGTCGCTCCGTTCGAGCGTCCGGATGGCGATGGCCGCCGCGTCGTTGGCGATCTCCTGCTGGGTGCGCGACGACCCGAGCACGTAGCGCCACATCGAGCCCGAGTTGTCGAGCACGAAGACGATGGCGACCTGCGACGTGACGAGTTTCTCGGGCAGATCGAGCCGCACCGGCAGGATGGGCTCGATGGGCGTGCCCTTCCAGCCCCCGGCGCCGAACGAGTCGGGCCCGCCGACCATCACCAGCCCGCCGCCCATGTCCTGCACGAAGGTGGCCATCGCCTGCTGCGTCTCGGGCGACATCGCGTCGGCCGGCACGTTCTGCAGGATGACGGCGTCGTGATCCTGCAGGGCCAGCAGGTCGGAGGGCGCGGCGGCCGCGGGCAGCAGCGTCACGTCGAGCCCCGCCCGTCGCAGCGTCGAGGCCAAGAGCGACCCGCGTCCCGATGGGTCGCCGTCGCTCACGCCGTCGAGGACCAGCACCGAACCGTCGCCCGGCGCCACGGTGAAGCCCTCGGCCACGTTGTTGTCGGGCACGGTATCGCCCACGGGCACCGTCTCGCCCGCGGCGTTGGCGACGGTCTCGGGCTCGAACACCGCGCGAAAACGATGCACGCGACGGCCATCGAGTTGCACGTCGACGCGTTCGACGTTCATGCCCGCCGCGAGCGCCACGGGTCTCGCGTCGCCGGGTTGATCGGGCGAAAGGTCGACCGGCCGGTCGTCCATGAAGAGCCGCAGGAATCCCCTCGCCTCGCTCGCGGCCGAGATCATGACCCGCACCGGCATGGGCGCGGAGGCCTGCACCGCGCCGGGCACGTCCACCTGCTCGACCGCCACCTCGCGCTCGAGGGCGTAGGACAAGGGCAGCACGTCGATGGGCACCCGAGTCGCGCCCCCGCCGGCCTCGGACGCGGCGCCCAGCACGTCGCCCGCCGTCTGGTTGCCGTCGCTGACGAGCAGCAGTCGCCCCGCGGCGTCCGGGGGGATGATGGATCTCGCCAGGCGGATGGCGGCGGCGATGTCGGTGCCCTCCGCCATCCGACGCTCCCAATCTCGCCCGGTCGCATCGGCACGCGAGGGCCGGCTCACCACCACGCTCGCCCCGTCGAAGAGCACCAACCCCACGAGGTCCTCGTCGCCGCGACGTCCCGTCGCGCGGCCCAGCCACTCGCGGACGCTGTCGAGAATCCGGCCCCGAGTCATCGCGTCGCCGGCGAAGGTGCGGACCGAAGCCGAGACGTCGACGACGGCGACGAGCGCGAACCGATCGGTCACGCGAACGGTGTGGGGCCCCGCGAGGGCCACGGCCAGCACCGAGAGCAGCACGAACCTGAGCACGCCCGCGAGGACGCGACGGGAGGCTGCGACGGTCCGCATGCGGGGCGCACCCGCCACCGCCGCCGCGAGGGCGACGATGATGAGCAGCAGCCACCACGGATGCTCGAATCGCACGGGCACGAGGGAAGCGTAGTGGCGGGATCGACGCCGCAGATCGGGCCGGCGGGGATCGCGGGCTGTACCCTTGCGACCATGGGAAGCCCGGTCCTGCTCACGTCAACGCTGCTGGCCTCGTGCAGCATCCCGCACGCCTTCACGACACGGCTGGGGGGTCATTCGACGGGCATCTTCGACTCGCTCAACTTCGGGAATCCGTCGGACCTGCCGCCCGAGCGTCGCGACCCGGCGTCGCGGATCGCCCTCAACAAGGAGGCGGCGCTGCATGCCACCGGCATGACCGGTCGCGAGTTCGTGGAGGTGCACCAGGTGCACGGCGACGTGGTGCACGTGGTGACGGCGGGCTCGCCCACGCACGCGGGGCCGGAGACGACCAGGGCCGACGCGATCGTGAGCGACGACGCGAGGCGAGCGGTGGCGGTGCGCGTGGCCGACTGCACGCCGCTGCTGCTGGCGACGGCCGACGGGCGGCTGGTGGCGGCGGTGCATGCCGGGTGGCGGGGCGTGGTGGCGGACGTGGCCTCGCGAACGGTCGAGGCCATGGTGAACCTGGGCGCGTCGCCGCGGGACCTGGTGGCGGCCATCGGCCCGTGCATCTCGGAACCGGAGTTCGAGATCGGCCCGGAGGTGGTCGAGGCCTTTCGGCGGCGGTTCGGCGATCACACGCCCCACGTGCGCACCACGCCCGACGGCAAGGGTCGCGCGGACATGCAAGGGGCGATTCGCGCCACCCTCGAGGGGTTGGGCGTTCGACGCGTCGACGTGCTGGCACGCTGCACCGTGCGGGAGCCGTCGCACTTCTTCTCGCATCGACGCGACCGCGGAGTCACGGGCCGCATGGCGGCCTTCATCGGCGTCATCGACCGCGCCCGTTGATCGCGCGAGGGCTCACTCCTCCTCGACGCCCATGCGCTTGTGACCTTCGTCGCGGATCTTGAGGCACTTCTCGATCTCGGCCTTCGCCACGTCGAGCTTGTCGTCGAGGATCGCAGACTCGGCGGCCAGAAGGGTCTGCTCGAGGAGGATCATGTCCTTGCGATAGGGCACGAGCGCCGCGAGCTTCTTGGCCGGATCGGTCTCCTCCTGCCACGGGCCGCGGGGGATGCCCGCCTTGGCGGCCAGGCACGCGCGCTGGGCCTCGGTGATCAGGCCCACATTCTCGACCTTCTTCGAGGCGTCGGTCGCCTGCTTGGCGAGCCGGTTGAGCGCACGGCCCATGGTCTTCATCGAGCGTTCGACGGACACCGCCGCCTCGGCGCGGGCGGCGCCCCGTTCACCCCGCTCGCCCCGCTCGGGACCGCCGGGCCCCTGGCGGGGCTGGGGCGTTGGCTGGGCGGGATCGCCCGCGGGCTGAGCCAGCAGCAGGCCGGACGCCGCGACCAGACCGGCGACGGCGGCAACGAGGGCGACGGAACGAACGGCGCGACGCGTCTGCATGATGGTCACTCCAAGGGCGATCGTCACTCCCGGTCACCGGACCAGGGACGGCCGCCAGAGAGCGTACCCCGCAACCTCGCCTCGAGCGCGGCCTCCGCCGCGTGCGAGGCGGCGAGCGACAAGGGCATGATCAGACTGAACATGCTGCCCCGATTGACCCCCGACACGAGTTGGATCTCGCAGTTGAGCACGTGCGCCAACTCGCGGCAGATGGCCAGCCCCAGTCCCGTGCCGGTCGACTCGCGCGTGTGCCCGGCATCGACCTGGTAGAACTTGTCGAAAATCCGCTGCTGCTCCTCCTCGGGGATGCCCGGCCCGTTGTCGATGACGCTCACGCGGACCTTCATCTGCTCCTCGGGACGCGCGGGAGGGAGCTTGTCGACCCGGAGCACGATCTCGGGCACGCGCCCCGAGCGTTCCTGGGGGAGCGAGAACTTCACGGCGTTGGAGAGGAAGTTGAAGATGATCTGCTGGAACTTCTTGATGTCGGTGACGACGGCGGGCACGTCGTCCTGCACCTCGAGCCGCGTGTCGATGCCGCGACGGGCGGCCAGGGGGTGGATGAGCCCCAACAGCCCCTCGCAGGCGTCGCGAAGCACCACGCGTTCGGGCTGGATGTCGATGCGTCCGGCCTCGATGCGGGCCATCTCGAGCAGGGAGTTGATGTGGGCGAGCAGATTGCGCCCGGCGGTGTCGATGTTGGAGAGATAGCGGACGCGACGCTGGATCGCCGGCGAGACGTCCTCCTGGCCGGCCTCGGACTTGGCCTGCTCGAGCAGGAGCTCGGCGAACCCGATGATGCTGTTGAGGGGCGTGCGCAGTTCGTGACTCACGTTGGCGAGGAACTCGCCCTTGAGCCGGGCCGACTCGTGGAGCAGCGTGTTGCTCTCGGCCATCTCGTGGAGCTTGACGTCCATGGCCTGGTTGAGGGCCCGCAGCCGATCCTGGTTGCTCTGCAGGTCGGTGAGCATCATGTTGAACGTGCGCGCGAGCTCCTCGAACTCGTCGCCGGTCGAGATGTCGCTGCGAACGGCCACGTTGCCCTCGCGCACCCGCTCGGCGGTGTCCTTGAGGGCCCGGACCGGCTGGAGGATGATGCGGTGCGTGATGAGGTAGAAGACCAGCACCGCCAGCGACAGCACCGCCGCCGCCGCCGCGGCGAAGAAGATCCCGCCGACCCACAGCAGGCGGAAGGTCTCGAGCGACTGGCGGCGGAGCACCACCAGACCGGTGATGCGACTCGGGGCCGACCGCTCGACCCGGGCGTAGTCGTACAGGCGGGTGATGCCCTGCCATCGCTGGGCATGGTGATCGGTCACCCGTGGCTCGGCCTCGAAGGCATCGAGGGCGGCCGCGATGAAGACATCCGACGCCCGCATGCGTCGAGCCTGCTCGACCGAGATTCGCTCGGCGTTGATGCCGGCGTGGCGTTGGTCGGAGAGGGCGGGCACCTGCAAGGCGGGGAACAGGGGTTGCCCGGTCGAGTCGGGCCGTTCGCGACGGTGCTGGTCGTCGAGTTCGATCCAGACATCCACCAGGTCGCGGGAGCGCTGGATCTCGGCCTCGTCGATCAGCCGCCACATCCGCAAGGCGGGGAAGGCCAGGGCGGCGACGACGATGAGAACGACGGCGCCTCCGAAGAGGAGCAGGCACTTGTTGGCCAGGCTGATGCCGCGGAACATCGCTGGGGCAAGCGTAGCGAGGGAGGCGTGCGGGCCCCCGGGGTCGCCGGCCCGGTCCCCTTGACGAGTGGGCCGCGGCCGGGCGAGGGCCACTGTTTTCCCTCCCGCCTACTTTTCGCCGATGAAGGGCGATGGATCGGCGAATACCCCGTCCGGGCGGGGTGACCGCCGGCCGCGATGGCCCGAGACCTCGGGGGCGGGGTTGAACCGTGACGGGACGAACCGGAGACGCAGCGTGAAGCAGATCAAGAACATCGGCGGTGCGCGTGGATGGACGATCGCGGCGCTCCTGACGGGGTGCTGCGGGACGGGCGTGGGCATGGCCCAGCCCTTCCAGGCCACGCCCGAGCCCCCCAAGGCCGATGGCGCACCGGTGACGACCCCGCCGGGCGTCGGCTCGGGCATCGGGCCGGGCGCGACCAACGCGGCAACCAAGGCGGCGCCCGAAGCGCCGGCGATCGTCGCGACGGGCGGCGTCGACGCCGCGTCGACCGGCGACGACGAGATGATCACGCTGGCGGCCTTCAGCGAGCCCGTGCAACTCACCGCGCTGGTGAACCTGCTGGCGGCGACGCTGGGCGTGAACGTCTCGATCATCGGGAATCTCGACGGCACGGTGGCGTTCAACGCCGCGGTGCCGGTGAAGAAGTCGGAGTTGACCAAGCTGGTCGATTCGCTCCTGGGCCAATCGGGATGGACGATCACCCAGGACCCGCAGACCGGGTGGTATCTGGTGATGCAAGAGGGCAGCGTGCCCATGAACTTCAAGGGGGAGATCGCCACCACGCGCGTCTTCTCGACGCCCAACGTTCGACCGAGCGTGCTCCAGGCCACCATCGCCTCGCAGTTGGGCGGCGGAGGCGTTCCCGGGCAGCCCGCGCCCGGCGGCGGGAAGCTGCAGGCCTTCGACGAGTTGGGCATCATCATCGCCACCGACTCGCCCAGGCGTCTCGATCAGATCAACGAACTGATCACTCGCATCATCGAGGAATACAACAAGGCCCAGTTCATCCGCATCGAGCTTCAGCACCTGGCGGCCGCGGCGGCCCGGGAGCGGGTGATGCAACTGCTCGGGCAGGCGACCCAAGGCGGCATGGACCCCGCCATGCAGGGCCAGCCCCGCCAGCCCCAGGCCCAGCCCGGCATGGCCGGCGGCGGCTCGCTGGAAAACCTCAGCGACCGCCTGACCGTCGACCCGCAGGGCAACGCACTCATCTTCCGGGGCATGGAGCAGGAGATCGCGCAGATCGAGTCGCTGCTCAAGGTGATCGACGTCCCCAACACGCTCAAGCCCAAGAGCTTCTTCGCCGGCTCGAACGCGGCCCAGATCGCGGCCTTCGCGCAGGCCAAGGGCTATGGCGAGGTGACGACCATCGGCGAGGCGAACCTCGACCAGAACGCCGCCGCCGGCGGGCAGCAGGCCTTCCAGAACAACCTCCAGCAGGGCGGCCGCCCGGGCGGCCAGTTCGGCGCAGGTCGCACGGCCGGGATCGGCGGCCCGATGCTGGTGGTGGACGAAGCCAACGGCAACATCATCTACTACGGCACGCCCACGCAGCACGACCAGTTGCAGGTGCTGATCGAGCAGCTCGACATCCAGTCCGAGCGCATCGTCATCCAGGAGTACAAGCTCAAGAACAGCAAGGCCGAGGACGTCGCCGACGTGGTGATGGGCCTGCTCAACAACCAGTCGCTGGTGGGCGACTCCTCGCTGATGCCCGACGGCGGGCTGGGCGGCGGCTCGATGGGCCGCAGCGGCTTCGGGTCGGGCTTCGGCAACGGGTTCAGCGGGGGTTCGAGCCGTCTTCGCAACTCGAGGCGGCTGTCGCAGCCCGCCGCCCAGACCTCGCCCGTCCCCGGCAAGGGCGGCGGCGAGGGGCTTGAACTCGACGGCACCAACGCCTTCGTGATCGCCGACGTCAAGAACAACCAGATCCTGGTGAAGGCCCCGCAGGCCCGCCAGAACGACTTCCGCAAGCTCATCGAGAAGATCGACCTGCGGCGCCCGCAGGTGTACCTCGAGGTGAGGATCGTCGCCGTGACGTGGAGCGACACCCTGCGACTGGCCTTCGAGACGCAACTCATCAACGCCCAGGGCACGGGCGGCCTGCTCCAGACCAACTTCGGCCTGACCAGCGCTGGCCAGAACGCGTCGATCATCGATCGTCGCAACGTGGCCACGGGCCTGGGCGGCCTGACGGCGGCGATCGTCAAGAGCGACCAGATCCCCATCGTCGTCACGGCCCTGCAGACCAAGGCCGACACGAGGATCCTCTCGAGCCCCTCGCTGCTGGTCGACGACAACGAGGAAGCCGAGATCATGAGCGTCGAGCAGCAGCCCTACTCGACGACGCAGGTGACCACGGGCGCGCCCAACACGACGAGCTTTGGCGGCTACGAGAGCGCGGGCACCAAGCTCAACATCACCCCCAGCATCAGCGAGGACGGCTACATCAAGCTGGCCTACGAGACCGAACTCTCGAGCTTCACCGGCCAGGGCACCAACGGGTCGCCCCCGCCCAAGCTCGAGAACAACGTGAAGGCCGCCAGTCTCACCGTCCCGTCGGACTCGACGGTGGTCGTGGGCGGGCTGAACGTCGACACGCGTCGCACGACGCGCGTGCAGGTGCCCCTGCTGGGCGACATCCCCATCATCGGCCAACTCTTCCAGGACTACAACCGCACCGGCCAGACCACGACGCTCTACGTCTTCATCACGCCCAGGATCATGCGCGAACCGAACTTCGCCGACCTGCACCTGCTCAGTGAAGGACCGCAGAAGCGAGCGAACATCGAGACCGACCTGCCCCGCCTCAAGCCCACGGCCATCACCATCGACGCCGGGCCGATCGCGACCCCCGCCCCGGCCGCCACCGAGGCGGGATCCTGACCACCTCTCCCAAGGTTCGCGGCACGCCGACACGCCATGGCATCCAACCGACCCAATCAACTCTCCTCCGCCCCGGCGCGACGCGTCGACAACGCCGCGGCCGCCTCCGCGGGCGGCGCGAATGAACTCGCGCGCGTCTCGCAACTCTTCGGACAACTGCCGATCACGGCCGAGCAGGCCCGCCAGTTCCCGCAGGTCGACGGCTCGGACGAAGAGCCGTGGGACGTCATGCTCTCCATGATGGCCCTCGACGAGCACCAGGCCCTCACGCTGCTGAGCCAGCGAACGGGCCTGCGGTTCGTCGCCGAGCCGCGGGGAAGCGAATCGGCCACGCGGTTCTACGAGGCGGTGCCCCCCGAAGTGGCCCGCCGCCACCACTGCGCCGGCCTCGAGAGCGACGGCACCGTGATGACGGTGGCCACGGCGCAGCCGATGCAGCCCGCGACGTTCAACGTCCTCGAGGACCTCCTGAACATGCCGGTGCGGCTGGTCCTCTCGCCTCGCGGCGCGGTGGCCAACCTGATCAACCGCGGGTATGAGCAGAAGCAGGACCTGGTCACCGAGATCATCGAGGAGATGCCCCTCGACGAGCGGGCCATCGCCGCCGCCGCGGGGTCCGCCGGCCAGTCGACCGACCTGCTGCAACTCGCCCGCCAGACGCCCGTGATCCGTCTGGTGAACATGATCCTCTTCGAGGCGCTCCGCCGCCGCGCCAGCGACGTGCACGTGCACCCGATGGAGACGAAGCTGGTCATCCGCTTCCGCATCGACGGCATGCTGGTGGACGCCTTCAGTCCCCCGTTGACGCTCGCCAGCGCGATCTCCTCGCGCCTGAAGGTGATGACCGAACTCGACATCGCCAACCGCCACACGCCCCAGGACGGTCACACCTCCGTCCGCGTGGGGTCGCGCAAGGTCGACATCCGCTTCTCGTGCATCCCCACCGTCTACGGCGAGCGACTGGTGCTCCGTCTGCTCGATCAGACCGCCACCCAGCTCTCGCTCGACGAGATCGGCATGACGCGCCCGATGCAGTCGCAGCTGCTCGACCTGGTCGAGCGGCCCACGGGCATCATCCTCGTCACCGGCCCCACCGGCAGCGGCAAAACGACGACGCTCTACGCGGCCCTCTCTCGCATCGACCGCTCGAGCCGCAACGTCATGACCATCGAGGACCCGGTCGAGTACCACCTCGAGGGCATCAGCCAGATGCAGGTCAACGTCAAGCGGGGCGTGACCTTCGCCACCGGCCTTCGCGCCCTCTTGCGTCAGGACCCCGACGTGATCCTCGTGGGCGAAATCCGCGACAGCGAGACGGCGCAACTGGCCATCCAGGCCTCGCTCACGGGCCACCTGGTGCTCGCGACGCTCCACACCAACGACGCCCCCAGCGCGATCCCGCGTCTGGTGGACATCGGCATCGAGCCCTATCTCGTCACCTCGTCGCTCCTGGCCGTGCTGGGTCAGCGATTGCTCCGCCGTCGCTGCCAGGTCTGCCACGGATCGGCTCAAGGCGCCGGCGGTCTGGCCGTCTGCGAGCAGTGCTTCGGGACCGGCTACAAGGGACGCCTGGCCGTCTACGAGATCATGACGATGGATGACGAGCTTCGGGTGCTGACCGGCGCCCGGGCCGACGCCGTGACGCTCTACGAGAAGGCCCGCGAAAGGGGCTTCCGTCCGATGCGAGACGACGCGATGGAGAAGGTCCGGCTGGGCCTGACCGACGAGGCCGAGGTCTTCCGCGTGCTGCACTGAGCCGTCCGCACGCCGAGTTCAGTCCGCACGCATTCAGTCGACGCGGCGGCCGAGCACGAAGGCCGCCACCATCCACCCCACGGCCGCCAGCACCGAGCCCAGCAGGAAGCTCAGGCCGGGCACGTCCGCGCCCAGTCGCCCCGAGATCGCCAGCGTGAAGGCCCAGCTGCCCACCAAGGGGCCGATGATCTGCGCCACGCACTGCAGGCCGGTCAGCGCGCCCTGCACCGACCCCTGTCGCGAGGCCTCGACGCTCTTGGTGATGATCGCCTGTGCCGCGGGCTGGGCGATGCCCCCCAGCGTGGCCACCGCGATGGCGGCGTAGATCATCCACCCTTGCGTCGCCAAGCCGTACCCCGCGTACGCAATCACGCCCATCGCCAACCCCAGCAGCACCGACGTCCGCTCGCCCAGGGCCGGAATGACGCGACGGGCCAACCCTCCCTGCACGATCGCCGCGCCCAGCCCCACCGCCGTCAGCGAGAAGCCGACCTCCCGCGGGCCCCAGCCGTAGCGGTGGCCCGTGTAGAGCACCCAGGTCGCGTGCAGGCCGAACTGCGCGAGGTTGGCGAAGAAGCCCGCGGCGGCCAGTCCGATCACCCGCGGGTGCTCGAAAAGGCCCGCGAACGCGCCCACCGGATTCGCCCTCGACCAGGACCAGTCGCCCCGACGCTCCTTGGGAAGCGATTCGGGCAGCACGAACATCCCGTAGAGCCAGTTGCACAGCGTGAGGCCCGCGGCGACATAGAAGGGCAGCCGAATGTCGATCTCGCCCAGCATGCCGCCCGCCAGCGGGCCCAGGATGAACCCAAGCCCGAAGGCCGCCCCCATCATGCCGTAGCCAGCCGCCCGCTTCTCGGGCGTGGTGACGTCCGCGATGTACGCGCTGGCCACCGTGATGCTCGCGCCGGAGAGGCCGTTGATGACGCGCGTGACGAACAGGAGGGGCACGGTCGGGGCCAAGGCCATGGCGACGTAGTCGAGGCCCGAGCCCAGCAGGGCCACGAGCAGGACCGGCCGGCGTCCGAAACGGTCGGAGAGGGCCCCCAGCATGGGGGCGAACAGGAACTGCATCGCCGCGTAGGTGGCGGCGAGCATCCCCACGATGGGGGCGGCATCCTGCTCCGTGCCCCCTTGCAGTTCCTGGATGAGGCGAGGGGCCACCGGGATGAGCAGGCCGAAGCCCAGCACGTCGAGCAGCAGGGTCAGGAAGATGAAGCTCAGGGCCGGGGTGCGGGCGGTCACGCGGGGTCTCGAGGGTGGTGCGGGTTCAATCCTACCCGGGGTGCCGCTGCGGGCCGGATCACCTTCAGGTGGTGGCCCGGATCTCCGATAGACCTATCTGGATGGGTCACGGCGTCCATGCTCGCGAGCAGTACACGGTCCTGGGGACGCGGTGGTCGCGTTCGGACACGAGCTTCCGGGTCGAGGGCCCGGACGGGTCCCTCAAGGCCTTCTGCCCCCACAAGGCGTTCAATCCCAAGGAAGACATCCGGCTCTTCACGGACCAGACCTGCGGCAAGGAGTCGTTCGTGATCACCGCCCGCAAGGTGATCGACTTCGGCGTCACGCACGATGTCTTCGTGGGCGACGACGGCCCCCTCCTGGGCAGTTATCGCCGCCAACGGGGGGCGTCGACCAACGCGCAGGACACATGGGATCTGCTCTCGGTGGACGGCAGGGTGATCGCGACGTTGACGGAGGAGCCCGGCATGTCGACGTTCCTGCGACGCTGGGCCGACTTTACCGCCTTCCTCGCCCCGCGCTCGTACCTGCTGACGCGACCCGGCGGCAAGCCGGTGGCCCGCTTCAACGCGCACTTCGGCCCCTTCGTGTACCGACTGGGCCTCTCGATCGCGCCCGGCCACTCGCACCCGGACCTGCCCGACCTGCTGATTCTCGCGGGCGGGTGTTTGATCGCCGCCATCGATGGACGATCGGAGTGATCGCGACGGCGGTCCCCTTCGCTCCGCGGCCGGACCCCCCCGCCACCACGAATAACATCGTCGCTGGCCCCGTGGCGGAACGGCAGACGCAGCGGACTTAAAATCCGCTTCTCGGAAACGGGAGTGTGGGTTCAAGTCCCACCGGGGCCACTTCGCTCCGACTCACGATGGCCGCTCCCGACGCAGCGGCAGCATCTCGAGTCGCGTGAAGGACTTCCACGCCCACTCCAGCGGGCCCGTCCGGAACCGCGCCAGCCACACGACCGACGCGGAAAGCAAGACCAACCACACGCCCGGCACCAGCGCCCACCACCACTCCATCGGCACCGAGCCGAAGAGGCCCAGGCCCCAGTGCTGCATCAGCAGCGACATCAGGAACGACACGCCCAGGTAGCCCGTCAGGCCCATCGAGCCCAGGCCCGCCACCGATCGCACCCACGCGGCGTCGCGGAACCTCGCCGCCACCCGCAGGCCGACCACGAGGTAGAGCAGACTCACCACGGGCCCGCCAACCTGCACAAGTAACATCGCCCCGGCGTGGAGCGACGGCGCCTCCGGCTTCGCCATGGCCCACGCGACCACGAGTTGCGCGGGGAGCGCCACCAGCGCGCCCAGACCGATGGCCCACCGTTCGAACCCGGGCATCGCGCCCGTGAAGAATCCGCCCTTCCACAACGCCGCGCCAAGACAGAAGCAGGCGGCCACCTGCGGCACCATGATCAACAAGGAAAAGGCCAGGGTGAAGAGGTACAGGAAGCCCCGCAACCCGACCGCCTGTCCGAAGGGCCCCTCGACGAAGACCCGTCGCTCGAACTCGCCAAGCCGCGGATCGAAGCCCGTGTCGCCCGGTGCGTAGGTGCGGAGGATCTCCATGAGCGACCCCGCCGCCGCCGGAGCGGCCCCATCGGGTTTGGGCGGTGCATCCTGCCCGCCCATCAGCGTGAGCGCGACGAAGATCAGCGTCCCGAACATGCCCACGATGAAGCACCCGCCCGCCACCGCGGCGAGCGTCCTCGCGCTGCACCGGGCGAGCGGGATCATCGCCATGCCGACCATCGCGTACAGCAGCAGGATGTCACCGTACCAGATCAGCAGCAGGTGCAGCACGCCCATCAACGCCAGCATCGCGAACCGGCGGGCGAGCATCCAGCCCGCCGACGCGTTCCGGCGCTGCGCCGACTCGATCATCATCGCCACCCCCACGCCGAACAGGAGCGAGTAGAGCGGGTAGAACTTGCCGGCGCAGAAGGTCGTGCTGAACCAGTGAAAGGCCGCGGCGAGCCACGATGCGCCCTCCGGCAACGCGGGCTGGACCATCCGCTCGAAACTCGACGCGAACATCGTCACGTTCACGAACGTGATGCCCAGCAAGGCCACGCCCCGCACGAAGTCGAGGCCAATCAGGCGGGAGCCGGAAGTGTCCGCGGTCATGTCGGAAGGGTACTGCATCGGCTTCACCCTTGGGAAACCCGGCGAGACGGTTTCGAGGCGTCACCGCCTTGCCACACGGGCCCCGGCCACGTGCTCTTTCCAGAGCCCGCGAATCAACGCCTCGAAGTCCCTCGCAAACCGCGGCGCGTCGCACAGGGGCGAGGCGGCCATGCGCGCCCGCAGCGACCCGCGAAGGGCCGCCAGCCGCGGGCGGTCGCCGGCCAGCGTGGTGGCGATGGCGACGTACTCGTCGATGTCGGGGGCGATCAACTCGGAGAGGCCCAGCAAGGTGTTGATCGACGCCCCCACCCTCGCCCGGTGCACGTTGCCCAGCAGCGTCACCACCGGCACGCCCATCCACGAGGCCTCGCAGGTCGTGGTCGTGCCGTTGTACGGGAAGGCGTCGAGGGCGATGTCGATGCCCTGGTAGAGCGAGAGGTGCGACCGCGTGTCGGGCACGTAGTCGCTCGCGACGATGCGCGAGGCCTCGATGCCCCGCGACGTGAAGCGGGCCTTGGCCAGGTCCTGCAGTTCGCCCGTCATCATCCGCGACTTGATCGCCATGCGAGATCCGGGCACCGCCCGCAGCACGCGGCACCATGCATCCATCGTCGCCTCGGTCACCTTGTCGAGCCGATTGAACGAGCCGAAGACGATCGGCTCCGCATCGTCACGCGCCGATACCTCGGGGGCGTCGGAAGGGGGCGTGTAGCACACAAAGCAGGCAGGCAGGCGTGCCGCTCGCTCGGAGAGATGGCCGTCGTGCTCGGGCGGGTCGGTGATGGCGTCGACGATGCGCCAATCCATCGTCGCCAGCCCCGTCGTGTTGGGATACCCCAGCCACGTGCACTGCACGGGCGCCACGCGGGGTTGCAGGGCGGGAAGGCGGTTGCCGTCGAAGTGGCCGCTGCAGTCCACCAGCACGTCGATGCGGTCGGCGCGAATGGTCGTCGCCAATGAGGCGTCGTCGAGATGCGCCACCGGCCGCCACGTCGTGCCCGACTTGAAGACCGACGTCATGGCGTCCTCGGCGGCGGCGGTCGAGTAGCAGTACACGCTCGTGCGCCGACGATCGAGCAGCGGAATGACGCTCCGCATGAAGAACGCGCAGGCATGCACCTTGAAGTCGCCGGAGAGGAACCCCACGCGGAGCGTGCGCTCCGGGTCGAGCGAGTGGTCGAGTCGCACCGCCGCACGAGGCGCGTGCGCGGCCCACGCGTCGCACAGGCGGCGGTGCTGGTCGCGATGCTCGACAGGGTCGACGCCCTCGAGGAAGTTGCTGTTCTGCACGATGAAGGAGAGCAGGCCCGTCGCGTGGGGCAGCCGTGCGTACCCGCGCTTGACGATCGCCATGGCGCGGGCCACCTGGCCAATGGCCACGAGCACGCTGGCCATGTACCCGTACATGTTGGCGTCGTCGGGCGAGGCCTCGATGCCCCGCTCCATCGCGGCGACGGCCTCCTCCGTGCGGCCAAGGCTGATGAGGCACTGCCCCAGGCCCATCACCGCGCCGGCATCGGTCGGACACGTGCGCAGGTACGCCTCGAAGGCGCTGGCGCCCTCCTCGTACCCCTTGGTGGCGACCATCACGTTGCCGAGCATCATCAACGTCTCGGGGTCGTCCGGGTTCGAATGCAGCGCCACGCGCAGGCACGACGCGGCCTCCTCGAAGCGCTCGTGAGCCCCGTGGATCATCGCCTGCACCTTGTTGGCATCGGCGTCGCGAGGGTCCGCCGCCAGCCGTGCGGCGACGAGTCTCGTCGCCCCCGCCTCGTCGCCCCGGTCAAGAAGCGGGAACACGGCGTGAAGAAAGGCAGGGTCGGGGGGCACGCAGAAGTGTACAGGGGCCCGCCCGGCCGGAGTCCGGTCGGGTCGCCGAGTTCAGGTCGCGCTAAGGGTGCGCCAAGATGCCCCTGGCATGGTCGGCCACGGCCGCCCCACTCGCTAACCTCATGTTTCCGAGCGACTTGAGGAGCGTTCGGGTTTCAAGACACCGGGCCCTCGCGGGCCATGAGGAGAGAGCTCATGAAGAAGACGTTTGCAATGCTGGCGCTGTGCGCCACCGGCGGCATCGCCGCGGCCGACATCGTCACCCGCTGGGACTTCAACTCCGTCCCCGCCGACGGCAACACCGCCACCGGCACGCTGCTGCCGACCATCGGCAGCGGCACGGCCTCGGGCGTCGGCGGCGTGACGGCCACCGCCTTCAGCAGCGGCGACGCCAACGGCGGCTCGACCGATCCCGTGGTCAACAGCGCGACCACCAGCGATTCGGGCTGGCAGGTCACGGGCTTTGCCCTGCAGGGCACCGAGGACAAGTCCCGCGGCGTCCAGTTCCTGACCAGCACCGCCGGCTACATGAACATCATCGTCACCTTCGATCAACGCCACAGCAACACCTCGTCGCGTTACTACGCCGGCCAGTACACCACCAACGGCGGCGCGTCGTGGATCACCGCGACCATTTTCGAAGGCACCGCGGGCGACACCTGGTTCAACAACCGCACCATCGACCTGTCGTCGGTGGCGGCCGTCAACGACAACGCCAACTTCGGCATCCGCGTCGTCGGCACCTTCGCTCCGGGCACCTCGGGCTACGTCGCCTCGTCGGCCACGGCCACCTATGCCGCCACGGGCACCGCCCGCTTCGACATGGTGACCGTCAGCGGCACCATCGTGCCCGCTCCGGGCATGATGGCCGCCGTGGGCCTGATGGGTCTGGCCGCCGCCCGTCGCCGCCGCGCCTGATTCCTTCGTTCACGTGTCAGTCTCGCTCCGCGGACCCGGGATGCTCCCGGGTCCGCGTCGCTTTTCATGGACCTCGCTCCACGGGTTTCCCTCA
>CAIYWI010000075.1 GCA_903929885.1 uncultured Phycisphaerales bacterium
ATCGCATCGTCGGCAGGCACGCCTTCGACTCGTGGCTCCCCGCCGCGATCCCGCCGTGCGGCGATCAGGCGGGCATCGACTATGAAACGCTGTTGACGCTGCGGCCCACGCACGTGCTGACGCAGTGGGGGAGTCGCGAACTGCCCCCTCGGCTTGCCGAACTCGCGGGCGCGCGGGGGTGGATGCTCAGCGATCATCCGATGTTGTCGCTCGACGACATCCGCCGATGCGTCGACGCCATGGGCGAGGCCTTCCTGCCCGGCGACACGGACGGACGCGTGGCGTCGCTCAAGCGGCGGATGGATGACGCGTGGTCGCCTCGCGCGGGCCTGCCCGCAGGCCGGGTGCTGCTGCTGGCGTCGCTCGGCCCGCCCGCGGCGTTCGGGCCCGGTTCCTGCCACCAGCAGGTCGTCGAGGCCATCGGCGCCACGCCCGCCATCACCACCGGCGGGGCGTTCGTGACGCTCGATCACGAAGATGTCAGGCGGCTGGCTCCCGACATCTTCATCGTGCTGCTTCCCGGCGCGGGAGATGCCTCCGGGCCATCGGTGGTCCCGCTTGAAGCAGCGGCCAAGGGGGCGCCGTTGCTGCCGGGCATGACCGCCGCCAACACGCGCGTCATCGTCGATCCCGAATGCCAGATTCCCGGCATGGCGATGATCCGCCTGGCCGACCAACTCGACGCGGCCATTCGCGAGGCGGGTTCGTCGACCATGCGTTGAGGTCGACTCGGTCCTCAGATCAACCCCGTCGCCCTCGCCACCCCGGCGGCCAGCACATGGGCCGCCAGGCACAACGCCCCGACGCATCTGGCATCGAAGGGCTCGAGGTCGAGGAACTTCTCCATCAGCACGAGGTACAGCCCCACCGCGGCGACCAGCGCGAACGCCATCACGCCGAACGCCGCGAAGACGAACAGTCCCACGCCCAAGGCCACCGCGTGCGTCGCCGCCACTTCGAGCGACGCCAAGGGCACCGAACTCGAGAAGCCCACCCACATCGCGCCGCATGCCAAGAGCACGGCGATGCCGATGCCCGCCGACAGCAGATAGCACCCCACGAACACGAGGCCCGCCCACCACCCCGACGTGGCCGCTTGCACGACCACCCCGAGCAGCAGTCCGCCTGCCGCGAGCGAGGCGGCGTGCAGATAGGCCTGCCGCGCCACTTCGCGAGAGGTGTCCGACGACCGCACGCGGCGGTCGCGAGCGAGCGACGTGCCGCACTCCGGGCACGTGTCGCCGATCAGTCCAACAAGGGAATAGCCGCAACCGCGACAGGTTCCGGAGGTGCGCCGACGGGGTGATGCCGAGTCCAAGCCGCCCACGCCGGCATCGAGTGAGGGAGCGTGGCCGCACGAACCGCATGCGGGCACGCCGGGCACGGTCGAGGCGCCGCATCGGGGGCACGGCGCGCGTTGAACGTCACTCAGGTCGGGCGGTTCAACCGGGATCGGACCGACGCCGGGATCGTGCGGGGAGGCCATGCGGCGATCATGGTCGGCGTGGGGCATGACGGTCGGTGGCGTCGCGACGGCCGCTCAACGCCTGCGGCGTGCGGCAGCCGCAGCGATGCCGAGCAGCGCGACGGCCGCGGGCGCGGGCACGACGGGTTGGTGGAACTCCGCCACGAGCATGCCGCCGCCCGACCACACGCCATCGGGGAAATACGTATGGTGATATCCGCCGTCGATGAAAATCGGATGGCCGCCGCAGGACAGGTCGGGGAACTCATCGTCCTCGCCCGCCGACACCTGCATGAGTTGGCCCGCGACAATCGCGTTGTCGGGGTCGACAAAGGTCATGGAGATCGAGAAGGTGCCGGCGGACACCACCGTGGCCGGCACGACGGTTCCGAAACTGCCGAAGCGAATCTCGTACTCGCCCACGTACTCGCGGCGATCAGGTCGAATGACCTGTGACGTCGTCGAGGTCATCACGAAGTTGTAGAACTCCAGATCCGACAGAGTGATCACCGGATCGAGCGGATGCCCGTCCGAATGGAAGGCCCGAAAGCCGCGAGCGGGATTCTCGGTGTGAAACACCGGTGAACCGTCATGCACGTGCTGCAGCAGCACGAAGGTGGCTCGCGACTCGAGCAGGAAACCGGCTTGAGCCGTCGACGCGGCGAGGGCGACGCCCCCTGCACCCAACATCAGCATCCTCGGCCAGATTCCTCGTTGAGCAAAGCGGTTGCACATGCTGAGGCCCATATGTCACTCTCCGTCGGTTACGTAGGCGACGCCAGAACCTTGGCGCCGGTCCGGGCACGTTCCTGGTGCCCGCACGCGTGCGGTCCGACTGTCCGAGTCTAACCGTTTCGCGCGCCATTTCGATGCGCTATTTCTCGGGCCTGAACGAAACCCGTTCCGCCCGCGTGGGCCAAATTGGTCATCTGGGCACTCCGGCCCCATCAAGGCCATCGTTATGGGACTTCAATGACCCGAATCGGCCTCCATCTGCCCGGAGTCGCTCAGATCCCCCTCTTCAGGGGACGATGGATGGAGCGTCGGAGGCGGAGCGCGGCGCGCCGACAGGGGATCGCCGATGGAGGATGCTCGAGGGTGGAGGAGGTGCGGAGTCTTGCTCGTCTGGGTGATCGTGGTCGGATCGCAGGCGGGTTGTGCCGGTCCCCTGTCGCGCGGCGTTCGCGACCTGGCGACCGATGTGGCAGCGACGGCCGGTGGCGGCGTGGCGGGACTGGTGGTCGTGCGGGAGGGGCGTGCGGTGGTTCGACGCGCGTCACGCGTGGTGCGAGCGATCGTGCCGGGCTTGTAGATCCGTCCGGGCCCCGTGCCCGTACACTGCTCGAGCATGAGCACGTCACTCGAGGACATCAGGCCGACGGAAGCGGCTGACCGACGTCGCACGATCGTCCTTCGGATCGTCCGAACCGCCTTTGTCGCGCTCATGTTCACCTTCGCGCTGCTCGCGGCGCTCCAGCAGCAGCAGAGCGAGAAGCGACTGTTTCTCTCGGAGTCGGGCGGCTGGATGCCCGTGATCGCCTCGATCAGCGTGGCGGCCATCCTCATCGTGGTCGCCATCGCGGTCGACTTCGCCACCCCCAAGAAGAAGATCTCGACGATCACCGGCGTCATCTTCGGCATCCTGGCCGGCGTGCTGGCCACGGCGGCGCTGGGCTTCATCGTCGACTTGCTGCTCGAGAGTTGGGTCCAGAACAAGGACGCCATCGACGTGCTTCGGCCCGTCGCCAACTCGCTCAAGGTGCTCATCGGCATCACGCTGAGCTACATCGGCGTCACGACGGTGCTGCAGACCCAGGACGACTTCCGGCTCGTCATCCCGTACGTGGAGTTCGCCAAGCAGATCCGGGGCGTGCGGCCGCTCATCACCGACACCTCCGCGCTCATCGACGGCCGCCTGCCCGACGTGGCCACCACCGGCTTCCTTCAGGCGCCCATCGTCATCCCGCGATTCGTCATCGTCGAGTTGCAGACGCTGGCCGACAGCGACGACTCCCTCAAGCGGGCCAAGGGGCGACGCGGGCTCGAGTTGGCCGCCAAGCTTCAGCGCATTCCGCGGCTGGATGTCACCATCGACGAACGCCCGGTGTCGGGCATCGGCGTCGATCAGATGATCATCGAGTTGGCCCGGCTCATGCCCGCCTTCGTCGTCACCACCGACGTGGCGCTCGCGCAGGTCGCCCGCCTCAACGGCATCTCGGTGCTCAACATCAACGATCTCGCCAACGCCATCAAGACCGCCGCCGTCCCCGGTCAGACCATCAGTGTCCAGTTGATGCGGGCCGGCGAGCAACCGGGACAGGCCGTCGGATTCCTGCCCGATGGCACCATGGTCGTGGCCGAACAAGCCGCGACGCTCATCGGCTCGAGCGTCGATCTGGTGGTGTCTTCCAGTCTCCAGACATCGGCGGGACGGCTCATCTTCGCCTCGCTCGTGTCGCCGCCGTCCTCGCCCGCCCAGCACACGTCGGAGGTGCCGGCCGTCGAGGCCGAATCGCTCGATGAAGGCGATGCCGCGGGCGGGGGCGTGGATCAGCCCGGCGTTCCGCGCGGTCCGTTCCCGCCGCCCAAGGCCTTCAGGCCCACGCGTCCGGGCACGCCTCGGAATCCGCGGCGGTAGCGGTTCCTACGCTCTCGTCATGCAGACGCCCTCGCGACCGATCACCTGCGCCGTGACGATGCTCATCGCCTTGACGGCGACCGGATGCGCCAGCCGTCGGGCCGAGCCGACGGTGGCGATGCCCGCCGGCGGGTACGCCGGCGGATTCGACGCCGCTCGCGAGGCGCTTCGATCGGCGGGCTTCGAACTCGACCGCGTGGATGCGCAGGCGGGGACGATCACGTCGCAACCCCGGGCGTCGTCGGGGCTGGCCACGCCATGGGACACGCAGCAGAGCGGCTTCACGCAGGAGGTCTCCGACCTGCTGAACCAGCAGCGGCGGCGGGTTCGCGTCACGTTCACGGCGGCGGGCACGGACACGCCGCCGGTGGCCGGAGAGGCGGTGGAGGCGAGGGTGGAGGTCTACGTCGATCGCCTCCAGCATCCCGGCCTGCGGGTTCCCAGCAGGGCGGCGACTTTGTGGTCGGTGACTCGCGACCCGGTGCGGAGCGAGCGAGGGCTTGGCAGCGGGTATCAGACGCCGGTCAATCGCGACCGGGCCTTGGAGCGACGAATCGCCGACGAAATCGAGCGGCGGATGAAGACGTCCCCTGCCGACAAGGCGTCCTGATCGCAGCGGAGCCGTGCGGCCGCCCGAGCGTCACTTGGGGCCGCTGACCTGCTGGTTCTCGATGCCGGCAAGCCCTGCGAGGGCTGCATCGGGCGAGAGCGTGACGTAGCGGCGTCCCTTCACCGAGGCCACGCGAGTGGCGCGCTGCGGCCAGTACGGATAGCCGTCGAGTTGACGGTGGACGTAATCGGGCGCGTTGACGATGAAGGTGTTCTGGAAGAAGCGGATGCTGGCGGCCTCGCCGCCGTTGTCGACCCACTGTTCGGGCTCGACGAGTTCGGTGATGAGCGACTGGAGCTCCTCGACGCGCTGGTCGAGGGGCCGCGTGGTCGAGCCGCCCTGATCGCCGTTGTCGCGGAAGGGGCTCTGGCCGCCGCCGCCGCCCTGCTGCCCTGAGCTCTGCAACACGCTCTGGAGGTCGAACTCCGGCGCATTGGCGTACTGGGGAATCTCCATGAGCAGGTCTCGCACCGAGTAGATCTCGACGCGCCGGAACTTGTTGAGGCGATCCTTGGGGCCGCACTGGAGCGTGCCGTTCTCGGTCATCTGCCAGGTGTTGCCGCCCGCGCCGGTGGCGTCGGTGGTCGCCTTCTCGAGCACGCGTTCGAGCAGGTCGAGCCCGGTGCCCTTGTCGAGCTTGAGGGTGATCTGGCGTTCCTTGTCGAGCCCGGTGGAGTTCTGGTCGTCCACCCACATCGCCTCGATGTCCGCGCCCGTCACTTCGGTGATGAACTTCATCGCGTCGGCGAGCGGCGTCTCCTTGAAGTCGACGCTCAGCGTCCGTTGCATCTTGATCAGCGTGTCACGAGCCGGATGCCCCGTCGACGGAGCGGCCTGCATCCCCGCCGACGCGGGCTTGGACTGCGGCTGCCCGGCTGCCCAGGGCGACCCGGCGAGGGCGGCGACGAACGCGACGATGGCGGGGGCGTGCTTGGACAGGTGCATGGTGGATTCCTTGGAGCCGTCTTGATGATATCGATTCGACGCCGCCCCCGCGCTCAGTTCCCCGGCACTTGGGCCTTCAGGTCGCGAAAATGCGCTCGCGTGCGTGGTTTTGGGCATGCGAACGGCCTGCGAACGCCAAGCGACGGCCGTTTCCCGGCGTGGTCGGCCCTCAAAGGCGTTCCAGAAGCTCGGCCCACGCGCGGCAGGCGGAACTGGCGTCGTAGCGGCCCAGCAACGTCTGCCGGGCCCGTTCGCCCATGGCCTTGGTACCGGCCGGGTCGGCCGCGAGTTGCTCGATCGCGGCGGCGAGGCCCTTGGCGTCTCCCTCTCGCACCAGCAGGCCCGAGCCGCTCTCGGCAAGGACGCGAGCGATCTCCGAGTTCGGATGGCCGATGAAGATCGCCGGCCGGGCGGCGGCCATGATGCCGAAGAGCTTGCTCGGGACGATGAGCCCCTCCATGCCCTCCCGCAGCGAGATGAGATGCGCGTCGCCCGCGCCCAGACTCTGCGAGAGTTGCTCGCGGGGGACGTAATCGCGATAGGAGGCGTTGCGGAGGCCGTGCTCCTTGATGAAGGCCTCGATCTCGGCGCGGCGCTTTCCGCCGCCGACGAACACGAACTTCACGTCGTCGCGAGACTGGAGCGCGAGCATGGCGCCCTTGATCGTCTCGGCATCGTGCCCCAAGCCGAAGTTGCCCGAGTACATCAGGGTGAAGGCCGAGGCCAGGCCCCACGCGTCGCGGACGGCGTTGCCCTCGCGGGGGAGCGGACGCACGCCGGTCTCGTCGGACCAGACCGGGATGAAGGTGATGCGATCGCGGGGCAGGCCCTTGTCGAGCAATCGTCCTTCCATGCAACGGCCGAGCACGACGGTGGCGTCGCAGCGGCGGACGATGAGGCGGTGAAGTCGCTCGAGCGCTCGCGTGACGATCGACCGCTCCTTGAGCATGCCGCTGGCGACCGGCACGTCGGGGTAGAGGTCCATCGCCCAATAGACGGCCTTGCCGCCGCGGAGCGTTCTGGCGGCCAGCGCGACCAGGGCGATGAATGGGGGCGTGGAGAAGCCGACGACGACATCGGCCCTGGGCATGGTGAGCACGCGCCACGCGGCCATGAGGTAGAAAAAGGCGAAGTCGAGCAGGCGAGCGAGCGTGCCCTTCTTGCCAAAGAGCGAGAATCCCACGCGGTGCACGACGATGGGGTGCGTTGCGCCTTGGACGGGGATCTCCTCGCGGGCCGGGAGCGTGGCGCCCGCCGAGCCGTAGATCGATCGCGACGCGACGGCGGAGACGCGGTGCCCGCGCCTGGCGAGATGATCGGCCAGGTCCTTGGCCATCTGCGCGGTGGCCACCACGTCGGGGTGGAAGGCCTGGTTGAGCAGGACGATGTGCATTCGTCGGGCGTGGGTGGCCGCGGGTCAGCGGTTGGCGCGATACCAATCGATGGTGGAGCGCAGGCCCTCTTCGAAACGGATCTGCGCCTGCCAGCCGAGCAGGCGGCGGGCCTTGTCCGTGGAGAGGCAGCGGCGAGGCTGGCCGTCGGGCTTGGTGGAGTCCCACACGATGCCGCCCTTGAAGCCGGTCAGGCGGACGACCAGTTCGACCAGGTCCTTGATGGTGATCTCGAAGCTCGCGCCGAGGTTGATCGGGTCGGGGTCGTTCATCACCTCGGCGGCGCGGAGGATGCCCTCGGCGGCGTCCTCGACGTGCAGGAACTCTCGCGAGGCCGAGCCCGTGCCCCAGCAGACGATCTCCTTGTCGCCTCGCTCCTGGGCCTCGACGCACTTGCGGATGAGCGCGGGGATGACGTGCGAACTGTTCAGGTCGAAGTTGTCGTGGGGACCGTAGAGGTTGACCGGCAGCAGATACGCGCTTTGGAGGCCGTACTGCAGGCGATAGGCGTCGAGCATCTGCCAGGCGGCCTTCTTGGCGACGCCATAGGGGGCGTTGGTCTCCTCGGGGTAGCCGTTCCAGAGCTCTTCCTCGCGGAAGGGCACGGGCGTGAACTTGGGGTAGGCGCAGATCGTCCCGACCTGCACGAACTTGCCGCCCCGGAGGTGGAGGTTGTCGAGGCGAGCCTGCTCGATGAGGTGGAGGGCCATCGCCATGTTGGCGAAGAAGTAGCGGCCCGGGTTCGCGCGGTTGGCGCCGATGCCGCCCACTTCGGCGGCGAGGTGGATCACCATGTCGGTCTTTCGGGGCCCGAAGGCGTCGCGGTAGAGGCGAGCCACGTCGCGTTCGCTGGTGAGGTCGCAGTCGCGTCGGCGGGGCACGACGATGTTGGCCTCGGCGGCGCCTCGCGCGAGCAGGCGGGACTTGACGCAGCGGCCGAGGAAGCCCGCGCCGCCGGTGAGGATGATCCGCGTATTGGGCCAGTCGATTGGCATGGGTGCGTCGCCGTCGAGGTCGTGGGGAGGGTCAGAACTGGAAGTAGATGAAGGCGGCATTGGTGGAGGGCCAGAAGAAGTAGAAGATCGCCGCGAGCGAAGCGTAGATCAGCGGCAGCAGCGCCCGCGGCGCGCGGTCGAGGCGGTCGTGGATGCGGCCCTTGAAGCGGCTGGCGGCGTGGAGCGCGAGGAACGCGCCCACCAGCGTCGCCGCCAGGAAGGGCGAGCTCTTGCCCAGCCCGAGCGAGGCGAGTCCGAAGTTGAAGTCGAAGACGACGAACTTCTTGAGGCAGTAGACCAGGTTCGTGAAGTCGAAGGGATCGGCCGGGTTGTTGATGCGGAAGATCAGCCATCCCAGCAGCACGAGGTACATCGTGCATCCCCACCGCAGCACGGTGCCCGGCTTGGACTCGAGGAGCGCCGCCACCGGCGGGACCTTGGCCACGGCCCACCGGAACATCCGGTTCAGGCACAGCAGCGCGCCCTGATAGAAGCCCCAGAGCACGAAGTTGGCCGACGCGCCGTGCCACAGGCCTCCGAGCACCATCGTCGCCATCAGGTTGAAGTAGACGCGGCCCAGCGTGCCGCGACCCCCGCCCAGCGGGATGTACAGGTAGTCGCGAAGCCACGTCGACAGCGAGATGTGCCACGTCCGCCAGAAGTCGATGATCGAGGTCGCGAAGTACGGGTAGTCGAAGTTGAGCGGAAGCTCGACGCCGAACATCCTCGACACGCCCCGGGCGATGTCCGAGTAGCCCGAGAAGTCGCAGTAGATCTGGATGGCGAAGAAGAACGCGCCGAGCATCACCACCAGGCTCGTCGCCCCCGACGCCGCCGGGTTCCCCAGCATCTGGTCCACCAGCGGCGCGATCGTGTCGGCGATCAGCACCTTCTTGAAGAAGCCGTTGAGGCACAGGTGGAACCCCGACACCACGTGGTCGCTCCTGAAGCGCCAGGGCTCGTTGAGCGTGGGCAGGAAGTTGTCGGGCCGGATGATCGGCCCGGCCACGAGGTGCGGGTAATAGCACACGAACAGCGTGAACCTCAGGAACGATCGCTCCGCCTGAAGCTGCTTGCGATAGGCGTCGATCGTGTACGACATCGAGACGAAGGTGTAGAAGCTGATGCCCATGGACAGCAGCACCTCGAGGTGCGGCCGCGTGAAGTCGACGCCCATGGCGTGCGTGGCCGTCGCCACCGAGTCCACGAAGAAGTTGAAGTACTTGAAGAAGGCCAGCACCGACAGGTTCGAGACGACGCTGGTCACCAGGAACGCCTTGCGACGCCCCTCCCCCTCGAAGCTCCGGAAGAGCCATTCGTACGCGAGGGGCCACAGCAGCGAGAAGGCCGCGCATGCCCCCAGCGACAGCCATGCCGCGTAGGAGAGGTTCGTCGCGCCCTCCGTGCCCGGGGCGGCCCAGTCGCCGCGGGTCAGCGGCTGCAGGAAGGTCTCGAGCGTGAAGGGCACGCCCGTATAGGCCTCCCCCTGGATCAGCGGCCAGTTGAACCCCAGCGTCACCAGCGCGCCCGTCATCGTGAACAGCGACAGGCCCCATCGCTTGCGCCAACTGAGCTGAACCCCGTCCATCCCCAACGCCGCCGCGAAGTCCACCAGCGACGTGATGAGCAGCAGGATGAGGAACCGCACGTCGAGCCAGGCATAGAAGACGTACGAGAGGATCGCCATCAGCACGTGCTGGTGGGTGTTGCGTCGCAGCATCGCGATGCCCGCGACGCTCACGAGGAACAGGATCAGGAACTCGGGTGTCTGAAAGAGCACTGGGTGGGTCCTGTCAGGCGTTCAGCAGGGCGGGAGCGTTCAGCGGTTCAAGGGCCTTCAGCGGGCGGGCGGCATGTTCGTCCCGATGAAGGACGACAACGCCTCGCGGCCCTTGCGGTTGGGGTGTTGACCGTCGGCGAACCCCGTCTCGTCCAGGAGCGTCGTCGCGTCGATCCACGCTCCGCCGTGCGACGCCGCCCACGACGGGCCCAGGGTCCGCATGCGATCCGCCGTCGGGCCGAAGGCCTCGCGAAGCCGAGGGTGGATCGGCGAGGCCACGAGCACCGGCTTGATCCCCGCGGCGGCCAGGTGCGACACCAGTCGCTCGAAGTCCCGCTCGTGACGCTCGGTCCCCTCGCGAATCGCCTCCTGCAACTCGGTGTCGAGGGCCCGGATGTGATTGTCCAGCGTCGCGCCCTCGATCGAGATGGTCAGGTTGTACGGTGCGGTCCAGTCGTCGATGGGTGCGATCCGCACGCCCGATCGCAACTTGGCCCGCAGTCCGGCGTTGATCATCTCCATGATCGCCGTGCGAAAGTGCAACTGCGACTCGAGTCGCGACCCGCTCAGCGCCTCCTGCTGCTCGGGAGGCAGGCCCGGAGTGTCCGGGCGGATCCACCCCTCCGGCCAGGCGGCGGGGAACCCGCCCAGGTTGTACGCGTGGGCGCCGTCGATGTTGACCGCCGGCGGGGCGGCGATGCTCAGCGGCCGCATCACGATGCACACCGCCGCGGGCCTCAACCTCGCCACCTTGGGCACGATCACGTCGAGTTCGGCGCGGTCCGCGCCGTTGAGTCCGAAGTTCAGGGCCTTCCAGCCGCCGCCCGTCGCCGACTCCACGATCGAGGCGTCGATGCCCTCCACCGTGACCGAGTCGCCGATGAACACGACCGTCGGGGTCGTCGGCGACCCCTCGTCGAGTCGTTGGCCCAGGGCGATCATCCGGTTCAGGTCCGGCGATCCCGTCCCGAGGCAGGCGAGGACCACGAACAGGTGGAACGCCACCGCCGCGGCCACGCCCGCCGCTGTCGGCAGCATGCACGAGGCGAATGCGCTCGCGGGCGTGAGCCCTCGGGCGGCGGGAATCGAGGCGGGCGATTGGGCGGCAGGTGCGGACATCGGCGATTCGGGTTATCGGCTGGAAGGCTCCAGAGCGTAGAGGCAGGCCCCCCCTCCCTGCCATGCGAGGGCCGCACATCCCGGGGATGGACCTCCGGACTGGGGTCCGCCGCCGCTCGCCTCCGGGGTCGAACGGGCGGTCCTCCCGCATGCTCCCCGCCAATAGTTCCCCATGTCGATGCTCAAGATGGTGCTCGGCGGCCTTCTCCTCGCGGTGCTCTGCTCGCCCATGGCGCCGACGTCGGCCTTGGGCCGGACGCAACCGGCGATCGATGCCGCCATGCCGGACCGACTCGTCCATGCGGAGTGGCAGACGCTGCTCGCCCGCGCCGGATTCTCGCCGGGACTCATCGACGGCAAGCCGGGCCGCAAGACCCGTCTGGCCATCGAACGCTTCCAACTCGCCCAATCGCTCCCGGCGACGGGCACGCTCGATGAAGGCACCCGTGAGGCCCTGCGCCGACGCGTCGGGCTTGGAACGGCCGACTGGACTCGTTCATACGTCATCCAGGACCGCGACGCGGCGCTCGTCACCGGGCCCATCCCCGAGGATTGGAACGAGCGGGCCACGCTCCCGCTCAGCGGCTACGCCGGCATGCACGAACTGCTCGCCGAGCGAGGGTGGTGCTCCGTCGATCTGGTCTCGCTGCTCAACCCCGACGTGCCGCTCGACGCGCTGACACCGGGGGACGAAGTGGTGCTGCCGAACGTTCCCGATTTCCTGGCCCGTCGCGACACGCCGTTGCCGGCGGTGGCGAGCATCGAGATCGACCTTGGCGACAAGATCGTCACCGCGTTCGACAACGCGGGCGGGGTGGTCGCGTTCTTTCACTGCTCGATCGCCGAGTCGGTCGAGAAGCGGCCGGTGGGCGAGCTTTCGGTGAAGGTCGTGGTGACCGATCCCGACTACACGTTCAATCCCGCGTCGTGGCCCGAGGTGTCCAACGTCACCCGCAAGCTTCGCATCGCTCCGGGACCTCGCAACCCCGTGGGCGCCGCGTGGATCGGGCTCGACAAGCCCGGCTACGGCCTTCACGGCACCGTTCGCCCTCAGGACATCGGCAAGACCGGGAGCCACGGTTGCTTCCGCATGGCGAACTGGGATGCCGCCCGTCTCGCCCGCGCCGTCAGCATCGGCACGCCGGTGGTCGTTCGCGAATGAGCGTCGCGGGGACGTACGCGGCGATGGCGTCGACGGCCGCCGCCGCGCCCGATTCGCCTTCAAGCCGGCGCGACATGCCGCCTGCATGGGCATGCAGCGACGTGTCGTTCGTGGCGTCGATGATGCCCCTTCGAAGTCGCCTTGCGGTGGCGCGGGCGAGCGGCAGCGTCTCGGCCACGCCCAGCCGCCGACACCTCGCCGCGTTGTCGAACTGATCGTGCGACGCGGGCAGGATGAGCGAGGGCACGCCGGCGAACATCGCCTCGGCGCACGTGCCGATTCCGCCATGGTGCACCACCAGGCGGCTCCGGGGAAAGAGCGACCGGAAGGGGGCGCGGCTCGTCGCCATGATCGATCGAGGCAACCCTCGCGGCGAATAGTCGTCGTCGCCCGTGACCAGCACCGCGCGCAGCCCGGTGTCCGCCAAGGCGTCGACGACCATCGCATGAAACCTCGGATGCGCGTGGCTCACCGCCGTGCCGAGCGTGACGACCAGAGGCGGAGCCCCGTCATCGAGGAATCGACGCAGGCGGGCTTCCATCGGCTCGTCGTCGGCCGTCTCGAGCCGCGCGAATCCGGTCGCGCACGCCCGGGGCGGGTCGCCGAGCATGACGGGGCGCACCGCGGACGACCACAGGCCCAGGTGAAGGCACGCCGCTCCGAGTTCCTCGAACCAGACGTGACGCACGGGCTTGAGCCCCAGCGAACGCCTCGCCCGGTTGAGCGTCCCGTCGGTGAGCCAGCCCGTGAGGCGGCGTCCGACCCACACGTCGAAGCGGACGGCGCGGGGCGTGGGCGTGGAATCCCGCCACGGCGTGAGCGACAGCGTGTCGCGAGGGTTCATCCACACGCAGGGCGACAGGGCGCAGTCGACGAAGGGGACGCCCGCCAGTTCAGTGGCCCACCGGGCGCCGATGCACGCCTGATGAGCCACGACCACGTCGGGGGCCAACGCGTCGATGGCCGACCGCACGGCCTCGGCCAACGCGGGGGTGCGAGGCGCGATGATGTCGCGCAACACCGTCAGCGGGCCGTGCATCGCGTGCATGGTGGCCGGACGATGCGACACCCACGCCCGCACGGATTCGCGAGGGCCGAAGGGGATGCAACGCACGCCGCACGAGGCGGCCTCGGGCTCGAAGTGGGGGTTGGTCAGGATCGCCGCGGTCCCGCCGCGTCGGATCGCCTCGGCGCCGATGGCCAGCAGCGGCCTGATGTCGCCGTGACTCCCGAGGGCCACGAGCAGCATGCGAGCGGGCGTCATGGGGCTTGGTCCGCCGATGTCAGTCGCCGGGCCTCGAGGAACGTCAACGCCCGGGCGGCCTGGTCGCCGACGATGAGCGTGTGCCCGTTGCCCTTGCACTCTTCATAGGCGACGGGCAGTCCGGCCGCCTTCGCCCTCGCGACATTGGCGGCCAGTCGCGAAGCGGGGATGAGCGGGTCGATCTCCGCGCCAAGCACCAGCGTGGGGGCGGAGGGTTCCTTGGGGTCGATCGAGCCGCCCGCGAAGCACACGGCCGCCGCGATGATGTCCCGATGGCGACGCGCGATCATGCTCGTGGCCGCGCCGCCCATCGAGTGCCCCGCGACGTAGATGCGAAGGGGGTCGATGCCGTACATCGACGACGCCGCGTTCACGACCGCCCTGGTCGCCGCGCCGCTCCCCATCATCGCCGTCGTCCCCGGCGAGGCGACCACCCACCCCTTGGCCACCGCGGCCTTCGCCAGGCCGCCCTGCCCGTACCCGTGCAGGAACATGCTCTCGTCGCCGCCCGCGCCGTGAAGCACGATCAGGAGGGGCATGGGCCCTCGCCGGTCGGCGGGCGGCGGCGCATCGAACCAGCACGGAATCGAGGTCTTGCCCGCCTTCACCGTCGTCCACCACGCGCCGTCTCGCGGGTAGGGCGACCTCCCTTCCTTGAGCGCCGCCAGTTCGGCCGTCAGCGAGGTGGTCAGCGTGTGGTAGGGCGCGAGGAACTCGCTCGACCTGTTGCGGTTCGGCTCGTCCGTCAAGAGGCCGTTGCGAGATTCGAACATCGCCAGCGCCATCGCATGCGCGTCGTTGGCGGGAGCGATGGCCGCCGCCGACGTCGCGTTGCGCTCGCGGACCGCCGCCAGCGATTCGCTCGAGACCACCAGTCGTTCGGCGGCGATCGTCTCGCCGTCGTGCACGAGGGAGAGATCGACCGTCATCGCCGCCCGCTCGCCGCGGAACGCCGCGATCGACGGCCAGTGGATCCCCCCGAGCGTCCATGGACCCGTCTGCCCGTCGGCCCTCGTCGGCGCGACCTCAAAGGTGGCCGTGGCCCCGGTGGCGGAGGTCGCCACGAGCGTGAGTGGTCCCGGCGGCGTGCCGCCGCGATCCAGAGACGCCAACGAAATCACGGGCGTCTCGCGCGAACCGATCCACACCCGGGGCGTCGCCTGCATGGTCGCCGCATGCACCGGGGCCTCGACGTCCCCCCCCGAGAGCGAGCGTCGCAGGCGTGCCAGTTGCTTCACCGCGTCGGCCATGTCGAGACGGAAAAAGGCCAGCGTCGCGCGATCAAAGGCCTCGTGAGCCGCCCGCGTGGCCGCGGCGTCGGCGGTCGGGCGCGCCTGTTCCCAGGCACGATCCACTTCGAGGTACCACCAGGCGAGCAACTCGCGGTTGGGAAGCCCCACCGCAACGCCGCCCGCGGGAGCGACTGTCGCCGGAGGCGACGCGGGGGCGACAGCCGGGGCGTCGCTCGTGGCGGGGGGCGAGGGCTGCCACGCCGTCGCCTGGATGGCCAGGGACGCAAAGAATCCCGCGGTGACGAGAGTTCGCATGCGTCAAGGATAGTCGAAGCGGCCGGCGGCTCGTTCACGTCGCCGCGTTCCCGCCGATCCAGCCCATGGCCCGGAAGATCGCCCGCGTGGCGCCGATCGTCTGGTCGCCGTCGAATGCGGCGGCATCGGTCACCGGCATCCACCGGGTCTCGTCATACTCCCAGTTCGCCGGGCCCGACGCGGCCTCTGCGGCGTCGAGCTGGCCCGCCTCCAGCAGCAGCACGAGGTCGTCGCTGCACGCCACGTGATCGCGCACATAGGCCACCGGCACGCCCGGACCCTTCACGCTCAGCCCCGCCTCCTCGCGAACCTCCTCGACCAGGTGCTCGCACAGTTCGTCCAGCCCCATGCGTTCGACGGCAGGTGGAGGCACGCCCACGCCTCCCGAGGGGCCGAGTTCCCAGCACCCGCCGTAGATGCGAGTGCGGTGCGAACGACGCCCCAGCAGCACGTGCGACGCGCCGGAGGGGTCGACCGCTCGCAGGATCGCCGTCACCGCCAGCAAGCGCACTCCCGTCGGCACGCGGGGTTGCACCGCCAGTCGCTTGTACGAATCTCGCCGCGCCGCGATCATGTTGGTGTCCGCGTCGAACCCCATCACGCTGAGCACCGCGCCGTCGTGCAACATCGGATTGGCCGCGACCCGTCGCGCCCACTCGGTCTCGACGGCCGCGCTCGGCGGGGGCGGTCGCTCCCGCGTGATGTGCACACGAAGATCGCCCCGAGCGGCATCGACTCGCCAGCATTCGATCCCAGGGATGTCGTTCGACGGCGTGTCCATGGATCGGAGTTCGCGCTCACGAGCCAAGCAGGTTCTCGAGGCCCGGCAGGCCCTCGATGCCCAGGGCGCGGGATTCCTCCTCGACCGCCTCCTTCATCGCGAACTGGGCGCGACGAAGCCCTTCGTTGACCGCCTCCGCGATCAACGCGCCCGCGAGGGCTCGCGTGCGAGGGTCGGCGTTCATCCCCTGCACGAGCCCCGGAGCCAACTCCACCTCCAGCACCTTCATCGTGCCGCTGACCACCACGCGGGCCGCCCCCGCGCCCGCCTCGCCGATCACGCGAGTGGCCTCCATCTTCGCCTTGACCCGATCGGCGGCTTCCCTGAGCTTTTCCTTGTTCTTGAGCAGGCCAGCGATGGCGCCCAGCGACTTGATTTGATCGAACATGCAAGGGACTCCTCGCCGGATCGCGACCGATCCGGACGTGCGTTCATGGTCACGAGTCGCGGCGGACGCGGGGTTGCACCGTCACCACCCGCGCGCCGAACAGTTCCATCGTCTGCTTCACGAGCGGGTGCTCGGAGATGGCCGCCGCGTCGGCCGGCGTCGCCGGCGGCGGCGACACGGGACGTGGCGGCGGCGTGGGGACCGGGGCCGGGGCCGCAGGCTGCGTCGCCGCGGGGGCGGGCAGCGACCGGGGCGACGGGGAAGGCGGGAGCGCCGCCTTCGCCGTTGCCGCCGGCGGAGCGCCGGCCGTCAGGCTTTTTTTGGCGAGGGGGCCCCCGAGATGATCGCCGCCGCATCGGCGAGTTTGTCCGTGATCGCCATGCGCACCAGCGCGGCGTCGAAGATGGCCCGCGGCACGCTGCTGCTCTTGGCCGACCGTTGCACGTTCTCGCACAGGGCGATCATGTGCACCAGCGCCGCGGGCTCGAAAGGAGCCGCGAGGGCCGACTCTCTCGCCCGCGTGTCGGGGCTGGCCTCCACCAGCGAGGTCTGCTCGCCGCAGACCTTCAGCACGAGCAGGTCTCGAAGGCGAAGGAGCATCGCCTCGAGGCACTGATCGATGCTCACGCCCTTGGCGATGAGCTCTCGCCCGCGATCGAGCGCCTTGGCGGCGTCGCCCTGCGAGAAGGCCTTGATCATCTCGGAGACCAACTCGCGGCTCGGCAGGCCGAGCAGTTGCTCGAGGGTCTCCGCCGTCAGCTTCTTCTGTCCGCAGGCCAGGAGGCGGTCGGCGATCGAGAGCGCATCGCGCATGGAGCCGTTGCCCTGGCGAGCGACGGCCTCGACGAGTTCGGGATCCGCCTCGACGCCCTCCTCCTTGAAGACATGCGCCAGGTGCTTGGCGATCATGTCCGCGGGGATGGCGCGGAACTCGAAGCGCTGGCAGCGGCTCTGGATGGTCGCGGGCACCTTGTGCTGGTCGGTGGTGCACAGGATGAACACCACGTGCTCGGGCGGCTCCTCCATGGTCTTGAGCAGCGCGTTGAACGCGCTGGTCGAGAGCATGTGCACCTCGTCGATGATGAAGACCTTGTACTTGCCCCGCATCGGGCGATAGCCGCAACTGGCGATGAGCTCGCGGGCGTCGTCGACGCCCGTGTTGCTCGCCGCGTCGATCTCGATGACGTCGGTGTCCTGCCCTCGCATGATGGCATCGTCGATCTCCGGCGTGCCGCCGTTGATCGCCTTGGCGAAGAGCCGAGCCGACGTGGTCTTGCCCACGCCGCGAGTGCCGACGAAGAGATACGCATGCGCGACGCGATTGGTCTTGATCGCGTTGAGGAGCGTCCGCGTGATGGCGTCCTGGCCGATCACCTCTTCGAACTGCCTCGAGCGATACCGGCGTGCGAGAACGGTGTAAGCCATGCGTCGCGAGGGTAGGCGAAGGTCGGGTGGGCGAACCCCGGGCACGCGGCGACCCGGGCGCGTGAAAAAGGCACGCGGGTGCGTGCCTGACGGACGAGATTCGGCATGGGAGGGAACCGCCGGCCGGAGCGCCGGGTCAGGCCATCGGCTGGCGGGGCGCCGCGGCCGGGTCGACGGCATCCTCGCGACTCACGCGACGCTCCTGCCCGTCGGTGATCGGCGCGTGATACTGACGCTCATGCTCGGGGAGGTTGCCGCGACGCGACGCGGCCTGATCGATCTCGTCGTCGACGCCCTTGAGCCCCTTCTTGAACTCGACGATGCCCTTGCCCAGGCTCTTGCCCACTTCGGGCAAACGCTTGCCGAAGATGAGCAGGCCCAGCACGAGGATGAGCATCCACTCCCAAGGCCCCAAGTTGCCGATGAATGCAAGCGTGTTCATGTCAGTTCTTTCGGCTCAGGTCGTTCGCGAGCCAGGCTCGACTCCGACGAGTTCGAGGCCAGATCCTCGCGGAGGCTCCCTCGCGTCCGGAGAATGGTAGGCCTTCCCCCCTTCGGTCGTTCACGTGCCGCGGGTGTGCCCGAACAGGTCGATGTGCAGCCGGGCGCAGTATCGGTACCCCCGCCGAACGCACGCCTGCACCAGCCATTGCCGCGTCGCGGCGGACGGCGGCGTCACGCCTTCGGGCATCAGCAGCACGTCCGATGGCCGCCATCCCCGCAACAGGCCCAGCAGTTCCTCGATCTCCACGAGGTCCGGTTCGCTCGACACCACGAACTTGAGCTGGAAGTCGGGCGAGCGGTCGATCAGCGACTGGATCGCCGGGGGGTTGATCCGTCGCTGCTCATGGAGCGCTCGCCACGATCCCGACGGGTCCCGCGGGTCGCCCGGCAGGGGCGTCGAGTCCGAGAGCTTCGGACTGATGCTCATGAGGTCGCACGGCAGTTCCCGGAACAAGGTGCCCGCGGTCTCGATCGTGATGTGGATCGACCTCGCTCGCAGCAGGTGGGCCAGGCGGTCGAGCGACGGGAACATCATCGGCTCGCCGCCCGTCAACACCGCGTGGCGAGCGCCGCTGGCCGTCACCTCATCCACCAGTTCCTCCACCGACCGGATCGTCCGCTCGGGCGACCAACTCGCAAAGGGCGTGTCGCACCAGCGACATCGCAGGTTGCAGCCGCTCGTCCTGATGAAGAATGACGGCACCCCCGTCAACTTCCCCTCGCCCTGCACCGACAGGAACGTCTCGGAGATCGGAAGCGTGGCGGGAGTCGGGGAGGCGATGGGCAACATGGAGTTCGTCATGGGTCGTGTCAGCAGGGGTGCGAGGCGTCAAGGTCGAGCGACGCCTGAAGGTCACTGCTTCCGAAGCACCACCGAGTGCGGCGGTCGATCGTCCTTGCGGAACTTCCGCTCGTAGTTCGTCCCCACCAGTTCGCCCTCGCCCACCCATGGCGGCGGCACGAAGGCCTCGGCCTTGAACGGGGCCAGACCCGGCGCGGCCGTCGGCAGTATGGCGACCGGAGGCACGGGTTGGTGCTCCGGGCCGGCCTTCCAACGGCCCTCGCGCCACGCCGCCCACGCCGCCGGGTCGGTCCAGATGGCAACGTGCGCCTCGTCCCACGCCCACAACTCGTCGTGGTCGGTGACCACCCGCAACTCGCCGCCGGGGGCCAGCACGCGCCACGCCTCGGCCAGGAAGCGGTGCTGCACCACGCGATTCTTGTGGTGCTTGCGCTTGGGCCACGGGTCGGAGAAGTAGAGATGAATGACCGACGCGATGCCCCCCTGGCACCGCCACCGCAGGAACTCGGCGGCGTCGGTTCGCAGCATCCGCACGTTGGCCAGATGGGCTCGACGCACCCGGTCGGCCGCGTAGAGGTAGAACTCCCTCGCCCACTCGATGCCCAGGAAGTTGGTCGCGGGATTGGCCTTGGCGGTCTCGAGGATGAACGTGCCCTTGCCGCAGCCGATCTCGATCTCGAAGCGGCGGCCGGGATCCGCGAACCAGCGACGCGGATCAAGCCGTCCCGCCAGCGGATCGGCCATCGCCTCGTCGGGCAGCGCCGGCAGTTCGGCGTCCGTCACGCCGATGACGCCCGGGGCGTCGTCGAGGTCGCGTCCATGTCCAAGTCCGAATCCCATGACCCCAAGCGTACGGTGCCGCCCCGCCGGGGCGGTTGGTCCGCGTTCCTACGCTTGAGGCGATGTCGCTTCACTATCAGACCGCCGGAGAATCGCACGGCCCGGGCATGGTCGCCACCGTCTGCGGTCTTCCCGCCGGCACCCCCGTCGACGAGGCCTTCATCAACGGCGAGCTGACGCGCCGGCAGGGCGGTTACGGCCGGGGCGGCCGCCAGCACATCGAGTCCGATCGCATCGAGATCCTCACGGGCGTGCGTCGCGGCTTGGCCATCGGCTCGCCGGTGACGATGCTCATCCGCAATCGCGACTCCCGACTCGACGATCTCGAACGCACGCCCCCCGTCCACAGGCCGCGGCCGGGTCACGCCGACCTCGCCGGCAGCATCAAGTACCTGACCGACGATTGCCGCGAAACGCTCGAGCGGGCCAGCGCGAGGGAAACCGTCGCGAGAGTGGCCGCCGGGGCGCTCGCCCGGTGCCTCCTCCGCGAGTTCGGCATCGACTCCTTTGGCATGGTGCGGGCCATCGGCGGTCACGCGACAGCCGCGGCCGTCGACGAATCCGCCATCTCGTCGCTCGCGGCGCTTCGCGACGCGAGCGACACCTACTGCCCCGATCCCGACGCAACGCAGCGGCAGGTCAAGGCCATCCACGACGCCAAGCTCGCCAAGGACACGCTCGGTGGCATCGTCGAAGCCCATGTCTTCGGCTGTCCGCCCGGTCTGGGCTCGTGCATGGATTGGCGCGACCGCCTCGACGCTCGCCTTGCCGGCGCGGTCATGGGCATTCAGGCCATCAAGGGCGTCGAGATCGGCCTCGGCTTTGACGCCGCCTCGCGCCCGGGCAGTCGCGTGCACGACCCCATCGAGTTCGATGCCTCGCGTCGCGAGTCGCACCATGCGTTGGGCTTCGTGCGGCCAAGCAACAACGCCGGCGGCACCGAAGGGGGCATGACCACCGGGCAACCCGTGGTGGTCCGGGCCGCCATGAAGCCCATCGCCACCATCGGACAAGGGCTCCCCAGCGTCGACCTGCGCACGCGAGAACCCGAGCGAAGCCAACACGAACGCAGCGACATCTGCGCCGTCGCCGCCGCCAGCGTCGTCGTGGAGAACGTCTGCTGCTTCGAGATCGCCCGCGTGCTGCGGGAGAAATTCTCGGGAGATTCGCTCCGCGAAATGCGATTGCAGCATCAGGCCTTCGTCGCCGCCGCTCGCACGCGCTGAGCCGGCGTCGGCAGGCGCCATCACGCATCGTCACACGCCGCAGGCGCGGATCAGCGCGAGATATTCGACGTTGCCCGTTCCCTTGCCCTTGTGCGCGCCGCCGAGCAGCGGGGACGGCGTGACGCCCTCCACGCATGCCCCCATCGCGGGAACGCCCTCCAGCACGCGGCGGCACTCCTCGGCCGCGGCGGCCTCGTCGAGCACGCCCCCGCGAGGCAGTCCTTTGGGATCGCGGTCCTTCAACTCATAATGTGGCTTGACGAGCGTGATGATCCGACCCTCCGGTCGCAGCCAGCGCAGGGCCGAGGGAATCAGCAGACGCTGAGGCGTCCATCCCAGGTCGACCACCGCCAAGTCGACTCCGCCTGCCGGCGGCGTGGCGTGCAGGGCGTTGGTGCGCTCCGTGACCACCACGCGAGGATCATTGCGGAGTTTCCACGCGAGTTGCCCGTACGCGGTGTCGACCGAGTGCACCTTCACCGCGCCCGCCTGCAGCAGGCAATCGGTGAACCCGCCGGTGCTGCAGCCCAGATCGACGCACGTCCAGCCCGTCGGGTCGATCCGAAAGTGCGTCAACGCATGACGGAGTTTCAGGCCGCCGCGGGACACGTACGTGGGCGTCGGCGCATCGGGGGGCGTGGATTCGCTCATGGCGGCGGGGCGGCTCAGGCCGTGCCGGCCCCGGCATCCTGTGCCGCGAAAGGCTCGGTGCGGACCGATTCGGCGTGGATGGTGTCGCAGGCCATCGAACCGTCAGTCACGCCGTGCAGGCGTTCCACGCCGACGATCGCGATGCCCAGGCGATTGGCAAGGCGGATCATGTGCTCCTTGTCCAGCATGATCACGTCGCCCGCGGCCAACGCAAGGCACGTGCCGCCATTCGAGTGCAGGTTCCGGATCGTGTTCACGCCCACCGTCGGCACGTCCGCCCGGCGATCGTGCCCGACCCGGGCCCCCTTCACGAGCGTCCAACCCTTCTTGCGACACAACTTGCCTGCACGCTCGATCATCCGGTCGGTGCCCTCGACGGCCTCGACCGCAATCACGTCGCGTTCACGCACGGCGATCGCCTGCCCGATGTCGAGCCGCAGCGAGTGAGCCAGGAGCGGCCACGCGAAGTCGATGTCGGCCTGCTGCTGGGCGGTGGGGGCCTTGGCCGTCATGGGACCGATGGTCGCCAACTCCTCGGGGATGGGGGCCGTGGAATCGAGCAGCGTCACGCCCGACTTGATGAGTTGGTCCGCGACCGCCGAGAGCACGGCGTGCGAACGCTTGTCGTGGCGGAGATGTCGGTACCAACTCACGATCGCCGCCCAGTCGGGCAGGTTCCGCAGCATCCGCCACGGATCGTGCATGAGCCTGGCCTTGTCCACCTTGCCGACCATGATGGCATGGCGAACGCCAAGGCCCGACAGGATCTTGCCCCAACTGCCGATGCGGAGCAGCCCCACCGAGCGAAACGTCGAGCACAGCGCCGGCAACTCGGGTTCGTACTGGTTCGCGAGTCCCAAGCCGTGCACGGGATGGCCCGCGTCGCGAAGCGATTGCGCAATGACGATCGGGAGCCGCCCGCCGCCCGCGATCAACCCCATGGGTGTCGGCGGCGGCGGCGGGCTCGACAGAATCGTCAGAGATGGAGGGACGACGACCGACGACATGGCTTGCTGCAATCGATTCCCGACGGCTTTGCCGCACTCGGCGACCTCCGCCACCGTGCTCCCGACCTTCGACCCTCCCGTTGCCGCGAAGTTCCGACGCTGGCGGCATGCCGCCGCTTCGGTTCCTCGACCGACGCTCCGGATGGCCGCCATCGGCCTCCGTTTCGGTCCGCATCGACACCTCGTGCGGCGGCCTCTTGTGTGTTCCACGAGCCGATCATGCCGATGGAACCACGGTCAGTTTACGGGGTGAGAAGTTGCGGGTCCACCGAACCCGAACGCCATCCGATCATCGGTGCAAGATGTTGTGGGGCAAAGGTTTTGCCGGATCGGGCGCAACGATGGGTTGCGAATGTCAGTCGGGATGAACGCCATGACACCTGACGCTGAACTCGATGTGACCGAGGGGGATCCGTGGAAGGGCCATGCAGGATCGTCCGATCCGCAAATGGCGAGGCCGTCTCTTCAGGTCTATTTCGCCTGCGCCAATGCCTATCAACGCGTTCTGAGATCCTTCGACGGTGCGTCATACACCGCCCGTTGCCCGAAGTGCGGCATGGTCAAGCAGTTCGTCGTCGGGCCCGGCGGCAGCGACCAGCGGACCTTCCGCCTGTCGTGTGAATAGGCCAGGACGCCAGCGGGGACCGATCGCGGATGAGGGCAGTGTCACCGGGTTCTCGGACATTGCCCTGAATGCCGCAGATTTCCCTTGGGTTCTTCGAGCCAGTCTGGTAATCTAACGGTCCGCTGTATCCGGAGAGCAGCGGCACCGTGGGCTGGCTTTTCGTCATTTCGGCGAGGCCAAAGACTAAGACGAGGTTCCATGAAGAGCGTCTTCTTGCACCGCTTCCTGGTGGGCGTGGCCGGCATGGCCGGCATCGCGTCCGCTCAAGTCACTCGAATGACCATCGAGACGTCAGTGGACGGCCTGTCGTGGGCCAGTGGCACGCGAGCGGTGCCTGCGGGTTCGTCGCTTCAGTTCCGCTATGTCGTCACGTTCGATCCGAACGGAACCACGGCCAGTCCCATTGGATTTGCCGCGTTGACCTTCCAGCCGACGATTTCCGGATGGTCGGCCGGCGAGACGCTTCTTCCATTCGCGACCGCCGGCAACAACCTCAACGGCGGCAGCGTGTCGGAGGCGTCGGGCCTCTATGGGCGCATCATCCCGTTCGCGGCGACCGGCCCGACGACCACTGATCCGTATCGCGGCCACACGCAAGCCGTCAGCGGCGTGAACTACCTCCGGCTGGCCCGCACCACCATCACCAACTGGATCGGCGTGGGGGCCACGTCGGGCACCTCCGCTGCCAACAACACCAACGGCGCGGGCGGGATCGTCTGCGTGCAGAAGGGCGTCAACGCCCTCAACACCTCCGATCCGGCCTTCAACGGATCGATCAGCGGGGTCGTGCTGGCGAGGTTTGGCATGACGCTCTCGGGGGACACCTCCGAGCGAACGCTGGTCTTCGATGCGCCGCTGGGCGGCATGAGCCGCAACTCGACCACGGGCGTTCGCGAAGGATCGTGGTACGCCGGTCCCTCCGACCTCACGGGCACCATCAAGGGCGCGGTGGCCGTGACCCCCGCCCAGGTCATCATCTGTCAGCCGCCGGTCATCAACTCGCAGCCGTCCTCGACATCCGCGTGTGTCGGCACGCCCGCCTCGTTCACGGTCGCCGCCACCAACGCCACCGCGTTCCAGTGGCGCAGGGGCGGGGTTGACATCGCCGGAGCGACCAACGCGACGCTGTCGCTGCCTGCGGTGCTCGCGGGCGATGCAGGGGCGTACGACTGCGTCGTCACCAACGGTTGCATCACCGTCACCACGTCGGCTGCCACACTCACGGTGAACAGCGTGCCGGGCATCACCTCGCAGCCGGTCTCGACCGCCGCGTGCGTCGGTTCGAATGCCAGCTTCACCGTGGGGGCCACCGGGGCCACGTCGCTGCAGTGGCGAAAGGGCGGCGTCAACATTCCCGGCGCGACCTCCGCCACGCTCAACCTCAGCGGCGTGACCGCCGCCAACGCGGGTGCGTATGACTGCGTGGTCACCAATGTCTGCGGCAGCGTCACCACCGCCACCGCCACGCTCACGGTGAACACCGTACCCGTCATCGAGACGCAGCCCTCAAGCCGCTCGGCCTGCGCGGGCGAGATGGTCACGTTCTCGATCGTCGCCTCCGGCGCCGACTCGCTCCAGTGGCGCAAGGACGGCGTCAACATCCCCGGCGCCACGTCTGCCACGCTGAGCATCAATCCCGTCGTGTCGGCCAGCGCGGGTTCCTACGACTGCGTCGCCACCAACACCTGCGGCAGTTCGACCAGTTCGGCCGCTTCGCTTGCGGTGCTCGTGCCCCTGTCGGTCACAAGCCAGCCCGCCCCCGTCGACGCTTGCGAGGGCACGCCCGCCTCGCTCACCTTCGCCGTCGCGGGCAGTGGCCCCATCACCTATCGCTGGACCAAGGACGGCGTCGACATCCCCGGCGCCACCAGCGCCACGCTCTCGTTCGCCTCGCTCGCGGTCGCTGATGGCGGCACCTACGCCTGCACCGCCACCGGCGCGTGCGGCGAGCTCGCCAGCGCCTCCACGACAGTGACAGTCAAGCAGCTGCTCGCCCTCACAGGCCAGCCTGCATCGCTCGTCAAGTGCGAGGGCGAGTCGGCCTCCTTCAGCGTCACGGTCAGCGGCACCGGCCCCTTCACGTATCGCTGGACCCGCAACGGCGAGACGATCGCGGGCGCCACGGAGGCCTCCTATGCCATCGCCTCGGTCTCCGCGGCTGGTGCCGGCTCCTACGCCTGCATCGTCGAGGGACCTTGCAACACCGTGACCAGCGAAGCGGCGACGCTTGACGTCCGCACGCCTGCGACCATCACCACGCAGCCCTCCACCGTCAGCGCGTGCACGGGCCAGCCCGCGACGCTCACCGTTGCCGCCTCGGGCACCGGCCCGCTCACCTACGCCTGGCGCAAGGACGGCTCGCCCATCGCCGGCGCCACGGCCGCCTCCCTCTCCTTTGCCTCGCTCAGCGCCTCCGACAGCGGCTCGTACGACTGCGTCGTCACCGGACCATGCAACTCGGTCACGTCGAGCGCCGTGGCCATCAACGTGGGCACCGCGCCCTCGGTCACGACTCAGCCCGCGAACGTCAACCTCTGCGAGGGGCAGGCCGCCTCGCTCTCCGTCGCGGCCTCGGGCACCGCGCCCCTGACCTTCCAGTGGAAGCGTGACGGGGTCGAGGTGCCCGGCGCCACGTCCAGCACGCTCTCCTTCTCGTCGCTGACCTCGGCCGATGCCGGTTCCTACACCTGCGTCGTGACCAACGGGTGCAGCTCCGCGACCAGTTCCGCCGCCACCGTCACCGTTCGCCAGCGGGTCGTGATCACGCTCCAGCCCCAGTCCGTCACGGCGTGCGTCGGTTCCAGCGTGTCCTTCAGCATCTCGGCCACCGGTGCGGGTCCGCTCACCTTCCAGTGGAAGCGCAACGGCACCAACATCAGCGGCGCCACCACCGCCTCGCTCAGCTTCACCTCCGTCACCGCCTCCCAGGCAGGCACCTTCACCTGCGAAGTCACCGGCTCGTGCGGCAGTCTGCTGAGTTCCGCCGCCACGCTCACCGTCCAATCGCCCCTGATCTGGTCGCAGCAGCCCTCCTCCGCCTCCGCGGCGGTCGGCCAGAGCGTCACGCTGACGGCTCAGGCCTCGGGTGTCGGCTCGATCGTCTACCAGTGGCGGAAGAACGGCATCAACATCCAAGGCGCCACCTCGACGTCGCTGGTCTTCGCCTCTCTTGCTCCCTCCGACAGCGGCACCTATGTCTGCGTCGCCACGGGCAGTTGCGGCTCGGTCACCAGCAATGCCGCCGAAATTCTGGCGATCACCCCCGCCGGCGTCAGCGCAGGCCGCTGCAGTCCCGTGCAACTGATTGATCCCAGCGGGGCGGCCGGCGACTTCTTCGGCGCCGTGGCCTCCTCGGGCGACATCATCGTCGCCGGCGCGGCCCGCGACACCGTGGGCTCCAACGCCCTCCAGGGGTCGGCAAGCATCTTCCGCTGGAGCTCCTCCGGTTGGACCCGAGAGGCCGCGCTGATCGCCTCCGACGGCATCGCTTCCGACGGCTTTGGCAACGCCGTGGCCGCCGAGGGCGACACGGTCGTCGTCGCCGCCTCCAACGCCCGCGTCTCGGGCAACAACGGTCGCGGCGCGGTGTATGTCTTCGTCCGTTCGGGCGCCACGTGGACGCAGCAGGCCAAGCTCGTCGCCTCCGACGGAGCGGCAGGCGACGCCTTCGGCGCCTCGGTCGCCATCGACGGCGACACCATCCTCGTCGGCGCTCCCGCCGACGACTTGTCGGTGGCTGATGCCGGTTCCGCCTACGTCTTCACCCGCTCGGGCAGCGTCTGGACGCAGCGACAGAAGCTCGTCGCCGGCGACGCGGCCGTGAACGCCAGCTTCGGCTTGTCGATCGCCATGGATGCCGACGGAGATTTCGTGATCGGCGCACCGGGCTCGCTCGTGGGCGGCGTCCGTCGCGGTGCGGCGTACGGCTTTGCTCGCACGGGCAACGCGTGGGCGCAGGCGGTGAAGCTCGTCGACGCTTCTGGCGCGCAGGACGACCGCTTCGGCGCGTCGGTGGCTGTCGAGAACAACCTCGTCCTCGTCGGCGCCACCGGCGATGACGTGGGCGTCAATGCCGACCAGGGCTCGGTGTGCGCCTTCGACGGCTTCTTCGGTGGCGTCTTCCTCAAGATCACCGATCCCGCAGGCGCGGCGGGCGATCAGTTCGGCGCCTCGGTCGCCATGCGTGGCGATTCCTTCGTGGTGGGCGCTCCGCAGGACGACAACGGCTCGAACGCCGATCAGGGCTCGGTGGTCGGCTTCGAGTTCGCCGGCTTTGCGGCGGGCGCGTCGGCCGTGGCTCGGCTCACCTCCCCCGGCGGTGCGGCGGGCGATCGTGCCGGCGAGAGCGTCGCCTTCTTCGGCGATCGCATCGTGATGGGCGTCAGGTCCGACGATGTCGGCAGCGCGGTTGATCAGGGCTCGGCGTGGGTCTTCGAACTCTGCCCGGGCCATTGGACGTGGCTCGCCGGTGATCAGCGGCTCAACTTCAACGGCACGGGCGACGGCGCGAGCGAGGCGGGCGATGCCGCGGGCTCGTCGGTGGCGGTCGACGGCGACCTGATGGCCATCGGCGTGCCCAACGACGACGCGCCCGGCCAGACCGACCGCGGCTCGGTCCGCGTGCTGGTCCGTCAGCAGGGCGAGTGGGTGCATCGAGCCACGCTCGCGGCCCCGGCTCCGGTCGCGGGCGGGCGGTTCGGCGCGGCGGTCTCCGTCAGCGGCCAGCGTGTCGCGGTCGGTGCGCCGGGTCAAGGCAACGGTCAGGGTGCCGCCTTCGTCTTTGCGGCCAGCGGCGCTTCGTTCGTGCTCGAGCAGTCCTTCGTCGCCTCCGATGGCGTGGCGGGCGACGAGTTCGGCGCGGCCGTGTCCTTCGCGACGTACTCGCGAATGCCCCGCGACAACGACTCCGACGACGATGGGCTTGTGATCGGCGCTCCCGGCGCGGACGTGAACGGCAACGCCGATCAGGGGGCCGCCTACGTGTTCGAGCGAGTCGGGTCCGCATGGACCACGCAGGATCGGCTCGTCGACAGCGCAGGTTCCGCCGGCGATCGCTTCGGCTCGAGCGTCGCACTGACCAGCATCATGGTTCCCGACGACTGGGAGCAGCCGCTCCGCGTCTGTGCCGTGGGTTCGCCATTCGATGACGGTTCCGCCGGCCTCGATCAGGGCAGCGTCGTTGTCTTCCTCGGCGGCGAGGAGTGGTACTCGTTTGTGCAGAAACTCGCCCCGACCGACGCCGCCGCGGGCGACGCCTTCGGCGCATCGGTCGCCCTGCACGGGGGCGTGATGGCCGTCGGATCGCCCTTCGACGACGTGTCGGGCAGGATCGATCAGGGCAGCGTGGTGGTGTATGTCGGCGGCGAGGAGTGGTACTTCCGCCAGAAGCTCGCATCGTCGAGCGGAATGGCGGGCGATCGCCTCGGCGGGTCCGTGTCGCTCTTCGACGGCCTGCTGGCCGCCGGTTCGCCCGGCGACGATGTCGGCATCGCGGCCGATGCGGGTTCCATCGCCTCCTTCGCTCGCGTTGGTGGGTCCTGGGTGCAGCAACAGGCAGAGCAGACGCTCGTGGCGACCGATGTGGTCTCCGGAGCCGGGCTCGGTTCGTCCGTCTCGATCGCGCAAAATCGAGTCGTCGGCGGCGCACCCGGCCAGTCGTCGGCGTCGGTTGCGGGCATCGGTGGGGCGTGGATCTTCGACGCCCCCTCGCAGTGCGTCGCGCAGGCCACCAACCTGACCACCGGCCTCGGCGGCGGTTCGCTGGCTGCCGGCGTCCTGTCGGCCCGCACGGGCGACACGTTGTCCGTCACTCCCGCGGCGTTCGCCGCGTTGTCGACGGTCGACACCGTGGGCAAGTCGCTCGCGATGGTCTCCACGGGCAACATCCGCACCACATCGACGTCGGTGCTCACGCTGGGCGGGGCCTCCTCGCTCACGGCGGCCGACGACGCAGGCGTCGAGATCAACGGACGCATGCTGACCTCCTCGGGCGCCACCGGCTACATCGCCGGCGGGCACTTCTCGCTGGGCGCCAAGGGATCGCTGACGGCACGCCTCAACTCCTCGGTGCTCGTCGACACCGCGAGCGCGGGGCTCTTGGGTGCATTCCGGGTGGAAACCAACGGGTCGGCCTCCTTCTCGGCGGCGAACGTCACCTCGGTCGGTTCGATGCGCGTCGATCAGGGCGGTTCGCTCGCCTTCGATGGCTCGCTGGCCTTCGCCTCGACCTTCGTGGCGGCCACCGACGCGATGATCTCCGCGCAAGGCGCCATCGACGTGCACGGCACGATGTCGGTGACCAACGCCCAGATCTCCTCGTCGTTGCTCTTCAATCGCGACATCCTCGAGTTGTCGGGCGCGGTGAGCATCTACGGTCCGACGGTCAACCTCGACGACATGCGAGTCTTCGGGTCGTCCGCCCTCTTCGGCGACTTCACCAACGAGCTCGGCGCCCAGACCACCATCCGTTCGGGCACGCTCTTCCTCTTCGGTTCGCTCACCAACAACGGCACCATCCTGGGCACCCTGTGCGACAACTGCACCGGACTGCCCCCGGGCATGGATGTCGGCGGCGACCTCATCCTCGGTTCGCAGGCCACCTTGATCCTGCCCTTCCAGGGAAGCACGGTCAACCTCGGCGGCAGCTTCGATTGCGCCATCGACTCCAACGAGCGGTTCGACCTCTCGCTGGCGACGGTTCAACTCGAGGGTCGCGGCGGCGAGCAGGCCTTCGAGGCCATGTCGGTCGACATCGGTTCGCTCGAGTCGGGTCTTGATCGCGCGACGCCGGGTCAGTATCCCATCGGCACGCTCCGCATCGGGCCGACGCCCTCGGTCGTTCGTCTCGTCGACGCCCGCGACAATGACGGCCAGGGGCAGGAGTTCTCCTGCGAGGCCATCTACGTCGACACCCTCGAGATCTTGCCGGGCAGCCGCCTGATCAACGACGGGTGCATCAAGATCTACTACCGGACGCTCGTGCTCGAAGGGGTGGTCGACAACCCCGACAACCTCGTGGTGTACGCCCCGCCGTGCTTCGCCGACTTCAATGGCGACGGCGGCGTCGACTTCCTCGACATCGAGTCCTTCTTCGGGGCATGGGAGTCCGGCGATGCCGGCGCCGACGTCAATCTCGACGGCGGCATCGACGGCACGGATATCGAACTGTTCATCGCCCAGTGGGAGAACGGCTGCTGAGTCGTTGATTCGGCGACAGTCGCGGGCTGAATCGGCCGGCATCCAACGCCGCCGCCCTTCATGGGCGGCGGCGTTTTTCATGAGTCGACTTGTTCCCACGTTGCGTCGTCATGCTCTGCTCGACGCACCCTGCATCGCGACTCGCCGTTGCCACCATTCGCCACGCCTGCAGAATGGAGCGGTCGCTTCGACAGCGTGAGGCGTGTCGCACGCCCTGGATGGATGCGTGTTGGTCGGCTCATGCGGTTCGACGCTGCAAGGCGGCCCGAGCATCATCGCAGCATGACGGCGACGCTGTCAATCGTCTCCAAGGGAATTCCAACTCCTCTGGCAGCGATCGTCGACGCATCGACGTGCAGTAAACCAGCACGCGGGCTGAAGACCGACTGAAAGTCCGATTGGACTCAACTCGTTGGAGGCATCAACCGGCACGCTGGGTGCAGGCGGCGGGGTGAGGAACGTTGGCGCTCAGCACCCGCCCCGTTCCCACAGCAGGATGAACGACTCCACGTCGCCCCCGTCCACGCCGCCGTCGAGATTCACGTCCGCGCACGATTCTGCGTCGGCCCATGCCGGGAAGAAGCCCTCGAGGTCCAGCCCGTCCACGCCGCCGTCTTGGTTGAAGTCGGCCGCGCAGGGCGGGCAGCTCGGCGGCAGCGACTCGGTCTCCAGCCGGATCCAGTACTGCTCGCGCCCTGTGCCGCACGGGAAGTTGTCGAAGTAGGACACGCCCGTCGCCAGCACGTACTCGCCCGCGTCGAGCGCGACTTCCGCCTCACGCTCCTCGCACAGATTGAGGTAGCCCATGTCCTCCTCGAAGATCACCACCTCGCTGTAACAGCTTTCCGTGTCGGCACCGCGACGCCACCCGACCAGAAAACAGGGCAGCTGCGATGAACGCCGGATTGTCACGCTCGAACGCTCGGACACCGTGAACGTGAACCAGTCCGTGTCGCGGAGCGTCGGGGTCGTGAAGAGCGTGCCCGTCACCGTCTGCCCGATGTCGATGGGATCGAACGGGCGGCTCGGGACGTTGCAGCCCCCGTTGAGGTCCTCGCCGCACGCCGACTCGCTCTCCGTCACCGCGCCCGCCGGCGTCGTGAACTCGCAGGGGTCCGGAACGAGGTTGATGTTCAGCATCATGTCATACACGCCGCCGGCGCGGATGCCCACCGCCAAGAGCACCGGCACCCCCTGCGTCACTGGCACGAACATGCGGGTGCCTTCGTCGAAGACGATGCTGCCGCCGCCAGCGCACTGCACGCTGGCCGAGCCGCAGCCCTGATCGGCGTCGTAGCGATCGATCATCGGATTCGCGCCTCCCGCTCCGCCCTCGACGGTGATGATCGCAAAGCCCGTTCTCGAGGGGATGTAGCGGAACCAGACGTCCTTGGTGTCGAACGGAGGCTGGTTGAAGCGATAGCAGGGGAACTGGCCTTCCGCTCTCGCTCCGGCGTTGGTCCCGATCCACACTGGGGTTTCGGCATCGGGATTCTCGCCCACGATCAGGGCATCCTCGCACAGGTCGTTGGGTGGCGGCGGCAGAGGCGTCGTGTTGCCGACGATCATCGAGATTTCGAGGTAGTAGGTGCCGGGATCGAAAAGCCCGATCGAATATGCCGCGTCGGTCTCGATGTCCCAATCCGTGGCCCCCGCAGTCGTCAGGTTCAGCCCGCCCGCCGACAATGCGAGCCAGTACACCCCGGGCTGCAACGCCCCATCCTGACCGACGCTCAGATAGAACTCCGGCGGCACCCGGTACGCCGTCGACCCGAACGAAAGACCCGCCGAGCCGAAACCCTCCGGGAACGTCCCGTCGCGATCGTCCACCGCCACCAGGTTGCCCGAGGCGTCGTACAACGCCAGCGTGAGGCCCACGGGCAGGTTCTCGAGTTGATACAGCCGCGTGTCGACGTCGAGATACAGCGGCGGCGCCACCGCCGTCGTCAGGTCGAACCGCATCCACTCCACCGTCAGCAGGTCGCCCTCGAAGGGGTCGAACAGGTCGAACGAACTGAGTTGAACGAACTCGCGCGCCGTTGCCGGGGCGGCCGGAGGCGTCACCGGCCCGATATCGAAGAACTCCGTCGGTTGTGCCGAGGCGGCACTCGCGGCGAGCATGCAGATCATCAGCGAGCGACGCACGGTGGTGATATTCATGGAGCAACCTCTGCAACGACCAAACACACGCGTGACCTCACGGGCGAACCCACGACTTCGTGATGCAAAGCATACCTCACGGCTGCCGTCATTGGATGCTTGCATGTGTCGACATCGCGATGCGACAACTTGAATGTTGGCCAATAACCGCGTGCAGGCAGTCGTTTCCGCGGGGGATCGGTCGGCGGGTGTCAGACCGCGACTGGAGCGATCGTGAGCACTCGGATGTCTCCTGCCTCGACTTCCAGATGGTGCCCGCTCATCGGTTCTCATGCCGCGACAGCGGGCGAGCGTTTGAGTCGGCCGATCTCCGACGCATCAGCAGTCGCCCGCCTGCCACACGCGAATGAACGTCTCGACATCGCCGCCGTCGACGCCGCCGTCCACATTGACGTCGCCGCAGGTGCCGCCCGCCTGCCATTCGACGAAGAACGACTCGATGTCGGCTCCGTCCACGCCGCCGTCCTGGTTGAAGTCCGCTGCGCAGGAAGGGCAGGTGTCCGGCAGCGACTCCGCGTCGACGCGGATCCAATAGTCGCTGTATCCCGATCCGCACGGCAGGTCATCGAAGAAGGCGGCCCCGATCGCCATGACGTAGGTGCCGGGTTCCAGATCCACAAGCAACATCCGTTCCTCGCAGATGACGGAATAGCCCGGATCCTCGCTGAGCAACACCGCCGGGGCGTAGCACTCCTCGGGGTTCTCCGGACGCGGCCAAGCGACGATGAAGAGGGGCAACTGCGACGAGGAGGTGATCGTCGCCGACGAGGCCTCCTCGACGGTGAACGTGAACCAGTCGGTGTCGCGGAGGGGCCGCGTGGTGAAGAGCGTGCCGCGGACAGGGAGGCCGATGTCGATCGAGTCGAAGGTGGGGGTGGGCATGTTGCAACCCCCGTTGAGGTCCTGGCCGCAGGAGGACTCGCTCTCGGGCACCGAATCAGCCGGCGCCGAAAGTTGGCACGGCGAGGGCACCAACTCGATGTTCAGTTGCATCTCATCCACGTACCCGGCCCTGAGCCCGATCGCCAGAAGCACCGGTTCACCCTGCATCACGGGCACGAACATGCGGGTCCCCTCGCCGAAGGTGATGCTTCCGCCGCCCGAGCACTGCACGCTGGGAGACCCGCACCCTTGGGCACCGTCGTATCGGTCGATCATCGGGGTCGCGCCGCCCGCCCCGCCCGTCGCGGTGATCACCGCGTACCCCGCCCTCGAAGGCACATAGGAGAACCAGACGTCCTTGGTGTCGAAGGGCGGCGTGTTGAACGGATAACAGGGGAACTGCCCGTCGCTCAGCGCGCCGGCATTGCTGCCGCTCCACGTCGGCGTGAACGGGTCGGGGTTCTCGCCCACGATCAACGCGTTCGCGCACAGGTCGTTCGGCGGCGGCGGCACAGGCGTCGTGTTGCCCGCCACCATCGAGATATCGAGGTAATAGGTGCCGGGATCGAAGGACCCCATCGGGTAGGCCGCGTCCGTCGTGACGTTCCAGCCGGTCGGTCCGGCCTGTGTCAACAGCAGCGAACCCGCCGAGAGCGCGAGCCAATACGTGCCCGCCGCCAGCGTTCCGTCTTGACCCCGGCTCAGGTAATAGTCGGGCGGCACACGGAACTCCGTCGACCCGAACGAAAGACCTGCCGAGCCGAAGCCCACCGGGAAGGTCCCGTCGCGATCGTCGACCGCCACCAGATTGCCAGAGGCGTCGTACAACGCCAGCGTGAGGCCCACCGGCAGGTTGTCGATCTGGTACAGCCGCGTGTCGACATCGAGGTACAGCGGCGGCACGATCGGCGTCTGCACGTCGAATCGAACCCACTCCACCGTCAGCAGGTCGCCCTCGAAGAAGTCGAAGAGGTCGAAGTTGGTCAGCGGCAGGAACTCGCGCGCTGTTGCGGGAGTCGCCGGAGGAGTGACCGGCCCGAGATCGAAGAACTCCGTGGGCTGAGCCCCCGCCCCAGTACAGGTTGCAATCGCGATGCCGCAGGCGGTCAGAAGTTGCTTGAGCATGTCAGGGAGCCTTTCGGGTTCTCGGACTCGCGTGGGGCGGCGCATGCAAGGCCCGCCACGCCGCCGGAGCCCCAGTCTACCGCAGGCGAGTGCGCAAAGGAAGCCCGCCGATCCACAATCCGGGAACGAGATGCCTTGGAAATGAGCCGCCGTGGCTTCTTCGAACGGCAGGGCCCGGAAATCAGGCCGATCAGCACCTGCCCGCTTGCCAGACCTCGCTTGTCAGACGACGAAGAAGGCCTCGAGGTCGCCACCGTCAATGCCGCGAAGAACGACGCGGGCACGGCGTTGGAATGAAGGCGGCGGGGCAAGGGTGGGTCCTCATCTCGGATCGATTGTCCCGCGGGAATCGGCCGGACGTGTGCGGATCCGACCGGCGATGCCGGCGCGTCGATCCTTCGTGCCGCCAGTCGATAGAAACTTCCGCAAGGTCGGCCTGCATGCCGCGTCAGCCGGGATCGTTCAGCACGTAGTCGGTTCCCAGTGGCCAGTTCAGCCACAGACCCGACTTGCTGTACGGCGGAGGCGGCGTGCGTCCGCCGTCGTCCTTGCCGTCGGGGCCGGTCGAGTAGAGCAGGTAGCCGCGGAGGTTCGGACGCGATGCCGCCTCGTCGGGCGTCAGGCGGCGATACTGCAGAAGTTGACCGGGGACGATGCCGCCCGGATCGTCCGCCAGCGTGAGGCCTCGCTCGGCGAGCAGCGAGGCGAGCGACTCGCGAGACTCGGGCGGCTCGCCGCGAGTGCGGATCGCGCGCTCGATCTCGAGTTGCATCCGAAGGCCTCGCCGGTCAAGTGCTGCGACTTCCGTGGTATCGAGGACCGAAAAGCCACGCAGTCCAAACACTCCCGCCACGTGCCGCGGGAGCACGAGCGACGGATCCTGACCCGTGCGGAGCAAGCGAGGCGTGGCGTCCCAAGTCTCCATCGCCGTCTGGCGTGCATCGAGTTCGTCCAGCGTGCCATGGAGCGTGCCGACCCACTGACGCCCCAAGGCGGCACCGCCGAGGGACTGGGCGCCGGCCCCCAGCACGTCGAACCTCGCCCACGTCGGATTCGAGAAGAACCATGCCACCGATGCGCGACCGGCCAGGCGATACCCCTGCCACGGATAGTCCGCCGGCGGCTTGAACTCGGTGGCGTCGATCGCGCTGGCCAGCAGGTCGAGCATCGCGGCATCGATCGCCGATGCGTTGGATGCCAACACGCGGCGAATGCCCTGAATTGCCCGAATCTCGATTCGCGCTCCCTTGAAATGGTCGATCGTGGTCGCCTGCATGCGAGACATCCGCCCGATCGCCAGCATCGCCCGCAGCGTTCTCGCCATCGCCGCCATGTCACCGTCCGTGACGCACTGCTGCATTCTCGTGGCGAGGAGAATGTGATGCGCCTCGATGTCCTCGTCCGTCCTCTGCCGGTACTGCCACGCCGGTGGCGTGTCGGCGGCTGGCTGCGGCGGCACGGCGAGCAGCGGTGTGGTGCCCAAGGCGTCATACTCGTCGAAGAGTTTCTCCGCCGCGTAGGCCCGCAGCCGCCGCAACGCCTCGTCACGGGCCGCCGTGATGTCATTCCCCTGACGATTCGTCACCGTGCCGGTCGGTGACCAAAGGACCAGGGAGTAGTCCGGCATCACGCGGACGCCGTCGGGGCCGACCAGCGCCGACTCGGCTAGTGTCGTGTCCAGTTCGACGCGACGCTTGCTCAACTGCAGCAACTCCTGCCAGCCGTCGATGCCCTCCTTCGGCCCCAACGAGATGATCCACGCATCGAGTTCCGCGCGGGTGCTCGTAGCCAACGCCGCGGCACGGCTCGCCTGCCAACGCAGGAATACCTCATAGGTGACGAAGACCAACGCCGCGACCGCGAGCACGATCATCGCGAACCGTCCGGCGATGCGTCGGAGCGAGCGTCTCGCACCCTTGGGCGCGGTGGCACGCCACTGGGCGGCGGTGGGGGGGAGGAACCCGGTGGCGTCGTCCGTCAAGGCCGCCATCGCCGCATCGACGGTGCAGGCCGTGCGACACTCGGGGCAGATCACTTCGAGATTCGCCCCGATGGGAATGCCCAGCAGGCTGTAGCCGCAGCCGTAGCATCGCCCTCGGGCCCGCAGCACGCGCCGCACGCGAAGTCGCAGGGCGACGTCGCGGGTCATGATGCCCGCGAACGGCCCGAGCACGAAGCCGACGACCAACGAGACATCCATCCACAGAGGCGGCCACGTGAATTGGCTCGCGAGCGATGTGGAGCGGAGCCATGTCATCGCCGCGGGCGGGCCGACCAGCCCGAGGAGGACCGCCGCGAGCACGGCCGCGATGGACGCAAGTCGGCCCGACCTCGATCGGGCGGCTTGCGCGACGAACCGCTCGCACCGCCCGTCATCGAATGGATCGAGTTCCGGGAAGGCGCGATGGAGTTGACGCGTGAGCAGCCGCATGCGATGGCTCGGGCCGCGAACGCGGCGGGGTCACTTGGCCGGATACTCGTACACGCCGCGGCCGGTCTTGTCGCCAAGACGCCCGGCCGTGACGAGTTGCTTGAGCAGCGGGCACGCGCGGTAGCGGTCGTTGTTCAGGCCGTCGGCCAGCACGTTCATGATGTGCACGCACGTGTCGAGCCCGATGAAGTCGGCCAACCGCAGCGGCCCCATCGGGAAATTGCATCCGAGCTTCATGATGCCGTCGATGGCGTCGGGTTCGGCCACGCCCTCCATCCACGCGTAGAAGGCCTCGTTGATCATCGGCATCAGCACGCGGTTGGAGATGAAGCCCGCGCGGTCGTTGGCCTTCAGCGGCGTCTTGCCCATCTTGGTCGCCAGCGCGATGGTCCGCTCGACGACCTCCTTGGAGGTCTGCACGCCGGGGATCACCTCGACGAGCGCCATCAACGGCACGGGGTTGAAGAAGTGCATGCCCACCACGCGGTGCGAGGCCTTGCCCGCCGCCGCGGCGATCTCGGTGATGCTGATCGAACTGGTGTTGGTGGCCAGCACCACCTCGTCGGCGGGGAACATCGCCGCGAGGTTCGCGAAGAGGTCCTTCTTGACCTTCGCGTCCTCGACGATGGCCTCGACGACCCACTGGGCGCCGGCGATGGCGGAGAGTTCGGTCGCATAGGAGATGCGACCGAGGGCGGCGTCCATGTCGGCCTGCGTGATCTTCTGCTTCTCGACGAACTTCGAGAGACTTTTGCGGTGCACGCCCTTGCACTTGTCGACCGCGCCGGGGAAGGCGTCGAAGACGACGACGTTGAGGCCCGCGACGGCCGCGACCTGGGCGATGCCGCCGCCCATCTGACCTGCTCCGATGACCGCGATCGTGCCGGGAATGCTCATGCGTGCTCCTTCGTGCGGGCGGTTGGACGTGCGTTGGGTGCGTGGATGGCGGGTTGTCCCGCCCGACCGCCAACGATAGACCCGCAGCCCCGCTTTCTGGCTGCCGTGCGGGGTTCGTCAGGGGCGATTCGGCGCGTCGGCGCGGCCCCCGCCGGTGCCTCGTCGGGCGGGTTTCCTATCATTCAGGCCACCCCATGTCCGACCAGCCTCCCAACATCCGCAACTTCAGCATCATCGCCCACATCGACCACGGGAAGAGCACCCTGGCCGACCGGCTGCTGCAGGCCACCAACGCCGTCTCCTCGCGCGAGGCGCGCGACCAGATTCTCGACTCGATGGACCTCGAGCGCGAACGCGGCATCACCATCAAGGCCTCCGCCGTGACGGTCATGCACCGCCACAAGATGGGTTCCAAGACCGACGACCTCGAGGCCGAGTTCGAGGCGCCCGTCGACGACACCGGCGAACACAAGACCGCCAAGGGACAGGCCGCCGAGCACGGCGACCTGTTCATGATGAACTTCATCGACACGCCCGGCCACGTCGACTTCAACTATGAAGTGTCGCGAGCCCTCAAGGCATGCGAAGGCGCGGTGCTGGTCGTCGACTCGACGCAGGGCGTGCAGGCCCAGACGCTCGTCAACGCCTACCTCGCGGTCAACGAGAATCTGACGATCATTCCCGTCATCAACAAGATCGACCTGCCCAGCGCGCAGCCCGACGAGGTCGCCGACGAAATCGAGCAGACCCTGGGCTTCAAGGCCGAGGATTGCATCCTCGTGTCGGCCAAGACCGGCCAAGGCATCAAGGAGCTCCTCGCGGCGATCTGCGAGCGGCTCCCCGCTCCGCGCAAGCCCGTCGTCGAGCAACTGCGGGCCTTGATCTTCGACGCCGTCTACGACGATTACCGTGGCGTGGTCGTGTACGCCAGGATCTTCGACGGGCGACTGCGGGTGGGCGACAAGATCCGCATGATGGGCACGCAGCGCACCTTCCAGGTGACCGACATGGGCAAGATGACGCCCAAGCCGGTTCGCGTGAAGGAGCTGGGGCCCGGCGAGACGGGCTACGTCGTCGCCGCCATTCGCTCCCTCAAGGACGTGCGGATCGGCGACACCATCACGCTCGAGAACAACCCCGCCACCGAGGCGCTCGAGGGGTATCAGCCCCCGCGCCAGATGGTCTTCTGCGACTTCTATCCGGCCACCAAGGAGGAGGGCGAGAGCACCGACTTCGAGGACCTCCGCGAGGCCGTCGAGAAGCTCTCGCTCAACGACTCGTCGTTCACCTTCCAGCCCGTGCACTCCGAGGCCTTGGGCTTCGGCTTCCGCTGCGGCTTCTTGGGTCTGCTCCACATGGACATCATCCAGGAGCGCCTCGAACGCGAGGGTGGCGTCGAGATCGTCCAGACCGCGCCCACCGTTTCGTACCACGTCGTCTGTCGCGGCGTCGAGGATGTCGTGTCGCCCACAGGCCAGGTGCTCAAGGTCATCGCCCGGTCGGGCGTGCGTCACGACGGCTCGCAGCGAGGCGATGTCGTGGAGGCCCTCGCCAAGGCCGCCAAGGACCACGGCATCCCCGACGGCCACACGCTGGTCGAGGTGCACAACCCGGCAGAACTGCCCAACGGCAGCGTGATCGCCGAGATCCGCGAGCCCATCTGCCGCGTCGACCTCATGATCCCCAAGAACAACATCGGGGACATCATGAAGCTCTGCATGGACCGGCGCGGGCTCTACAAGAGCCAGTCCTTCGTCTCGCCCACCCGCGACCTGCTCCAGTTCGAGATGCCCCTGGCCGAGATCATCTACGACTTCTTCGACAAGATGAAGGGCATGACCAGCGGCTACGGCACGATGGACTACGAGGTCATCCGCTACCAGCCCGACAACCTCGTGAAGATGGACATCCTCGTCAACGGCGAGGCCGTCGAGGCCCTCTCGATCATCGTGCACCGCGACCGGGCCGAGCAGCGTGGCCGCGTGCTGCTCACCAAGCTCAAAGACCAGATCCCGCGCCACCAGTTCGAGATCCCGCTCCAGGCGGCCATCGGCGGCAAGATCATCGCCCGCGAGACCATCAAGGCCTTCCGCAAGGACGTGCTCGCCAAGTGCTACGGCGGCGACGTCTCCCGCAAGCGCAAGCTGCTCGAGAAGCAGAAGGAAGGCAAGAAGCGCATGAAGAACGTCGGCTCGGTGAGCATCCCGCAGGAGGCCTTCATGGCCGTCCTCGACACTGGCGACTGACGCCTCTTCGTCGCGACCTCACCGCGTGACGGGCAGGAACGGATAGTCGGTGTAGCCCTTCTCGCCGCCGCCGTAGAACGTCGAGGGATCGACGGTGTTGAGCGGTGCGCCGGTGCGGAAGCGTTCCACGAGGTCGGGGTTGGCGATGGCCGCGACGCCGAAGGCGATGCTGTCGGCCCATCCCTCGCGGAGGTAGTGGTTGGCTTTCTCGAGCGTGAAGCCGCCGTTGGTGACCAGCGGGCACTTGACCATCGGTCGGAAGTACGAGGCCGGGATTGGCTCGTAGCCGGGAATGGTCGCGCGGCCGTGCTTGGCGTCCGACTCTTGGGCCTCGGTGATGTGCAGATAGGCCGGGTTCATGTCGGAGAGACGCTGGACGACATGGCCGTAGGTGGCCTTGGGGTTGGAGTCGGCCATGTCGTTGAAGACGCCGCTGGGGGAGAGTCGCACGCCCAGACGCGACGCGCCGACGGCGTCGACCAGCGCGTGGGCGGCCTCGAGCATGAAACGGGCGCGGTTCTCGATGGGGCCGCCGTAGTCGTCGGTGCGCTGGTTGACGCCGTCGCGAAGGAACTGGTCGGGCAGATAGCCGTTCGCGCCGTGCAGTTCGACGCCGTCGAAACCCGCCAGCAGCGCGTTGCGGCCGGCACGGCCGTAGTCGTCGATGGTGCGACGGATGTCGTCGAGGGTCATGGCCTTGGGCGTGGGCGCGGGGGCCTTGGTCCAGTCCGGGAGCAGCACGTCGTTCTTGCGGGGGGTGGCCGACGGACACAGTGGAGCCGCACCGGCGGGTTGGTAGGCGTTGTGCGAGACGCGGCCGACGTGCCAAAGCTGGCAATAGATCGTGCCGCCGGCCTCGTGGACGGCGTCGGTGACGAGCTTCCAGCCCTCGATCTGGGCCTGCGTGTAGAGGCCGGGGGTTCGGGGATAGCCGTGACCCTCGCTGTTGATCGGGGTGGCTTCGGTGATGATGAGGCCCATCGAGGCCCGTTGGCGGTAGTAGAGGGCGTTGAGGGCGTGCGGAGCGAGGTGCTCATCGGCGCGGCAACGCGTGCAGGGGGCAAAGAAGACGCGGTTGCGCAAGGTGCGGCCGCCGATGTCGATGGGGGAGAGGATGTCCATGGGTTGGGGTCCTGTTGGTGAGCTTGGGAAGGGTATCGACGGTGGGGGTGGGTGTTGGGTATCGTGGGGTCCGCGACGCACGTGACCGCCCATGACGCTCGATGAAAGACACGACCTTAGCCCGGGGTGCTGCGAGTCTTCGAGCGAACCCCGGGCACGGCACATCACGAAAGGCCATCACCACACCCGCATCGCATGGCACGCGGCCCGGGGCCCGGGGCTTGCTCGCTGCGCTCGCGGCGCACCCGGGCTACGTTCGCGGGCCTTGCTGCGGTCCGCGACGCACGTGACCGCCCATGACGCTCGATGAAAGACACGACCGTAGCCCGGGGTGCTGCGAGTCCTCGAGCGAACCCCGGGCACGGCATGCCAACTCGGTGCGGCATCAGCCTCAATGAAAATTCCGTGGCGTGGTCGTCAACGACTCCATCTGACCATCAAGATCCTCCAGTCTCGTCACGATGACGTTGATGACTTGGCCCTGTCGCTCCACGCGGCCATGGGCCAGCACGATGACGCCATGGCGTGCCGCCTTGCGGTGACGCTCATACACGGCGGGTCGCACAATGAGATTGGCGATGCCCGATTCGTCCTCTAGCGTCATGAAGGTGATGCCCTTCGCCGTGCCGGGTCGCTGTCTCACCAGCACGATGCCGGCCACGGCCGCGGGCTTGCCCGACACGACCGTGCCGAGTTGATCGCACCGGATCGCGCCGCGATGCGTCAAGTCTTGCCGCAGGAACGACACGGGGTGCGCTTTGAGCGAAAGCCCAGTGGCGGCATAGTCGCGCACCACCATGAGCGACGGAGCAAGACGCGGCAGCGCGGGCAAGGGGTCGGCCCGACTCTCCACGCCATCAAAGAGCGGAAGATGCTCGTCCCTCAGTTCGCGAAGTTGCCACTGCGCCTGCTGGCGATTCAGACCCATCGAGCCGAATGCGTCGGCATCGGCAAGTCGACGCAGCGATGGCACATCAGTGCCGGATCGCCTCCAGAGCTCCTGCAGCGTTCGTGGCGGTCCGTGCTTCTCGATGCAGCCGGCGATGGCCTCGCCCGACGCCTCGCCCAAGCCGCTCACCAGCCGAAGCCCGAGCCGGATCGCCTTGCCCCCGGCTGAAGCGGCATCGGGCTCCAAGTGACAATCCCACCGACTGTGCGCCACATCGATGGAGAGGCATCGAACCCCGTGGTTCTGGGCATCGCGGATGATCTGTGCCGGTGCGTAGAAGCCCATCGGCTGGCTGTTGATCAGCGAGGCGGCGAAGGCGGCGGGGTGATGGTGCTTGAGGTAGGCCGAGGCGTACACGATCCCGGCGAAACTGGCGGCGTGCGATTCGGGAAATCCGTACTCGCTGAATCCCTTGATCTGATCGAACACGCGACGCGCGAACGACTCGTCATAGCCCGAGGCGGTCATGCCGTCGATGATCTTCTGGCCAAACCGGTAAATGACGTCGCTCTTGCGCTTCCATGCCGCCATGGCGCGACGGAGTTGATCGGCCTCACCCGGCGTGAACCCCGCGCATGCCACCGCCAGAGCCATGCACTGCTCCTGAAAGAGAGGCACCCCGAGCGTTCGTCCCAGCACCTGACGCACACGCTCGTCGGGAAAGGTGACCGCCTCCTCGCCGTTGCGACGCCGCAGATAGGGATGCACCATGTCGCCCTGGATCGGCCCCGGCCTCACGATCGCCACCTCGATCACCAAGTCGTAGAAACACCGGGGGCGAAGCCGCGGCAGCATCGACATCTGCGCCCGGCTCTCGATCTGGAAGACGCCCACCGTGTCCGCCCGGCAGATCATGTCGTACACCGCCGGATCCTCCGGCGGCAGCACCGCCATGTCCGGCTTCGCCGCGTCAAGCCCCGGCGGCGACACCATGTGCAGGCACTTGCGCACGCATGTCAACATGCCCAGCGACAGCACGTCCACCTTCATCATGCCCGCGGCGTCCACGTCGTCCTTGTCCCACTCGATCACCGTGCGATCCGGCATCGACGCGTTCTCGATGGGCACCAACTCGCACAAGGGCGTTCGCGTGATCACGAAGCCGCCGACATGCTGGGACAGATGCCGAGGGAATCCCAGCAACTCGCCGACCAGTTTCGCGAGATGTCCGAGCGTCGGGTTGCGAGGGTCGAGCCCCAGCGAGCGAAAGCTCGTCTCCTTGATGCCGCCGTCATCCCACCACTCGGTGTCCTTGGCCAATCGATCCACCACGTCGAGCGAGAGTCCCAACGCCTTGCCCACGTCGCGAATCGCGCTGCGTCGGCGGTAGGAGATGACTTCCGCCGTCAACGCCGCCCGTTCGCGACCATACTTGGCGTAGATGTACTGAATCACCTCCTCGCGACGCTCGTGCTCGAAGTCGATGTCGATGTCCGGCGGCTCGTTGCGCTCCTTCGAGATGAACCGCTCGAAGAGCACCGACATGCGCGCCGGGTCGACCGCGGTGACACCAAGGCAATAGCACACCGCCGAGTTCGCAGCCGCCCCGCGCCCTTGACAGAGAATGCCTCGCTCGCGAGCGAACACGACCAAGTCGTGCACCGTCAGGAAATAGCGGGCATAGTCGAGATCGCCGATCAGCGCCAACTCGTGCTCCAACTGGCGGATCACGGCCGGAGGCACGACGGCATCGAGGGGGGCGTCGGGCGACTGAGACGGCGCGTATCGGGCGCGTGCTCCTTCCTGCACCAGACGACGGAGGTGCTCCATCGGCGTGACGCCCTCGGGGACCACTTCGTCTGGGTACTCGTATCGCAACTGGTCGAGCGAAAAGCCCTTGACGGCAGCCGCCAGTTCGAGCGTGGCCTCCAGGGCCTGTGGGCACGCGGCCAGCAGGCGGTGCATCTCCTCGGGCGGCTTGAGATGTCGCTCGGCGTTGGCGTGGAGCAGCAGTCCCGCCTGCTCGATCGTGCACCCGTGACGGATGCAGGTCAGCACGTCTTGCAGCATTCGCCGCGAAGCGTCGTGGTAGAGAGGTTCGTTGGTGGCGATCAGGTTGATTCCCAGCGATCTCGCGATGTCGCGGCGCAACGCGAGCGTTCGGTCGTCGTCACCCTGGCGCCACATGCCGATCGCCAGCCGACAGGGAATCGGCAGGGCTTCCACGATGGCACGCGAGCCGCGGGCCAGGATCTGCTCGGCAGGGGCATCGGCGAAGTCCATCCGTCGCGGCAGGATGACCGCGTGCATCTCGGGGTGCATGTCGCGCAAGTCGTCCAGCCAGAGGTGGCATTCACCTTTGGGGGCACGACGCTTGCCGAGCGTGAGCAGCCGACAGAGATGCCGATACGCGCCCATCGTGGCGGGGTAGAGCGTGATGTCCGGGAGCGGATCGCTCGGCGTGTGATCCGGGTCGTCGGGATCCGCTCGCCACGTCGTGCTGCCGCAGGCGAGGGATTCGTGAGCGGGTTCGCGAGTTGGGGGAGGTGAGATGCCGCAGAGGCGCAGTCGAGCGCCTGCCAGAAGTTGGATCGACGCCTGTCTTGCCGCCACGTGGGCACGGATGATGCCGGCCAGCGAGTTGGTGTCGCAGATGCCCACGGCGGCGTACCCCAACTCGGCGGCTCGATGCACGAGTTCTTCGGGATGGCTCCCCCCTTGCAGGAAGGTGTAGTTGCTGGTGGCCGCCACTTCGGCAAAGGGCAGCGTCGCCGCACGGAGGGCGGCTTTGGGCGAAGGCTGCTGGACCTTCGCCGGGTGGGCTCGCAACTTGGGAAACTCGTGTGCAGGCATGGGATTGATGCCTCAAGAGACGGCGGCAAGAAGCGATGCTGAGACACGACAGTTCGCGTCGTGATTGAAACACGCGGTGATTGCAACACGATGTCTCGCCGGTCGACAAGGAGAAGCATGGCCCGGCTGCGAAATATCACCGAGTGCCGTCGACACGAGCGAAGTTCCGGCGTGGCGCTGTGCGGCTGCGCCCATCTGCGCACGAGACTCGCGTTCGCGGGCGGCGAGGTCTCGTTTCGTGCGGTGTGATGCGGCTTGCTGCGATGCGACGCCTCATGCCCATTCTCCGTGAGCATGCCATGTCTCGGAGGTGCTCAATCGATAGACCCATACCCAACGCGGCTCGTGTCCCTCGCACGCAACGCATAGTCGGTAATAGTCGCGATCCGCACACGCGTCTCCCGGTGCATGCAGCCACCATCGGCCTCCGATGCGTTCGGGACCGATGCATGCCGTGACATGCCAAAGACGATCTCTCCAGTGCAAACGGTGAATCGGACCGTCCGGGCTCATGTGCATCACCTGCATCGGCTCGGGCTGCAGGAAGAGGCACGACGGGCGAGGCGTCATGTTCACCCGAGCCTCGCCCCGGGGTCGGTGCGATTGCATCACGCTGACCAGTCGAAAGGTCCGTTCAGGCACGTGTGATTCCACGTGGAACACCCTGGCGACCGCATGGGGCCCGAGACGGCTCATCAGCGTGTCCGACAGCGTTGCGCAGGCCTCCGCCGGGTCGACATTCAGGACTCCATGAGAATGATTGCCGCCGGTTGCGACCAAAGGCGTGCTCCTGAGCGTGCACTGCATGTGACGCAGCGTGGCAGTGCGAGTGGCCGTGAGCGTCACGCCCTCGACGCCGTCGCCCAGATGAACGCGCTCAAGGTGGGGCCGCAGCATCGACCACACGTGCCGCCCGTCGCGACAGGGGCGGCATAGCGTGAACGCGAGTCGCACCGGCGGACGGTGATTGGCGATTGCCAGGCACGCCTCCAGTCGCCGCACGCCTGCGTGGCGATCGGCAAGGGCGAGCATGAGCTCCTCGACCAGTGCGGCGACACACGTTTCCACCGATTCCCAGTGGGTGGTGGGGCCGTCGAAGCGGCGTTCCACGCCAACGGGCTCGCAGGGGCGGATCGGCTCGATCACGTCGATCATGTCGACGCGTCGCCCCAAGGCGGCATCGAGTCGCTCGAGCACCTCGGGCCCGAATCGAGCCGGCAGGGTTGATCGCGGCATGCGCATCAGCGAATCGAGTCGCTCAAACCCCATCGCTCGCATGGCCTGCGTGTGTGCCCTCGGAAGGTTCAGCGCCTCCGGCGGCATCGAGGCCAAGCATCTCGCCTCATCGCCGGGCGACACCCACGAGCAGGCATCGCGTGCGTACCGGGCCGCAGCCCCCGCGCATGCGGCCGTCGACGCGATCGCCACGCGAGCTCGAAGGCCCATGCGTTCCATGGCGTTGCGGATGGTCATCAGCAGTCGTCGCTCTCCTTTGTGCAAACGCTGCGTGCCCGTGACGTCAAGCACGAGACCGTCCGGCGAATCGATGCCGACAGTGGGGGAGAAGCGATTGCACCAGATGGCCAGTGCTCGCAGTGATTCCGCATCGCGTTCCGGTGTCCACGGCGCGACGATCGCGTCGCCGTGAATCAGTGCACGGGCGTTGGCCAAGGGCATGCCTGCCCTCACGCCGCGGTCCATGGCTCGAGGGCACGCGGCTGCCACCACCTCGCGTCCCTGCTGTGGTTGGGTCAAGAGCACCGATCGACGATCGTCGACGCGACACCGGCGAGATTCACCCCGCGACGCGACGGTTGTCGCACGACGCTGCAGTCGTCGCCGCAGCAGATCGATCGGCCAGAACGGGAACCAGATCGAAACCACTCGCCGCGAGATCGGCGCCGTGATCGCCTCGCGTTCGCCGGTTGGCGTTTCGCTGCAGGTCGTTGAACCGAGTGAAGTCATCGACACGATGCACCATCCTCAACAGCCAGGCCTGCTCTCGTTCCGACGGCGACATCGCCGCCCCCTTGCTTCGCCACAGGCGGGCGGTCCATCCGGTGGACCACACTTCGCCACTGGTCATGATCGCGACAGGGCTCGCCTTGTCGTTCATGCTGCTGCTCGTTCCGTCTTTCGCATCACGCGAATGCGATCGGTCATCGATCGAGCACGTCCCTGCCGCACGTTTCAGCAGCCATCGAGTCGTCGCGGCAGAGAGGCACGCCATGTCGCCGGGCGGCCTGGCCAACAGGCATGAACACGACCCCGTCTCCGACGCCAACAGCAGTCGCTGCGTCATCACCCTGCTGAAGCCGCTGCCGTCGGCCACCACCAGCACGCACCCGCCACAACGAATGGCCTGCTCGGCTGCCCATGCACGCATGTCCAACGTTGGTGATGTTGCCCGTCGTCCTCGATTGCGAGCGACTGCGGATCGTGTGGCATCGGGTGTCGCTCGCGATATCGCCTCCGACGTGTCGGCCCCGTCGCAGTCGATGAACAACGAGGCCTGGAGCAAGCCGCGGCATCGATGCAGCAACTGCGGACTGGGCCACACTCGACGTCCCACCCATGCCACCGCGGGCATGGATGTGGCTTGCATCGGGTCGGCCTGTATCAAATGGGCCTGTATCGAGTCGGCCTGTATCAAGTCGGCCTGTATCGAGTTGATCTGTATGGGGTTGGTCTGTTGGTCGCGATCATCGTTGGGGACGCCGCCGGCCGACAATGCCATCGCCCGCCACGCAAGCCACGCCATGAACGTCAGCGGCGGCGACCACGGCGTCTGCAACGAGCGTGCCCCGTCGCTGGCGAGAGTTCGAGCGATGGTGCTCGCATGACCCTCCGCGTCGCAGGGCGCAAGAGCGCCCACGCCAAGACCGCCAGTGCGATCACGTCCAGCGTGATCGCCAGCATCGCTGCCGCCTCCATTGGCTCCCTCCGTGCTCATGTCCGCGGCAGCTCGCGCTCCGCTCGCCGTGTCGATCAATCCGATGAACTCGTGCACACCCCTTCGAGAGATCACCACTACGTCGGGGCTCGCCTTCGGCCCCGAGATCTCTTGCAGGCGATGGACATCGCATGCGTGGACTCCTCCTGGCCACGCACGCGATGTTCCACCGCCTCTGCCACCCTCGCCGATCACGTCGCCAGTCGCGGCCACATCTGGCCCCGGCTTCATGCTCTCAGGGGCCGCCCCTGCTCCAGCCCCTTGGCTGCTGCGTTTGGAGATGATCGCCGCCAGGCGTTCCATCGTCGCGGCGGCGATGGGGCTCGGGGCTTTCAGATCCGTACGAAGCACGCCCATGATGTTCGGAATTTACTCGATATCGGAATGGTCGTCAAGTGTTTGTTTGGTTATTTGAGAAAAAGACGTGGCTGCGGTCCCCGCCGGGGTCCGGCATCACGTCGTCCTGACATCGCGTGGCCTGTGCTTCAGCGGGCTTCCCAAGGCATGCCCGGCTTGTATCCCACGAGGTCGTAGAGCTGCTGGCGAGTCTGCATTGCTCCAAGCAGCGACGCCGCCGACCCCTCGGACTTCAGCGTCTCGAGCGCCTGCGTCACTGCGTGCATCGCGATGCGCAGGAGCGTCACCGGGTAGATCACGCACGAGTAGCCCATCGCCCCGAATCGTTCCAGCGGGACCATGGGCGTCTTGCCGAACTCGGTCATGTTCGCGAGCAGGTACGGACCTCCCCGAGGGTCCGGGCCCTTGAGCGTCCGCATGGCCTTGGCAAAGGTCTCGAACTCGGCTTCGCTGGTCAGGCCTTCGGGAAAGATCATGTCGGCCCCGGCGGCGACATAGGCCGCCGCCCGGTCGATCGCCGCCTGCATGCCGTCGACGCCCCGGGCATCGGTGCGGGCGCAGATCACGAATCCCAACTCGCCGCTGACGTCCTTGGCGGCCTTGCGGGCCCACTGCACCTTCTCGACCATGTGATCGACGGGGATGAGCTCCTTGCCGTCGAGGTGCCCGCACCGCTTGGGGAACTTCTGGTCCTCGATGTGCAGCCCCGCGCCGCCCGCCCGGGCGTAGTCGAGCACCGTCCGCCGCACCATCTCGGCCTCGCCGAACCCGGTGTCGGCATCCGCCAGCACCGGCAGGCCGCTGGCATCGGCCGCCTCGCGAATCTGGCGACAGAAGTGCTCGAGCCCCAGCAGGCCCACGTCGGGCACGCCCGCGGCAACGCTGGTGGCCGCACCCGAGACGTAGCACGCGGCGAACCCCTGCTTGGCCACGGCCCTGGCGCACAGGGCGTTGAACGCGCCCGGGATGGCGATGCACGACTGGTTCATCGCGAGGCGCAGACGGGTGCCCGGAGATTCATGGTGATTGGCCATGAACCATCGTACCCCGCGGGGCCGCCCTTCCAACAATGGGCCATGCGTCCGGTCTGCACCCTGATCCTCGGCATGGTGGCCGCGTTTGTCGGACTGGCGGCGGGGTGTGCCTCGCCCGCCCGGCCGCGAGAGGCACGCGCGGGCGAACCCGGCGGCACATCGGTGGCGGCGCTCAACGGCGAGTATGACGTGGAGTTCCATTCCACGTGGTTCGGTCCCATCCGTTCCCGAATGACCGCGCAAGCCCTGCCCCCCGCCGACGGCATCGCGTCGTTCAAGGCCAACACGCGTCCAGGCGTCGCGTGGACGCTCGTGGGCGGCGTGGCGAGCGCGCTGGGCCCGGTGCTGACGCCCTACTTGTTCCCGCAGGGGATGTTGCTCACCTGGCAATCCACGATGCCAAGCCCTGACGGCAAGCCGGGCGAAGGGTGGATCGGGATCTCGCGGATCGGGCCCTTCGGGGCCCGCACGCGGATGAAGTTGGCGGAGGGGCCCGTGGAGGTGCTCTTCACCGACGGCCGCATGATCGCGATGATGACGCTCGCCAAGCGGGACGGCACATCGGCGGCGCCCATGGCCGACTATCCCGCGCTGACGGATTCCATCCGCAGGGCGACCGTGAGTTCGCTCTTCGACCCGGCCATCGCCTCGAGCGACGACCTCAAGGCGTACTTCGACGACGTGGCCGAGGCGGCCTCGGTGGTGCAGGATGATCTCGAGTACACGTTCGCGGGAGGGCTGGCGTGGCGCAAGCGCACCAAACTGCCGCTCCCGCTGGCGTACCGGCCGGTGACGGAAGAGTCGCGTCGACTGGTGAGGACCTCGGCGTCGGTGGTCGAGCCCATGCGACTGACGGTCGACCCGCTGACGGGCATCGCGACGATCGAGGCCTTGGCCTTCGTCGATGTCGCCATGATCGACGAGGTGTTCGCCAAGGCGATGGCCGCCAAGCCCAAGGGCATCGTGCTCGACCTTCGCAGTTGCACGGGGTTCGACCTGACCGCGCTGCGTGCCGCGTGCTGGCTGATGGAGGGGCGGCACGACGCCGGGCGGTTCGTGGCAGCGACGCATCGCAAGACCGATGCCTCGCACGACGCTCGCATGGACGTGGATTCGGCCTCGAGCGTGGAGGCGGCGCACGCCTTGGTGAAGCGGTCGCGAGCGGCGGCCTTCTCGGTGGTGGGGGAGGCGGGGGCGTACGACGGGCCGCTGGCGGTGCTCACGCTCGAACGCACGCGGTCGAGCGCGGAGATCCTCGCGTGGCTGCTGCGTTCGCGGCCCGACACGCGATTCTTCGGCAGCGCCACGGCGGGGCGGCCTCGCATCGACTTCGTCCAGCCGCTCGAGCAGGGGTTCGTGATCCGGATTCCCGAGTTCGACTGGCAGTCGCCCGGCGGCGAACTGGGCGTCTGCAAGGTCGTGCCCGACGTTCGCTGCGCCGCGAAGAAGGCGCCGGCGGTCGCGGCCGAGTGGCTCAGGTCGAGGACGGTCGCGTCCGCGCCGTGACGAGCGGCGCGTTCACTTCGCAGGCTTGCGGAGGAGCGTGTACCACGCGAAGCAGTCGTTCTCGAGGTCCATCGGCGACTCGCCCTGATCCCAACTGAGCGCCTTGCCCAAGAGACGCACCTCGACGCTGTCGTCGACGTCGTAGGCCAGCGCCTCCAAGCCCGCGGCGGCGATGTCCTCGCGACTGAAGGGGCACAGGCCGTCGGCCCACGGGATGTACTGGTCCTCGCGCTGCTTGGGGCAGATGTTGTAGATCATGAAGAGGCCGCCTTCGTTGAGCGATTCGGCGACGGTCCTCAGGAAGCCCGCGTCATCGACGCCGAGCTTCACGCGCTGGCGATCGGGAATCTCCTTGGCCGGATGCACGTACCCCTTCTTCAGGACGTTCTTCGAGATGATGAGGTCGAAGCCGCGGCCGACGCGCTCGGCGACGGCGGGGTCCGAGGGCCAACTGCCGGTGACCAGCGAGATCGAGCCCGCGGGCGGCTTGGGGTCGCTGATGCCTGCGCCGGGCACTTCGCCCGTGTCGCCGGGTTCGCTGTAGAGGGCCTCGAAGACGGGATTGATCTCGACGCCCGTCACGTGCGCCCCGACGCTGGCGAGCAGGCGCAACTGACCGATGCCCCCGTAGCCGAAGTCGAGGATGCGCTTGCCGGCGAAGAGCATGTCGGTGCAGCCGAGTTGCTTCGCGACCAGGTCGAGCGGGCGCGCGTAGGCCAGGGGCGAGCCGTAGGCCGTGAAGTAGTAGAACTCCTCGTTGTATTCGACGGTCTCGAAGGACGCCTTCCGCTCGGGGGGCAGCGCATCGAAGCGAGCGGGCGACAGCGCGACGCCCGCGGCCTTGTCGCGGTGCACGCGGCGCTTCTCGATCACCGGAAGCCAACTGGTGTTGATGAGCAGGCGACGCGTGGTGTCGCATTGCACGCGGCGCATGACCTGCGCCGCCTCGGCGCGGAGTTGCTCGACGACGGTCCCGCCGTCCATCTCTCGCACGAAGGCGGGAGGGAGGGGTTGGCTGGTGGGCGCGGGGGCAGGCGTTGTCGCGCCGGGCGCGGCCGGGGGCTCGTGGGCCCACGCCGGCGACATCGCCGGCAGCAGGCAGGGCGACAGGGAGGCGAGTCGGCGCAGGAAGGGCGTGATCATGATGCGAATGGTAGATGAACGCGGCGCGAAAAAACGCGTCAGGGGGAGGCGCGGGCGTGCCGGATCGCGGGCCCGGGGGAATCCCGCAGCTATTCTTGGGCACGCCTCGTCCGTCGAGCACGATCGTGTCGACCGCGGCCCCTTGGAGCATGCCGATGAACCTGACTCTCTCCCGTCGCGGCCTGATCGCCGCCGCCGCCGCGTCCGGACTTGTCCCCTCGTTCCTTCGGCCGGCCCGTGCCGCATCGACGACCCGCCGAGGCGACGTGCTGCGGGTGGCGCACCTGACGGACATGCACGTGCAACCCGAGTTGCGCGCCGGCGAGGGGTTTGCCGCGTGCCTCGACCACATGGGTTCGGGCTTCAAGGCCGACTTGATCCTGACCGGCGGCGATCACATCTTCGACTGCTTCGAGACCGACGAGGCCCGCACCGCGACGCAATGGGAACTCTACCGCTCGGTGCTGAAGAAGCACGCGACCGCGCCGGTGCAGGCGTGCATCGGCAACCACGACATCTGGGGCTGGAACAAGGGCAAGTCGAAGACCAGCGGCAACGAGCCCAACTGGGGCAAGAAGCGCGCGGTCGCGGAACTGGGACTCCCGGCGAGGTACCACACCTTCGACCAGGGCGGGTGGCGTTTCATCGCCCTCGACACGGTGCAGACCGATCCCAACGACGCCAACGGCTACACCGCGGGCGTCGACGACGAACAGTTCGACTGGCTGTCCGGCCTGCTCTCCAAGACCCCGGCGAGCATGTCGACGCTGGTTTACTCGCACATCCCCATCCTGCACGCCGCGGGCGGGTTGTTCAACCGCACCGTCAAGAAGACGACGCACTCGCTGGGAGCGAGTCTGGTGTGTCTCGACAATCTGCGGCTGGTCCACCTCTTCTCGAAGCACCAGGGCGTGAAGTTGTGCCTGAGCGGGCACGTGCACAACGTGGAGCGGATCGACTTCCAGGGCGTGTCGTACGTGTGCAGCGGCGCGGTGAGCGGCGCGTGGTGGCGGGGCAACAAGGCCGACGACAAGCCGCACGTGGCGCGGGCCGTCGAGGGGTACGTCACGCTCGAACTGCGTTCCGACGGCACGTTCTCGCAGGGGTACGAGACGTACGGCTGGAAGGCCTGACGCCGCGGCCTGACGCCGCGGGTGGGGCGGACGCGGGCGGGGCGGCGGAGTTCAGCCCCCCGCGCGGCCGACCATGTAGTTCGAGCTTTCTTTGGTGATCATGATGTCGTGCGGGTGGTTCTCGACGACGGTGGCGCCGCTGACACGACAGAACCGGGCGTTGCTGCGGAGCTCCTCGATCGACTTGCAGCCGCAGTAGCCCATGGCGCTGCGGAGGCCTCCGACGAGCTGGTAGACGAACTCGGCGAGGGTGCCGCGATAGGGGACAAGGCCCTCGACGCCCTCGGGCACGAACTTCTGCGTGGGGCGGCCGTCCTTGCCGACCTTTTCGGCCTGGCGGTAGCGATCCGCGCTGCCGGCGTTCATGGCGCCTTCGCTGCCCATGCCCCGGTAGCTCTTGTAGCGACGCCCCTGGGTGATGACGACCTCGCCGGGGCTCTCCTCGAGACCGGCGAACATGGAGCCCATCATGACGCAGTGCGCGCCGGCGGCGAGGGCCTTGGGAATGTCGCCGCTGTGGCGGATGCCTCCGTCGGCGATCACCGGAACGGCACGGTCGCCCAGTTCCGCCATGGCCTGCACGACGTTCATGACGGCGGTGATCTGGGGCACGCCCACGCCGGTGACCACGCGCGTGGTGCAGATGCTGCCGGGCCCGATGCCGACCTTGACCGCGTCGGCGCCGGCCTCGACAAGGTCTTTCGCGGCCTCGCCGGTGGCGATGTTGCCCGCGATCACCTGCACTTGGCGCTGACGCACCTCGGGCATGTCCTTGATGGTGCGCACGGTTCGCAGGACGTTCTCGCTGTGGCCGTGGGCGGTGTCGACGACGAGCAGGTCGACCTCCGCGCCCAGCAGGGCCGCGGCCCGTTCGTACTGGTCGACACCCACCGCCGCGCCGCAGCGAAGGCGCCCGCGACCGTCCGTGCAGGCGCGGGGGAACTGGCTGAGGCGATCGATGTCGCGCATCGTCACGAGCCCGGCGAGGTTGAAGCGGTCGTCGACGAGGATGATCTTCTCGACCTTGTTGCGGCTGGCGATCTGGGCGGCCTCGGCGAGCGTGGTGCCCGCCGGCGCGGTGACGATGCCCTTGGAGGTCATGATGTCGCCCACGCTGGTCGAGTCGTCGAGGACGAACTTGAGGTCGCGCCGCGTGACGATGCCCAGCACCCTGCCCTTGCCTCGCAGCGTCGTCGAGCCGTCCTCGGTGACGGGGAAGCCCGAGACGTTGTGCTGGCGCATGAGCTCCTTGGCGCGGGCGACGGTGTCGGTGGGCCCCAGCGTGAGCGGATCGACGATGATGCCGTTGGCCGAACGCTTGACCTTGGCGACCTCGCGGGCCTGGGCTTCGGCGGAGAGGTTCTTGTGGATCACGCCCATGCCGCCCTCTTGCGCCAGCGCAATGGCCAAGGCGGATTCGGTCACGGTGTCCATCGGCGCGGAGATCAGCGGGATGTTGAGCGTGATCGAGCGAGTGAGGCGGGTGCCGGTGTCGGCCTCGCCGGGCATCACGGCCGAGCGGCGCGGAATCAGGAGCACGTCATCGAAGGTGATGCCGTCGAAGAGAATCTTGGAATGTGGCGTGGGGGACGATCCGGCAGGGGTTCCCATTCCATAGCGTTGGGGGGTCGTCCGCGGGTGTCAAGGCCCGGCGCACGATCGGGGCTGAAACGAACGACGCCGCCCCGAGAAGAGGGCGGCGTCGCGTATCGAAGCGGATGGGTGAGGCGACTCAGCGGCGGTCGATGGGGGTGTAGGCGACGCCGTGGGGGCCCTTGTAGTCGACGTCGGGGCGGAAGAGGCGGTTGTCGGCGAGCTGCTCGATGATGTGGGCCGACCAGCCGCCGATGCGGCCGACGACGAACATCGGAGTGAAGAGATCCAGGGGCAGGCCGATGCAGTGGTACGTGGTGGCCGAGTAGAAGTCGACGTTGGGGTAGATGCCCTTGGCGGCGACCGCGGTGGCCATGACCTGCTCGATGGCGCTGGACTTGTCGTAGAGGTCCATGTTGCCCGTGTCCTGGGCGAGCTGCTTGGCGAGCACCTTGAGGTGGGTGGCGCGGGGGTCGTAGGCCTTGTACACCCGGTGGCCGAAGCCCATGATCTTGTCCTTCTTCGCCAGCTTGTCGTTGACGAAGGCCTCCGCCGCGGCGACGGTGGGGATCTGGTTGAGCATGACCATCACGCCCTCGTTCGCGCCGCCGTGGAGGGGGCCGCGGAGCGAGCCGATGGCGCCGGTGATCGCCGAGTAGATGTCGCTGAGCGTCGAGATGATCACGCGGGCGGTGAAGGTCGAGTTGTTCAGGCCGTGATCGGTGTGGAGCACCAGGCACACGTCGAGGGCCTTGGCCATCGTCGACGTGGGCTTCGCGCCGTTGAGCATGTACAGGAAGTTCTCGGCCAGGCCCAGCGAGGCGTCGGGCCGCACGAAGGGCTGGCCGGAGCGGTGGCGGTGGAAGTACGCCAGCATCGTCGGCGTGGTGGCCAGCAGCTTCACGGCCTTCTCGCGGATCGACGGCAGGTCGTTGGCGTTGGGCTTCTGGTCGATCAGGCCCATCGCCGACACCAGCGTGCGGATCGCGTGCATCGGCTGCGCGTCCTTGGGCAGCTGCTTGAGCATCGCCTCGATCTGCGGCGGCAGGTCGTACTGCTTGCGGATGGTCGCGTTGAACTCGGCGAGTTCATTGGCCTTGGGCAGGCGACCGTTCCAGAGCAGGTACACGGTCTCCTCGAACGTCGAGTGGCTGGCGAGCTCGCCGATCGGGATGCCGATGTACTCGAGCACTCCCTTCTCGCCGTCGATGAACGACAGCTTGGTGTCGGTCGCGATCACGCCCTCGAGTCCCTTGGAGTACGTCGCCATCTCGTGCTTCCTTCCGCCAGCCACGGCCGTCGTCATGCTGGTGTCCTCACCTGAGTGGTCCAGTCTGATGCCCGAACGGAATCAGAACATTCGGCCGCCTGCGGACGGCCGTGCGCCCTAAACGATGCCTCGGTGCTGCTGCGGCGGATGATAGTGAAGCAGCGGAGCGAGGCAACGCGCCGGGCCCTGCGTTTCGCAACGGCGGTCAAAAAGATGCACCGCCGCCCCGTATGGTTGTGCCCCATATGGCCAGGACACGCATCAAGATCTGCGGCATCCGCGACGACGACGCCCTGCTGGCCGCCGCCGAAGCGGGCGTCGACGCCGTCGGATTCGTCTTCGACGCCGCCTCCCCCCGTTATGTGGACCCCGACACCGCCTTTGCGCTGATGTCGGCCCTGCCCCCGTTCATGGCGAGCGTCGCCGTGGTTCGCGATCCCGACATCGACGCTTTCGTCGAGATCGAGGAGACGTGTCCCACGATGTACATCCAGTTGCACGGCGCGGATCACGACAAGATCGTCAAGGCGTTGGGGCCCGACCTGTTCAAGGTCGTGGCGTCGGACTCGCCGACCTTCGCCTCGGATCTCGAGCGGTGGGAGCGGAGCGAGGATGTTCTTGCAATCTTCATCGAGTGTCAGGGGAGCCCGGTCGACTGGGAGGGCCTCGCCCGTCACACCGATCATGTCGCCAAGCCGCTGATTCTGGGCGGTGCGCTGACCGTCGCGTCGGTCGCGGATGCGATTCGCGTCGTGCGGCCCTACGCCGTCGATGCGTCGGCGTGCGTGGAGACGTCGCCGGGCTCGATCGACGCGGCGATGGTCGAGCGATTCTGCGCCGCCGTCCGCTCGGCCGACGCCTGACGCGATTCACTCGGCGATGGCGATCACGCGCCCGACGACCTCATCGACGCCGAGGTCGTCGATGTCGATCACGGTGTCGGCCAGCGCGAGGTAGAGGGGATCCCGCTCGGCGAACACCGCACCGATCTCTTCGAGCGGGTGCTTGCCCGTGAGGGAAGGCCGAGTGCTCAGATCGGTGGACTCGAGGCGACGTCGAAGCGTGGCTGGCGTGGCGCGAAGGTACACCAGACGAGCAGGAGGGCAAGCCGCGCGGAGTTGGTCGGCCGCACCCGGGGCGGTGGGGGTGCCGCCACCGAGACAGATCACGCTCCCGCCTTGCTCGGTCAGGGCGGCCTCGAGGCACGCGGCTTCGGCCTCGCGAAAGGCGGGAAGGCCATCGCGACGGATCGCGGTCGCGGCGTCGGGCGCGTTCATGCGTCGGGCGGCCCGGTCGTCGATCTCGACCAGCAGCAGCCCCGCGCGACGGGCCACGACTGCGCCGACCGTGGACTTGCCCGCGGCACGGAGTCCCATCAGGATGATCGCGCCGCGGGGCATGACAGGGCGAGGGTATCAGGTGGATGGCGGCGAACATCCGAGGCGATGGCGTCGGCGCATGCAACAAGGCGACTGTTGCGCAGGAAACGCCACCATGAAACGATCGTCTCGGAATTTCCGACGCTCGACAGGCAGGGAGACTCGGCCATGGCCTCTTTCTCGGGAGTGGCCGTCCATCGCGATCATCGCTTCGATTCGAGGAGTGTGGATTCTGATCGGCATGGTCCCGTCTCCTCCATGTTTCCACAAGTCTGGCTCGGGTTCCCGCGGGAGTCCCGCTGACGCCGCACGAACCTTCGAATTGTCCGAAGGTTCGTGCATGCCGTCGAGAAGCTGCGGCGACGTCCCTTGATTCGTGAACGTCTTTGCCTGGACGCGATGGGGCCCGCAACTGGCGGAAACCAGCTTGCAGAGGCGTTCCTGGCCCTTCAGCCCGCGGCGGCTCGGGTCGCAGAGGCGGCATGGAGGCGAATCGCCTGTCGATGGTCACGACCCGTTCGACAACCATCGGGAAATGGCTGGAGCGAAACGTCTATACTTGTCGATAGATAGAGGCGAATCGAACCATGTCTCCGAGCAAGCGACACGCCCCGACCATTGTCTCAGAGAGGGCCGCCCGGATCTTCCGCGAGGCCGGCGGCACGCTGCGTGCCGTCGCTGCGCACAGGGCCGGGATCCACCCACGGGTGCTGCACGCCATGGTGAAGGCGGGGGTGATCAACCGGGTCAGCCGCGGCATCTATCAACTGGCGGATGCGTCGCTTCTCTCCGATCCCGACCTCGTTGTCGTCGCCCACAAGGCTCCGAACGCCGTCGTCTGCCTGATTTCCGCTCTGGCGTTTCACGGCCTGACGACGCAGATTCCGCACGGGGTGGATATCGCCGTTGCGCCGGGGGCGCGCACGCCCAAGCTCGATCACCCGCCGGTCCATGTCTTCCGATTCGGAGGCAAGTCGCTGACCGAGGGCGTCGAGAAGCACATGATCGATGGCGCATCGGTGCGAGTCTTCAGCCCCGCAAAGACGGTCGCCGACTGCTTCAAGTTTCGCAATCGCGTCGGCATCGATGTGGCGGTCGAGGCTCTCCGAAACCACCTGCGCAAGCGAGGCCGGAACGTCGACGACCTGATCCGGTTCGCGGAGGTCGATCGCGTGCGGAGAATCATGATGCCCTATATCGAGGCGACGCTGTGACCAAGGGGAAACCCGCCATCATCGCGGCATCGGTCCATGCACGGCTCATGAACATCGCCCGCGCCCAAGGGCGGTCGTTCAACGACCTGCTCCAGCTCTACGCGATGGAGCGATTCCTCCACCGACTCTCTCGTTCGTCTCACGGTTCGAGGTTCACGCTCAAGGGCGCACTCATGCTGCGGGTATGGAATCCCGCGACCTATCGCACGACGCGAGACATCGACCTGCTCGGCCGCCTGTCGAACGCGGTCGACGCGGTCGCCGAGGTGGTCCGTGACATTTGTCGCCAGGAGGTCGATCCGGACGGACTCGAGTTCGATGCGGAAACAGTGCGAGGCGAGTCCATCATCGAGGACGGCGACTACCAAGGCGTTCGCATCGGCTTCAGAGGCAGTCTCGGCGGCGCGCGTGCGGACATGCAGATCGACGTGGGCTTTGGCGACGAAGTGACACCCTCGCCCGCCGAGATCGAGTTTCCCGTGCTGCTCGCCAACCCTGCGCCGCGGCTCATCGGGTATCCGCCCGAGACGACCATCGCGGAGAAGTTCGAGGTCATGCTCAAACGAGGCCTGGCCAACAGCCGGATGAAGGATTTTCACGACATCTGGTGACTTTCGCGCTCGAGGGCGTTCGATGGCGGCGTGCTTGCGGCGGCCATGAAGTCGACGTGTTCCCGCCGCGGAACGGCGATCGTCGAGCGACCGACCGCGCTCACTAGGACGTTCGCCGACGACTCCTCGAAGCGGGCCCAATGGCGAGCGTTTCGAGGGCGACTCTCGCCAACGAACTGTCCAGAGGACTTCGCGGTCGTCGTCGAGTCCATCATGGCGTTCATTCAGCCAGTCGCTGCCGCGATCGCCACGGATCGCGCCTTCACGGGCCAGTGGCAGCCTCCCGGGCCGTGGAAGTGACGCACCCTGTCGGCTGCGACCGGAACAGGATTGAATCCAAGCCTCGAGTCGAGCGGACTGGCGACATGGCTCCGACCACGACTCCGCGTGACGATCGAGTGCACTGAAGGCGAGCGGGCGTTCGTCCTGCTCGCGGTTTGCGCGTGGGCAGCGATAGGTGTTCGCCCGACGAATTTTCATCCGATTGCCACCCCATGCTGTGTCGGTGGTTGCCGCCGCCTCGTCGCTTCATGCGACCTCCGAATCCGATCGGATGTTCGCTCGCGTGTCGACCGGAACGGCTCCTGCAAGACTCGGTGACGCGTTCACCCGCCCATCGCCCGCAGGATGTCCTCGATGCGGTCCGCGACCTTGATCGGCGGGTTGCTCCAGCGTCCGCTTGGGCGGGCGGCGGAGAGATCGACGGAGGCCGCCTTCATCGACGCGCCGGTGTGGTAGCCGACGGTCACGTCGGGATCCTTGAGCACGTGGCCGGTGAGGATGCACGCCACGGTCTCGCGGGGTGCAATCACGCCTTCGCGGCGCAGCAGACGCACGCCGGCGACCGACGCCCCCGACGCGGGTTCGCAGCCGAAGCCCATGCGGCCCACGAGCGCCTTGTGCTCGACGATCTCCTCGTCACTCACGCTCCGCACCACGCCGTCCATCGCGTGCAGGGCCCGCAGCGCCTTGGGCAGGTTGACGGGCCGGTTGATCTCGATGGCGGTGGCGACGGTGTGCGCTCGCTCGTTGGCCTCGTCCATGCGGCGATATTCGGCGCGGACGCGGTCGATGTCGTAGGTGCCGCGCAGGCACGGCGAGGGCTTGCCGCGACATGCGCATCCCTTGCACGTCACGGCGCCGTTGCAGGTGGCGGGCGTCCAGCGGACGCCCAGCGTGTTCCAGATGCGGTCGAGCGTGCTGGAGCCCTGGGCCTGGATGACGGCCAGCCGCGGCACGCGGTCGACGAGCCCCAGCGCCTTGAGCTCGATGAAGGCCTTGCCGAAGGCCGAGCAGTTGCCCAGATTGCCCCCGGGCACCACGATCCAGTCGGGCACCTTCCAGTCGAGGCCCTCGAGGATGCGGTACATGATCGACTTCTGCCCCTCGAGCCGGAAGGGGTTCACCGAGTTCATCAGGTAGATGCCCTGCTCGGGCCGCGTCTCGGCGATCTCTCGCACGCGGGCGAGGCACGCGTCGAAGTCGCCCGCGACCTGGAGCGTGACCGCCCCGTACTCGAGGGCCTGGCTCAGCTTCCCGTAGGCGATCTTGCCGTCGCCGATGAAGACGAAGCAGCGCATGCCGGTGAGTGCGCCGTAGACGGCGAGGGCGGCGGAGGTGTTGCCAGTCGAGGCGCAGGCGACGCGGGTCGCGTTCACCATCCTGGCGTGCGTGAAGGCCGCCGCCATGCCGTTGTCCTTGAAGCTGCCCGAGGGGTTGAACCCCTCGTACTGCAGGAAGACTCGTCCGCCCGCGTCGACGTCCATGCCCACCTCGCGGGCCACGCCGTCGGCGCGTTGCAGGTTGGTCCGGCCCTCGCCGATGGTCACGATCTCGCTCGGGTCGCGGAAGAATGGGAGCAGGTCGCGGAACCGCCACACGCCTGAAAAGTCGAGGGCCGACTCGGTGGCGGGGCCGCCGCCCGCGGGGCCGCGGGGGCCGGTGGTGCGGCCGCGTTCCTCGATGAGTCGCCAGTAGTCGCGGGGGAAGTTCGCGGGCCACTCGTAGGACACGTCGAGCAGTTCGCCGCAGGAGCGACAGGCCACCAGCGGCTCGGTCACGGGATACTCCGCCGCGCACGCAGCGTTGAGGCAGGTCTGGACGACGCGGACGGGCTGGAGGCGATCACCTGGGAATGGCATGGCGAGTCGAGAGGTGGTGGAATCGGGAGCGAGCGAGGCGGGATGGGCTTCATCCCTATCGGACGAACGAAGGGACGTCACCAGAAGCCCCGAGGCGACGCCGGCGGCGGGCCGGCGCTCGGCCGCCCTTCGTCGGCGAGGCTCCCCTCTCGGGGCGGGTCGCACGCCGACGGTTCGCGGTCAATGATCCCCCGTTGCAGGTGCCGGCCCTTTCCATCGTCCACGCCACCGACCGCTACGTCGTGATCGACAAGCCCTCGGGGTTGCTGTCGGTGCCGGGGATCGGGCCTCACAAGCAGGACTGCGCGGTGGCGAGGGTGCGGGCGATGTTCCCCCGCAGCGAAGGCCCGCTCGTGGTGCATCGCCTCGACATGGAGACGTCGGGCCTGCTCGTCTTCGGACTCGATCCCGATTCGCAGCGAGAGTTGAGCGGGCAGTTCGAGCGACGCATCCCTTCCAAGTCGTACGTCGCGCTGCTCGAGGGCGTGCTCGACGTCGAGGAGGGGCTCATTTCGCTGCCGATGCGCCCGGACGTGGCCAATCGCCCGTGGCAGATGATCGACCACATCCACGGGCGCAACGCCGAGACGGCCTTTCGCGTGATGGCCCGCGAGATCGATCGCACGCGAGTGCGCTTCGAGCCGATCACCGGTCGGGCCCACCAGTTGCGACTGCACGCGGCGACGATGCGCTGTCAGGGCGGACTCGGCGCGCCGATTCTCGGCGACCCGCTCTACGGCGACGCGGCGTCCGCGCGCCGGCTCATGCTCCATGCGGCCGCGCTTTCGTTCCTCGACCCTTCGACCGGCGGACGGGTGGAGTTCGAATCGCCCACGCCCTTCTGAACCGGGAAATCGACGAACGAATCGACGGCGGCCGCCCCGGGATGGTGGGCCACCCCGAGTCGGCCCCGCGAGCGGGGCAATAATCGCGCCATGGACCAGTTCCGAGGCCTCCTCGCCGTGCTCCTGCTGCTTGCGGCGGGATTCCTGCTCTCCGCCAACCGGCGGGCCGTCAGGCCTCGCATCGTGGTGGCGGGGGTGCTGCTTCAGGTGGTCATCGCGTGGGCGTGCCTTTCCTTTCCGCCGGTGGTCGCCGCCTTTCAGGGGTTCGCCACCGGCGTGACCAAGGTCATCTCCTTCGCCGACGAGGGCACGGTGTTCCTCTTCGGAAAGCTGGCCGACGCGAGCCAGCCGTGGGGCTTCGTCTTCGCCGTCAAGGTGCTGCCGGTCATCATCTTCTTCGCGTCGCTGATGAGCGTGCTCTACCACGTGGGCGTGATGCAGCCCGTGGTGGCATCGCTCGCCTGGGTGCTGCGTCGCACGCTGGGCGTCACCGGGGCCGAGGCGCTCTCGGGGGCGGCCAACATCTTCCTCGGTCAGACCGAGGCCCCGCTCACCGTCAAGCCCTTCATCGCGGGCATGACCCGTTCGCAGATCATGGCCGTCATGACCGGCGGGTTCGCCACCATCGCCGGCAGCGTGCTGGCGGCCTATGTCGGCATTCTCGGCGGCGAGAGCGAGGAGGGACGCATCCTCTTCGCCAAGCACCTCATGACCGCCAGCATCATGTCCGCGCCCGCGGGCTTCGTCATGGCCAAGATCATGATGCCCGAGACCGAGGAGCCGCCCGCGGAGGATCTCGAGCGGCTGCGTCGCGAACGAGGCGAGGAGTCCCGCAACGTGGTCGACGCGGCTGCGGCGGGCGCGTCGGACGGTCTGCGGCTCGCCGCCAACGTGGGGGCCATGCTCGTGGCCTTCGTCGCGCTCATCGCGATGGTCAACTGGCCCCTGTCGTACCTGAGCGAGCGGGCGGGCCTCGAACCGCTGACGCTCCAGCGCATGCTCGGATGGCTCTTCATGCCGGTGGCGTGGTGCATGGGCGTCGAGCAGGCCGACTGCGCCAAGTTCGGCGCGGTGCTGGGGCAGCAGATCGTCGCCACCGAGTTCGTGGCCTACCTCGATCTCTCGAGGCACATCCGTGAAGGCACCATGGAGTCGAGATCGTGCCAAATCGCCACGTACGCCCTGTGCGGCTTTGCCAACCTGCCCTCGATCGCCATTCAGATCGGCGGGCTCTCGGCCATGGCGCCGTCGCGGCGGAGTGATTTTGCATCCATCGCGCCGCGAGCGATGGTCGCCGGGGCGTGCGCGTGCTGGATGACCGGTGCGGTGGCGGGGTTGTTTCTCTGACGCTCGGGCATCGGTGGATCGCGGCACGATGACGACCGATGGCGGCATGGCGTTGGTCGCGTCGCCCGGCAGGGCATGCCAGTCGTGGCCGTGTGGCGCGGCGAGTCTTCGAGCAAGCCCACGGAAGGACGCCGGTTCGCGAATGGCGGGCAGATATGGCGCGTTCATGGGAGCATGGGCGTCCGAGTCGTCGACGACCGCGCTGCACGCGATGGATGGCGACGGGCCGATTCGCGGATCGGCGCTCGGCCGTGGGCTTGCCCGCCAAGCCGGGCGGCGCACCACGGCTACGGCTGGTGCGTCCTGTCGGGCGAAGAGCATGAGGATGCCGGATCACTCGGTCCAGAGCGTCGCGAGTTCGTGGCCGACGATCGCGTCGTGCGTGGTGCCGGCCGCCGCGAAGAGGCGGGCGATGGGTTCGTGACGCGGCTCGTCGCTGAGCTTGAAGGTCGAGTGGTGCATGGGCAGCAGTCGCCTCGCGCCCGACTCGACGAACATCGCCCACGCCTGCTCGGGCGAGGCGTGGTTGTGGATCCAAGGGTCGTACGCGCCGATGCCGAAGATCGCCAGGTCGGTTCGCTTGGGCTCGGCGGCCAAGGGGCGGAAGCAATCGGTCAGGGCCGTGTCGCCCGCGAAGAGGACGCGCTTCTCGAGACTGTCGAGCACGTAGCTGTTGTAGCCGCGGAAGGAATCGACGGTCATGCGTGCGCCCCAGTGGCGTGGCTGCATGGCCCTCAGCGTGAGGGGGCCGGCGGCCAGTTCGCAGCCCCATGCCAACTCGTCGACCTGCCCAAAGCCGCGAGGCACGAGACGCCCCGTGCCCGCGGCGGTGATGACGCGAGTGTCGGGGTGGGCGAGCCGCCGCAGCGAGGGCTTGTCGAGGTGGTCGAAGTGCGCGTGGGAAAGCAGCACGACATCGGGTCGCGGGAGCGTGGGAATGTCGACCGTCGGGAGCTCGCGGCTCAGGCCGATGGTGAGCGGTCCGACGGGGATGCCGATGCGAGCGGAGAAGACCGGGTCGGTGAGGATCCACTGGCCGCCCAGCCGCAGGAGCACCGTGGCGTGACCGAGCCATGCGGCCGCGAGCGGGCTCGCCAGCGTCTCGGGCGACACGGCCAGCCTGAAGGGCGGTTCGTGATGACGTTCGCGGTGGCGAGCGGCCTTGGGCAACTCGGCGACGTACCGCTTCACGCGGCCCATCGCGGCGATGGTCTGCTCTCGCCACGTCCTGCCCCGTCGGGGCGACTCGGATGGAGGAAGCCTGCCCACGTGGTATTCTATTCGTCGGCGACGGGGGGCGGTTCCCGCGGTTCACTGACCCGAATAGAGGGCCATTTCGCGTCGGCGGAAGATGTAGATGGCGAGCGCGAAGAGGATGGCGGTCGCGCCGGCCAGCACGACGGTGCCCCGGACGACATCGATGCCGGAGAGTTCGAGCCCCTCGACCAATCGCGAGGTGGGTCGCAGGTCGGCGTAGACGTCGAAGATGTTGGAGACCATCGTCGCGATCTTCGCGGTGACGGTCTGCACGATGAGCACGTTGCCCTGCTGGTCCTCGGTGGCGTAGTTGTCGAGCGCGGACTTGAGATACCCGGCGCTTTCGGCGCACAGGAAGATCGTCATGCTGACGAAGGACGCCACCGGAAACGACAGGAAGGTGCCGGCGCAGATGGCCAGCATCGACAGGAAGGCCAGCTTGACCCACAAGATGCCCAGGCAGCGGAAGAAGTTGGGCCTGAACGAACCCGCGCTGTACGAGAGTTCCATGCCCTCGGGGCTGAAGGAGAGGGCCTCGGGGTTGGCCAGGCGCGTCATGACATCGCCATTGGTGATCGAGAGTTCCGCCGATCCCGCGCCGTCGAGGATGCGGTTGGTCAGCGGGATCGAGTGGTACTGCCCCAGCGCGATGGGGACCACCTCCGGAGGAGAACCCAGGAACTGGATCGTGAGCCGATAGGCCACGTCGGGCCGGTTGGCGCCCGAGTCGAACTTGAAGCGGAGGATGATCGGGCGGCCGCTTCCCGCGGCGTCCCCCAGTCCGTCGAACTTGAACACCTTGGTGTCGCCGGGGGCGATCACGCGTCCTTCCATCTGATACGACTTGCGAAGGCTCTCCGAGATCGTCTTGCGGAGCTGCTCGCGGCGGAACTCGATTTCCGCGGGCGTGCCCACGGTGAACTCGACTCGCTTGAGTTCCGACTCGACCATCTCCTCCACGTTCCGCTCGAACTGGGCGTCGGTCTCGCGAGGGGTGGGGCGGATGGTCTTGCGGGCGGTGAGCACCTGCGTCTCGAGGATGAGGCGGTCTTCGGTGAGGCCCTTGCCGCCGCGAGTGACATAGCCGTCGCTCTCGCCGATGGCCGGCTGGGCCCGCAGGTACTCGGTGAAGAGGAACACGCCCGAGCCGCTCACGAGCAGCAACGCGGCGGAGATCGCGGACACGCCCAGCCACTTGCCCAGCAGGTACTGCCACGGCGACACGGGCTTGGTCACCGTCTGCCAGATCACCTTGTCGCGCTGCTCGGTGGCGACGGTCGAGACGGAGAAGACCAGCACCAGCAGGGCGATGATCCAGAACGACCCTGCCGTCGAGAACTGAAGGAACGACTGCACGCGGTAGCGAAGCGGCTGACCCGGGTCGAGGATCATCGGCAGCGTCGCCAGCCCGAAGACCATCAGCACGATGAAGATGAGCGACACCTTCATCCGCACGGCTTCATTGACGACGTTGCGGGCGATCGCCGTCACCGGATGCGGACTGGCAAGCAGCAGCCGCGCGAGTTGCACCAGCGCGGTGAAGCCCGCCACGAGGCCCACCAGCCCGCCGGCGGCGATGCCCAGGTCCCGACCGCGGCCGATGAGCGAGAAGAACCAGGCCAAGGCCGCGCCCAGGACCGCAAAGCCCAGATAGGAGAGAGCCAGGCCCAGCCAGGTGATCACCAAGGCCAGCGTCATGACGATCGACGCGCCGATGACGAACCCGACGCTCGATTGCTTGGCCGCGAGAATGTCGTTGATCATCTCGCCGGTGGCCGAGAGCGCCGGCGGTGGCACGTCCCCCGCCGGCGGCGCCTCGCCTTCGGCGGCCTGTGGGGCGGGCGCGGGCATGTCCTCCGCCGTCACCTTGCTGGCCGAGGCCTGCGATGACACGGCGACGGCATAGGCGATGCACGAGGCGATGGTCGCCAGCACGATCACGCACGATGCGACGACCTTGAACCCTCGAGACTGCTGGAGGCGGTTGAGCCGACCTGGCCAGGAGCGGATGTTCACCGGGTGCCTCCGCGGGGGCCGGAGGAGGTCGAACCCTGATCGCCGCCTGCGTCACCGAGCAGGCCGCCGATGAACGAGGTGTCGATGTCCTGCCGAGGTGCCGGCTCGGCGGGCGGGGCCTTGGCAGGGCCGGCGGCGGCGGGGGGAGTGGCCGGCGCCGGAGCGGCCGGTTCGGACGCCGCCGGCTGCAGGAGCGAGCCGATCATGCCCGAGTCGGGGCCCGCGGCGGTCGTCGCGGGAATGCCGGATTCGGCGGCGGGGGCGGCGGGCGCTTCGAGCGAGGTCAGGCGGCTGATGAGTTGATCGCCCTCGACCTCCTCGGCCTTGAGGAAGGAGGCCGTGTCGCCGCCGGACATGGCGCCCGACGTGGCGACCTCGGCGCGGGCCTTCTCGACGATGTCGATGAAGAGGGCCTCGAGCGACTGGCGGGGCCTGGCGACCTTGGTGATGGAGTTGGCGCCATGCGACCGTTGACGGATGAGGCGATCGATCTCGGCGACGGTGGCCTCGTCGAGGGTGTCGGCCTCGATGCTGGTGCGAGACTGGCTGACGAGCAGGTCGTCGCAGGTGCCCTCGGCCCGCTTGGTGCCTCCGTAGAGGATGATGAGGCGATCGACGCAATCCTCGACGTCGGCGAGGAGGTGGCTCGAGAGCAGGACGGTCTTGCCTCGACGGCCGAGTTCGAGGATGAGGTCCTTGATTTGGCGGGTGCCCAGGGGGTCGAGGCCGGTGGTGGGCTCGTCGAGGATGAGCAGGTCGGGATCGTTGATGAGGGCCTGGGCGATGCCGATGCGCCGCTGCATGCCCTTGGAGTACTCCCGAACGGGCCGGAACTGGGCGTTGGCCAGGCCCAGCATGTCGAGGAGTTCGTCGATGCGACGCGTGCGGGTGCGGTGATCGAGCTCGAAGAGCTTGCCGTAATAGTCGAGCGTTTCGCGGGCGTTGAGGAAGCCGTAGAGGTACGACTCCTCGGGGAGGTAGCCGATGCGACGCTTGACGGCGACGTCGGTGGGGCTCTTGCCGAAGAGGGCGATGCGACCCGAGGTGGGACGCAGGAGGCCCAGGATCATCTTGATGGTGGTGCTCTTGCCCGATCCGTTGGGCCCGAGGAGGCCGAAGATCTCGCGAGGGCGGATCTCGAAGGACAGGCTGTTGACCGCGCGGGCGCGGTCTCGCATCCAGAAGTCCTTGAAGATCTTGCTGACCTGCTGGCAGACGACGAGTGAGTCGTTCATGGGTGGGGTCGTCCTCTCGCGGGCGATCGGGTGCGTCAGCCCGCAACCTCGCCGCCGCCGGTCTGGGTCTTGAAGCGTTCGCGCTGCATCATCTCCATGCGCTCTCGCTCGGCCTGCTCGCTCTCGCGGGCCTTCTGGGCTCGGTCGATGGCCTTGGCGAGGTCCGGGTCGGCATTGAGCATCAGCCGGATGGCCGAGAGATTCTCGGGCACGTAGACCATCTGCACGCTGTCGCGGGACAGGAAGGTCTTGAGCGCGCCGGTCCATTCCTGCTGCACCATCACGGCGGGGTTGATGGCGTATTGCGACTGCTTGGCCTCGAAGCGGGCGAGGGCCGAGGTGGCGGTGGTGATGGCCGCCGCACGATCGCGACGGGCCTCGGCGAGCATCGTGGCGATCTCGCCGCTGGTCTTGGCGGTCACCTTCTGGCCGTCGAGTTCGACGGGTTCGCCCAGCAGCAGCGCATCGACGCGGGCCAGGCCGGCCTCCATCGCCGCCTTGTCGCCGCGATCGACCGCCTGCTCGTAGGCCGAGATGGCCGCCAGCAGGAAGGGCACGGCCTCGCCGGCGATCGAGTTCAGGCGATTGGTGCGTTCCGAGCGTGCCTGATCGACGACCTTGGCGGCGTCGGCCGCGGCCGACTGCACCTTCGCGAAGTCGCTGCGGACCCACAGGGGGGCGATCGTCTGATCGAGCGTGAGCTGGTCGATGACCAGGCCGCTCTGGAACGAATCGAGCGTGCGCTGGGCCACGGCCTTGGCGCGGGCGGCCACCGAGGCGGTCTCGGACGCCGACTGCTTGAGCAGTTCGTCGATGGTGACGGTGGCGCAGGCCTGCACCACGCCTCGCTTCACGGCGGCGCGGACGAGCTCGATCTCGTCGGACTCGAGGACGTTCTGGGCGTAGCGGGCGACATCGTCGCGCCGGTAGCCGACCTTCCACTTGGTGTGGGCGATGTTGCCGTCGGCCGTGAGCACCGATCCGCTGCCGCCCTGGTCGGGCTTGAGCGACTGCGTGGGCATGAGCTTCTCGACGCTCGTGCCCTCGGGGGTGTCGTTGGGCACGAACACCCAGAAGTCGCGGTCGATCTGAAGTGTCTTGAGGCCCCGGTCGACGGCGATGAGATCGCCCAGCGGGTAGGGGGCGCTGAGGTGCAGGCCCGGATCGAGCGCCTCGCCCTGCTTTTGGCCAAAGAGCAGGCGGATGCCCTGGGTGCCTTCCTCGACCTTGTTGAGGCCGCTGAGGCAGTACCAGCCGGCGAGCACGAACATGCCGAGTTGAAGGATGCCCAGCATCACGCGGAGCGAATCCGCGAGCGACTGGTTGGCCGGGTCCAGCGGCGAGTCGTCGCCTCGGGCCTGGCCGGCGTTCTCGCGGAGCGACATGGAGCCGCTCCGGCGCGGCGCGGGCTGGTCGCCGCCGTCGCCCTCGGGCGCCAGGAGCGGGTGCGTTCGAAGCGGGTTCATCGACCGGCCTCCTTGGGTGCGGCGTTGCCCGCAGCTCCGGCGGGCTGTTCAGACTTCATGGCGTCGCTGAGCCAGTGGCCTTCGGTGGGGGAGGGGATTTGCCCGCTGCGAAGACGCTCCAGGGCGTCGGGGAAGAGCAGGTTCACGCCGGGCATCGAGCCCGAGAGCACCAGCGTCGTGCGCTTGCCGAAGGCCTCGCGGATGAAGTCCATGTTCTCGATGAAGACCGCGAGCTGCGGATTGGTGTTCATCTGGGCGTAGTAGGGGGCCGCCTCGATGTCGCCCTTGTTGCGGATCTCCTGGGCAAGACGCTCGGCGAAGTCGGTGATCTTCCGCGCCTGGGCCTCCGCTTCGGCCTTGAGCGACTGGGCCCGCGAGTTGCCCTCGCTCTCGGTGGCCTTGGCCAGACCCTCGCGGGTGACCTTCATGCGCTCGAACACGGCCTTGGTCGTCTCCTCGGGCAGCACGATGCGGGTGATGCCCACGTCCACCGCCGCGATGCCGTAATCGGCCAGCTTGAGGCCGGTCGAGTCGTTCGACGACTCGAAGGCCTGCTTCATGCCCGCCTCGAGTTCCATCAGGGGCGTGGCCTCCGCGCTGGTCGAGGGGGCGAAGAGCTGGTTGATGCGGTACTTGCTCACGAGCGAGCCCGCGGCGCGGATGTTGCCCTTGAGCGCGCCCTCCGCGGCCCGGTAGTGCTCCTCGGCCGTCGAGCCCGCGTTGCTGAACCGCTGATAGAACTTGAGCGGATCGCTCACCCGCCACGTGCAGAAGGTCTCGACGACCACCTGACGGTTGTCGGCGGTGTTGAGCGTCTCGAGCCGCGTCGAGAGCACCCGCACGCGGGTGTCGTAGCGGGTCACCGACTGGAAGTAGGGGACGATGAACCGCAGGCCCGGCGTCTTGATGACGTCGTTCTCGTCGGCCTTGCCCAGCGTGGTCACCACCGCCGCCTCGGTGAAGCGGACGGTGAAGGTGCAGGCGAACGCCAGCAGCGCCGCGAGGAAGATGC
>CAIYWI010000076.1 GCA_903929885.1 uncultured Phycisphaerales bacterium
CCTCGGTCATACTGGCGGCATGACACCATCCACCCGTGCCCGCTGGGCCGCCGTGCTGGACGACTTCGAGCGGTCCGGCCTCTGCGTTCGCGAGTTCTGTGATCGTCGCGGCATCTCGGCTCCCATGCTGTACCGCCGCCGCAGGGAACTCGCAGCGACCGCCTTCGTCGAGGCCCGCGTCGCGATGGGCACGCCGAGCGCTCCCATCGTCGTCGAGCTGCCCACGCGGGAGCTCCTCCGCGTGCCCGCCGATGCCTGCCCGCGAACGCTCGCCGCGATTCTTCACGCCATCGCCGCCGTGCACGCGGCCGCGGAGGGCCGGGCTTGATCACGCTCCCTTCCCTCGCCCAGCTCGATCGCTCCCCGTCGCGGGTCTGGCTGGCCACGGCCCCCGTCAACGTGCGATCATTCCGGCCAGATTCCCGCGGCGTCTGCCACGGAGCGATCAGGGCTGCGGAGCCGTGAAGATCGCCAGGTACCGGTACATCTGGTCCGTCCGCGAGTACGGCACGCTCTCCCACACCGTCGTCGTCGTTTCCGTGGTCACCCGCTGCTCCTTGCCGTCGGAGCCCCGGAAGGTCGTCACGCCCCGGCTGCTGATGTCGCGAGGCCGGCTCATCGAACCCTCCGTGATCGCCGTGCGGCTGAACTCGCTCGACCAGTACACCCGCGTCGCGCCGACCTCCCCGGCCAATCGAAGCAGGTCGCCCATGTCCGGCACGTACGCCGACTCGAACCGGCTCTCGCCCACCACCCGCTCGCCCGGCGGCGACACGAAGGCCTCCAACTGCTCCCACGTTCGACGCTCGACGATCGCTTTGCCCGCCACCGTCGAACCCGTCGGTCCGGTCGACATCGCGTGGTAATGGTCCTTCCACGTGTTGGTGGCGCAGCCGGCCGGCAACGCGGCGGCGAGAAGCACGATCAGGTGGTGCCATGGCGAGCGGAGCATCGTCACTCAGGGTACGGTCCCGCGGAAGCTCCCGTGACGCACGTCGCCTCCCGCGAGGAACTCGACGAACACGGCTCCGTCCCTCGCCGTGCAGTACCAGGTTCGCGAGGCGCGAACCTCCTCCCACCTCGCGTCGTCCAGCCGCCTGGGACCGCTCGATTGCAGCACGATTCGGGGTTGGAGCCATCCGCCCAGCCACTCGATCGACGCCGGTCGCGCCGAGCCGTGGTGGGGGACTTCGGCCGCAGCAGGACGCAGCGAGGGCCATGATTCCTTGAGGCGGGCGATGGCCCCGTCTTCCACGTCGCCCGTCAGCAGCAGCATGGGCTCGCGACCAAAGAGTGTCGACGACACCGCCGCAGCCAGCGAGTGATCGTTGTCCTCGGCGCCGCCGAACCCCGGCTCGGGCCAGAGGAACTCGATGACGCTTGATCCCAACACGATCCGGTCGCCCCGGCCCACGACGGTCACGTCGATACCCGACGCTCGCAGTCCCTGCAGGGCGGCCGCGGCCGCGCCGTCGGGCCGCCGCTCCACCTCCGCCACGAACCGCTCCGGCACCAGCACCCGCCGGATGCCCAGCGGCTCGGCCACGTCGAGGATCGAGCCGAAGTGGTCGAGGTCGGGGTGGGTGATCACCGCGAGCGGCACCTCCCGCACGCCCAGCCGCCTCGCCGCCGCGACGATGGGCGAGAAAGGCCCGCCCATGTCAGGCCCCGCCGCGTCCCACAAGACCGCGTCGCGTCCACTCCGCAGGAGGTGGCATGTGCCGTCGCCCACGGCGAGCGTGTCCACCCGCAGGGCGGTGCGAGCCGCGAGCCCCGCGCCCGCCGCCCACTCCGCCACGAGCCAGCAGCCACACGCTGCCACCACGCCCGTCGCCGCCCATCGTCGTCGCGAGGGCCACGATCCGGTCAGGCCCAGCCGCAAGGCCATCGCCACCGCGGCCGTCGTCGCCAGCGTCCACGCCCACGAGATCGGAGGCACTCGCACGCTCGAGCCCGGCAACGCATCGAACCACTGAACCACCCCGATGGTCGCCGACGCGAGAAGGCCAATCAGGCCGCTCGCCCATGCCTCGACGCCCGGCACCACCACGCCGGCCAGCAGCGAGAGAAAGCCCACCCACAGCAACACCGTCGCCAGCGGCGTCAGCAGCAACCCCGTGATGACCGCCAGCGGACTCAGCACCCCCGCCCGCGCCGCCAGCACGGGCACCGACACCAGCCAGCATGACACGTTGGCCGCCACGGCCGTGACGGCCCCGTCCACCAGGCGATCTCGGACGCGGATGTGGCCGGGACGGATCGTTCCCCGCAGTCGCGATGGCATCAACGCCTCTCGCACGTGGGGCGTGAGCCACAGCAGCGATGCCGTCAGCCCGACGCTGAGCTGAAAGCCCAGCGACCACGCTTCCATCGGGTCGCGGATCAGCAGCAGCAGCGCGATCCAGCCAAGCAGCGTCAGCCGATCGTGACGGCGCGAGGTCAGTTCCCCTCCGATGATCAACGCCGTCATCATCGCCGATCGCAGGATCGGCGATTGTGGCGGCACGATCGACGCATACAGCAGCACCAGCGCGCCCACCGTCAAGGGCTCCAGCCACCCGCGATCGCCCGTCAGACGCAGCAGCACGATCGCCAGTCCCGCCATCACGCTCAGGTGGAAGCCCGAGATCGACAGCACGTGCACCACGCCCTGCCGCGCGAAGGCGTCGACCATCTCGCCCTGCGAGGCGTCGAACTCACCCAGCATCAATCCCAGCACCAGACTCCGCACCGCGACGTCATCGCCCGCCGCGTTCAGCAGCACGGTTCTGGCCCGCCCCCGCACGCCGTCCAAGGTCTCGAGTCGCCACGACCTGAGACGATCGAGGGCGCCGTCGGGAACGCCCAGGGACCTCGCAAGCGTGCCATCGGACACGTGGAGCGTGCCGCAGAACCCGCGTGAGGCCGCGATGGCGGCGATGTCGGTCGCTCCGGGATTGGCCGCCTGCTCGATGGGCGAGAATCGCCCGAGCAACTCCACCCGCTCGCCGGCGACCAACGCCGCGGGCGCCGCACCAGCCACGCGAACCCACACGCGGCCCCGCACCGGTCGCCACGTGCCATCGCTCTCGATGGCCTGGGCTTCGAAGGTGAATCGCTGGGCGGCCGGCCGCGGCGAGAACGAGGCGAGCCGCCCGGCGGGCGGCGTCGCTGCCGCAGGCGACGTGAGGGCGATCCCGCGAAGTCGAAGCAACGGTTCGGCCGCTCCCTGCGTGTCGAGCATCGCCGCGAAGGTGCCGGCCCGCGACTCGACCACCCGCGTGACATGCCACGCTCCTCCAAGGCACGCCGAAGCGGCGAGCATCGGCGCGATCCACCACCGGGTCCAGGCCACGCCCGCGGCCGCGATCCCGCAGGCCGCGGCGGCGATCCACCACGGCCACGACACGCTCGCTCGCAGGGCGTCGGCCAACGCAAGCCCGGCCACGAAGCACGCCAGCAGGCCATACACGCGAGCGCGTGCCGCCGCCGACGATGCGCGTCGAGCGTTGCGCCACGGCGAGTCGGTGTCGGTTGCAAGCAGGGCGTCGCCCACGGCCGGAGCGTACGAGGACCCGTCCGGCAGGGTCGAGCGGACGTCGCCGCTTCATGCGCTGGTATGATCGTTCATGCCCTTGGCCCCCACGCAGCAGTTTCTCGATGCCGCCGCCTCGCTCGCCATCGCGTTCGATGACGGCGATCTTGAGCGGCTGGGGGCCTATCTCGAGCGCTTGCTCGAGGCCAACAAGACGACCAACCTCACGGCCATTCGCGAACCCGAGGCGGCATGGATGCGTCACATCCTCGACTCGCTCACGCTCCTGCCGCCCCTCTCCGAACTGCCGGAAGGAGCCACGGTGATCGACGTGGGGTCCGGCGGCGGCCTGCCCGGCATGCCCTTGGCCATCACCATGCCCCACCTGCGATTCACGCTGCTTGAAGCCACGGGCAAGAAAGCGGTCTTCCTGCGCACGACGGCTCAGGCCCTCGGCCTTTCGAACGTGACGGTGCTCTGCGAGCGAGCCGAAAAGGCCGCCCACGATCGGGGCGAACGCACCGGCGCGGGGCGTCACGGCGGTCATCGCGAGGCCTACGACGCCGTGGTGGCCCGCGCCGTCGGGCGGCTCGTCTCGCTCGCGGAGATCACCATTCCCTTCGCGAAGGCCCCTTCGGAAGGGCACGCGGGGGGCGAGGTCCTGCTCATCAAGGGACAACAGGCCGACGAGGAACTCGAGGAGTCCAAGGCCGCGCTCCACGCCCTCAAGGCCGTGCACGTTCGCACGTTCGACACGCCCACGGGCCGGGTGATCGTGCTGGGCAAGGGAGCCGCCACGCCCAAGCTCTTCCCCAGACGCGACGGTGAACCCAAGCGATCGCCCCTGGGCGTCCGCAAGGAACGCGACTGATCGCGCCGCGATGGTTCAGTCCAGCAATCCGCCTTCATTGGTCGCGATCATGCCCGCGACGACCGAGTCGGTCCGGTCCTCGAACATGCGCGCCTGCGAGAGGCGAGCCCTCGCGCCGGGCGCCACCGTGTGCGACGGAGTGTCGTCCAGCGACATCTGGATCGCCCGCGACGGGCTCGCCATCAACGGCGTGCCGGGCAATGCCGCCGGCGCCATCGACACGTCGGGACGGAACGCGGGCGAGGTCCGTGTCGAGGCGGCGTCACGCAAGGCCTGAGGCATCGCGTGCGAGTGCAGGAAGGTGATCGCATAGTCGCGACTCTCCTCCGCCGCGACATCGGCCCTCATGTCGCGACACCACGCAGGCAACGAGGCCACCGACATTCGACGGATCGCCGTCCAATCGCTCTCCCACAGTTGCCACAGGCACGCGTCGGCGCCAGGCGAGCCCCGCTCGCGAAGCCAGATCGCCCGCGAGAAGGTCATCATCTGCGATCGAGCAGAAATCGAGAGCCGCTGCAGTTCCCGCTCGCGCCGTTCAGACTCCGCCTCCACGCCCACGGCCAGCGACTGGTGCATGACGCAGCCCAACGCGATGGGCGCAACGACTCCCGCCAATCTGATGGACGCCCACGGCAAAGGCATGTCTCTCTCCGCGCCGCACGCGACACCGCCCGCGGCATGCCACAGTGTACGCGCACGGCGGGCACGCGTGACAGCAAGTCGTCACCCGCCATCGCCACGCGTGGCGGATGTCGAGATCCGCAATGCGTCAGGATTTGGATCGGGTGATCTGTGCGTACGCGTTGTGGTTGTGGATCGACTCGAAGTTCTCCGAGCTGATCTCGTACCAGGTCACGCGGGGTTCGGCCTCGAGGCCCAGCGCCAAGTCCCGGACGATGTCCTCGACGAACTTGGGATTCTCGTACGCCCGTTCGGTGACGAACTTCTCGTCAGGCCGCTTGAGCACGGCGTACACCGGGCAGGAGGCCGCCTGCTCGAGAACGCCCACCAGGTCCTCGATCCACAGCATGCCCTCGAACTTCACCTTGGCCTCGATGCGGCACCGCTGGTTATGCGCCCCGTACTCGCTGATCTCCTTGCTGCAAGGGCACAAACTAGCCGCCGGCGCCGCCACCGACATCATGAACTCGCTCACGCCGTTGGCCGTGCACTCGAACTTCACCCGGTAGTCCATGAGCCCCGGCATCTTGGTGACAGGGGCCTCCTTGCGGATGAAGTAGGTGAAGGAGCACTCGAAGTGCGCCACCTCGGCGTGCAACTTTTCACAGATCGCCCGCGCGATGGCCGGAATCTTGTCCGGCGTCAGCGGTTCGCAGGTCTGCTCATTGAGCACCTCGAGGAACCGGCTCATGTGCGTCCCCTTCTGGTGGTCGGGCAACGCCACGTACATGTTGATCGACGCCACCGTCGTCTGTTCGCCCCCGTCCTTGGTCCGCAGGCGGATGGGATAGGTCACGTCCTTCACGCCCACGCGGTCGATGGCGATTCGACGGACGTCCCGACTGGCCTGGACGTCCGGCATCGCGGTCGCGGAGATGCCGGTTCGGATGGAGGGAATGGTCATGATCGGTTCCGGGCAGCAGGTCGTGATGCGCCCCGAACGGGCGTCGAACCCATGGGAGCGGGAGTCCGCTCCCGAGACATCAAGACATGCCGATGGTAGGGAAGGGGCCATGTCCACGGATTCGCCGCCCCGGCAGCCCCTGATTCAGCCTCGGTCGCGAAGGCGTCGAATTCGGATCCCAAAGGGTCAGGTTCCTGGCGTGGGCTCGCCCATCTCCATGGCCCGAACATCCAGCACCGCGCCCGCCCACCCCATGCCCACCTGCACTCCGAGCAACGCTCCGGCCGCCCAATCCACCGGCAGCGGCCGAGCCGCCGCAAGCAGCCGATCGGCGTACAACGCCGAAAGCAACTGATCGCCGTGCATGAACCTCGCCGCCACCGGAGCGGCGACCGCCGCCAGCACCATGCCGATGCTCGGCGCCGCCGGATGCAGGCTGACCTTCGCGGCTCCCGCCACATAGCACGAGGCCATGCCGCAAGCGATGCCCGCAACGACCGCTCCCATCAGGGTTTGACCCTTGAGCCCGCTCATGCACAGCAGCGAGGCCGCTGCGACTGCGGCACCGGCGCCGATCACCACGGCCGCCGCCGTCACGCCCATCGCGGGACGATCCGCCGACTTGACGAGCATGCCCGCCAGCCTCGAACCGGGCTTCGTGGTCAGCGCGGGCTGGCTTGACGCCGCCGCCAACGTCGCCGCGTGGGCGATGCCGGCCGCCGCCGCCGTCAACACGAACCCTTCGAGCGCCAACACGAGCAGGTTCACCGAGCCGCCGGTGGCCCTGATGATCGACTCGACGGTTCCCAAGTGCCAGGACGTCCAGCCGAACATCACGCCCGCCATCGCCAAGCCCGTTCCCAGCGAGAAGAGACGCGAGGCGATGACGCCCACCACGGCGGCCGCCGCGATCACCGCCATGCCGATGATCGCGCCGGCCATCGGCGTCTCGCCCACCAGAAGCGAGCAGGCATGCCCTCCCTGTCCGTCACGGACGAACCTGGCGAGCCAACCCGCGGCCGGACCGATGGCCAGCAGGCAGGCGAGGATGTAGGTCCAGCGCAGGATCGTCTTGATCATGGCTTCAAGTGTAGTGGCACGATCGCGATGGCGACTCAGCGCCACGCCGCCGCGTCAGGCACATACGCCTCGTTGTCGAGGCCCACCGAGCCGATGCCCATCGACGGATGCGTCAGCCACTCGGCCCGGGCCGTCACGTGCCGCACCGAACCGTCCGCCCGCGCGGTGCCCGTCGTTCCTCCGTCGCCCTCCCGACGGGCGTGGTGACGAAAGGCCGTCGTCGGCGCTGGATTGGGCGTCCAGGCGCGACGCGCGTACAGCAGCGGCGGATCCAGCAGGGCGCAGTTCGACGCCGGCGATCCCGGCAGCAGCGTGTCCGCGAACACCAGCAACGCCGCCGGAGCGGGAATCTCGAACAATCGTCGCCACGGACGGAACCCGATGGATCGATCCCACCCCGGCGTTCGCGAGGGCGTCAGGTAATAGCCGTTGTACCCGAACGTGCTCGTGGGTTGCGGACGATCGGGGTTGCCCTGCGGCGTGTAGCTGCCCCACGCCTGCGACGGGCACTCGTACACCGATCGCACGCTCAGTGAGCCGTCGAGATACGGCGACAGGAACCCCTTCGAGTGATCCACGCCCGCCGCCGTCGTGCCGTGCGTGCCCCACCAGTAGATCGATTCGCCCCCCAGCGGCACGTCCGGCGTCCGCGTGTACGCCAGAGGCATCGCCCGCTCCTGCCACGTGTTGGCGTACATCACCCATCCCAGCGTCATCTGGCGAAGGTTCGACGTGCACGCCGCCGATCGCCCCGACTCCCGCGCCGCCCGCAGCGAGGGCATCATCAGCGACAGGCACACCCCCATCACGGCGATGGTCACCAGCAGTTCGACCAGCGTGAACCCGCGGCGGCGCCTCACGGACGACCTCCCGTCAACATGGCCCGCTCGCGAGACCGCAACGTCCCCGTCAGCACCGCGCGGTCCGTCGCGGCGATCTCGCCGTCGCCGTCGAGATCCCGACGCGAACCAGGCGACGATTCCCACGCCATCAGGTCCGCCACGTCGATGGTCGACGACCCGTCGATGTCGAGATCGGCCGGCGTGGGCCCGAAGGACGCCAATCCCGCAATGCCGATGGAATACAGCGACGAGGCCGTCGCCGCCGTGCCGCCGCCCACGCCGCTCCACTGACGAACGACAAACCCCTCGTCGCTCGGAGCAAGGTCGACATCCACCATCAGCAACGTCGCCGACAACTCGTACGGATTGTCGAACGCGGGCGTCGGGGCCACCGGCGGCGTGCCCGCCGCCATCAGGTTCCGCCCGCCGAAACTCCACAGGATGGGCTGATTCGTCCAGCCGCCGATGGTCATCGAGTCGGGCGTGGTCCACGCCGTCGTCGCGCCGCTCGCCGTCTCCTGCAGCAGCGAAAGGGTCGGACGAGTCGAGTAGCCGTCGAGCCCGCCCGAGAGCGCGACGCGATCCCCGCCCACCGGCACCGGGATTGACTGCGTGCGATTGCCCGCAGCCGCCCACCGCAACGCCCCCGTCCCCGCATCGAGATTCACGACGTTCGCCGAGTCGATGCCTCCAAAGAACGAGTAGGTCGCCGCCAGCACCGCACCCGCCGCACCCGGGGGCGATCCCTCCGGCGCGGGGCTCACGCACACGCCCCCGAAAAAGCCCTGCACCAGCGGACTGGCCCGCGTCCATGCCGGTGTCGGCGGTTGTGCGATCGGCTCGATCGGCCATGCGCGAATCTGCCCAGGCGTCATCCGGTAGCGCCCGGGCGACCCCGCGTACACCAGATCCCTCCCTCCCTCGGCCCGCGGCAGGTAACCGACGCTGTTGCCCGAACTGGTCGCCACCGAGGCCTGCCACACGACCGCGCCGGGTTGGTGAGGGTTGCGCACGGCGTCGAAGGCGGCCACATTGACGCAATGCAGCACCGCCGCGCCGCTCGACGTCAGCCCGCCGTCATAGTCGCAGACGAACGCCCGGTCGGCCGCCCCCCGATCCTGCGTGACCAGTGGAGAGACATTCACGAAGTCTCGCGGCGAGGTGAAACTCCACGCCGGCGACCCGTTGCCCAGATGGAAGGCGTGCAGCGTCCGTCCCGTCGCCACCAGCACCGTGCGTCGACGCTCGTCGATGGTCGGACTGGGGTTGGACGCCAACGTCGGCGGGTCGATCGCCGCCTGCCACGCAACTCGCCCCGTCGATCGCGAAATCGCGAACAACCGGTACGGGTTGAGCGTCGCTTCACCAAGGTCCGCGTCGATCAGCCCGGTCGCCAACACCAAGCCGTCCTCCACTCCCTCGCCCGCGAAGACCGTCGGATGCGCCTGCCCCAGGAACGTCACCGGGTTTCCGTCGATGTCCGTCGTGCACACCCATCGCGGACCGGCCATCGACGGAGGCGGGGCGTGCACCACCGATCGACGCGACGGCCCGCCGCCCAGATGGGTCCAGGAGGCCTCGAAGGTGGGGCGGCGGAGCTCCTGCGCGAGCGATCCAGCCGCACACCACGCGATCGTGGCGCACGCCATGACCCGGGCACCCGCGAAACCGCGGGCCGGTCGAGCATTCAAGGGCCGGATGGTCTGGAGCATCGGGAGCGATCAGCGACGACGCCGAAGGGCGGCCAACGAAGTCAGGAGCCCGAGTGATGCGAGCGTCGCCGGAGACGGAACGGCCGCCACGTCCGACACGCCGTCGATGAGCAACTCGCCCGATGTCACGCTGATCCGCAGGAACGAGATGGCCGAAAGCCCGCTCGAGGCGATGTCGAGCCCGGTGCCGCCGCCCGAACCCGCGTAGGCCGCCAGCACCTGCGCAAAAGACTTGCCCATCGGATCGAATGTCGGATCCACCGGTCGCGTGAAGTCGCTCTCGACGGTCCCGGCCACCACCGCGTAAGGGTCGGTCAGGTCGCTGTACCCGAGCGTCGGAAAGAACCCGTTGAGCGAGCCGCTCGCCAGCGGTCGCCAGTCGATGCCGTCGGCCGAGACTTCCACCAGCGAATCCGCGAAAGGACCGAACACGCCGTCGACCACGCCCGACGGGTACGTCCGATCGGCGAAGAACGTGTTGCCGAAGACGATCAGATCAAGCCCGTGCGGGTTCGCCGCGTCGTTGGTGACCGGGTCGTCGAAGCGGAGCGTCAGCGATCCGCCGGCCCCGATGGCGACGATCTCCTCGGGCATGAACGCCGGGTTGAACGGGGTCACCGCCGAGGGATACACCCCGGCCCCGGTGTACCGCGTCGGCGTGCCGACTGCCGCCAGCGGCTGCATGTAGCCCGTGCTCGCCAATGCGCCGGGCACGTAGCCAGTCACATGGTCGGCAAAGGGCGTCGAGGCCAAGGCCGTCGGCGCCGCCGCGCACCACATGGTTCCGATGTTCAGCAACATCTTCTTGGTGTCCAAGCCGCTTCTCTCTCTCCGCTCAGCGGGGTGATCGCGTCCGAATCGCGCGGCACGCGACGTCTCCAAGGCCCTTGAGGCCCCACGCGGCGAGAGTTCAGACACAGCACGCAGCCACGCCCGGAGACAGAGGGGCGACGCCGATGCCGGTTCTTCCCTTTGCCCGCCCGCTTGCGATGGATGCCACGCCCCGAAGGGCACGCTGCACCATCCAAGCCGGCAAGCCCGCGAAGGGCCATCCGACGATCTCTTGGCAGGTCTTCCGGCTCGAGGCATGCGACGCATCGCCTTCCCGGCCGTGGTGACGGACCCTCTGTTGGTCCGATCTCACCCGCCAGTGGCTGGAACCAGCCGGCAGACCATCGTCCGCCGATCGGCTCCCAATGCTTCGCGTCAGGCCCCTTACGGCGGCGCGTCCGCGGCGGCTTTTCACCGCACTTCCCTTTTCACCCACGCCCGTCCAACGCAGTCGCCCGCGTCGGACATCGTGGACACCAAGAACAAAGCCACGTTAGCAGAAACCCATGGGCGATTCAAGGATGAACTGCGGCCCGCCGTGGTGTTGGTGCGCAACTAACTGTCAGATCAAGCCTTGGGAAAGAGGAAGGCGGCGGGCAAGACCCGCGTCAGGTCGCCTTCCTGCAGCACGTATTCGTACCCCTGGTGCATCGACGCGCACCCGGTCGCGCCGTCCTTGCGGATCGCGTAGATCGTCACGTTGAAGTTGGGCCGGCCGGGCGTGCTGAGCAGTCGCCGTTCCCGCGTGCGGCCCGCCATTCGAGCCAGCGTCTGCAACGCGGCCTGCTCGGGTGATGCCCCGCCCTCCATCAGTCGGACCACCTCGTACGCCGCGCAGTTGTGTAGGGAACTCTCGCCACGCCCGGTGCACCCCGCCGAACCCGCCGCGTCGTCGGTGTACACGCCCGCCCCGACGATGGGAGAATCGCCCGCGCGGCCGGGAATCTTGTATGAAAGCCCGCTCGTGCTCGTGCAGCCGAACAAGTGCCCCTGCTCGTCCCGTCCCGACACATGGATCGTCCCGTACGTGAAGGGAGCGGTGGGGGCCGTCGATGAATCGTTTGGCGGCGGCGGTCCGCCCGGCGTCGCGTTGTCCTTGTGTCCCGCCCACATGGCATGCCCGAAGTCGCTGGCCTGCTCCCGGGGCGAGATCCAGCCGTCACGGGGCGACAGTTCCGCCTTCCACGCCAGCCACGCCTGTCTCGCCTTGGGCGTCAGCAGGTCCTCTTCGACAAAGCCGCACTGACGCGCGAACTGCAGCGCACCTTCGCCCACCAGCAACGCATGGTCGGTCCGCCGGAGCACCTCCCTCGCCACCGCCGCCGCGTGACGCACGCGCCGCAGCCCGGCCACCGCCCCGGCCTTGTGAAGCGGTCCGTCCATCACGCACGCGTCGAGCTCCACTTCGCACGCCTCGTTGGGCAGGCCGCCGTAGCCCACCGAAAGTTCCTCGGGATCGTCCTCCACCAGCTTGACGCCCTCCACGATCGCGTCGAGCAGCGGCATGCCCTTGCGGTGCAAGTCCGCGGCCAGGCGAGTGGCGGGGGCGCCATTCCACGACGAGATCAGCGTCACCATGCCACGATCGTAGTGGCCGGGCCCCGTGCCGCACGATGTCGAGGCTGAAAGCTCAGTTGAGGTCGGTGCACACCCACGTCGAACGGCCGTTCGCGTTGGCCACCGCCAGCAGGTGCACGCGAATGCCCGTGCTGAGCACGTGGCGGGCCCACCTCGCATCCTCGGTCAGCAGGTGCAAGTCCGGTCCGGTCTTGATCCGGGCGACATCAAGTTCGCGACGCGCCATGCACAGCAACTCCGCATGATCGCTCGCCCACGCCGAGGCCGCCAGAAGCATGGCCACCGCCTCCGTCGCCGGACCCGCCGGGCCATGCCGCTCGGGCAGCATCGCCACCAGATGCAGCCCCCCGTGGGCGTCGATCGCGAGTTCAACGCTGGGCTGGTACGGACAGCGGATGCCCATGGGGATCAGCCCGGGCAGGATCGCCGCCGTCGGCGTCTCGCCCCCGCCCACCGGCATTCGCGCCGGCGTCAACGCCGCAGTCCTCGCGGCTGGACTCGCGGCGGCGCTGGGCGTTGTCGCCCGATCGGTCGGTGAAGACAGCGACGATCCGGCTGCGACCGCCGCGGCGTTCGTGCCCGCCGACGGCGCGACCGTCGCGGACTCTCGGCGCGTCGGGGCGGATCCCATCTGCCACAGGTCGCCCACCTGCTCGAGCATGTCCCGGACGCTGCGTCCCCACTCGCCGCGGAAGAGCAGCGACGTCACGCACGAGTCCATGCGACGGATGCAGCCCAGGCTGGCGATGGTGCGCCCGAGGAACGTCTGCGTGGTGCGGCTCAGCTTGCCAAACGCCCGGGCGGCCGCGTCGGGCTCCGTCCCGATGATCGCCACGCCGATGTCCGAACCCCGACCGCGACCCGAGCCGTCGGCGTCGCCGGCGCAGCCCAGCGCCGGATTGCCCGTGAGCTGCTTGATGGTGCGATAGGCCGTCACGATCGACGCCTCGTCGCCGCCGCACAGCAGCGACACGTGATCGATCGTCGCCGCACCGTCCTGTCCGGACGAGGCCAGCAACTCGAGTTCGGAGGTCTCGTCGACGCGGATGAGCAGTCTCGGCGCCACGGCTCGCGCCCTCGCGAGCGCGTCGTGGAAGTGCGCCGTCGGGCCGCCCGCCTTGAGCGCCACCGCCTGGTCGTTGTCGGCGAAGATCACGTCCAGCGTGATCGCCTTCGAGCCAAGACGCAGGAGCGCCACCGCGTGCCCGGTCGTCTCCGCGAGCATGCGGGCGAACTGAAGCGTCCACGGATTGTCCATCACCGGCAAGTGACCCACGACCAGGCAGTCGACTCCCTGCGATGGCTGGTGACGCTCGGTGCACGCCGTCGTCGCCGGCTTCGCGGGTTGCACGGCGAGCGGCATCGCAGGCGGCTTGGAGGTCGGTGAAAGCGGCGCGGGTGACGGCGACGCGGTCGACGCCGCCGCCGTTGTCTTGATGATCGGCGCGGGAGCCGGCGGCGCGGCGTCTTCGCTCAGGAAGAGATCGGCCAACGCGTCATACTCGCGCTGCAGTTCGGTCGCCTCTTCCCCCGTCACGGGCCAGCCGTTGTCGCCGGTCAGGTACGAGTCGTCCGTGAGGCCCAACTCGTCCTTCGCCGCCAGGTGCTGCGAGAGGGGCGACGGGGGCTTGCCCGACGCGCCGCCGCTGGGCTTGCCGGGCCTTCCCGGTCCTTGGGGTCCGATGCGACTCTGTGGGTTGGTCATCCGCCGGAACTCCCTATCTCGACGCGTCCCTCGACCCGCCACTCGACTCGCCACTCGACTCGCCTTCCGACGCCCGCGCGGGCTGTCGGTTCCCTTTGCCGCCTGACTACGGCCCCGTCGGGCCGCCGGCTCACATCGCGCCAGTGGACGCGGGCACCGGTGCGCCCCGCTCGCTCACCGACACGACGCTGTTGGCCTCGCCGAACTGGTTGACCTCGCAGCAATTGTTGTACGGGTCCGCCGTCCACACGCCGTCGATCACCAGCCGGTAGTAGTGCTTGCCTGCCGGCAGCGGCAGGCACAACTCGAAGACGCCGTACTCGTCGTTGCGATTCATCTGGTGCGAAGTCGTCGACCAGTCGTTGAACGTGCCCGCCACGGCGATCGTGCTCCCGCTGTTGGCGGGTTGCACGAAGAGCACGCCCTGATTGGTCTCGCGAACGCCCAGCAGTCGTCGCGCCGCGGCGTTCACCGGCCGGACCACCGGCGCCTCGGGTCGCATCGCCGCACGCATCGGCTCCGGACGCCGACCCATGACCCGGTCGTCGGCACGCGCCTGCACCGCTCGACGAACGAAGTCCTGCGCTCGCCGCGCCACTTCCTCGGCCCGCGTGCCCGGCTTGGCCTCGATCGTCGAACCCGTCGCCGCCATCATGCCCGGCGACTGCTGCATCGTCGCCATCGCCTCCTCGGCATCCTCGGGGTCGCAGGCCTCTTCCGTGGCGTCCGTCTGTCCGTACTCGTCCGCCGGGTCCTCGATCGGCGCCTCGTCCTCGGGGCCTGCCGCCAAGGCGCGGTCCAGATCCTGACTCACGGTCCAATGCGAGATCACCCAGTCCGCCAGCCGCGCATAGTCCTCGAAACCCGTGCCTCCCGGGGCGTAATCGATGATCGTCTGCCCGAAACTCGCCGCCTCCCGAAGCTTGGCGTCGCGACGGATCACCGCCGGAATCACCCGCTCCCCGAACCGACGGTACAGCTCGTCGAGCAGGTCCATCGCCACCGGGTTCGACGGATCGTGAATCGTCGGCAGAATCCACACCTGCCGGTGGATGCCCAACTTGCGGCTCAGCGACTTGACCGTGTTCACCTGTCGCGTCGCCCCCTGCATCGAGAAGAAACTCGTCTCCACCGGAATCAGGATCACGTCCGCCGCCACCAACGCGTTGTACGTCAAGAGGCCGATCGAGGGCGAGCAGTCGATGCACACGATGTCGTGGTTCGCGCCGATCAGGTCGATCGCCGCCTCCAGTCGCCGCTCCTTGTCCGGCAGGTTCGCCAGGCCGCCTCGCGAGGCCTCGAGCCCCGCCAGTCGCATGCGGCTTGGTGCCAGGTCGAAGTTCGCCGCCGGCTGCCACAGCAGCCGTGCGATGTCGATGGGCTTGTGGCCCGCCGCCAGCATCGCGTCGCCGATGTCGAGGTCCACCCTCGATTCGGGAATGCCCAGACCCGCCGCACAGTGGCTCTGGCTGTCCAGGTCCACCAGCAGGGTCTTCTTGCCGGCTCGGGCCAGCATCGCCGACAGGTTGATCGCCGTCGTCGTCTTGCCGCAGCCGCCCTTTTGATTGATGATCGCGATGGTCCGCATGGAAATGGGCCCCGATGGCGCACGCGCCGGAAAAAGAACCTGCTCGGGGAGGGTCGCGCCACACCGTCGCGTCCTCGCGGACGCCCTCGACCGACCTTCCCGGACACCCGAGTCGTGGGGTGTCCATGCGTGTATCGGAACAGGGACGATTCCCGCTTGAGGGGGACACCAGCCCACCCAAACAAAGGGAAAGGTCTTATAACCTGATCGCTTGAAGGGCGGCTGCGATCGCCTGAATGGGGGGGTCGCGGACCACCTTGGCCCCGTGGCCCGCCAGTGGCACGATGAACCGCATCGCCGCCCCCTGCACCTTCTTGTCGTGACGCATCCGATCGATGATCCGATCATCCTCGGGCAAGTGGTCGACTCGGGTCGGCAACCCCGCCTCCTCGAGGAGTTCCCGCAGCGAGGCGGCCATGTCGGGCGGGGTCAGGCCCAACGCTGCTCCCAGGGTGGCTGCCGCCACGAGTCCGATGCCCACGGCCTCGCCATGGTGGAGCCCGCCCGGGAGTGAACCCGGGTGGCCGATCAGCCCTGGCAAGGTCTCAAGTGCGTGCCCGAACGTGTGGCCCAGGTTGAGCAGTGCGCGTCCCCCGGCCTCGTCGCTGGCCTGTTCGCGTTCGTCCTGCTCGACCACGCGGGCCTTGAGCGCGATGTTCCGCGACACCAGTTCCGCCAGCGTGGCCGGATCGGCGCTGAGAATCGAGGCGAACTTCCCCCGCGTCCAGTCGAGGAGTCCAGGGTCGCCCGCGCCGCCCGCCAACAGCCCGTGCTTGATGCACTCGGCGAGGCCGCAGCGGAGCGTGCGGGGCGGGAGCGATCGCAGCGTGTCGACGTCCGCGATGACCACGTGCGGGTGGTGGAACGCGCCCACGACGTTCTTGAGCGGCTCGGCGAGCGGACCCTCGCCCGCGTCGAGGTTGATGCCCGTCTTGCCGCCCACCGAGGCGTCGACCATCGCCAGCAGCGTGGTGGGGCACTGCACCACCGGCACGCCTCGCCGATAGATCGCCGCCGCGAAGCCCGCAAGATCGCCCACGATCCCGCCGCCCATCGCCACCACGATGTCGTCGCGTTCGAGCCGCATGCGGGCCATCTCGACCAGCAATCGCTCGAGCGATGCGAGCGACTTGTCTTGTTCGGAGGGCTTCACCGCCACGACGCGAGAGGCCAGCCCGACACCCTTGAGCGATTCCGCCGCGGCCAGCGTGAACGCCCCGGGCACGCGCGAATCCGCGACGATGAAGGCCCGCCGTGCCTGCCGCCGCAATGCCGAGGCGACCACCGGTCCCATGTTGGCGATGAGCCCCGACCCGACGTGCGCGGTGCAGGTTCGCTCGCCGGCATGGATGGGAATCTGGTACCGCATGGGGAGTGACGCGGCGTGCGGAATGGCGGGCGTCCGAACCCGCCGGATCAGCCGCCCAACCCGGCGCGATCGCGTCGACGCTGGTCGGGCCGTTCCCACTCGACACGGGGGGCGTCGCCCCAGAGCGTCTCGAGGTCGTAGTGAGCCCGCACGTTGGGCTCGAAGAGGTGCACCACCACGTCGACAAAGTCGGCCAAGAGCCACGTCGAGCCGTCGTCGGCCGACACGTGGAAGGCCGTGAAGCCCTTGCCGTGGCCCAGTTGCTTGACGTGCTCCAAGGCCGAGGCCATCTGCCGGTCCGACGTGCCCGAGCCGATGATGATGTAGTCGCACACCATGCTCTTGGACCGCACGTCCAGGAGCGTCACTTCCTCGCACTTGTCGTCAAAGAGCAGGCGGGCGGCCTCGACGGCGAAGTCGGCCACCAGCCCCGGGTCGCTCTTCTTGAACGAGCGAGGCGGGATCGGGGCGGCTTGCAGACTTTCGGGCAGGTCGTCGGGCATTGGACGAGGATGGTAGGGACGCGGCGGCGACGGCGATCCTCGCTACCGTTTCCCGACCGATGCAGCAGGTCCTGGCCGAGATCGGTGTGTGCGTCCTCTCGAGCAGTTCCTCGGGCAACTGTTCGCTGCTGTCGGTCCGCCGCGGCGGCCATGTCACCACCATCCTGATCGACGCCGGCCTCTCCCCTCGCCGAACCCGTCGCCATCTCGCGGAGGTGGGGCACCCGGTCGCCACGATCGATCACGTCATCCTGACCCACCTCGATCGCGATCACTGGTGCGAGGGATGGATCAACGGCCGCGATCGGCACACGACGATCCACGTCCACAAGCGCCACGCCGGGCTTGCATCTCGCTTGGGCGTCACCGCCGGACGCACGGAACTGTTCAGCGACACCTTCGAGTTGCTGCCCGGCCTGATGGTTCATCCCATCCTCGTCGCCCACGACTCCACCGGCACCGCCGCCTTCCGATTCGAGTGCACCGCTTCCGGTCGCTCGCTGGGCTACGCCACCGACACCGGCCGCCCCTCCCAGGAGTTGTGCGAACACCTGCGTGGCGTCGACGTGCTCGCCATCGAGAGCAACTACTGCCCGGAGATGCAACTGGCCAGCAATCGGCCCGACCATCTCAAGCAGCGCATCATGGGTGGCAAGGGCCACCTCAGCAACGAGGAATCCGCCCGCGCCGTGGCGAGAATCGCTCCCCGCGAGGCCGTGGTGCTGCTGCACCTGTCGCGCCAGTGCAACCGACCGGAACGCGCGCTCGAGGTGCACGGCGCTCCCGGACCTCGCGTCATGGTCTCGCATCACGACCGGCCCTGCGAGTGGATCCGCGTCGTCGATCCTGCCCGGCACGTCGCTTCCCCGGAGGTCAAGGTGGTCCGCCCCGCCTCGACGCTCTGGGGAGCGTGAAAGGCGCGTTCGACTCAACGCACGGCCGCACGCGCCGCGGTGCGAACGCGATGCAGGGCGCGCCGCACCTTGCCGATGAGCGCGTTGTAGATCTCGTCGCCCTTCTGGCCGTTGCAGAGCGTCACGAACACCAGGCCTCCCTGCCAATGCCCCTCGGCATGTCCCCAGTGGCCGGGACGACACCCGGCGTGGCGGTAGATCGGCGATCCTCCGTGCGTGTCGAGTTGAAACCCCAGGCCCCACGCCAGCCCCTGGGCGTTCGGCCGCTGGTCCCTGAGCATGTCCGCGAGCATCGCGGGGCTGAGCAGTTCCGGGATGCCCGTGGCGCGACACGAGCCCGGCATGCAGGCACGCCAGAACTTCGTCAGGTCCGCCGCCGTGGTCAAGAGCCCGCTCGCGGTAAGGTCGGGAATCTGTCGGAAAGGCACCTCCGCGCCGTCGGGGTCGTGCCCGGTCACCAATCGCGAGCGAGTCGCCTCGTCGAAGCGGAAGGTGCTCGATGTCATGCCCGCCGGACGCAACACCTCTTCGGCGATGATGGTCGCCGCATCGCGCCCGGTCACCGCTTCGATCAAGGGCCGCAGCAGCGTGAAGCCTCCGCCCGAATAGTCCCACGCGCTGCCCGGCTCGCGGATCAGTCGCAACGCCTTGTCCGGTTCCGTTTCGCCCCGGAGCAACTGCTCGCTGGTGGGCAGCGTCAGCCCGTCATCGACGAAGTCGTAGCTGTACACGTTGAAGCCCGCCGTGTGCGACAGCACCCGACGCAGCGTGATGCCGGCGCGGTCGAACCCCTCGGTGCAGGAGGCCGGCAGCAGGTCGGGTGGCAGCATGTCCGCCAGCGGCGCGTCGAGCGACAGCCACCCGCGCTGCACCAGTCGCAGGCACGCCACCGTCGTCACCGTCTTGGTCATCGAGCACGCCCGAAAGAGCGTGTGATCGCCGACCGGCTCGCCTCCTTCGCGTCGCGTCCGGCCCGCGTGCACGATCCGGGCCGGCAGCGATCCGACGCCAATGCCGATGCTCAAGCCCGGGATGCGCGTCCGTTCGGGATGGCCTTCAAGGTGGGTCGCGACGATCGAGGCCACCTCGTCGAGCAACGTCCCCTGCGTTGCGGGAGGCAACGCCGCGGGGGGGGCGGCACGGACGTCGGGCACGGGCAGTGGTGCCATGGGGTGGTGGACCTTGCGTCGCGGCAAGTCGGGAGGGACGGCGTGTGTCGGTCGACCGATCGTATGGGCGATTGAATCCCCGCGATGCCATTCCCGCCCAGCGAGAAAAAAGAAGGAACCCGGTCGTCATGACCGGGTTCCTGCTCACAGACGAGCGTGTCGCGACGCGGCGGCCTCCATGCCCCCGCGATGGGTCGCGGATGGCTCAGGCGACGGCGAGGTTCTTCGCCGGCCCGATCGGGCGGGCCTGCGTGAAGACGACGTCGTTGATCGGTCCCGAGGTGATCGGGCGGGCCTGCTGGGGAGCGGGCGCCGGGGCGGCCGTCGCCACAGGAGCCGCCGCCGCGGCGGGCTGCGAGGGCTGCTGCGAGAAGAGCAGCACCAGCTGCACCCGGTTGTTGACGTTCAGCGAGCTGTAGATCGCCTTGGTGTGGTCGTGCACCGTGTGGCGGCTGCGGCCGATCTTCTCGGCGATCTGCGGCTCGGTCAGGCCGGCCAGCAGGAACTCAAGCACGCGGGCCTGCGCATTGCTCACGCGGCTCATCAGGTCGGGGCGACCCGCCGCGATCTGCTGGCCCGAGTTCTCGAACCGGCTCGCCGTCGCGTTGCCGCCCATCAGTTCCGCCGCCACTGCGCTCTGCATCGGAGAAGTCATGTGATCGTCCTTCGTTGTGCCAATCGCCCCTCGATGCCGCTCGGACTTCCCGGTTCCACCGCCGGGTGATTCGACAGAGTCCTTTCCACCAAACCACGGCCTGTGCCACCGTGCCATGTGCGGAATCGAGGGTGATTCGCTGACGTGCAGACTATCGGAACCCCCCCCGAAACGCGTGTATAGGTAATTCGCCCCCAAACCTGCGGCCCATCTGGGGGATCGTCGGTGGACGGCGCAAACTGCTGTAGTCAAGCGACTTGTGAAACACATCCCCTGCTCGGGGGCACCCGGAAATGTGCCCAGTCGAGGGGATATCCCCTGAATGTGGATCGTGTCACCCATGCCTCAAGAGGGCCTGGGGACCGGCCGCCGGGCCCGTCAGGGCTCGATCAGCCCCTCGCGAATCGCCAGTCGCGTCAGCGCCACGCGGTCGTGAATGTCGAGGCGGCTCATCACGTTGGCCGTGTGGTTCTCCACCGTCTTGACCGACAGGTGCATGAGGTTGGCGATCTCCTTCTTGGAGAGCCCCTTGGCGATGTAGGTCAGCACCTCGAGTTCTCGAGGCGTGAGGTGCTGCATCGTCGGCTTCATCTCGAGGTGGACCCCCGACGTGTCCACCACCAGGCGCGACTGCACCTCGGGCGAGAAGTACGACTGCCCCGAGGCCACGGCGCGGATCGCCTTGACCACCTTCTCTGGCGGCTCGGTCTTGCACAAGTAGCCCATCGCCCCGCACGCCAACGCCGCCTGGATGTATCGCTCGTGCGTGAACGCGCTCAGGAAGACGACCTTCACCCCCGGACACCTGGCGATGATGGTTCGTGCCGCGTCGAAGGCGGCGATGCCGGGCATGTCGATGTCGAGCAGCACCACGTCCACGGCCGCCCCCGGGCGAAGGCAGGCCTCGACCGCCTCGTCCGCGCTCCCCACGTCCGCCACCGCCTGCATGTCGGCGTGTTCGTTGAGCAGGCGCGACAGCGACTGGCGAACCAGCGTGTGATCGTCGGCCAGCACAACCCTGATCAGTTCATTCATGCGATGTCCAACGGTATGGAGACCGTCAGCCGCCCGTCGTCGCCCCGGTCGTCGTTCCCAGCGTTCGCAGGCACGCCTCGAGGTCGGCGACCCGGAAAGGCTTGCGGAGCGTCACCAGCCCTGGCGACTCCTTCCCCCCTTCCGGGGTGGCGTCCGAGATCGCCACCCCGCACGCCCCCGGCGCGGTCGCCCGCAGCGACTCGAGCAGGGCCCTCGCCGAGCCGTCGCGCAGGGTCGCGTCCGACACCACCAGCCATGCCGTGGTCCCGTGGCCGCGGGCCGTCTCGAGCGCGCCGGCCATGTCCGAGGCGTGCACGACGTCGTACCCCAGCGAGGCCAGCATCGAACCCACGACGCCCCGAATCATCGGGCTCTCCTGCACCACCATCGCGGGGCCCGGTGGCAGGCTTCCCCCCGAGCCCCGGGCGGCCCACTCCGACGTGGTCGCGGGCTCCTGCGCGACGGCGGCGTCGATGCACGGCAGCAGCACCCGGAACCGCGCGCCCTCTCCCGGCGAGGAGTGCACGTCGATCCGCCCTCCGTGATCCTTCACGATGCCGTGGATCATCGAGAGCCCAAGCCCCATCCCCTCTCCCTCGGGCTTGGTGGTGAAGAACGGATCGAAAATCCTGGCCTGCACCTCCGGCGTCATGCCCGAGCCGTCATCCTCCACCACGAGCGCGGCCCACGGCCCGGCGTCGCTTCCGTCGCGGGCCGGTTCGACCCGAATCGAAATCGACCCGCCCTGCTCGCGCACCGCGTCCCGGGCGTTGAGCGCCAGGTGCGTGATCACCTGATGCAGATGCGTGCGATCGCCGCGCACCCACAGGTCGTCGCCCGCGCGCGTGTCGATGGCCAGGTTGATGCTCGCGCCCAGCGTGCGTCGGAAGAGCCGCGCCGCCTCGTCGACGACGCTGCCCAGCCGCACCGGCGACTTTTCCGACGCCCCGCCCTTCGCGAACGTCAGCAGCGACGAGGCCACCCCCGAGGCCTGCCGCGCCGCCTCCTCGACCTGGTCGAGCGACTCGAGCGCGGGATGGTCCGCCCCCAGGGCGCTGCGCGTCAGGCCGGCGTAGCCCCGCACCGCCGTCAGCAGGTTGTTGATGTCGTGCGCCACGCCCTCGGCGAGCAGGCCGATGGCCTCGAGCTTCTGCATGCGGACCAGTTGCTGCTGCGTCTCCCGCACGGCCCGGTCGGTGGCGCGACGCTCGGTCACGTCGTCGAGCATCCGCAGCGTGCCCTCGATGTTCCCCGCCTCGTCCACCATCGCGCAGGCCGAGACGCTCGCCGTGATGGTCCGCCCAGGGCCCGCGGGCAGTTCGAGTTCGTACTGCACCGGCAGGCCGCCGCTCGATCGCTCCGCCGCCTCTGCCAGCCGCACCTGCGACGGGCCGGCGATGTCGCTCAGGCGAAGGCCCTCCATCGCCGAGGGCTCGCGGCCCAGCATCGCCGCCAGCCGCCGATTGGTCAGCGTGGTGCGGCCGTCACGGTCCGTCACCCAGATGCCCTCGTGCGAGGTCTCGATCACCCGGCGGTGGAGGCGTCCCGCGGCGGCGTCGCCCGCCGCCATCGGCGGCGCATGCTCGTGGCGAACGCTCACCAAGGCCTTGACCCGATCCGAACCAGCGCCCCGGACGGCGACGATCTCCACGCGTCGATCGACCCGCCCCGCCTCGCCGCGACGACAGGTCGTCGACCACGCCTCGCGCACGCACCCCAGCACGTCGTGCAGCCCGCGAAGCACCCGATTCGCGTCCGCCGGATCGAGGCCCTCCTCGGGCAACTCGAAGCCCTCGTCGGTCGAGGCCACGGGCGACATGCCGGCCCTCCACGCCTCGTTGGCGACCAGCACCGTGCCGCGATGGTCCAGCAGGGCCACCTTCGCGGGCAAGGCGTCCAGGGCGTCGGCCTTGAGCTGCACCGCGAGCGATCGGGCCGCCTCGGCCGCCAGCAGGGCCTCGTCGCCCCGCGCACGCCGCGTCACGTCGACGGCCATGCCCGCCACGTGCACCGTGCCGGGAGCCGTCACGAGCGGGAATCGGAAACTCAGCCACTCGCGCTCGCCGTCGAGCCCGGGAATGGTCTCCTGAAACTCGATCGAGCGACGCTCGTCAAGCACCGCCGCATCGTGCGCTCGCACCAGGGCGGCGGCCGGCGCCGGAAGCAGGTCCTCGTCGCGTCGACCCCGCCAGCCCCCCGCACCGAGTCCCAAGGCCCGCTCGAATCGCCGGTTCGCGAACACGTAGCGGCCCGCCGCATCCTTGATGAAGGTCGCCGCAGGACACGCCGACAGGAACGCCTCGGCCCGCTCCATCGACCCGCCCGCGGCGGCCACCCAATGGCAGCGCTCGCTCGCATGCTCAACCACCCGCGCCAGCATCGCGCCGTCAAGTTCCTCGAGCCACACCCGGTCGTCGGCCCCTGCCTCGGTCCGCGACGATGCCCGCTCGAGCAGCACGACGGGAACGGCCGGACGGGCCGTCCTGAGGGCGGCGATGGCCGAACGGGCGTCCGACTCGGGCAGCGTGGCGTCAAGCACCACGGCATCGACCCGGGCAGCGCCCGCAAGCACGTCGCACGCGGCACGGGGCGAAGCGACCACCGCGACCAGCGACAGACGCTCCGTCGCGGCGCCAATGAGGTCCGCCACGCGTCGAGCGACGGCGGGATCCTCGCCCTCCACCAGCAGCACGTTCGCGGGCGACCTCTCCATCGGGCAGGAGTGTAGTGGGGGCGGTCGCGTCGCCGTGTCGCGACCGCCCCGGCCCGAGCCATGGGGCGAATCACGCCGACCAGACGCCCGTCAACTCAGTGCGATCCCGTCGTCGTCGCCCGCTTGCGCTGGAAGATCGAGCAGACGATCAGGAAGTACAAGGGCACCAGGAAGAAACTCAGCACCGTCGCCGAGACCATGCCCCCGAAGACGCCCGTGCCGATCGAGTGCTGGCTCGCCGCACCCGCCCCGGTCGCCTTCATCAGCGGCACCACGCCCAGGATGAAGGCCAAGGACGTCATGAGGATCGGCCGGAACCGCAGCCGCGCCGCCTCCACCGCCGCGTCGAGGATGCCCAACCCCTCCGCCCGTTTCTGCGTCGCGAACTCCACGATCAGGATCGCCGTCTTGGCCGACAGCCCGATCAGCGTGAGCAGGCCGATCTGGAAGTACACGTCCATGCTCATCCCCGTCAGCCACGTGATGCCCAGCGCGCCGAAGAGCCCCAGCGGCACCGCCAGCAGCACCGAGATGGGCAGCGAGAACGACTCGTACTGCGCCGCCAGCACCAGGAAGACGATGATCAGCCCGAAGGCCATCACCATCGGCGCCGCGTTGCCCGCCTTGATCTCCTGATACGACTGCCCCGACCACTCGAAGGAGTATCCCTGAGGCAGCTTCGCGCTCAGGTCCGTCAGGCGACGGATCGAGTCGCCCGTGCTGAAGCCCGGACCCGGCACGCCGCTGATCTGCGCCGACAAGAACCCGTTGAAGCGGCTCACCGTCACCGGGCCCGCCTGTTGGGTCGTGTCGAGCATCGTCGAGAGAGGCACCATCTGCCGCTGGGCGTTGCGCACGAACACCCGCGAGAGGTCGTCGGGGCTCTGGCGGAACTCCGGCTCGGCCTGGAGCATCACGCGGTACACGCGTCCGAACTTGTCGAAGTCGTTGATGTACAGCGACCCGAGCAGGGCCTGCAGCGTTCCGAAGACCTCGTTGATGGGCACGCCCAGCGCCTTGGCGTGCTCGCGGTCGACTTCCGCCAGCAGTTGGGGCTGCCCCACGCTCACCGTCGTCGAGACGCTCGTGATCTCCGGGTGCGTCTGCGCCTCCTTGACGAAGTCCCGCATCACCTTCGCCAGTTCGCGCGGGTCCGACGACGTGCGGCTTTGCAGCTGATATTCGAAGCCGGCCCGCTGGCCCAGCCCGGGGACCGACGGCGGGTTGAAGGGCAGCACCACGCCCTCGCGAAGCGTGCGGAACTCCATGAACGTGCGGCCGATGACCGCCCGCACGTGTCCCTTGCGGCCAGGACGCTCCTCCCAGGGCTTGAGCGTGACGAACATCGCGCAGGCGTTGGTCTGCGCCGCGCTGTTGGCCAGGATGTTCTGCCCGCCCAGCGTGATGACGTCGGCCACCTCCTCCTGCGAGGCCAGGAACGACTCGACCTGCCTCACCACCGCGTCGGTGCGTTCGACGGACGCGCCGTCGGGGAGTTGCACCGCGACGATGAAGTACCCCTGATCCTCGTCGGGGATGAAGCCCGAGGGCAGGTGCGTGGCCAGGAAGTGGATGCCCCAGCACAGGACGCCGAAGGCCGCCACGCCCAGAGGCCAGCCCCGCAGCGTCAGGCGGACCGAGCCCGCGTACACCTTCGTCACGGCGTCGAAGGCCGCGTTGAACCAGCGGAAGGGGAGCAGCTTGGGGCCCGTGTGGGCCTTGAGCAGCAGCCGACAGAGGGCCGGCGTGAGCGTGAGCGCGACGATGCCCGAAATCGCCACCGAGACGGCGATGGTGATGGCGAACTGACGGTAGAGCTGCCCGGTCATGCCCCCAAGGAAGCCCACCGGCACGAACACCGCCGCCAGCACCAGCACGCTCGCGATGACGGGTCCGGTCACCTGCCCCACGGCCTTGATGGTGGCCTCGCGCGGGTCGAGATGCTCCTCGTGCATCAATCGCTCGACGTTCTCGATCACCACGATGGCATCATCCACCACGATGCCGATGGCCAGCACGAGCCCGAAGAGACTCAGCGTGTTGACCGAGAAGCCCAGCGGCTGCATCAGGATGAACGTGCCGATGATCGACACCGGCACCGCCAGCAGCGGAATGATCGTCGCGCGGAGCGACTGGAGGAAGATGAAGACCACCAGCACCACGAGGATCACCGCCTCGATGAACGTGTGGATCACCTTCTCGATCGACACCTTGATGAACCGCGTGGTGTCGTAGGGCACGGCGTACTCGACGCCCCGCGGGAAGCCCGCCGAGAGTTCCTTGAGAGTCTTCTCGACCCCCTCGGCCGTCGCCAGCGCGTTGGCTCCCGGCTGCAGGTACACCAGCATCAGCGTCGAGGCCGTGCCGTTGAGCCGCCCGAAGAGGTCGTAGCTCTGGGCGCCCAGTTCCGCCCGGCCCACGTCGCGCAGTCGCAGCAGCGAGCCGTCGGGCTCGGCACGCAGGATGATGTCCTCGAACTCGCTCGCCTCTTCCAGACGGCCCCGCGTGATCACCGGCAGCGTGCTCGGCGAGGGCGTCGGGTTGGGCTGCTGGCCGATGCGACCCGCCGCGTACAGGCCGTTCTGCTCCTGCACGGCCCCCGCGATGTCCGAGACCGTGATCCCCTTCTGCGCCATGCGGTCGGGGTTCACCCATAGCCGCATCGAGTAGTCCTTCGCGCCGTACGCCATCGCGTCGCCCACGCCCGGCACGCGCTTGAGCGCGTCCACCAGGTTGAGCGAGGCGTAGTTGTTCAGGAAAAGCTCGTCGTACCGCGGGTCCTTCGAGCGCAGCACCGCCACCAGCAGGATGTTCGACGACTTCTTCGTGATCGTCAGCCCCTGCTGGAGCACGATCTGAGGCAGCCGCGGCTCGGCCAGCTTCACCCGGTTCTGCACGTCCACCGCCGCCATGTCCAGATCGGTCCCGATCTCGAAGGTCACGGTGATGCGGCACGATCCGTCGTTGGCCGACTGCGACTGGAAGTACAGCAGCCCCTCGGTCCCGCTGAGCTGCTGCTCGATGGGCGCGGCCACCGACTGCGCGATCCGCTCCGCGCTCGCCCCCGGGTAGCTCGCCGCGATCTCCACCGTGGGGGGCGAGATCTCCGGGAACTGCGCCACCGGCAGCGCCGACAGCGTCACCACCCCGCCCAGCAGGATGAGGATCGAGATCACCGACGCGAACACGGGCCTGTCGACGAAGAACCTGGCGAACATGCGTCAATCACTCCACGGCCGATCACGGCGTGCCTCACTGCGCCGACGCGGGAGAACCCGAAGCCTTCACCTCGACGGTCATCCCCGGGGCGATCCGCTGCACGCCCTCGACCACCAGGCGGTCGCCCTCGGCCAGCCCCTTCTCCACCACGACCTCGTCGCCGATCCAGCTGCCCAGTTCCACCGGACGCGTGTCGATGCGGTCGCCGTCCACCACCACGTACACGAACGACCCGCCGGGGTTCTGGAGCACGGCCTTGCGGGGCACCACCACCGCGCCGGCGAGTTCGTACCCGCTGATGCGACCTCGCACGAACTGCCCGGGCCGCAGCACCGACCCCGGGTTGGCGAACTCGGCCCTCGCCCGCGCCGTGCCCGTCGCCGGATCGATGGCGATGTCGCGGAAGTTGATCGCCCCGTCGTGCGGATACTCCGTCCCGTCCAGCAGCGTCAGGTCCACCTTCATCACGCCCCCCTCGGGCAGGAAGAGACGCTTGGAGTCGATCAGCGTCCGCGATCGCAGGATGTCCCGCTCCGCCATCGAGAAGTTCACGTAGATCGGATTCACCTCGATGGTCTCGGTCAGCTGGCTGTTCACGCCCGCGTCGACATACGCCCCCACGTCGCGAAGCGCCTTGCCCGCCAGCCCGTCCACCGGACTGGTCACCTTCGTATAGCTCAGCTCGAGCTCCGCCTTGGCCACCTGCGCCTCGGCCGCCTTGATCTCGGCCTGCGCCGAGTCGCGTCGCGCCGTCGCGTCGTCGAGCTCCTTCTGGCTGGCGGCATCCGCCTTCACCAGTTCGGTGAACCTCGCCACCTCCACGTCCGCGTGCGACTTGGCCGTCTTGGCCTTGTCGAGTTGGCTCCGGGCGATCTGCAGGTCCGCCTCGTACGGCCGAGCGTCAAGCTCGAAGAGCACGTCCCCGGACTTGACCATCCCGCCTTCCTGGTAGGTGCGAGCCACGATGAAGCCCCGCACCCGCGCCCGCACCTCGACGCGACGCGACGCGTCGGTCATGCCCACGAAGGGATGCGACACCGGCACGTTCCGCTCCCGCACCGTCATCGCCTCGACGCTCGTGGGCGGCGGCGCGGGCGGCTTGGGCGGCTCCGATCGATTGCATCCGCTCAAGGCCGCCGACAGCAGCAGCATGACCGCCGGCCAACGCCGGCATGCGTGTGGCGACAACGCGCGTAGCGACATCACTGGTCTCCAGTCTTCGCGCCGGTCGTCGGCGCGTGGCCCCCGCCCAGCGCAAGGCACAATCGGGTCCGCTGCACGAACTGCGACGTCCGCACCGCCACCGCCTGCGACTTGGCGTCGTAGAGCCGCGCCTCCACCTGCGTCAGGTCGAAGATGCTCAACAGCCCCTGCCGATATCGAAGCTCCGCCGCGTTGCGGGCCGCCGTCAGCTCGGCCGCCGCACGGTCGAGTTGCTCGGCCCGGCTCCGCAGGAACACCTCGGCCGCCAGCGACGTCTCGACATCGCCCAGCGCGCTCAGGCACGCCTTGACATACCCCGCCAACGCCTCGCGCTGCTGCGCCTCGGCCAGTCGCACGTCGGCCTTGCGGCGGCCGCCGTCCACGATCGGGGCCAAGAGGTTGGCGCCAAGGTTCCACACCGCGTTCTCCGGGTTGAGCACGTCGCGCAGCTCGTCGCTCGCCGTGCCCAAGGAGGCCGTCAGCGAGAGGGTGGGCAGCCGGGCCGCCTTCGCGCTCTCGCGTCGGCCGATCGCCGCCGCCACGCGTCGATCCGCCGCGACCAGGTCGGGCCGGCGCTCCAGCAGGTCGCTGGGCAGCCCCGCCGGCATCGGTCCAGGCGGCGCGGGCAGTCGCGTCGCGGTCGTCACCTCCGCCGCCGGATGACGCCCCAGCAGCAACTCCAGACTCCGCAACGCGTCGAGATGCGCCTCGCGGGCGGTTTCGACGCCCGCTCGCGCCGTGTCGACGTCCGCCTTCGCCACGCTCAGGTCGATGGGCTGCGCCACGCCCGCCGTGCGCCGGGCCTGCACCACGTCGAGCGTGCGACGCCGCACGGCGAGCAGCTCCTCGGCCACCGCGAGTTGTTCGCCCGCGCCGATGGCCAGGAACCAGCCCCGCGCCACCGACGCCGCCAGCGACTCGGCCGCGAAGTCGCGGTCGAGTTGCGCCGCCTCGGCGTCGAAGCGAGCCGCCGCCTGCGCCGAACGCAGCCGCCCCCACACGTCCACTTCCCACGACGATTGCAGCCCGAGCGAATACGCCCCCGACGGATCGACGCCCCGGCCCGCATCGCGATACGCGGCGCCCGCCGCCAGATCGAGCGTCGGCAGCAGGGGCGCACCGGCCTTGACCGCCAGCGCCATCGCCTGATCGACGCGGGCCGACGCCGCACGCAGGTCGGGGTTGTTCGCCAACGCCTCGTCGACCAGCGAACGCAAGGCCGCGTCGTCGAACTGCGACAGCCAACCCGCCGCCACGTCGCCCCCGTCGTGCATCGACGCGAACGAAGGTCGCACGGGCACCGCCGACGTCGCGTCGGTGCGGATCTCCGGGTTGCGGCAGCCCTGCAGCGTCGAAAGCAGCGCAAGTCCGACGAGAATGAAGGCAGGGCGTGTCATCGGCGGCGAGGATGATACCCGCGCCTCAGTCGCGGCGAATCACCCGAACGTTGCGACGGCCGTCGAGCATGCCGTTGTCGGCCTTCGCCCGCGCGAACATCGCCTTCGCCGTCCCGATGACGAACAACGCCACGGCCGCGATCAGCCCGATCACGATCAGCGGCACGATCAGCACCAGCGCCAGCACGATGATCGCGATCGCCAAGACCGCCGACACCACCCGCCCCGCGAACGTCCCCGACGCCGCCGGGGCGGCGATGATCCGCCGGATCCTCACGACATGTTCCTGCGACTCCATCATCGTCCCCACATGATAGGAACCGCCCTGGCCGTACCCTCCCGTCGTGACCCGCGGCGTGACCAGACTGGCCCCTTCCCCCACCGGCGCGCTGCACCTGGGCAACGCACGGACCTTCCTCGCCACCTGGGCCCTCGCACGCTCGAACGGTTGGCGCATCGTCCTCCGCGTGGAGGACCTCGACACCCCCCGCGTCAAGCCCGGCGTCATCGACCTCACCATCGACCTGCTCTCGTGGCTGGGCATCGACTGGGACGAGGGACCGTACATCCAGTCGGCCGATCGCGACGAGCACGCCCGCGCCATGCGACGCCTCGCCGCCGCCGGGCTTGTCTACCCCTGCGCCATGAGCCGCACCGAGATCGAGGCCGCCGCCTCCGCCCCGCAGGAAGGATCGGGCGAGGTTCGATTCCCCGCCTCGCTGCGGCCCCCCTCACGCCCCCGCGAGTTCGACGATGCCTGCCCCAGTTGGCGATTCGTCGTGGAAGAGGAGGCGGTGGTGCGGTTCGACGACTTGTTCGCCGGGCCGCAGGCCATCCGCCCCGCGTCGTCGATCGGCGACTTCATCGTCTGGACGAGGCGAGATCCGGCCAAGCCCGGGCAGGCCGCGTATCAACTCGCCGTCGTCGTCGACGACGCACGCCACGGCGTGACCCACGTGGTGCGAGGCGACGACCTGCTTGATTCCGCCGCCCGGCAGGCGACGCTGATCCACGCGCTGGGCATGGGCCCCCAGCCGACATACTGCCACCTTCCCCTGGTCCGAGGGGAGGACGGAAAACGCCTCGCCAAGCGCCACGGCGACACGCGGCTCGACATGTACCGGGCCGCGGGCGTGACGCCCCAACGCGTGATCGGACTCGTCGCCTCGTGGTGCGGCATGCTGCCATCCCCTCGCCCGATGGACGCCCGCGAGTTCCTCGCCACCTTCGACCTCAATAGAATCCCCAGAGAGCCGATCACCTTCACGGCGGCGGACGACCGGTGGCTTCGTGCCCGGCCCCCCGCCTGAGGCGATCCTTCGAAAGGCGGCAGACCAGCATGCAGGGCATCCGATCCGGAGCGGTGGTGGCGGGGGTCCTCGTCGGCGGCGTGCTCGCCGCATCCATCATGAGCGGCTGCGACGACAAGTCCAAGTCCGACACCCACGCCAAGGTCACCATCGCGGGCCGAACCTTCAACCTCGAGATCGCCTCCGACGACCAGACCCGCTTCAGGGGGCTCTCCGAACGCACGAAGATCGACGCCGACGGCGGCATGATCTTCGTCTTCAAGAAGCCCTCCGAGATGGAGTTCGTGATGCGGGATTGCCCCATCCCCATCGACATCATCTTCGTCGACGGATCCGGCCGCGTGACCGCCTTCCACAAGATGACCCCCGAGCCCCCGCGGACCGAGGCCGAGAAGCAACTCTCGCCCCCGTTCAAGGACGCGCCCAAGTGGACGTGGACCAACCCCGCCTATGAGGCCCGGCTCAAGCGATACTCCAGCAAGTTCGCCGCCCAATACGTCATCGAGCTGGCCGGCAACACGCTCGACTCGCTCAAGCTCAAGGAGAGCGACCAGGTCGTCTTCGACCGCGCCGCCATGAAGAAGCTCGCCAAGTGAGCCGATGCTCCCCGTTGGCGAGCGGCAGCGTCGGTGCGCTCGCGTCGATGCCCCCGCCGGGGGATCGCGCGACCTCCCGCCGGCCGCTCCGTGCATGAGCGGCGTGCTCCGTCAACCCCGTTTTCTCGTCGCCTCGGAAGACGGCGCCGACGATCCCTTCCCGCGGATCGTGGCATCATGGCCCGACGCCGCGGCCCGCGACGGCATCACGCATCACGCCGAACGATGCGACCTCGAATCACTGCTGCCGCTGCTCGCGCAGGCCGGCACGGGGGAACGCTTCCACGGCGCGGTGGTCGCGCTGAGCGAACTGACGCATCCAGGCCGCGTCGAGGGCCTGGTGTCGTCGCTCCGCGAGGCCGGTTTGCCCGCCGTCGTGCTCTGCCCCGAGCCCTCGCGGTGGCGAACGCGCCACCAATCGGGGGGCATCCTCTTCGAGACGACGACGGTCGATCCCGGTCGCGTCGCGGCCATGCTCATGGCGCTGGCCCAGCGTCAGTCGATCGTCCGCTCGCTCAGGCGCGAAGTGGCGCTCACCAGTCGCTGCGAACTGGCCATCCGCGAGGAGATGGAGCGGATGCACGACGAACTCCAGTTGGCCGCCTCGGTGCAGCGGGAGTTCATCGACCTCGCGTCGTCGGTGTCGCCGATGCTCGATCACGCGTCGATCTCGCGGCCCATCAGTTTCGTCAGCGGCGACGTGAGCTGCCTGCGAGACCTGGGCGACGACCGGGTCGCCTTCTTCCTCGCCGACGCCGCCGGGCACGGCATGCCCGCCGCGCTCCTGACCATGGTGCTGGTGCACGCGCTCGACACCATCGGGCGAGAGCCGGGCCTTCACGTCGCGCTCGAGCCCATGGAGGTGCTCGCTCGCCTCAACGGCTGCATCTGCGCCCACGCGAGGAACTACGGCTGGTTCGCCTCGGCCACCTACGGCGTGATCGATTGCCGCACCGGCGACGTGCGGGTCGCCAACGCCGGCCACCCGCCGCCGCTGGTGATCGGCGGTCGCGACGGCTCGCCCCGCCGCGAACTCTCCACCACCGGGCCGGTGCTGGGCATCGCCCACGACGCGACCTTCGATCAGGTCGCCTGTCGGCTCGAGCCCGGCGAGTCGCTGCTCATCTACTCCGACGGGCTCGAGTGCGTCGTGGCCGATGCGCCCCGGAGCGAACGCTCGCTCGAACTTCGCGAACGTCCGCACCTGCGATTGCTCGCCGAGGTCGAACGCTTCGCGTCGACCCTCCCCATCGAGGCCCATGCCGCCGGCGAGGCGTCGACGAAAATCGTGCGGCGACTGGCCCGCATCATCGACGAGCAGGCCGGCAGTCTCCACCAGGCCGACGACATCACCGTGCTGGTGCTCGGATCGCGTCGCGGCGGCGAGACCGCCCGCGCCGCCGCCTGAAACCGACGTACGCACGTTGTTCGGTGCTTCGGCGCGATCCCTCGGGCCCGGCCTCGGGTCCCGGTGATACGCTTGGGGCGATGAAGCACCTCCTGTCAGCCCTGTTGCTCGCGACGGTCGTGGCGATGCCCCTGGCCGCGACGTCCGTGGCCCTTGCGCAGCCCCCGGCGACCGACGCGCCCGCCGCCCCCGCGCCGCCGACGCCCGGCAAGCCCGACGAGCCGCCGCTGGTCATGAACTACTTCGTGATGCTCATCATCCTCGCCGTGGTGATCGGCGCGAACCTGATCCCCAGCAAGCGCGGCCACCAGGACTGAGTCTCGCACCTCGCGTGGGACGGAGCCCGACATGAACCGCTACCTCAAGGACAACCGTCCGCTGCTGGCGCTCAACGTGCTGCTGGTCGCGGCGCTCGTGGCCGTGACCTGGGCCCCGCCCGCAGACGCCCAGAACGCCGCCCCGCCCCGCGAAGGACGCATCCGGGGCGACTACACGATGGTGAGCGGACGCGTGAACGCCGGCGGCGCGGCCGCCATCTATGTGCTCGACGCGGCCAACCGCGAGATGATCGCCCTCCGCTGGGATGCGGCCAAGCAGTCGCTGACGGGCGTGGGGTATCGCGATCTCGACGCCGACGGTCGAAGTTCCCCCGGCCGCTGAGCCCCTCCGGAGTCAACGATGGATCGCTCGACCTCATCGCACCGACGGATCCTCGGCGTGGCCGCCGCGGGGCTCGCGTCGCTGCTGGCGCTCCACGCCATCGGCCACGCGCCCCCGATCGGGGGCGGCGGTTCGTCGGCCCAGGCCGGCATGGTCTCGCAGGCCGGCCAGCACACGATCATGACCGCCGACGCCAACAACGAGGATCTGCTGCTGGTGCTCGACGAGTCGAGCGAGGAACTGCTCGTCTATCGCACCGATCTCAACAAGGGCGTGCAACTCTTCCAGCGGCTGCGCCTCCCCGAGGTCTTCATCGACGCGCGGGCCCGCGCCACCGGTCGCTGAGTCCGCCCGTTCGCGTATGCTTGGCCCATGCTGATTCCAGTGATGCTGGCTGCGTGCGCTGCCGCCCCGATCGGGGCGACTGAACCCGTCAACGAGCCGTGGATCTTCAAGGGCCACGCGGGCGTCTGGTACGCGGGCATCGCCGCCGACCTGACGCTCCCTCGCGCCGCGTCGGGCGACGCCGCCACCCGATCCACCCAGGACCTCAACCTCAGCGGGCCGCGACTGACCCCCATGGGCGAACTCAGCGCCGCCAAGGGGCCGTGGCTCTTCGAACTCCGCGGCTTTGCTTTCGACGCCGACGCCGTCAGCGAGCAGCCCGTCGGCGGCTCGCTGGGCGACGTCGACTTCGACGCCTCCGAACGGGTCAAGGCCGAGATCGACATGGCGACCTTCGAGTTGGCCGCCGGCCACGCCATCGCCGACTACCGCAGCGACGCGTCGTCGTCGGGCGCCACCACGCTGGCGGTCGACCTGCGCGTCGTCGGCGGCGTCCGCCTGATCGATTCATCCGTCTCCTTCTCGCTCCCCGACGGCGGCGCGGGCGTCATCGCGGATTCGGAGGACGTGCTCACCGCGCACCCGCTGCTGGGCCTGCGAGCCGACGCCGACTTCCACGAACGATTCACCATCTCGCTCGAAATGACCGCCGGGTGGCTCCCCGGCACGACCGATTCCGCCGGGCTCGACATCGTCGTGGGCGGCCAGTGGCGACCGGTGCCCAACGTCGGCGTGCAGGTGGGCTACAGGGCCTTGTTCCTCGACATCGAATCGGGCGACGGCAACGAGGCCTTCGAGTTCGGCTCGGCCTCGCTTCAGGGGCTGTTCGGCGGCGTCGGATTCCGCTTCTGACCCGCCCGCGTTCGACGGCCGTTCGGTTGGTCTGCACAGGGGCTTGCACGGCGAGGACACGGGCGTACACTCCGCCCGGCTGCGCTGGTTCCATTCGTGTCGGAACGGGGGAGCTCTCGGGAACGTCGCTCGGGCGGTCGTTCGGAACAGGGAAGACGTAGGTTGCGGATAACACGTTGCGGATTGGGTCTTTGCGGCCCGGTCCGCCGCCAGAACAAGCCCGGTGCGGACCGGCCGATGGAGAGGCGTCGATGGCCACGGTGACCAAGCGCGAAATGATCGAGAAAGTTGCGGAGCGGACGGGGCTCAAGCGGGCCGACGTCCAGGAAGTGCTCCAGCAACTCCTCGATCAGATCATTTCGGAGCTCAAGAAGGGCAATCGCCTCGAGTTCCGCGACTTCGGCGTGTTCGAGGTTCGTGAGCGGGCGATGCGTGTGGCGCAAAACCCCAAGACGCTCGAGAAGGTCACCGTGCCCGCCAAGCGCGCCGTCAAGTTCAAGGTCGGGCGCCTCATGCGCGACAGCGTCGAGACGCCGCGGGCAGCCGCCAAGCAGGCCGCTTCCTCTTCGACCATCGCCGAACTCAAGCCGCCGACCGCGCCCAGCCACGCCTGAGCGCCTCGTCGTGACGGTCGCCATCCCGACGGCGAGAACACGTCCCGTCGCCTCGCTTTGAGGAAGGCGGAAGTCCATGTCGTGTTCGTCGAGCGGAGCGGCACCGGCGCTCAGGGCGTCGGGAAGTCCGAGCGGAAGCGAGCGTCGGCTCCCGGGATGACGGTCACGCCGTTGATCCAGTGGCTCGACGCGAACGACACGGCGGCGAAGTTGGTGTTGAAGGTCGCGCCGACGATGCGAATGCGACCGATGCGCGACGTCGTGCTGCGGAAGCGGTCGTCGGCGTTGAAGTACTGGCCGTCGACGTGGTCGAGCGAGCAGGTGACCAGCGAGTTGGTCGCCGCCCCGCGGACCGTGAGCGTGCCCAGCGAGCCCGCGCTGAAGACGTCGGCGGCGGTGCCGGTGCCGCCGATGTCGCCGTTGGAGCCAAGACTCGTGCCCGCGAAGATGCTCGCGCCGTTCATGCTGCCCTGAACCAGCACGCTGCCGATGGTGGGGGCGGCGATGCGGCCCTGCATGGCGCCCTTGATCTCGACGGCGCTGACGGTGCCGCTGGCGTTGAGCACGAAGGACGAGCCGGTGGAGCCGACGACGAAGCGTGTCACCGAGCCGGTGACGTCCATCAGGCTGTTGACCGAGCCGCCGACGGTGACGGTGTGCACGCCGGCCGAGGCGCGGATGCGGGGCGCGAAGTCGCCTTCGACGTCTAGTCGCCGGATCGAGCGGGCCACCAGCGCGTCGGTGCTGCCGTCGGTGGTCGTCCACGACGAGACGGTCATCGTGCCGATGTCGCCGGTGCTGCTCAGACTCGTGTTGACGATGCTCCCGACCTGGGCGGTCAGCGCGTCGCTGCCGCCGATCGACCACGTGGAGCCGGAGATGCCGTTGGCTCCGATGAAGCGGAGGCCGCCCGAGATGGAGATGTTGCCTGTGACGTTGATCTCGGGGATCTGCAGGCGGTTGAGCGAGCCGGTGACGGTGATGTTCGAGACCGTTCCCGGCAGGACCTTCTCGCCGGTGCGGATGAGCAGACTCGAGGAGCGGGTGGTGCCCGTGGCCGAGACCGAGAGCGTACCGGTGAGGCCGGTGCCCGACGACGTGACGACCCCGTCGCCCGGTCCGAGGATCTCGAACTTGAGCGTCTGGAACGAGTTGGTGGGGATCGTGACCGTCCGCTGCTTGGTCTTGCCGGTGCCGCCGCCGATCGCGTAGTTGAGGCCTACCGACGCGGTCGAGAAGGCATTGTTGTTGGCGCTGTTGGCGTCGGACGCGCCGCCGAGGAAGGAGATGAAGGCCCTGATGAAGTACTGTCCGGCCGGCAGCGCGATGCCGTTCACGATGCCCAGCGGGTCGTGGGGCATGGCCTCGGCGGCGTCGGGCGTGAACGACTCGCCCGCGCGGATCGGATTGAATCGATCGATCGACTTGTAGACGTAGTCGGAACCCACGGCGCGATCGCTCGACAGGAAGAGAAAGACGCGGAAGCGAGCCGTCATTGTCTCGTCGCCCACGTTCTTGATCGTCACCGGAATCTTGATGAGGTCGTTCTGCACCGCCGGCGAGAACCGCAGCGTCGGCGTGCCCACCGTCACCTCGAGATCGGCGGCAAGTTGCATCCTCGACTCGAGCGACTCGAGCGTCTCGGGATGGCACCCGGCGAGGGGATTCAGGCGCTGGAAGAGATGGTTCGGCACGTCGTGACTCCGCTGGGCAGGGATCGTGTCGTCCGCACTATCGGTCATCCGTCCCGCCGACATTCGTCAGGGGACTGTACGCGCACGCCCGATCCGGTCCGTCCGCCCCGGGGCTTCCTGAGGCGCGCCCCAGTCCGACGACGCGCCTTCAATGCCCCATGAAGGCGATGCTCGGACTCGGCATGATGCTCGCGGGCCTTGCGACCATGGTCGCGGGCGCTTGGCGAGCCCTCGCGCCCGTCGCCACGTTGTATCGCGAGACGATCGACGCGCCGCTCGATTCGAACGCCACCGGCGAGGGCGTCGTCGGCGACATGGTGCCGGGCCTGATCGTCGGAGCGCTGGGAGCGGGCGTCTATGTCGTGGGCGCGGTGATGCGACGCGCCGCGCGGGCGCGTCGACCCCGCTGACGGCTCATCCGGCCAGTTCCGAGTCGTCCAGCCACATGAACCGGGAATCGAGCTCGGTCCGGATCGGCGCCCCGCCGATGCGGGCCGCCGGCGGCAGGGTCGTGGCGGCGATGATGAGATCGTTTGCCGCCCCGCGGATCTCGATCTTGCCGATGGAGCCCCGACCGGCGATCTCGTCGTCGGCGTTGAGCACGCTGCCGTCGCCCGGATCGACGCCGCAGGCGAAGCGGCCGCAGCCCAGCGCGCCGCGGACGGCGATGGAGCCGATCATGCCGCCGCCCCAGGTCACCACCGCGCCGTTGCCCTCGGTCAGCGCGGGCAACGCGGTGGCGTCGAAGGTGCAGCCCGTGGCCACCTCGATGCGCTCCGCCGTGCCAAGGTCCAGCCGCAGCAGCGACCGGGCCCAGACCGACCCGACGGTGGTGGTGGCGGCCGCGAACGCGCCCACCGTGCCGCTGCTGATCAGCATGCCCGAATCGACGGTCGCGGCGGTGAACGATCCGACGTTGCCGACCACGGCCATCTGACCGCCGAAGACCCCGCCGATCCGCATCGAGCCCAGCGTGTTGGCCGGCGCCCCCGCGCCGGTCAGCGAGGTCAGCGCGCTGAAGTCGCCCTTGACATGGAGGCGGCCGATCCACGGCGCGGCGATCGTCGAGTTCGAGTCGGGCGAGGTGTCCTCGGCCGCCACGAGCCACGACCAACTCGCCACATCCATCTGGGCCACCGGCGTTGCCGTCGAGAGCCGCAGGTTGGAGACGTCTCTGGCCGCGAACCGCATCGGGGCGCCGGCGCCCGTCACGGTCATGTCGAGTTCGTCGATGTCGCGGGCAGCGAACTCGCCCAGCGAGCCCGCCACCGACAGCGAGCCCGTCAGGTCGATGCCCTTGGCGTCGATCCGGCGCAGCGATCCCGCGACGTTGATCGTGTTGTCGAGCGTCGCGACCGCGTCCCCCCCCTTGGCGACGATCGTGAACTGCGTCGAGGCATCCGTGCCGATCAGGTCCAGCCCCGCGCGCTCGCCCTCGAACTCGGCGGGCCGGAACTCGCCGTACCCCGCCCCCCTGAGCCCGAAGGTCACCACCGTGCCGTCCTCGTCGGTGGTGCTCAGCAGGATGTTGCGACGGTTGCCGAAGGTGCCGAAGAGGTAGCGCAGCACGAGGCCGTCCTCGCGCGTCGCCGTGTCGTCGGCGGCCGATCCGGTGAAGGCCGACGGATCGAGCATGACCGACAGGTCGTGTTCTCCCGGCGGAGCCGCGTCGGTCACCGTCCATCGAGTCGAGAGCACGGTCGACTTGCCCGGCGCCAGCGACACCGGCTTGGTGATCGTCGCCACCTGCGAGGGGTCGCCCGCGCCGTCCGGGGCGAGGAATCGAACCGTGACGGGGCCCGACATCGGCGCATCGCCTCGGTTGGTCACGCGTGCGGCGAGCACGAGCTTGTCGCCTGGCACGACGAACGTGGGAAGCACGCTCGTGAGTTCCACGCCCAGATCGGCCGCCAGCAGCGTGCGTGGATCGAGGGGCTCAAGCGCGGGGCCGAGGCCGGCGCGGGAGGCGACACGTCGGGCGAGTGGAGCGTGCATGTCGAACGGTCATCGGTTCGGGGGAGCGTCGCCTCGACCCGCCCGTGTCGGGGTTGATGTCGGACGGGCCCTGCCCGGGCGATGGTGATGCGTGTGCGCCCTGTGCACTCCCGATAACCGCCGCGAGACATCAGCGGCGTCGACGTCGTGCGGCGGCGAGGGCCGCAAGCGAGCACAAGGCGATGCCCGCGCCCGGGGCGGGAATCGCGCCGCGAACGGCGATGGTCCCGCCGCGAGAGACGACGGGGAGGTAGGCGATCGCGGCGGCGCTCTGGGCGGGCGTGGCGAACCAACCGGCGACGGGCCCGTCCTGGCCGAATCGCGAGATGCCGCCGGAAGGAAGTTCCACGTGGAGCGCGCGGTCGGTCAGTGACGGATCGACGATGAGGCCGAACTTGAAGAGGATCAGGCCGGCGGTGGCGGCGGTGCGAACCGCGGAGGCGCCGGCCTCGGCCGGGGCTTGCGAGCAGACGATCCCTCCCGCGCCGTTGGTGTTGTTGAAGGCCAGGGGGCCGGTGAGCGGTCCGGTTCCGATGTCGTTGGTGGTTCGGACCTGGGCGAGGCGCGCGAGGCGGTCGCCTTGGATGATGCTGACATGCGTTCCCAGCGTCGTGTCGAACCCGCCGGACGAGGGGCCCAGGGCGGTGGCGGCGAAGGGGAAGATGCGTCCGAAGCCGGCCTGACCGGGCTCGGGCTTGTCGAAGGCGACCTGACCGGTTTGCTGGCTGCCCGACGCGAGAAAGGGCAGGACGCGATCCTGCTCGCTCGACCACCCGCGGATTCGGGGCTGGAAGTTGACCCACGCCAGGCCGTGAACCGGGGTCGGGCCGTCATGGGAGGCGATGACGCGGACGTTGACCTGCGTGCCGGGCCGGACTTGGATGTCGCGTGTCCAGCGGATGTTGTCGGTGCTGAACTCGATGCCCAGGGCGGTATAGGCCTCGGTGGCGTGGGCCGGCGAGGCCGCGATGAGCAGCACGACGAGTGCGCGGAGGGGTTTGGATCGGGGCCAGGGCATCACGACCTCGAGTGTACAACATCGGGCCTTGGGGACGGGCCAGGGATGGGCGAATCGGCGTCCGCGAGGCGTTATGGGTCGCGGCTCGACGCCCCTGCGGGGCACGGGCGGCGGCAATCCGACGTCGAGAGTTGCCTGAAACCGATTGATGGCTCACACTCGTATGGTTGGAAGCGGGACGTCCGTCGCGGGTGTCGGTGCGCGTGCGGACGGTTGAGGACCTCCACTGGAGCGAGCGAGTGACGACAGGCCAGGACACCTCGGGTCGGGACGCGGGACTTGACGGCCCGACGGGTTCGGACGACGGCGTCATGCCGTCGCGTCGCGGCTCGTGGCGGCTGGCGGAGGCGGGATGGCTTGCGGCGATCGTGGCGGCCGGCATCGGCATGGCCATCGCGATGGGCGGGATCGAGACGACGAGGAACGACTTCTTCATTCCGGGCACGCAGCCCAACGGGCTGCAGCAGCGGATCCAGAGCGTGAACAGCTGCGCGTTCTGCCACGGCGGGTACAACGAGATTCACGAGCCGATGACGGCGTGGGCCGCGAGCATGATGGGGCAGTCGGCGCGGGATCCGATCTTCCATGCGGCGTTGGCCATCGCGAACCAGGATGCGGACTTCGCGGGCGACTACTGCCTTCGGTGTCACGTGCCGGGCGGGTGGCTGGGCGGACGCGTGGCCCTCGATCCTGCGGGCGGGCAGCTGAACAACATCGACATGGAGGGCGTGAGCTGCAACTTCTGTCACCGCATGGTGGATCCGATCTATCACCCGGGCGAAAGCCCGGCGGAGGATCAGGCGATCCTCGCGGGCGTCAACCCTCCGGCCACGTCGCCTCACAGCGGTTCGTTCGTGGTGGACCCGTACGACCGGCGCCGCGGGCCGTTCGACATCAGCTACCTCGACCCGCACCCGTGGCTGCAATCGCCCTTCCACACCTCGTCGCGGATGTGCGCCACGTGCCACGACGTGAGCAATCCGGTGTACGCTCGGGCCGAGGACGGCAGCTACGTGCTGACCGATCTCGACGAGCGTGCGCCCAGCAACGACAAGCACACGCAGTTCCCGGTCGAGCGGACGTTCAGCGAGTGGGCGTCGAGTCTCTTCGGGCAGGGGCCGGTGGAGATGAACGGCCGCTTCGGGACCAACCCCTCGGCGGTGAGCTCGTGCCAGGACTGCCACATGCCCAAGACCACGGGCACGGGGTGCCACCCGGAGTTGGGACCGATCGTCCGTGACAACCTCGGCACGCACTACTTCAACGGCGCCAACACGTGGGTGCTCCGCGCGGTGCGGTCGCTCTACGACGACTCGACGACGTATCTCTCCGAGGCCAGCGTGAACGCCTCGATCGAGCGGGCAAGGCAGATGCTGGCGGCGGCGAGCGACCTCGAGTTGACGCTCGCGGGCCCCTTCATCAACGCCCGCGTCGTCAACTACAGCGGACACAAGCTCCCGACGGGGTACGCCGAGGGTCGTCGCGTCTGGGTCAACGTCAGGTTCCTCGACGCGCAGGGCAACCTCGTGGCTGAACGCGGCGCGTACGACCCGGCCACGGCGGTGCTGACGACCGCCGACACCAAGGTGTACGAGTGCGACCTGGGCCTCGATCCCGCCGCGGCCGCGGCGTCGGGCAAGCCCGAGGGCGTGGGCTTCCACTTCGCGATCAACAACAAGGTCTTCAAGGACAACCGCATCCCGCCGATGGGATTCACCAACGCCGCCTTCGAGGCGGTGCAGGCGCTGCCGGTGAACTACACCTACGCGGACGGCCAGTACTGGGACGACACGCTGTACGAGGTGCCGGCGGGCGCCGCGCGGGCCGAGGTTCGGGTCTTCCACCAGACCACGACCAAGGAGTACATCGAGTTCCTGCGCGACGCGAACGTGACGAACAACGCGGGCCAGATCGCCTACGACCAGTGGGTGCTTCACGGCAAGAGCGAGCCCACGCTCATGGACTTCGCGACCATCGACCTGTATCCGTGCCTGGCCGACGTCAACGTCGACGGGGGCGTCGATGGGGGCGACATCGAGGCCTTCTTCCTGCTGTGGTCGCAGGGGTCGCCCGCGGTCGACTTCAACGTCGATGGAGGCGTCGACGGCATGGATGTCGAGGCCTTCTTCATGCTCTGGGAACAGGGCTGCTGACGCGGGGGGGGCGAAGGTCACGCTGCATGGCGGCTCCCCGGCGGAGGCGAGCCGCTCGCCGAGGGCGGGCCCGGCATCCGTTTGCCATTCACGGGCGAACCTCTCGGGCTCCGATGAAACGCGGAGGTCGTGATCCCGTAGAATCACGGGGTCGGGCGGAGTCGCGTTCGGATCGCGTCAGGGAGCTGTCGTGGCGTATCCAATCAATGTCGGTGTCGGTGCCGGCCGTCGCGAGGGCGCGGGTGGCGTCGCGGCCGTGCGCGGCTTCACGCTCATCGAACTGCTGGTGGTGATCTCGGTGATTGCGCTGCTGATGGGCCTGCTCCTGCCCACGCTGGGCAAGACGCGGGAGAACACGCGGCGGGTGAAGTGCCAGGTGAACATGCGGAGCATCGGGCAGGGGCTCCAGATGTACATGGACACCGAATCGCGCGGGCAGCAGATCCTGCCCAAGGTGCGGCCCATCAACGAGGGTGGCAACGACAACGACCCCACGATGCTCGACATCATGGCCAAGTACCTGGGCGCGCCGCTGCCCTTCCGCCCTTCGGAGAATGCCGACTGGGTCGTGAGCGAGCCCTTCCGCTGCCCGTCCGACAACGGCGGGTACGGCGATGACGCTCGGCCCACCTGGGCGCAGATCGGTTGGAGCTATCGCTACCTCGCCGGCGAGTTCATGGTCGCGGCCGAGGCGGTCTTCATCAAGAATCCGCAGTTCGGCGTGAGCCGCGCGTACGAGAAGGCGGGCAACACGTCGTTCATCATGGTCGACTACGAGGACTGGCACCATCCTCGTTGGAAGGAGATCTCCCGCGACTCGGACATGGGCGAGGCCCAGAAGTGGGACCGCAACGGCCTGTTCTGGGGCGATTGGCACGTGGGCAAGGCCGAGTACATCTCCGAATCCCAGATCCGCGACTTTTTCGCCGACGTCGTCCGCTTCGGCGGCGGCATCGGAACGTGACCTCGCTGCGCACTCCCATGGACGCTCCATCACCATCCTCCTCCGCGTTCCCCAGTCTTCTCGACGAGCCCGGCATGCCCGCCCCGCAGGAGGGCGGCGGCAAGACGGCTCGGCGAACGCTGCCCGGCCTTGCTGCGGCGAGGCGACTCGACGCCAACGTTCGCGCGTGGTGGCGAGGCCGGATGGAGGATCCGTCGAAGCGGCCCGGGACGATCAGGGCGTTGAGGATCGGCGCGGTGGCGCTCGCGCTGGGCGGCGGCATCGGGGCCTACTTCGCCCTGCGGCCCGTGCCCCAGCCCGACTACATGAGCGATCCGCTCGACGACGTCTTCAACTACACGCTCTTGACCGATGAGTTCAACCGCCTGCCCATCGAGAAGCGGCTGGAGCTGATCGGGCAACTGGTGGCGAGACTGAAGGACATGGACGGGGGCGACTCGATGCTGATGGCCGGCTTTGCCGCGGGCATCGCCGGGGCGGCCCGCAAGCAGATCGAGGAGAACGCCTCGAAGCTCGCCATCGACATGTGGGACAAGTACGCGAAGGACTACAACAAGGTCCCGGATCAGGATCGCGCCGAGTTCCTCGACAAGACGTTCATCGAGTTCGTGAAGACGATGGAGACGGTCGGCGGCAGCCCGAGCGACAAGCCGGACGAGGAGCGTCTGGCGGACGTTCGACGCCAGGTGCAGCGTGATCGCGAACGCATGAAGGACCCGGCGCGGCAGCCTCGGGGCGAGGACCTTGGCCGCATGTTCCGGTTCATGGATCAGAACGTCGGCGGTCACGCCTCGCCCGAGCAGCGAACCCGCGGGGCGATGATGATGCGCGACATGATGCGTCACTTCCGCGGGCAGGACCTCTCGACCGGCAAGGCCCTCCCGCCCAAGTGACGGGTTGGCGGTCGCGTACGATGCTTCCGGCATGTCGACCGATCCGATCAGACCGTCAGATTCCGCCGGCAGGCCCGCCCGCATCGGAGGCGTGCCCGATGTCGATCAGGTGCAGGCGGCCTCGCAGGCCTTCGGCGCCCAAGGCGTCGACGCGGTCGCGGCGGCTCGCTATGAGGCGATGCGTGCCCGCATTCGCGAGGAGCTTGATGCCGGCCGCACGCAAGAGGCCATCCTCGACGAACTGGTGGGCATCGAGACCCGCCGCGCCTTCGGCGAGCGGGCGGGCGAAGACCTTCGCGCCAAGGTGGCGGCCCGCTTCCGCGAGGACCCGTCGTTGCGTCGGCTGTTCGAGGAGTTGATGGGGGTGGTTCGGGCCGACGACGGGCCGTCGGCGGGGTGATCGGTTCTCCCACGCACGGGGGATCGTCGTGCCGCGTGATGGCGCAGGGGGGCGTGTTCTGGGTCCACCCCCGATCGGATGGCCGAAAAGCTCGGCATGGAGGCCGTCCACACCCGTCAAGAGGAGCGATCATCGCTCGGAGCGTTCATCGAGCAGGGCATCTTGCGCTCGTGCGTCGTGTCATGGGACGACCTTGACGCGGTCGACGCGGCGACTTCCGAGGCGCCGGGGCTCGAGTCGCTCGCGGCGGCGTGGCGATCGGGCCCGGGTCGAGACGCGCTGCCTGGTTCGATGGCCGGCGAGTTCGCCTTCGAGCGTCGCATTCGCGGCTCGGGGGTGGGGCGGCTGTACGCGGGCACGGGGCCGGACGGGTCGAGCGTGGTGATCCGCGTGTGGGACGCGGGCGCCAGGGCGATCGAGGCGCTGGGGGTGCTGCGACAGCGGCGACGAGCATTGGAGCGCGTGCAAGGCGGCGGGTTCGCGATGCCTCGGGGGGAAGGCCTGCTTGACGACGGCCGCGTGTATGCGGTCGAGACGATGGTGGAGAGTCTGCCGCTGGATGCGGCGTGCGAGACGCTGGACGAGGCGTCGCGGCTGCGGCTGATGGCGGCGGCGTGCCGACGCGTGCACGAGTTGCACCGGCACCTGATCGTGCACCGCGACCTTCGGCCCGACACGGTGCGGGTGACGCCTTCGGGCGACGTGGTGGTGACCGCCCTGGACGGATCGGTGGCGGCGATGATGCACGCCGAGCCGCGGTCGGAGGAGGCGTGGCAGGCGGCGATGCGTTGGCAGGGCATGGGGTGCGTGAGTCCGGAGCGGATGGACCCGCAGGCGACGATCACGACGGCACAGGACATCTACTCGCTTGGCGCGATGCTGCACCTGGCGGCGACGGGCGAGATGCTCAGGGACTCGAAGGGCGAGGAGGGCGTCAGCGGGTCGGGCGCGGGAGTGGCGGCATCGGTCCGTCGCGCGACGATCGAGGATCCGTCGCTGCGCCACTCGAGCGCGGCTGAACTGGCGAACGACATCGAGCGTCTGCTCGAACCGGGGCCCGCGGGCCTGCGGGCCGACATCGCGCGCTTCACGCGCGCTCACCGAGCGGCGAGCGCGGTGGCGGCCGCGGCGATGCTGACGCTGGCGGGCGCGCTGGTCGCGACGGACGCGGGCCGTCGCGGGGTGATGGCCGAACGCGACATGGCCTACGAGGCAAGGAACAAGTCGGAGACGGTGATGGAGTTGGTGCAGCGATCCCTGAGCGCGGACGGCGGGGCGCGGGGGGTGCGAGGATCGATCGAGTCCATGCTCGGCGAGGTCGAGGCCCGGGGCATTCATGCGCCGGTGTTCCGCGCGGGCCTGCATCACGCCCTCGGCGTGATCGAACTGCGCGAAGGGGAGGCCTCGCGGGCGTCGGCGCACTTGCGTCGGGCGCTCGACGCGAGGATCGCGCTGCTGGGCGAGCGTCATCCCGACGTGGCCGAGAGTCTTCGGGCCGCGGGCGAGGCGGACATGGCGGCCGGGTCCGCCGCGGATGCGGCCGAGCGGTTTGCGCGGGCGGCGAGGATTCTGGAGGAGGCCGCGCCGGGCGATCGCGTCGGGCTGGCCAGGGCGCATCGGCTCTATGCGGCCGCGACCGCGCTGCTGGCCGATCCGGCGGGGGCGACCGAAGCGTTGCGTCGCGGCGAGACGCTGCTGGCGGGCGGCACGACGCCCAACGAGCAGATCGAGCTGGCGGCGATCCTGCACCAGCACGCGGAACTCGACATCTCCAAGGGGTTCTTCGACGCGGCGTTGGAGCGAATGGCGGCGGCGACGAGGCTGCGGGCGGACCTGCGGGTGGAGGAGCGTTCGATGCGGCTGTCGGGCCTCTCGACGCTGGCGAGGATTCACCTGGGTTTGGGGAGGCACGCGGAGGCCCATGATGCGCTGATCGAAGCGCTGCGACTGGAAGGCGAGTCGGACCGGATCGAATCGGACCGGATCGAGACGCTTCGAGGCTTGGGTCTTGCGTTGATGGGCATGAACGAGCACGAGATGGCCGAGCAGCGGTTCGCGCAGGCCCTGGCCTTGTGTGCGCAGCGGCTTGATCGCGACGATCGCCGCGCGTTGTTCGTGCGCGAGGGGTTGATCCGATCGCTGCTGGCCCAGCACCAGTACGAGGCGGCACAACTGGTGCTCGACGAGGCGGTGGCGTGCTTCGATGCGCCGCACGCCCGCGAGAGCGCCGAGCGAGTGCTCGCGCCGGTGGCCGAGGAGTTGTTCCGCATGCTCGGCCGCCACGACGCGGCGCAGCGGTGGCGGCGCATGGCCAGCGCGGCGTGAGATGGCCCGACACGGCCCGACACGACGAGCGAAGCCTTGGCGACGGGGCGAGGGTCAGCGGGCCGGCACGCGGGCGAGGGCCGACTCCCGCTCCATGGAGCGACGGAGCATCACGAAGCCGACGGCGCCGGCGGCGTTGACCGCCATGGCGACGGTGAGCATGGAGGCGGGACCGGGCAGTCCGGCGGCCTTGGCGGTTTCAAGGAGCGACACCGAGACCAGCGGGGCGATGAGGCCGCGCACGCCGTTGAGGGTGACGTGGGTGGCCATGTAGCGGCTGGTCTGCGCGGGGGGCGAGAAGTCGACGTGGCCGAGGTTCCACGCCAGCGCGCCGCCGGCGTAGGCGCAGCCCTGCACGGCGGCGCCCAGGTACATGAGCCCAACGTGTCCGGTGACGGCGGCCGCGACGAACACGACGCCGGCGATGACGAAGACCCAGCTGTGGATGGAGCGGAAACGCACGATGTGCGAGCGGTCCAGCAGCATCGCCCAGAGGGGAATGACGGCCATCTGCACGAGGGCGGGGATCGAACTGGTGATGAGGATGCTGTTGAAGTAGCCGAAGCCGAACTGCTCGCGAAGCGCGATGACGAGAATGGGCGTGAGCATCAGGTTGCCGAAGCCCAGCACGAACATGCAGAGCATGAACTGGGCGTAGCGGCGGTCGCGGCGAAGGACGTTCCACACCACGAGCGGCCCCTCCCACGGCTTGAGGAGCGGCCCCGACGATTCGCGAAGCAGTCGGTGCTCGCGGCGCACGCGGATGCGGCCGTACGACCAGACGGCCGCGAGCGCCGCGAGGCACGCCACCGGGACGATCTTTCGGAAGGCGTCGGGGTCGTGATCGAGGATCCAGCCCATCAACGCGCCGCCGAGGGCGACGATGAGCACCTGCGCCGACGAGAGCAGGCCCACGACGGTGGCTCTCGCGGCGGGCGGGTAGTTGGCTCGCCACACGCCCGTGCGCATCGTCACGATGCCCGACCAGCAGAGCCGCGCCGCCAGCACCAGCGCCACCAGCAGCGCGAGGCCCGAGGGCGAGTCGGGCAGCAGCGCGATGATCGCCACCAGCGCGATCACGGCCACCTGCAGCCGGTTGATGAACGGGACCAGCCGCCGCCCGTCGCCGAGCGAACTCCAGATGAAGCTCAGGATGTTGGCCAGTTCGCCCATCGAGCCCAGGAGCGCGACGGCGAAGTTGAGCCGCCGCTCGGGCACGTCGCCGTCGAAGGACTGGCGAGCGAAGACGGCCACCACGCCCCCCTCGATCATCGCGATGGCGAGCGTGAAGAAGATCGTCGCGCCCATTTCGTGGGCGAAGGTGCGCCGTGCGGAGAGGGGCACTCGCTTCGGGATCATCCTCCCGACGAGGCGTTCCAGCAGCGTCCTGTCCGGTGCGGGGCGCACGTGTCGGTGGGGGTCGCGTCGGTCAATGCCGTCCCGTCGAGCCGAAGCCGCCGTCGCCCCGGGCGGTGGCGTCGAGCTCCGACGCCTCCTCGATCCGCACCTGCGCGACGGGCGCGATCACGAGCTGCGCCACGCGCATCCCGTGCGTCACGGCGAAGGGCTCGTGTCCGAGGTTGATCAGCGGCACCAGCACCTCGCCCCGGTAGTCGCTGTCGATCGTGCCCGGCGCGTTGGGAAGCGTCACACCCGACTTGGTCGCCAGCCCCGAGCGAGGACGAACCTGAGCCTCGTAGCCCGCGGGAATCGCCATGCTCAGCCGCGTCGGCACCGTGCGGATGCGGCCGGGTTCGATCACCAGCGTGGCGTCGTCACGCTCGAGGCACGCGGCAAGGTCCATGCCCGCCGATCCTGCGGTCTGATAGCGAGGCAACGTCGCCCGCGGGTCGAGCCGACGAACAAGCAGCGGGGGATGCACGGGTGCGGCGGCGCCTGGCGGAGCGAAACTCATAGCACCGACGGTACACCCGTCGCCGTCACGCGAATCGTCGGCGCGGGCGAGGGAGCGGCCGTGGCCTTCTCCAACATGCGGTCATACGCCTCGATGGCCCGACGGGTCGCGTCGATGGCGTTCTCGAGACTCGAGTGGCCGGTCACCTTCTTGAAGAGGTCGCGGCGGGCCGACCCGGACTCGGACGGAATCCGTTCGCATTCGCGACAGGCCGACTCCAGCGAATCGAGCAGCACGCGGGCTTGCTCGCGCTGGGTCTGGACGCTCGTGGCGGCGGGCTTGGATTGGATCATGGAGGTGTTGCTCTTGCGTGAAGGGCCGGCTCGAACTCCTGGCCGCGCCTTCACCGTGCCTGACCATGCCGCTCGTCGGTGCC
>CAIYWI010000077.1 GCA_903929885.1 uncultured Phycisphaerales bacterium
CCGTACACCTTCTCGAAGGCCTCGATCATCCCGCGGCTGTCGACCGACACCGCGCGGGCCCTGCGTTCGTCGTACACCACGTCGCCCACGAGCGAATCGATGTTGCCGTCGAAGATGAGCCCCACCACCTCGCCCTTGGCGTTGACGACCGGGCTCCCGGAGTTGCCCCCGATGATGTCGGCCGTGCAGACGAAGTTGAAGGGTGTCAAAAGGTCGAGCTTCTCGCGGGCGGCCTCCCATGATGGCGGGAGACGGAACTCGCCCTCGTTGCCCCGTTCGGCCGCACGCGCGAACATGCCCCCGAGGTTCGTGAAGGCGGGCTCGCCCGGCACCGCCTTGACGACGCCGTACGACAGACGCAGCGTGAACGTGGCGTCGGGATAGACGCTGTCGCCGTCGACGGCGAACCTCGCGGCGGCGATCGAGGCATAGGCCGAGCGTTCGACGCTCTCGACCGTGTCCTCGTACTGCGTGCGGAGTCGCCTCAAGAGCGGGTCCAGCGAGGCGGCCATCGCCAGCAACGGGTCGCCGGCCGCCTTGACGGCCTGCGCACCGCCCTCGACCATCGCCTTGCGGGCGGCGGGATCCTTGAACGTGCATCCTTTCACCAACTCGGCGGCTCGCTCCGCGGGCCCCTTGCCCGCCAGCAGCATCGCCACGGTCTCGTGCTCGGCGCCGAACGACTCGCACAGACGCGAGAGTTGCACCGTCAGCGCATGCGCCTCGAGTTCGTCGTGGATCGGCTCGGGCGAATACAGGCGGAAGTAGAACTGCTCGAGTCCGGCCTGCTTGTACTCGCGGAGTCGCTCGGCGTCGGGCTTCTTGAGTTCGTCGGCCAGTCGCACGATGTGCATCGCCTGCGAAAGGAGCGTCGAGCCGCGGACGAGCCCCTCGAAGACCTGCCGCTCGTGCAGGAACGCCTTGTGCGCCTGCTGGGCCGAAGCGACGCGGTCCCACGCGTCGCCCCACTTGGCGGCCATCGCCGGGTCGGCACCGACCTTGGCCCGAAGGGCGTCCTCGGCGGCCTTCTTGCCCGCCATGAGCCGCGGGTCCTGGAGCCCGGCGAGCAGCCCGGTGCTGGCCTTGCGGCCGTTGGCGATGCCCATCAGGTCGTCGCGGATGATGCGGGCGTTCTCGGCGGAGCGGCCCGCGAAGGACTGGGCCTTGATCTCGCTGCGCCAGAGGTTCTGCATCCGCAGGGGCATCTCGGCGTCGCGCATGAAGCGAAGGTGCTCGTGCGTGTAGAGGCGACGCGTGCGGCCGGGGTGGCCGAAGACGAAGACGGGCTCGCCCTCGGCCGCGCCGGCGGCGCTCCACGAGAGATGATGCTCGGGGCGGAGGGGCTTGCCCTGGTCGTAGATGCGGAAGAAGCAGCAATCGAGGTTGAAGCGGGGGAACTCGAAGTTGTCGGTGTCGCCGCCAAAGAAGGCGGCCTGCTCCTCCGGGGCGAAGACCAGCCGCACGTCGGTGTAGGTGCGGTAGCGGTAGAGGTGATACTGCCCGCCCTGGAAGAGCGTGACGACCTCGCTCTTGAGGCCCGTGGCCTGCTTGGAGGCGGCTTCGATCTCGCCGATCACGCGGCGGCGGGCCGCGCCTGCAGTGGCGGCATCAAGGCCCTTCGCGGCCGCCTCGACCTTGGCCGTGACGTCCTCGATCTCCCAGAGGATGTCGAGCACGAGGTCGGGGCAGGCGAGTTCCTCTTCGCGGGTGCGGGCGAGGAAGCCGTTCTTCATCAGGTCGCGATCGGGCGTCGAGAGCTTCGAGATCATGTCGCTGCCGACGTGGTGGTTGGTCATCACCAGGCCGTCGGCGCTGACGAGCGAACCGCTGCCGCCGGTGGCGAAGCGCACGGCGGACTTCTGCATGCGATCGAGCCACGCGGGCGTGATGTCGACGCCGTGGGTCGCCTTGATGGCCGCGACCGGGGGTTTGCTCAGGAGCCACATGCCCTCGTCGGCTGACGCGTGCGATGCGACGGTGGCGAGCAGGATCGCGATGAGGGCGTTTCGCATGACGACAGCGTATGACGGCGCGGCCGGGGTTCGGGAACAGGGCGGGGCCGGGCTACGATCGTCATTCACGACGGAGAACCTTCGCATGCGCGTCTTCGACTCCATCCTCGCGGCCGTGGGCCGCACGCCCCTTGTCAAGCTGCAGAAGGTGGTGCCCCCGGGCTGTGCCACCGTGCTCGCCAAGTGCGAGTACATGAACCCCACGGGCTCGATCAAGGACCGCATGGCGGTGCACGTCCTCAACGAGAGCGAACGCATGGGCCTCATCAAGCCCGGCGCGACCATCGTCGAGAACACCAGCGGCAATACCGGCCAGGGCGTGGCCATGTGGGCCGCCGTGAAGGGATACCGCTGCGTCTTCACCATGCCCGACAAGATGAGCATGGAGAAGGTCAACATGCTCAAGGCCTTCGGCGCCGAGGTGGTCATCACCCCCACCGACGTCCCCGGCGACAGCCCCCAGCACTACGTCGAGACCGCCAAGCGCATCGCCCGCGAGACGCCCAACGGCTTCTACGTCAACCAGTACCACAACCCGCTCAACATCGAGGCCCACGAACGCTCCACCGGCCCCGAGATCTGGGACGACACCGACGGCAGGTTCGACATGTTCGTCGCCGGCGCGGGCACCGGCGGCACCCTCTCGGGCGTCGGCCGCTTCCTCAAGAAGAAGGCCCCCCACATCCGCGTCGTGGGCGTCGATCCCATCGGCAGCGTCCACTACCACTACTTCTACACCAAGACGATGCCCACCCCGCACGTCTACAAGGTCGAGGGCGTCGGCGAGGACATCCTCTGCGAAGCCATGGACTTCTCCGTCGTCGACGAGTTCCACCAGGTCAACGACAAGGAGTCCTTCGCCATGGCCCGTCGCCTCGTCCGCGAGGAAGGCCTCTTCTGCGGCGGCTCCTCGGGCAGCAACGTCCACGTGGCCGTCAAGCTCGCCCAGAAGCTCGGCCCCGGCAAGACCATCGTCACCGTCCTGTGCGACTCGGCCACCCGCTACACCACCAAGTTCCTCAACGACCAGTGGATGAAGGACCACGGCCTGCTGGGCTCCGACCGCGACCTGGGCCTGGTCGAGGACGTGCTGGCCGCCATGGCCCACCGCCCCGTCGTCACCGCCTCGGCCGGCACCACGGTGGCGCAGGTCATCGACATCTTCAAGGGCAAGGGCATCTCGCAGGTGCCCATCGTCGACGAGAAGGGCAACCCCGTCGCCATGGTGCACGAGGTGGACGTCCTCCGCGGCCTGCAGTCGGGGACCGTCAACCCCGGCAGTTCCGTCAAGACCATCAGCCATCCCGTCGGCGGCCTCATCTATCCCAAGGCCCGCATCGAGGAACTCTTCCGCATCTTCGAGACCGATCAGGTCGGCGTCGTCGTCGACAACGGCAAGATCGCCGGCATCGTCAGCAAGATCGACGTCCTCGAGTTCATGAGCAAGCAGCGGGCCTGAGCCCCCCACCGGAGAACGGAATCAGCATGGCCACCAGCAACGCGCCGCACCGCTTCGGCACCAACGCCATCCACGCGGGCCAGTCGCCCGACCCCTCCACCGGCGCGATCATGACGCCGGTCTACCTCACCAGCACCTACGTGCAGAAGTCCCCCGGCGTCGTCATCGACGATTACGACTACGCCCGCAGCAAGAACCCCACCCGCACCGCGCTCGAGTCGTGCCTGGCCTCCCTCGAAGGCGCGACGCACGCCTTCACCTTCTCCAGCGGCCTGGCCGCCATGGACTGCCTGCTGCACCTGCTGCGCGCGGGGGACCATGTGCTCCTCTCCGACGACGTCTACGGCGGCACCTTCCGCCAGCTCGACAAGGTCTTCCGCCACCTGGGCCTCTCGTGCACCCGCGTCGACATGACCGATCTCGCCGCCGTCGCCGAGGCCGTGCGAGAGAACACCCGCATGATCTGGCTCGAGACCCCGAGCAACCCCATGCTCAAGGTCATCGACATCAAGGGCGTCAGGGCCATCTGCAACGCCGCCGCCAAGATCACCCGCGCGCCCTCCGGCGTGGCCGACAAGACACTCGGCCCCCTGGGCACCGGCATCAAGGGCCCCGTCCTCGTCGTCGACAACACCTTCGCCAGCCCCTGGCTCCAGAACCCCCTCCGCCACGGCGCGCACGTGGTGATGCACTCGTGCACCAAGTACGTCGGCGGACACTCCGACCTCGTCGCCGGCGCGGTGATGACCGCCGACAAGGATCTTGCCGCCCGCCTCAAGTTCACGCAGAACGCCGTGGGCGCGGTCCCTTCCGCCATGGACTGCTTCCTCATGCTCCGCAGTCTCAAGACGCTGCACGTGCGCATGGAGCGTCACTGCGAGAACGCCATGGTCGTCGCCAAGTGGCTCGACAAGCACCCCAAGGTCGCCAAGGTCATCTACCCCGGCCTCAAGAGCCACCCGCAGCACGCGTTGGCGAAAAAGCAGATGCGCGCCTTCGGCGGCATGATCAGCGTCGTCATCAAGGGCGGCCTCAAGTCCTCCCGGCGCATGCTCGAACGCGTCGAACTCTTCTCCCTCGCCGAATCCCTCGGCGGCGTCGAGTCGCTCATCGAGCATCCCGCCATCATGACCCACGCGAGCATCCCCGCCGCGGCCCGCGCGGCGCTGGGCATCGACGACGGCCTCGTCCGCCTCAGCGTCGGCATCGAGGACGTGAAGGACCTCGTCGCCGATCTCGATCGCGCGCTCAAGTGATCAACCCTGCTTCGCCCGGCAGGGCGCACCAGCCGTAGCCGTGGTGCGCCGCCCGGCTTGGCGGGCAAGCCCACGGACACACGCGCCGATCCGCGAACCGGCGCCGCCTCGCGACGCCCGGCCAGCCCGAGCCGTTGAACGCGACGATCTCGGCGTCCGCGACGATCAACGCGATCCATCGCGAAAAACGCGTATTGGCGCTGCCTCCGCGCCTCCGTGGGCTTGCTCGAAGACTCGCCGCGCCGCACGGCTACAGCTGGTGCGCCCTGACGGGCGATTCGATCAATGTCCGTGCGAGTGCTTCTTGCCGCCGCCCGCGTAGATCTCGTCGATGGCCTTCACCACCGCCTGCGGCGTGAGGCACTCGAGAAGTTCCTCGTTCATCAGCGCCACCGGAGCGGTGCCGCAGGAACCAAGGCATTCGAGCTCGATCAGCGTGAACATGCCGTCATCGGTGGTCTCGCCCACGTCGATGCCCAGCCGGTCCTTCACCGCCTGAGTGATGGCCTCGTGCCCGCAGAACTCGCACGCGATGCTGCGGCAGACCGAGATCAGGTGCTTGCCCTTGGGCTTGAGCCAGTACTCCTCGTAGAAGCTCGCCGTGTCGATCACCTCCGACGGAGGCAGCGACAGGAACTCGGCCACCTCCAGCATCGCCTGCTGGGGCACCCAGCCGTACTCGTGCTGGATCATGTGCAGCGCCGGCAGCAGCGCGGCATGCTTGGTCTCGTACCGGGGCAGGTAGGTCCGGGTCAGTTCGTCCTTCATCGACGCCGTGAGGTACGGCTCGGGACGCTTCTCGACCTTCGTTGTCGCGGAGGGTTTGGTGATCCAGGCCATGGGCTGAACGGTAGGTGACACGCCCCCGGAAGTCGGCCCACCCTCCCGGACCCCCGACCCGCCCCCCCTGAACGGGCTGCCATCTCATCCGAATGTTTATTATAGGACTTTGATCGGAAGGGCATGCCGATGGAAGTGGCATGGTTCAGAAGCTCGCCAAGCGGTTCTCGACGACGATTCGGTACGCCGACAGGCAGGGCAAGGCGGCGTACATCGCCGCGAAATACGCCCCCCTGCTGACCCGCGGCGTGCTCGACGTGGGGTGCGACCGAAAGCAGTTGCAAGCCGCCATTCCCGCGGGCGTGGCGTACACGGGCATCGACGTGAACGACGCTGCGGACGTGGTGGCGGACCTCGAGTGGGGCGCGATGCCCTTCGACGACCGGAGCTTCGAGACGGTGGTGGCGGCGGACGTGCTGGAGCACGTCGATTCGATGCACGCGCTCTTCGACGAGCTCTGCCGCGTGGCGGACCGCCACGTGATCGTGTCATTGCCCAACCCCTATCGCAACTTCATCTGCGAGCTCGCGCGTCGCGGAGGCGACGCCTTCAAGTACTACGGCATCGGCGAGGAGAAGCCCGTCGATCGCCACAAGTGGTTCTTCGGCGCCGAAGACGCCAAGCGCTTCCTCGAGGCCCGCTGCGAGCGAAACGGCTTTGCCGTCGAGCAGATCGACGCCGAGGACATGGGCTTCCCCGAGGAGGTTCGCAAGGCCCTGCCGGGGTTGGCGCCGACCTTCCAACTCGCCGCGGGCACCCTCTGGTGCGTGGCGACGCGCCGCACGGCCTGAATCCGGACGCCGCCTTCGCGCGTACAACCGGTGGTGGACGAACGAACGATCCTCTGCGAACGCTGCGGCTACGACCTGACGGGCCTCGAGCCCTCGGGGACGTGCCCGGAATGCAGTCGACCCGTGCACCGCTCCCTGCCTGACAGCCGCCCGGGCTCCGCGTGGCAGCAACGACCCGGTCTTGGCTCGTGGTGGCGAACCAACCTGTCCGTGATGGCGGCCCCGCGTGCGACCATGGCCTCGCTCCGCATCGGGGGAGCGACATCGACATCGCTGGCGGCGCTCAACTGCCTGGTGGCGGGCGCGATCCTCGTGGCTCCTTGGCTGGGCACGCCGGTGGGCGACCCTGCCCGGGCGGCCCGCGGGGGGAGCGACCTCGTCGTGGCCTTCACGTACCTCTGGGTCTTCGCGGCCCAGACGTCGGCGGCGGGCGCGGTGCTGCTGGGGCTGACGTGGTGCGAGTACGCCGGCATCCGGTTCATCGCGGCTCGTCGGGGCTGGCGACTGACCAAGGCCGGCGCGTGGCAGGTCTGCTGCCACGCGACCGTCGGCTGGCTGGCGATGGCGCTCGCGCCGCTGGCGGGGCTGGCGATTCTTCATGTGCTGACGTCGGTCCTGAGACTGCCCTTGGGCGGGGCGATCGACCTGCGACGGGTCGGGCTTGCCTCCACGACTTGGGGCGACGTGCTCACCATCGCCATCCCGGCGGCGCTCCTGCTGGTCGGCCTGTTCGCGTACGAGTTGCTGGTGCACCTTGGCGTGCGAATGAATCGGTATGCCGCGCGGACGTGACGGGCCGTACACTGGCCCGGTCGAAGTCGACCAGCGGGCGAAGGATTCGTCCCGCCGATCCTCGTTCCGGCGTTCCGGAAGGCATGCACGGCCAAGGAGGGCCCCTTGCTCTACCTGCTTCACGACTTGAGTCGCGGCTGGCTGGTCGAACACGACCTGTACCGCTTCACGCAGGTGCTCGACCGCATCGAGTTTCGCGCGCTCGCCGCGGCGGGCATCGCCTTCGCCATCGTGCTGGCCTTGGGCCCGCGAACGATCGGCTGGCTGACTCGCCAGAAGATCGGCGACGCGGGGCTGTCCGACGCCGAGTGCCTGGCGAAGCACGCGGCGAGCAAGGCGAACGTGCCTTCGATGGGCGGCATCCTCATCGTCGGCGCCATCTGCGGCAGCGTGCTGCTGGTGGCGGACATCTCGCGCTTCTACGTCAGCGCCGGCCTGCTGGTGGCGTTGTGGCTCGCGGCGGTGGGCGGAGCGGACGACTACCTCAAGCTCACCGCCAAGCGTCGGGGCACCGGCAGTCGGCAAGGCCTCTACACGTGGGAGAAGCTGGTCTTCCAACTGGGCGTCGGCATGCTGGTGGGTTGGTTCGCCTTCCACCAGAGTCCGGTGACGGACCCTTCATCGGCTGGGGCCAAGGTCGACGTCGCGACGGCGGTCGACGTCGCGACGGCCGCTCCGGCGGTTCGCGAGACCAGCGATCCGGAGCCGACGCCCGCTGCGGCGGAGGCGGGCGACATCCGTCACGTGCTGAACCTGCCATTCCAGCGCACCTACGAGCCCGGAGGCCAGACGCTCAACCCGAACCTGATCTTCCTGGGCATGCCGATCTTCATCATCTTCGCGACGCTGATGGTCGCGGGCATGAGCAACGCCGTGAACATCACCGACGGGCTCGACGGGCTCGCGACGGGCATCTCGGCCGCCGTGTCGATCGGGGCGTTCGTGCTCTGCCTCATCGCCGGCAACCAGGCATGGGCGCAGGGGCTGCTCCTCCCGTACATCCCCGAAGCCAACGAACTGGCCGTGCTGGCCGGGGCCACCGCAGGGTCGTGCCTGGGCTTCCTGTGGTGGAACTGCTCCCCGGCGGCGGTCTTCATGGGCGACACTGGAGCCCTTGCGCTGGGCGGAATCCTGGGCTACATCGCCGTCATCATCCGTCAGGAGTTCCTGATCCTGCTCATGAGCGGCGTCTTCCTCATCGAGGTCGGCAGCAGCTTCCTGCAGACGCTCTACTTCAAGCTCACCGGAGGCAAGCGCATCTTCAGGATCGCGCCGTACCACCACAACCTGCATCTCTCGGGCTGGCCGGAACCCAAGATCGTCGTCCGCTTCTGGATCGTCTCGGTCGTCCTCGTCGTGATCGGCATCGCCACGCTCAAGCTCCGCTGATGCGCGGACGCCTCACTTGAACAGGACGCGACGCAGGACCACCCGATCCATGATCGGGCCGTTCTCCCCCGCCTCGAGCCGCACCGTCCACTGCACGTCGGAGCCGCCCGGCAGTTCGAGATTGAACGGGGCCTCGGGCGTCGATTCGTCGAGGCGCCCTCGCCACAGCGGGCGAACCTGCCCCGACGTCGCGACTTCGATGATCACCTCGCAGTCGCCCCAGAGCCGCGACGACATGGGCAACTCGACCGTGCCCGCGATCCGCGTGGCATCGGGCAACGACCACGTGACGGCCATCGGGCCGGGGAGCTCGATGTCGGCCGCGCCCAGCAACGCGAGCGCGGGATCGCCCACCAGCGGCGGCGGCGTCCACGAGCGATCGGCGTCGCAGGCCGTGACTCGCGCCGTCGCCGCCGCGAGCGTGCGGAATGCGGCGACATCGAAGGCGACGGCTCGCACCTCGCCGGCCTCGACGGCGACGCTCGCGGCGTCGGCGGCCTGCAGCGACACCTCGCCTCGGCCGTCCTGACCGAGCGTGAGGGCCGTCACGCGGCAGACCGCGCCGCTGGCGAGCCAGATCCAGGCGCCCTCGGCGGGCTTCGAGGCGTTGGCCAGCGACGCCGCCGCGACCCGGGCGGCCTCGATCGTCGTCGGCTTGCCGTCGACCTCGATGGTGACGGACGGTCCGACCGAGGCGAGAAAGCCCTCGACGCGATCCCCGTTGGTGAGTTGGAGCACGTCGCTCTTGCCGTCGCCGGTCGGAATCGCGACGGGACGAAGCTGCATCGCCGCGACCCGTTCGAGGGGCACCGACAGCAACCCGCCCACGCGGCCGACCCATCGCACGCGGTCGGCTTCGGCGGGTTCGGAGGAGAGCAGGCCGGGGAAGGTCTGGCCATCCACCAGCCGCAGGACGCCCTGGGGCACTTCCTCGATGAGGGACACGTCGCGCCAGGCGTCGATGGGCGCGCGACCAGCGCCGTCGCCGCGGGCGACGGGAGGCATGACGACGGCGAGCACCTGGGCGGCGGGCAGGGCGACGACGACGCCATCGGGCCCGACCATCGACACGCGCGTGGCGTCGAGGGCGTGGATTCGGCCGGTGCGCGAGGAGAGGTCCTGCAGGATGACGGTGCGAAGGAACGCCTCCGGCCGTCGCGGCGGCGCTTCGATCTCGCCCGGGGCGGCGATCGCGGCGACGACGGCGATGGGGCACGCGAAGAGCATCACTTCTGGAAGATCGGCAGATAACGCTTGGGCATTTGCAGAATGATGAGCGCCATGGCGGTGCCGTACTCCTCGCCGGCGGAGGAGTCCTCCCACTTGCCGTTGGCATCCTGCGTCTGCAGGAGCAGCGACCGGATGGCGGGCCACCACGTCGCCCAGTGCTCGCCGCCCGCCAGGAACATGGCCTGCACGGCGTAGTAATGACCGTAGAAGAAGTGGATGGCCTGGTTCTCGCTCTTGCCCGGCATCGCGTTGGCGTTGAGGTAGGCGATGCCCCGGTCGATGGCCTGATCCTCGTAGATGCCGGCGTAGTAGAGACAGGCCACGCCCGCGGCCGACCTGGGCCACGCGCTGGGGCCGGTGATCATCTGGTAGCGGAAGCCGCCGTCAGGATTCTGGAGCGTGCGCGCGTATTGCACGGCTCGGTCGATCACCTTCTTCGAGACGTCGAGCCCCGCGTTGCGCGCCGAACGCAGCGCCATGATCTGGCAGATCGTCACCGACACGTCGGCGTCGGCGGCGACCGGGTTGTATCGCCACCCGCCCTCGTCGTTCTGGGTGCGCTCGATGAGTTGCACGGCCTTGAGCAAGGCACGATACAGGCGGTCGGCCTGCGCGGTCTCGCCGCCGCCCTGCGTCATGCCGTAGACCTCGCCCAGGAAGAGCGTGGCGAAGCCGTGGCCGTACATCGGATTGCTCGCGTTGGGCGTCGCCACCAACCCGCTCTCAGAGCAGTGCGTCAGCACGTAGTCGAGCCCCTTGGAGACCACCTCGCCATACGCGCCGCGACCGGGCAGGTTGCCGTCGGCCATGAAGGCCAGGCACGCCAGGCTCGTCACGGCCACGTTGCGACCGAACTGGCTCCCGCCGAACGAACCGTCGGGGTTCTGCTCGCGAGCGAGGGCGGCCAGGCCGCGGGCCACCGCGCCGTCGACCGCCGCGGTCATCTCCTGCTGCAACGGGTTGTTCGCCGCCGACGGGGCCATGGTCGCCGGCCGGGGCGGTTCGGGCGGTTCGACGGCCAGCACGCCCGTCGAGGCCAGGAACGTGACGAGGGCGCGGGTCATCATGCGTGGTCCTCGCGTGGCGGAAGGAGCCGCGAGCATCCTTGAGCGGCGGCGAAACGCCGCCCTCCCCGGCCACGCGCGGGAATCGCTTCGGGATCGGCAGTTTGCATGCGGGGGATCACTTGGGCGCTCCGGGCTGTTCGGCCAGACGTTTGTAGTACTCGCGCGTGAGCGCCTCCCACTTCGCGCTGGTCACGTCGCCCGAACCCTGCAGCAACGCGTCTCGCAGCCGCGCCGGCAGATTGCCCCATGCCGCGCCCGCCCCCGGCGGCGCGTTCACGCGGCCGCCCTGCCGGGGCGACTGCCCACCGGTGCCGTCCGCGCCCTCTTGCCCCGAGGAGGCCTGCTGCTGCTGTTGCTGCTGCTGGCTCGACTGTTGTTGCTGCTGCTGTTGATCCTGCTGCTGGTCCTGCTTCTGGCGGCGTTTCTGCTGCTGTTGCTGCTGCTGCGACCTGGCCATGTCGATCAACTTGTCGATCTTCGCGAGGGCTTGCTCCTGCATGCGCTGGGTGTCGACGCCCGCGTCCTTCGATTCGCCCAGTCGCTTGGCCGTGTCGTCCATCAGCTTGACCGCCTCGGCGAAGGCGTCGTCGAGTTCCTCGAGCGAGAGCTTGCGATCGAGTTCGGCCTTGGCGGCGTCCCTGGTCGCCTCCTGCCCCTGGGCCTTGGGCTCGGGCGCGATGCCGAGCAGTTCATCGAGCGTCGGCTCGGTCGCCGGCTTGGCGGGCGGCGCCGACGGCTGGACCGGCGGCGATGGAGCCGCGGGCTGCACGGCCGCCACGACGTCGAGCCAGGCACACGTCCCCGCGAGGCAGGTCGCGATGGCGGCGAGGGTCGAGTGGTTCATGACCGCTCCTTCGCGGGTTCCGCGTTCTCGTCGCTTTCTCGCTTGAGCTTCTCGAGCAGTTCCTGGCCGAACTTGGCGAGCTCGGCCTGAAGGTTCGCCACCGCATCGAGGTCGTCTCGTCCCTCGGAGACCACCCGCGTGCGCTCGGCCGCCTCGGCCTGCATCGCGCGCAGCAACTTGAGTTCGGCGATCGGGGGGATCATCGGCTGCTTCTGGCTCTGGCCATCGCCGCCCCCGCCGCCGCCGCCACCCTCGTCGTCCTTGAAGTCGTCTCGCTGCTTCTTGGCCTCGTCGAGCGCGGCCACCAAGCCCTGGAGGATCCTCGTCGCGGTCGCGACGTCTCGACCGGTCGCTTCGGGCGTCTCGCCGGCCTCGAGCGAACGACCCGCATGGCCCGCCGCGACGTCGTAGCGTCGATGGGCGAAGTCGAAGATCGCGGCCTCGCCCAGCCCCTCGGTGCCCGAGCGCACCTGCGACATGCGGTCCTTGAGCTCGAGTTGCTTGGCGCCAAGCGCGCGGGCCGCCGCTCGGCGACGCCGATCGAGTTCCTGGCCGACCATCGGCTGGAGATCCGCTCCCACCGCCACCTGCACCTCGAGCATCTGGGCGTAGGCCTTGCGCAACTCGTCGCGACGGCGATCCTCCTCCCGCTCCTCGGCGGCCTCGTCGAGCCGCCGGGCCTCGGCGAGGGCATCGTTGAGCCGTGCCAGACTGGTGCGTTCCGAGGCGTCGGCGCCGGCCTGGTCGGCGGGCGAGGCGCGAAGGGCGGCGATGGCCGCGGTCTGCGATTCGGCCGCCGCGCCCAACAGCGTCGCCAGCCGCTCGCCGCCCTTGACCTGCGACCGCACCGTCTGTTGCACGCCCAGCGTGTTCTGGTGCAGGACGATCATGCCCTGATCGAGCCCCTGCGGGTTGCCTCGACCGGCCATCACGTCGGCCAGCACGCCCAGGTGCGCGTTCTGCGCGTCGATCAGCGTTCGGATGGACTGCTGCACGTCGGCGAGGGCCCTGCGGAGCGCCTCGTCCTTGCGTTGCTGCGTCTTGTCGAGTTCCTCGAGCATCGACTCGAGCGTCTCGGCGGCCTGCTCCTGCATCTGCTGCGCCTCGCCGGTGCGGTTGGAGGCGATCTGCTCGGAGGCCTCCTCCTGTCGCCTGCTCAGTTGCGACGATCGCGCCTTGTCCGCCGCCGCCTGCATCGCCTGGGCCTGGGCCTTGTCGGTGGACTCCATCCTCGCGGCCCGCTCCTGCGCGGTGTTCACCAGCGACTGCGACTTTTGCGACAGGTCCCGTTGCTCGGAGGCGAGCTTCTCGAGTTCGGCTCGCTGCTGCGGGGTCAACTCGGAGGCCGCCTTGCCCTGCATCGAGCGCGCGCCGGTCGCCGTGCGCGAGGCGAGTTGTCGCTGCTCGGTCAGGAGTTTCTCGATCGACCGACGAACGGCCCAGTCGTCCTCGCCGCGATCGAGCATGCCGGCCAGTTCCGAGAGCGCGTTCTCGACGCCGCGTTGGGCGGCGGCCAACTGCTCGGCCGCGGCCTTCGCGTCGGGATCGTCGGGCGACGACTGCTGCGCGAGGCGATCGAGCGCGTCGGAGGCCTTGTCGCCCTCCTCGCGCGCCTCGCCCGCCAGTTCCGCCGCGTCGCGCAGCACGCCGGCCAGCGCCTCGTCCTTCAGTTGGTTGCGCCGAGCCCGTGCCTGCAGCCGCGACACCACGTCCTTCATGGGCCCCAGTCGATCGCCCAGGGCCTGCTGCGCCGCAAGCTGCGACTCGGCCTCCTTCGCCGAGCCCGTCGCGGCTTCGCGACGCGCCGACAGACGCGACTGGTCCGCCTCGGCCCGCTTGGCCGCCTCGCGCAGGCCCGCCAGCTCCGCCCGCACCTGCTCGATCAACTCCGTCTCGCCGATGATCCGCAGCCGCCTTCGAGGCGAGAGCACCGGCTCGCCCCCCGACGCCAGCAGCAAGTCTCGCACCGACGCCTGCAGCCACACCTCGTCGCCGGCGGTCACTCGCAGGGCGGCCAGGTCGACCGTGGCGGTCGCCGAACGCACATCGACGATCGGCTGCCCCGGCTCGGCCCGCGATGAGGCGATGACCTCCGGCGGCCCCGCGGCCTCGGGAGCCGCGCCGGGCGAACGCCCCTCCGCGGGACCGAGGGTGGCGACTTGCCGAAGCACCTCGACACCCGCCACGGCCACGTCGTCGCGACCTTCGCCCGTCACCTCGAGGACCGCCGTCGCCAGCACCGCCTCGTCCTGCGAGGGATCGATGATCGCCGCCGCGGGTGGCCGATCCTGCGTCACCTCCAACTTGAACGCCGCGTCGTCGGCCCCGGCGATGCCATGCTCGTCGCGAAGCATCGGGACCACGCGGAGCGCGGCGGTCGCCGTGAAGGAGACCTGCCACGACGCGCCGCCGGCGTGGAAGGACAGGTCGGCGGCATCCTCGAGTCCCGGCAGCGTGTCGCCCACGAAGCCGCGAACCTGCGTCGGGTCGGCGCCGGGCCCCGGCGAGGGCAGATCCTTGTTGAATTCGATGAGCAGCGTCACCTTCGAGCCGGAGAGCACGGGACCGATGACGCCTCGAGACGCACCGGTCGGCGACGCATCCGCCTCGCCGGCCACCCACTCCGAGGCCCGGGCCGGCGCGCCCGCGGTCTCCAGGAGCGCGGCCGCGTAGGCGGGTGGCTGCACGATGGCCGTGGCGGCGCGGATCGCGGGCGGCGGCACCACCAGGACCTCGGCCGTCGGCGAGCGGTCGTCGGCCGTCTCGAACCAGTATTCGAGCGTCGACTCGCCGCCGGGTTCGACGCCCGCGACCTGCATGGCGTCGGGATCGAGCAGTCGCTCGAAGAGTTCGCCCTCGAGGTTCGTGCCCTCGTTGGCCCTGCGGCCCTGCGCCGTCATCGGCGCCTTGCGAACCTCGCTCTGCGCGCCGGAGGCGTACACGCGGTAACAGAGCATCACGCTGGTCTTGCCCGCGGGGCGGTCGGTCGCCGTCAGCGACGCGCGAACGGGCAATGCGACACCCAGCGGAAAGGCCCGCGGCATGTCGGCCAGCGCGACGCCGGTTCGCTTGGGCCACGAGGCGTCGACCCACGGCGTGAGCGTCCGCGTCAGGCCGATCTTCGCGTGCGTCGGGACGATGGCCACGCTCGCCGCCGCGGGAATCAACGCGAGGGCCAACAGCCCCAAGGCCCGGCCGAGCCCGGACAACTCGAAGAGCCGCACCTTCGAGGCCGCCTGTCGGTATCGCTCGGCCGCGTCGAGTTGCACGCGCGCCACGAGCGCCGCCGCGGCCGGCGTCGCGATCGATTCGCCTCGATCGTGGAGACGGGCGAAGTCGACGCCCGCGGCGAGAATGCCGCCCAACTCGGGGGCGGCCCCCGATGCGGCGCGTTCGACGCGCAGGGCGACGTCCGTGAGCGAGGGCGAGAACCTCGCGGCGGTCGCGAGCCGGGCACGAAGGAGCAGCAGCGTTCCGACCAGGCCCACGGCCAGATGAAAGACTCGAAGCGGGGCGGGGAATCGCAGGAGATAGTCGAGCCCGGCCATCACGATCGCGGCGCCCAACAGGATCGCGGCGATCGCGAGCAGTCGCTGCGACACCAAGAGCAGCCGTGCCGTGGCGCGGATGGCCGTCAACGCGGCCACCACGCGACCGATGGCCTCGCGCGCCTGCGCCGACGTGTCTGGTTCCGCCTGCGACACTGGGTTCCTTTCGGGGCACGCCGACGACGCAGGCCCGCCGAACGCCCGCCCTCGACCATCAGCTATCGACCACCTTCAACCCACGAATATATACGTACTTGGACCTTGACCGGACCCGCGTCCCTCGCGGCCCTCCGCACGAGGCCGGCGTCTCGATTCCCGATTATTGGACGCGAAATCGATGGAACGGCGGCGCGACCCGGGGGTCACTGTGGTGTCAGGCGATGCAGGTCCACCGCACGAAGAGGGGGTTCGGAGCAGCGGTGGGCAAGGCGGGAACCGATCCGGCCGATGCCCGAATGTTCACAGGACGCCTCCCATGGCCCCAACGCAAGAACAGACCACGTGCGGCAGGCATGCCGCGTGCCTCGCGGCCCTCGTCCTGACGGCGGCGGCGACGCTGCTTTCGGGCGGCTGCTCGGCCTCGTCGGGCCCACGCGAGCGGTACCTCGCCGCGAGATCGATCGTGGTGGAGCCGCGCGAGAGCGACGGCGCCCTGACCTTCAGCGCCTGGCCCGTCCCGCTGCAGCCCACGGTGGCGAGCGCGACGTCGGCGCGATGAGACCGCCGGCGGCGACGGCTCACCTGCCCGCGGCCTGAAGCACGAGACGAATGGCATCGCCCGCGCCGGTGAGACTTTCGCCGGCGATGACGCCCGCGCACAGCGTGACGAAGAACCTGGCGTGCCACTTCGGGAAGAGGGCGGCGACCGCGGCCGCGATCACGGCGCCGACGAACATCGAGATGGTGTTGGTGCCCGAGATGACGAAGGCCAGGCCCGCGGCGGAGCAACTGGGAACGAACGTCGCGGCCGCGCGAGGCAGCACCTTCTCGAGCACGGGGAGGACGACGCCCGCGACGCCGGCGACGAGCATGGCGAGTCCCGCATCCGGCGGGAGCGACTCGAGCCCGCGACGGAAGACCTCGGCGACGGCCTTCCACATGGCCACGGCGGGCGCGGGCCACTCGGGCGTGAGAAGCATCGCGGCGGGATCGGGAATGAGCACCAGATAGAACGCGCTGCCGACGATCGAGCCGGCCACCGCGCCGCCGATCTGCGCGACGACCTGCTTGCGGGCGACCGCGCCGAGCAGGTGGCCGCACTTGAGGTCGTGCATGAGATCGGCGCACTGCGACGCCGCGCCGGCGGTGATGCTCGCGCCCATCAGGTTGGCGGCGGCGTTCTTGGGCAGCATCACGGCGAAGAGCAACTGCGTGACCTTGCCCATCGCCCCCACCGGCGTGACGTTGGTCTCGCCCGAGACGCGGGTGGCGACCACGGCCAGCAGGAAACTGAGCAGCACGGCGAAGACCGCGGCCCACCACGCGATGCCGAAGAGCCACGTCTGCAGCGCGACGCACAGGACGAGCGAGGCGGCGATCGAGAAGAAGAACCACCGACGGGGCACGTCGCCCTGATCCTCGCCGGATGTCGCGGGGCCTCCGCCGCCCCTGAAGGCGCGAAGGATGGCGGGCATCGAGAAGGAGAAGGAGACCAGGGACGCGACCACCATGAGCGTGACGCCCGGCCACAGCAGCCATTCCGCGAACGGGACGAGATGCTGCTCGACGGGACGGCTCGCGTTGACCTCTGCGGCTTGGGTCTTGTCGAGGACGGCGCGACCCGAGTCGACCAGCCACGGCGCGAGCACGAGATAGGACGCGATCGCCCCGCCCAGCATCGACACGCACGACCGAAGGCCCACCAACCCCCCCACCGCGACCATCAGCAGCGTGGGATCGAGCGCCAGCAGGTACTTGGAGGCCGGCGCGCCGTTGACCAGCACGCCCAGATCCGTCGACTTCACCAGCTTGAGGATGCTCAGGATCTTGATCGCCGAGGCGACGACGGCGCCGACGGCGAGCACCGCCACGCGACGGACCGCCTCCGCGCCGGTGTTGTAGATCTCCTTGAGGGTCTCGGCGCAGGCGAGGCCGCCCGGGAAGGGCAGCGCGTCGCGGACGATCATCTGCCGGCGCAGGCCCATCGCCACCGCGATGCCCACGAGGCACACGGTGATCATCCAGAGCGTGATCTGCCAGAACGGGAAGACGGTGCCGTCGAGAAGCGTCACCGCGGGAATCGCGCTCACCAGCCCCGCGCTCGACACCGCCCCCGCCGCCGACACCGCCGACTGGTTGATGTTGTTCTCCAGCCGATTCATCATGCGAACACGGCCCGCGGAGACGCGGCTGATCGCCAGCCACATCACGTACGCCAGCAGGATGCCCGTGATGGACATGTTCAGCCCCCAGCCGATCTTCAGGCCCGTGTACACGTTGCAGATCGAGAGCACGCCGCCGAGCGCCATGCCGGTGCCCAGCGCGCGAATGGTCAACTGCGGCGTGACGAAGTCGACCGGGGGCGCGACGGGAGCGGCGGGCCGTGCGGCATCATGTGTGTCGGGCATTGAATCGTCTCCGGGTGCCTTGCGAGGAGGATACACGACCACCGACCTCGCACCGCCGGGGGAACACCGGGCGTGCGCGCGATTCGCTCGCATCGCATCCCTCCTCGCGCCCCGCGGGCGAGCGCGTCCCCGCATCGCGAGGGGCGTCCTTCCGCGCGGCGCACGTGAACCTCGCGCGATCATCGCGGCCGTCGGCATCCCGGCGGGCGAAACCTTGATGGTGCTCGGCTCACCGAGGCTGGCCGTCGCCCGCGGCTTGCGTGTCGCTCTTGGCGATGGGCTTCCATTCCGGCTCGGCGAAGAGGATGAACGTGCGCGTGCCGCGGAGGACGAGGAACGTCACCTTGGCGGGCTGATCCTTGGCGATGGCGTCCATGGCCTTGCGATAGCCGGGGATGTCGGCGATCGCCACGTCGTTGATGCGCTGGATGAGATCGCCCTGGCCCATGCCCGACAGGCCCGCCCACCCCGCCTGCTCGACGTTCTCGACGATCACGCCCGCGACATCGTCGCCCCACCGCGATTCGTCGCGATCGAAGAACGTCAGCTCGCGGACGGTGAGTTCGAAGTCCTTGTTGGTGTCCTTGATCGCCTCCTCGCGGGTGATGCGGGTGCGTTCGGTCGCGACCTCGATGTCGACGGGCTTGGCGTCGCGGAGCACGCCGAGCTTCGCGGGCGAGCCCGTCGGCAGCGTGCGGACCTTGCGGTTGAACGCGCCGGCCTCCTGCATGGTCCGCGGCCCGATTCGCTCGCCGTTGACCGACACGATCACATCGCCCACCTTGAGGTCGCTCTTGGCGGCCTCGGTGCCCGGGTAGATGCGCGTGACGCGGAACCCGGTGTCCTTGGACTCGCCCAGCTTCGACGCCAGTTCGCGGAGCACCGGCTGGGTCGCCACGCCGATCCAGCTCTTGGGCACCTCGCGCGGCGGATCCTCCTTCTTGTCGGGACGGGGCTTGATGATCGTCAGCAGGTTCTTTCCCTGGCGATCGAACCCCACGAGCACGTGCTCGGGAATGGGATCGGCGGTCATGACCCGCTTGTAGGCCTCGATCAGGTCCTTCATGGATTCGATCGCCGCGCCGTCGACGTTGCGAATGATGTCGCCGAAGATCAGCTGCGGCTCGGCCGTCTCGGCGGGGCTGCCCCCGCGGGTGCCGAGCACGAACGCGCCCTTCATGTCCGGCAGTTGCAGATCGCGAGCGAGCTTCTCGGTGATCTCGCGGGCGGAGAGGCCCCACATGCGAAGCGCCGTCTCGTCGCCGGTCTCCTTCAGCAGCTTTTCGGTCGTCAGCGACGCCTCGCGAGCCTCCTCGCCGCGACGGTACCCCAGCGTGATCGCGGTGCCCACCGGCATGTCGGCGATCCGCCGCGTGAAGAGGGGCACCTCCTCGGGGAACCGCACCGTGACGGGCTGGCCGTCGAGCGACACCACCAGATCGCCGGCCTTGAGGCCCGCCCGATCGGCCGCGCTGCCCTTGAGCACGCTGTTGACGATCACGCCCTGGTCGTAGTCGCTCCGCTTGATCGACTTGAACGCCACGCCGATGGCGCTGCGCTCCACCTCGCCCTTGGCCACCAGCGACTCGTACACCGGCTGGGCCAGCGACTGGGGAATGGCCAGGCCGATGCCCGACGAGCCGACCTTCATCGCGTTGACGCCCACCACGCGGCCTTCGAGGTCCACGAGCGGGCCGCCGGAGTTGCCGGGGTTGATCGCCGCGTCGTGCTGCACCCACTTGGTGAAGAGCCCCGTGCGGCCTCGCTCGAAGGCCATCTCCTCCACCTCGTCGCCCCCGTCGACGGTGAAGACCCGCTCGGTGTTGCTCACGATGCCAAGCGTCACCGAACGCGACAGGGCCAGCGGCGAGCCCATGGCCATCACCGTGTCGCCCACCACCAGGCGGTCGGAGTCGCCGAAGGCCGCCACGGGCAGCTTCTCGCCCGGCTCGAGCTTCGAGGTGTCGATGCGGATCACCGCCAGGTCCGTCAGCGGATCCTCGCCCACCAGCGTGGCGGGCAGTTCCCGCTTGTCGGCGAGCGTGACGCGGAACTTGCGCCCGTCATTGACCACGTGCTGGTTCGTCAGCACGTACCCCTCTTCGCTGAGGATGGTGCCGCTGCCCGTCGAGCCGCCCTTGGTCTCCTTCCCGCCCCAATACGAGACGGTGATGACGCTGATGTTCACCAGCGCGGGGTAGACGCGATCACGCGCCTTGGCGACCATCGCTCGCATCTCCTCGCGGAGCCGCTCGGGCGACGCGGCCCGGGGCTGCGTGCACGAGGCCGCCGAAAGGAGCGAGAGAACGCAGACCGTGGCCGGCAGGAATCGCTTCATGGGCGCAGCGTAGGACCGCCGAGCTCCGCCTTGCGAGGACCTGACTTCACATCGGCGTGTCGTAGACGTGCAGCGCGTCGATGGTGTGCGGACCGGTCTCGTCACACACCGCGAGCTTGCCCCCGGGGAAGAGCGTCGCCGCGCCGTACGCGCCATCCTTTCGAAGGGCGTAGAACTTGAGATCGAAGTTGACGCGACCGTCGGGCCCCTTGAGCCGCCGCTCCTTGGAGTTGGCCACCACCCTCTTGGCGGCCTCGAGGCAGGCCGCGGCGGGATTCATGCCCCGCCTCATCGACTCGACGATGAGGAAGGCCGAGAGGTTGGCGAGGTTGGCCTCGCCCCGGCCCGTGCTGCCCGCGCATCCAACCTCGTTGTCGCAGTAGTTGCCCGCGCCCACGATCGGCGAATCGCCCACGCGGCCCGGGATCTTCCAGCTCAGGCCGCTCGTGCTCGTGCAGCTCGACACGTCCCCGGCCTTGGTCAGCACCGAGCAGTGCACCGTGCCCGTGTGGTGCTTGACCGGCCCGGCGGCGCCGGCCATCGCCGCCGCCTTGCCCGGCTCGACGAACGTCTTGCCCACCGGGGCGTCCCGCTCGTCGTCGTCGAGGCGGTCGTCCTCCTTGGTCATGTTCTCCCGCCACTTGAGCCATTCCAGCCGCGTCGACTCGGTGAGGAGGTTCTCCTCGACGAACCCCATCTGCCTGGCGAACCGCAACGCGCCCTCGCCCACGATGAGGCAGTGGTCGGTGCGGCGGAGCACCTCGAGGGCGACCATCGCCGGGTTGCGGATGCCCCGCAGCGACGCCACCGAGCCGCACTTGTGCGTCGGGCCGTGCATCACCGAGGCGTCGAGCTCCACCACGCCGTCCTCGTTGGGCAGGCCGCCCAGGCCCACCGACGTGTCGTTCGGATCGTCCTCGACGATCCGCACGCCCTGCACCACGCAGTCGGCCAGGTCGTATCCCTCCTGCATCAGGGCGTAGGCCCGCTCGGCCGCGCGGAGCCCGTTGAGCGAGGCGATGGCCGCCGGCCCTCGGTGGGAATCGCCCACGCTGGTGGGCTCGTGACGCACCGCGCCGCCCGCGACGGGCACGAGCAGGGCCACCGGAGGAACGGCCAAAAACGCGCGGCGGGTGAGGTGTGTCATGGCTTAGGTATAGGCGTCCGAGCCCGAGCCGGCCTGCGTGGTCTCGCGCCCGGCCGCGGGCGCCGGCTCGATGTGGATCAGGACATCCCGCACCGCGGGCACGCCGGCCCGCACCGCGTCCTTCACCGCGTGAGCCAGCGTGTGGGCGTCACGGACGTTCATCGCGCCGTCGACCCAGATGTGCATGTCGATCCACAGCTCGCGGCCGCTCCGCCTCGCGTAGGCCTTCTGCACGTGCACCACCCCGGGCACCTTCGCCGCGTGTGCGGTCACCACCTCGATCACGTCGGTCGCCTGGGCGTCGAGCAACTCCCGCAGCGGGGGCAGCAGGAGCGCCAAGCCGTTGAAGGCGATGATGCCTGAAGCGAGCAGCGCGGCCCAGTCCTCTGCCGATTCCCACCCCGGTCCCGCGAGCAGCGACAGGGAGATGCCGCACAGGGCCGCCAGACTCGTGATGGCGTCGACGCGGTGATGCCAGGCGTCGGTGTGCACCGCCGCGCTGCCGGTGGCCCCCGCCGCCCGGCGGACGAACCGGAAGAGGGCCTCCTTGACGACGATGACCACGATGAGGACCGCCAGCGTGAACCCCGCCGGCGCGGGACCCGGCTGGCGGATCTCCTTCACGGCGTCGCCGGCGATGAAGCCCGCCGCGGCGAGGATCATGATGGCCACGACGACCGCCGCCAAGGCCTCGGCCTTGCCGAAGCCGTAGGGGTGACGCTCGGAACGAGGCAGCGACGCCACGCGAAGCCCGCCCCAGATGACGGCCGAGCCCACGATGTCTGCGACCGACTCGATGCCGTCGGCGATGAGGGCCGAGGAGTGGCCGAGCACGCCGGCGATGATCTTCACGGACGCAAGCACCACGTTGGCGAGCATGCCCGCCAGGGCCCATCGCGATGCGCGTGCGGAATCAGGAGACGCCACGCCGCGAGTCTAGGGACACCCGACGGCGACCGTCGTTCGCCCCGCGGGTCACTCCTCCCGCGATGCGCGGTCGGCCCGCTTGCGGGCGCTCTCGTCGAGCAGCTTCTTGCGAAGGCGGATGGACGTGGGCGTGACCTCGACGAGTTCATCGTCCTCGATGTACTCGAGGGCCGCCTCGAGCGTGAGCTTGCGAGGCGCCTTGAGCACCACCGTCTGCTCCTTGCTCGCCGCACGGATGTTGGTGAGGTGCTTGAGCCGCGTGATGTTGACCGTCAGGTCGTTGTCGCGGTTGTGCTCGCCCACCACCTGGCCGGCGTAGACCTTGTCGCCCGGCACGACGAAGAGCACGCCCCGGTCGGCCAGGGCCTCGACGGCGTAGCTGGTGACGGGGTTGGTCTCGAGACTGATGAGCACGCCCAGCTTGCGGTGGGCCATCTCGCCGCTGACGGGATCGAAGCGGAGGAAGGAGTGGTGCATGATCGCCTGCCCCTGCGTGGCGGTCATGACGCGGCTGCGGAGCCCGATCAGGCTGCGGCTTGGAATCTCGAACTTGAGGTGCGTCGAGGCCTCCCCGCGGGGCTCCATCTTCTTCACCTCGCCCTTGCGGCCGCCCACGAGCTCCATCACCGCGCCCACGGTCTCGTTGGGCGTGTCGATCACGAGCTCCTCGATGGGCTCGCTCTTCACGCCGTCGATCTCCTTGATGATGACCTCGGGCTTGCCCACCGAGAGCTCGAAGCCCTCGCGGCGCATCGTCTCGATGAGGATGCCCAGGCTCAGCACGCCGCGGCCGCTCACCATGAACTCGTCGGCGGTGCGGCCCGACTCGACCCGCATGGCCACGTTCTTCTCGAGTTCCTTGTGCAGTCGCTCGCGGATCTGGCGACTCGTGACGTACTCGCCCTCCTGGCCCGCGAAGGGCGAATCGTTGATGCGGAAGAGCATCGTCATCGTCGGCTCCTCGACCCGCACGGGCGGGAGGGCGACGGGGCTGTCGACCGCGGCCACGGTGTCGCCGATGTCGACCGACTCGAGCCCGACGATGGCGCACAAGTCGCCGGCTTCGACCGCTCCGACCTCCTGTCGCTTGAGCCCGACGAACTGCAGGAGCTGGGCCACCTTGGTGACGACCTGGCGGCCGTCGGCCTTGATGACGCACACCTGCTGGCCGGCCTTGATCACCCCGTTGAAGACGCGGCCGATGCCGATGCGGCCCACGTATTCGTTGTAGTCGATGTTGGTGATGAGGGCCTGCAGGGGCTTGCCGGTGTCGGCCGGCGGGGCCGGGATCTCCTTGACGATGGCCTCGAAGATCGGGCGGAGCGTCGTGGGCTTCTGGTCGCCGGTGGGCACGGGCCACTCGCGCGTCGCCCAGCCGTCGCGGCCGGTCGCGTAGATGATCGGGAAGTCCAGCGCGTGGTCCTCGGCGCCGAGCTCGACCAGGAGGTCGAAGACCTCGTTGATGACCTCCTGCACCCGCTGGTCGGGGCGGTCGCACTTGTTGATGATGACCAGGGGCTTGAGGCCGGCCTCGAGGGCCTTGCCGAGGACGAACTTGGTCTGGGGCATCGCGCCTTCGGAGGAGTCGACCAGCAGGCAGCATCCGTCGGCCATGCGAAGCACACGCTCGACCTCGCCGCCGAAGTCGGCGTGGCCGGGGGTGTCGAGGATGTTGATGCGATAGGTCTGGCCGTCCAGCCCGTTGTACGTGACCGCGCAGTTCTTGGCCAGGATGGTGATGCCTCGCTCGCGTTCGAGCGGGTTGCTGTCCATGATCAGGCCGTGCTGGCCGCCCTCGAGCTTCTCGAGTTCGCCGGAACGGAAGTTGCCCGACTGCTTGAGGAGGTTGTCCACGAGCGTGGTCTTGCCATGGTCGACGTGCGCGATGATGGCGACGTTGCGGATCGTGGGATTGCGGGGCGTGGAGTCGGTGGGCATGGTCGTGGCCGTGGACGGGGAGGCGGAGGGAGCGGTGGCGGAGGACATGGCGAAACCTTGTGATGAACGTTGCGTGATGAACGTGGCCGCGAGCGCCGGGGTGTCGCCCCGCCGAGGAGGCCGACCGAGCATGGCGCACGCCGAAACCGAGGCCCGAGGCGCGGTGGCCACCCCGGGTCGCGACGCGAACGAATCGCGTTCGCATTTTGAAAGGGTCCGCCGCCGCCCGATGCGTGGACCCACGATGATAGGGGGCGAACCGTCGCCGAGTCCGGGGAAGGCGGGTTCGGATCCGGCTTGATTCCGTTCGGGTGAACCCGAACGGGAGAAGAAGATCAGCGGGCGAACCGCAACCGCCCGGGCGGGTGGTGCATATCGTTTTGCGTTCGCACTCATTGGCAGGGCTGGCGGCGCGTTCGGTGCATGCAGCGTCCATGTCCTCTTGGCGGAGTTTCCAACCCGCCGAATCATCCCGGAGCACCGGGTGATCCCCTCCCTGCCGACATTCCGGAAGCTCGAGCGAGCGGCGTCACGGGGTGCCTTGATGACCATCCCCGCGTGACGACGATCGAGCGAGCGAGTTCGGACGGCTTGCCCTGCGTTCACGGGCCTGTCGTCGGCAGCAGTTCATGTCGCGTCACGAGCGACTCAGGGCCTCGCCGCCCGATCACCCCGCCTGAGTGCGAGCGGGACGATCGGATCGGGAAGCGAGACTTGCATCGCCTCGTGACGGGAATCGGGTCGTCACCACACCGGGCCCCGCGCGTCCACCGGACGACCGAGGCCCACCCGAGGGCTCTGTCGCCCTCGGTCGCTCCAAAGGAGATTCCACATGAGGAATCGCAAGGGCTTCACGCTCATCGAACTGCTCGTCGTCATCGCCATCATCGCGCTGCTCATCGGCATCCTGCTCCCCGCTCTCGGCAAGGCCCGCGCTTCGGCCCGCCAGATCAAGGACAGCACCCAGATCCGCGGCATCCACCAGGGCATGGTGCTCTTCGCCCAGAACAACGGCGAGGTCTACCCCATCCCCAGCCAGCTCGACAAGGGCAACATCATGATCGCCACGGGCGGCAAGAAGGACCTGCCCCGTCACGTGATCTCCGTCCTCATCTTCAACGGCTTCTTCTCCCCCGAGCTCGCCGTCAGCCCCGCTGAGGCCAACGGCTCGATCAAGGCCTACGACAAGTACAAGTACAGCGAGCCCGACGGCATGGCCGTCGCCACCGACAAGAAGCTCGCCCAGTGGGACCCCGGCTTCAAGGCCACCCCCAAGGACACCAACATCGGCACCAACGCCGACGCCATCGGCAACTTCTCCTACGGCATCATGCCCTTCTTCGGCAACCGCCGCGTCCGCTGGAGCAACACCTTCTCGGCCACCGAGGCCGTGATCGGCAACCGCGGTCCCGCCTACGAC
>CAIYWI010000078.1 GCA_903929885.1 uncultured Phycisphaerales bacterium
ACCGACACGGGTGTGGTGTACGCCCAGTACCGCTACAACGGCCTGGGCTTCCGCATCGGCTGGCGCTACGACACCAGCGGCAACGGCTATGTGGACGAGAGTGAGGAGGACGACCCCTGGTACTGGTTCTGCCACGACGACTTGTGGCGGATCGTCGCGACCTTCCGCGCCACCGACACGTACCCCAAGGAGGTCTTCGTCTACCACAACGCTGGCTTGGGCGGATACGGCGGCTCATCCTACATCGACAGCGTGATCCTGCGCGACAAAGAAGTCAAGGCCAAGTGGAGCGAGGAGGCCACCGAGAACCGCGGGGAGCGGCGCTACTACTGCCAGAACTGGCGGGCCGACGTCTCCGCGCTCCTGACCGACGCGGGGAGCATGGTCGAGTGGGTCAAGTACTCCTCGTACGGCGTGCCCTTCGCCCTGCCCGCTGGCGACACGGACTCTGACGGCGACTGGGACGCCACGGATTCCGCCGCCATTACCGGCACCTATGACGTGCGCAAGGACGCCAACCTCGACGGCGTCATCAACGCCTCCGACGTCACCCACGCCAACTCCATTACCGGCGGCTACCAGACCCTCGGCCGGGGTAGGCTGTCGTCATCGGGCATCGACAACCGCAAAGGCTACGCCGGCTACGAGTACGACCCCACCCTCGAAGCCGCCGGCAAACACCTCTACCATGTCCGCCACCGCGTCTACGACGCCGACATCGGCAGGTGGACCCGCCGTGATCCCCTCGGGTACGTCGATGGCATGAGCTTGTATGAGTATGTGCAATCAGAGCCTCTTGCGTTCCTCGACCCGATGGGTGTATCAGCGCAATCCTGTCTGGATTGCAACCAGGTGTCCATTGTTGTTCTGACAGCACCGCCTACTACGATTCCAGTCCGACCATCTCCAGTCACTCCAGGCCCGCTATGGACGCCCGATCCAAGACCAATCCGGGTTCCGGGATATGTGCCGCGAACTCCGGGCATTCTCCTTCCGCTTAACCAGTGCATCATCGTCGGCTGCGTCGCCTACTGCATTGGTGAATCGCTCTCCCCAATCATCCTTACGCCTATTGATCCAACACTCCCTCCACCTCCCAAGCCTCCCAAGCCGCCGAAGGATCCGGATGACCCCTGTGAGAAGGCGAAGCAAGAGAAAGCGATCGCGTGCGGTGATCGCACGCCGGGTGTTATTCCGCCATGGCACAAGGACGGGCTCCCTCGGTACATCCCCAGCAACCCGGCTCTCTACTGTCAGGCATTGCGCGAGCGCATTCAGAATGCCGAGGACTGCCTTCGAGCGAGACAAAAGGTCACAGATGAGTGCTTCGGCGGTGTGCCGGAACCGGGTCACACACGACATGAGCAGATGATTCGCCGCGATCATTTGAAGCCGATGGACAAGCTCTTTGAGTCCCGTTGCAAGCGCCTCGTCTTGAACTGAGGGAATGGTGTGATATGTCTGACCCTGATTCATTCAGCCGACTCTGGCGAGTACTCGCCGTCGAGGCCCGAAGCGACAATCACACTGAGGAGACGATTCAGCGTTTCGCACTTGGTGAGCTGACTTCGGACGATGCGAGAACCGCGATCGCCGATATACAGTCTGCGGTTTCATCGGAAGATGCGCCGAGCGATTTGTCGCCCTTCACATCCGTCGCGCTTCTGGCGATAGTTCTTGGGTCCGTTGAGCTGAACTCCGCCAAAGCGCTTCGTGCCTGCGCATGTGCGTGGCTCCTGCATTACCGACTCGGGCAGCCGTTTGTCCAGTACGTATTGGGTACGTTCGTCCTAACCGTTGACGATCTACCTGACGCTGCAGTCCGGGCGTCCATATCATTTGTAGAATCGCTTATCCCGCATGTGGATGCCGATGGTTACAGAGCCTTGTTTATGCTATCTGAGTTATTCCTAGTTGTTCGATCGGCAGTGCGGCTGAGCCGCAGGATCCCGGCGGTCGTCGAGCAAGACATGATGCATATAGCCAGATCTGTTGAGACCCCCACGACTTGGCTGCTGGGAATTGGGGGCTCTTCTCGAATTGAATATCCGTGGGATAGTATCATGTTACGGTTACAGGGCGAGAGCGGGTCACTGGTCGAACTCGGAGCCTTCCTTGAGAAGTGCGGTTCACCGATTGAGCCAGATCAGGCGTCATAAATGCCGATCAGGGCTAGTGGTCTGAGTCAGAACAATGTTGACAATGGCGCAACCGGCGAGGTGGGCGGTGCGGATCTCCTACAAAGGAGCTTCGCATGGGCAGACCTCTGGTCGAACTGACGTTGACCGACGATGAGCGTTCCGAGCTTCGGGGCTGGGCGCGGCGTCCCACCTGTATTGCCCCCCGTTCGTTTGGACAACTCCGAGGCTTATTTTGGATCAGCTCGGCTCAAGCTCAAGCGGGGGTTGACGCCCCGCGCCGCCACCATCACGTCGCCCGCAGGGGCGAGGCGACGCGATGGCGACGGCGGGGGCTTGGGTCGGGTCTTGGCCGACGGCGGCGAAGGCGGCCTCCGCGGCGAACTCGCGTGGCGATCGATACCCCAGGGCCGAGTGCGGCCTGCCGGCGTTGTACCACTCGATCCACGAACGCATGGCCGACCTCGCCTCGTCCAGACTGTCAAAGGTGTGCTGCCACGCGAACTCCTCCTTCATCGTGCGGATGAAGCGTTCGCACATCCCGTTCTCCTGCGGCGTGTACGGCGTGATGTACTCCTGCGTCAGTCGGTAGTCGCGGACCGACGCCACGTACCGGCGGCTGCCGAAGACCAGCCCGTTGTCGTGCCGCAGACGCAGGCCCTCGGGTGCGCCCCGCGTGTAGCCGAAGCGTCCGATCAGGGCCGACTCGAGGGCCCGCTCGGCGGTCTTGGCCCGCCAGGAGTCGGACAACTCCCATCCCAGAACCTCGCGCGTGCAGCAGTCGATCACGGGGACGAACGCGCACCAGCCGTCACGCCCGCAGCGAACCAAGGCGATGTCGGTCGCCCAACGCTGGTTCGGCCGCTCGGCAAGCGAACGCGGCACCTCGACGCGAGGACGACCGCCCTTGCGACGCTTTCGGACTCCCCAGCGGTGCTGCCGCATGATTCGGGCCACGCGTTTGCGGTTGAGGGGGATCCCGAGCCTGTGCCTGAGCATGGCCCAGGTCTGACGCACGCCGAAGGTGGGCAAGTTCAGGGCAGTGCTGGATGATCGAGTAGATGATCGCGACGAGGAACGACTCGGGCAGTTCGGACGGCCTTGACCTTCGATGGCGCTCGGCCGGGGGACGGGGCTGGTAGTACGCGGTGGATCGCGGAAGCCCCAACCAGCGACAGACCTTGGTGACGGAGATCTTGGACGCCAGCGGCTGG
>CAIYWI010000079.1 GCA_903929885.1 uncultured Phycisphaerales bacterium
CTACGTGTCGGTCGAGAACAACCGCCCCGAACCGCGACGCGTCGATGTCGAACTGCTCATTGATGGCATCAGCGCCCGCATCAAGGCCGCCACCATTCCCGGCGCGGTCGCCGAGGGAAACCCGCTGGCCGCCGCACCCGCGGAACCGACTCCAGAAGACGCCCCCACGATCCCCGCCGCCCCCGTGCTCAAGCCCGGACGCAGCGGCCTGGTCTTCACGCTCGACCTGGCCGCCGCGGCGGTTGTTCGCGTGCGTCTGCGCGAGCCGGGACAAGGAGAGCCTCCCCGCGAGGACGTGCTGCAACTCGATGACCAGGCATCGCTGGTGGTGCCGCCGGCCAAGCAACTCGCCGTGCTGACCGTCTCGCCCGAAAGCGATTCGTGGCTCGACAACGCCCTGGCTGGGCTTCCACTCTCTCGCCTCACCAAGATCGAGCCCGCTCGCTTCGCGCAGTGGACGCAGGAGGGCAAACTCGGCGAGTACGACGTCATCGTGCTCGAGAACTGGACGCCGCCGCCGGGCGCCAAGGGAGAGCCCGCGCAGCTGCCCCCCGGAAGCTACCTCATCGTGGGCGGCGTGGTGGGCCCCACGCTGGGCTTGAAGGTGACGGGCAAGGCGCCACCCGCGGGCATCGTCGACTGGTCGGCCGATCATCCGGCCTTGCGGAACATCTCCCTCTCGCAGCTTCGCATCGCCGAGATGCCACGCGTCGACATCGTGCCCGGGTCGGGCGCCCAGACGCTCGTGATGTCCGACGAAGGGCCGGCGATGATCGAGTCGAGCATGAACGGCGTGCACGCCATCACCGTGCCCTTCCGCATCGACGACACGCGGTGGGCCCTGAACCCGGGCTTTGTCGTCTTCGTGGGAGCCGCGGTGCGATTCCTTGGCGAGGATGTCGGCGCGGGAAGTTCCATCGGCGACCTGCAGCCGGGTTCGGTCGTCACCGACCGGCTGCCGACGGGCGCGAGCGACATCTCGCTGCGAACGCCCGCCGGAGACACGCAGACGCTGACGCCCGCCGCGGATGGACGAATCACCTTCGGCCCGCTCGCGACCTCGGGGGTCTACGAGGTGTCGTGGAAGGGCCCCGCGGGCCCCACCGACCGACGCGAGGGAGACGACGCCCGTCGCGGCTACGCCGCGAACCTCGCCGACAGCACCGAGTCGGACCTCGGCGCACGCGACCAAGTGCCGCTGGCCGCCACCGACGCCAAGGCGATGACCCGCGGCGCGGCCAACGCCGACCGCCGCCTCTGGCCGTATCTGCTGCTGCTGGCGCTCGGCATCGCGATGGTGGAGTGGTTCATCTACAACCGCAAGGTGTACCTGTGACACGAGGGATCTCGCCCAAGGGGCTGCCGGCGCTGCTCGCAGCGATCCTCATGATCGTGGCCGCATGGCCTGCATCCGCGCAACCCGCGGCGTTGTCGCCTCGGCCGGTGCCCCAGATGCCCCCGCCCGACGATTCGCCCCGCGATCTGCGGCTTGTTCGCATCGACGTAGGCGCCGGGGATGGCGGCTTCAGGACCGGGTTCATCCCCGTGCGGGTGTGGCTCACCAGTCGCGTGCGGTCGCACAACGCCGTGATCTCCGTTCGAACCACCCAGGATTCGACGCAGGAAGCCGTTGTTCGCGTGAACGCGACCACCACGCCCGGCGTGGTGACGCCCCACGACCTGCTCGTCAGCATCAACGCGAGAGCGGAGCGACTCGAGGTCGTGATCGACAGCGATGAACGGTCGATACGCCGCTCGCTGGGCAGGGTCGCCGGCACCGACGATTCGCTGCCGCCGCCCGCCAACGACTCGCTCAATCTCCTCATCGTGGGCGATGTACCCGCCGCCGCGACGACGCTCTCGCAACCCGATCCACAACAGCCGCCTTCGGACAAGGCCACGCCGGGCTCTCCCTGGCGATATCTCACGGTCAGCGTGGCACGCCCGGACGAGCTCTATCTGGCGTGGCTGGCGTACGACTGCGTGGATGCCGTCGTCACGACACCCGATGCGCTGTCGAAGGCCGACCCTCGCGCCAAGGCCTCGCTGCTGCAGTGGGTCGAGGGCGGCGGCAGTCTGCTTCTGGTGGCCGCGGATCCGGGATCGCTGTGGCGAGTTCCGTGGACTGGTCGCGACGACTTGCCGGTGACGCTGCACGAGGCGGCGGAGGTCGCCTGTGCCGCGGATCTGGTCACGCGACTTCGGACGCAGAGTTTCGAGACGGCGGTCGCGTCCCAAGAGGGCGATCCCGTCACCTTCACCACCAGGACCCGCACCCTCTCGCTGACGGATGAGGGACGTTCCAACGGCTGGAGACTGCACCTCGCCACGGAAGGCGACCAAGGTCTGGTCGCGACCGGCCCCTACGGCGCGGGCCGGATCGGCATCATCGCCGCCGATCCGCAGCGACTGGCTCCGACGTTGAGCGTGGAAGCCGCCAAGACCGTGTACCGCTTCGCGACGGCAACCATCGTGCCCAGCGCTCGCATCGAGGACCTTCGGTGGGCCGGCGCCAACGGTGCGGCGTCGGCCTTCAACCCCTTTGCTCAGGTAGCCTTCGAGTCCAGCCAATCGGCCGTCACGACGGCGCTCAACGCCGACACGGGCGACATTCCGCCGGTGAGTCCGTGGAGCCTGCTTGCCATCGTCATCATCGCCGCCGCGTTGGGATTGCTCGTCGGCCCCATCGACGGCTACTTGGTGCGTCGACGTTCGCGTCGAGGTGCGACGACCTGGCTGACGGCGATGGGATGGATCGGCATGGCCACGATCCTCGCCGTGGCGCTGCCGCTGATCATGCGATCCGGTCGGACCACGATCAACTCGTCCGAGTCCGTCGACGTGCTGGTCGACGATCCTTCAAGGCCCGGACGACAGTGGTCGACCATGCTCGTCGCCCTGTTCGCCGATGGACCGATCGAGGGACGAATCCAAGGCCTGCCTGAGGGGTCGTGGGTGCGGGGCGTCTCGGCGAATGATCGCTGGTGGGGCGACGATGACATCTCGCTCTCGCCGCTCCGCATCACGTTGTCGACCGGTTCCGACGGCACGCCCAGGGCGACGCTCGACGACATCGATCAGGGCCAGTGGACCCTGCGCACGCTGTTGGCCCGATCGCCGGGGCGGGAATCCGCCATTCGCGCGACGGTGGGCGATGGTGACCGGGCCACCATCGCCATCGATGGCCTTGGGTCGTGCAGCGTCGCAGGCACAGGCGTGCTCCGCTCGCCGCTCGGCGACTTCACGCTTTCATTCGAGCCTGTCGACGGCGGCATCCTCGCCATCGTCGGTTCTTTCCTGCCACCCGCGAAACCCAAGCGAGCGGAACCCGCCGACTGGTGGTCCGGGTCGTACGCCACTGCCGAATCCGAGTTGCTTTCGACGATGCCGGGATTCGACCGACGCACCGATTCTCTCATGGAACGCATCAGGAACGCCGATCGCCCCTCCCTGGTGCTGGAGGGACGGTTCAATGCATCCTCCTCGCCCCTCTCGATCGAGGGCGTGGATCCTTCGGTTGTCAATCGCCACCACGTCGTTCGAGTTCGCGTCGCGTTCCCTGCCGAAGAGCGGTTCATCGGATTGCTCGAGGCCATCAAGGCGGGATCGTCCGCCCCGCCATCGAAGGAGTCGCCATGATCAGCATCAAGGGATTGAGCAAGTCCTTCGGCCCGCTCAAGGCGCTCGACGACCTGACCCTCGAGATCGGGCCCGGCGAGGTCTTCGGCTTCATCGGTCCCAACGGCGCGGGCAAGAGCACGACGATGAAGCTCCTCTCGTGCCTCATCCGTCCCGACGCGGGCACCGCCTCGGTCTGCGGGCACGACATCGCGGGCGACGCGGGCGCCATCCGTCGCAACGTCGGCTACATGCCCGACTTTCTCGGCGTGTACGACGACCTGACGGTGGACGAGTACCTGCAGTTCTTCGCGGCCGCCTTCAAGATCCCTCGCAAGCAGCGGGCCGTCACCATCGGTTCGGTCCTCGAACTGACCGACCTGGTCGAGAAGCGTCACGCGCTGGTCGACAGTCTCTCCCGGGGCATGCAGCAGCGACTGGGCGTGGCCCGCGTGCTGGTGCACGACCCCAAGGTGCTCCTGCTCGACGAACCCGCCAGCGGCCTCGACCCTCGCGCTCGCATCGAGATGCGGAGTCTGCTGCTCGAACTCGGTCGGATGGGCAAGTCGCTCATGGTCTCCTCGCACATCCTCAGCGAACTGGCCGAGATGTGCACCTCCATCGGCATCATCGAGCGAGGGCGTCTGCTCTACAGCGGGTCGATCGAGGATGCCTATCAACGAACGCGGGCCATGGGCGGCTCGCAGGGCGAATGCGTGGTGGTGACGCTCGAAGCCGACTCGCCGCCGCCGTCGACGCTCGAGGCGTCGCTCGCGGGCGACGACCGAGTGGCCTCGGTCAAGGCCTCCGATGCCGATCGCACGCTCCGGGTGCACCTCACGACCCCGGGCATCTCCCGCCACTTCGTCATCGAGCGTCTGGCGGCTGCGGGCGGTCGAATCGCCTCCTTCGGCATCGAGGAAATCAAGTTGGAGGACGCCTTCCTCAAGCTCACCACGGGGGCGCTCCAGTGAGCGAGTCCACCCCCCTGTCCGCAGACACCGACCGCCCGGGAATCTTCACTCGCTGGAGCCTGACCTTTCCCGGACCGGTCTTCATGCGGGAGATCAACGCCTCGGGCCGCCGCACGTGGACGTATGTCACGCGAGGCCTTTTCGTGCTGGGGCTGGCGGGCATCATGGGCCTGGTCTTCCTGACCCACCTTCCGGCGCTTCATGCGAGTGTCTCGGGGCTGGCGCAGGTGCAGGCGTTGCAGGGCTTGGCCCCCACCGCCACGGCCTCGCTCGTGTGGTTCCTCTTCGTCACGCTGTCGCTCGCCGCCGCCTCTCAGTGCGGAGGGGGCATCTGCGACGAACGTCGCAAGGGGTCGCTCGCCTCGCTGCTCACCACGCCCCTGGCGGCGTGGGAGATCATCATGGGCAAGTTGCTCGCCGGCTTGGCCGAAATGCTGCTGCTCGGACTCGCCAGCCTGCCTCTCCTGCTGGCGGTCCGCATCTTCGGCGGGCTCACGGCCGAGACGGTCTTCGCGTCCTTCGGCGTGATGATCCCCTCGATCATCCTCACGGCTTCGCTCACCATCCTCGCCTCCGTCGGTGCTCGGCACTCCTCGACCGCCATGCTGACGGGACTGGGAGCCACCATCGTGCTGTGGATCGGCCCCCCGCTGCTCGCGCTCATCGGGGGCACTTCGGTCGGCACTCGCGCCGCGGCGTTCTGGTTCGACCTCGTGCCGCCATGGGTGCTTGGCCGCGTCACGGCCGAACTGATCTTCGGCCAGGCCTTCGGCATGCCGGCGTCCTTCCCTTGGTACATGTCCTCGATTGCATCGCTGGCGGCCAGCGCGGCGGCGTTGCTGCTCGCGACCATGCTCCTCCGCCGCACGCTGGCGAGAGAGGCCTCCGGGGCGACGCCCGTGGCAGCGAAGGCGGCCATCTCGGCAAAGGCGCCCACTTCAAGAGCGGTCGGCGACCGGCCCGTCCTCTGGCGTGAACTTCAGATTCAGCGGGGTCGGCGCTGGTGGCGAATCCTCCGGTGGCCGGTGATGCTGACGCTGATCGTCGCCCTGTGGTCGATGGCGATCAGTTTCTCTTCCGACGACATCTTCTACCCCGTCGCGATCGTCGGCACGATCATCAGCCTGGTCGTCGCCGCGACGTCGACCACCGGCGCCATCTCGACCGAGCGAGAGTCGCGAACGCTCGATTCGCTGCTGGCCACGCCGCTGACGCCGGCCGAGATCGTGACGGGCAAGTTCTTCGGCGCGTTGCGGCACCTGTGGTTCTGGCCGAGCGTCATCCTCATCCATTACCTCGTGATGGGCGTCCTGTTTCAAGGACGCAACGCATGGGCCTTGCTGCTGTACCCGCTGGCGCTGGTGCCGCCGATGGCCGCACTCTGCGCGAGCGGCATTCTGTTCAGCGGATTGATCCGCAAGACATCGACCGCCACGACGGTCAACCTGTGCGTCGGCGTGGCGGCATGGATGGGAGTCCCGATTCTCGGCGCCATTCTCGGCGAGGTATTTCGCCCTCTGCTTGAGGCCTCGACGGTCATGACACCCCTGCTGTTGCCCAACCCCGTGATGCACATGTTCACGACGACGGACGCTTGCATGCGAGACCGATCGACGATCGACTTGCCGGGCTTGACGGAGCTTGCGTGGTCCGGGTATGTCGCGGCGCTCTGCATCTACGCGCTCGGGTACGCCGCTCTGACGTGGGGCCTGCTTGCAACGGCGTGGTCGAGTCGCGTGTGGACCAACGCCTCGCCCCGCTGATCGCGAGCCGAGTCACCGATCGACGTCGATGGCGGCGAAGCGAATGACCGGGCAGTCGCCCTTGGCCTCGTAGAGGCAACCCACGCGAGCATCGTCGAGTCGCACGAGCGCGCTGTACGCGAAGTGGTCCTTCTCGCCGCCGATGCGGAGTTCGCGGGCCCACGTGCGGCCATCGTCGAGACTGAACCGGATCATGCCGCCGGCGCGGGCGTCGCGTCGCGCGGGGTTGGAGAAGGCGAGCACGCCGCAGTCGGCGGGCCCCGGCTCTCGCACGCGGATGATCGAGGCCATGCAGACGGGGTCGACGAGTCTCGGATCCGACTGCACCGCGGACCACGTCGCGCCACCGTCGCGACTGACGGCGACGCCCCGATGGCGAGCCGAGCCGCCCTGCAGGCGACAGTTGAGCATGACCGAGCCGTCGACGAGCTCGACCATCTGCACTTCGTTGGGAAAGCCGTTGGTCTCCGCGGTCGCGAGCGCGCCGACGTTCCACGTGGAACTGCCGTCGTCACTGAAGGCGGCGTACACGCTCCACGCGTTGCCCTCGCGACGGTTCATGGGCTCGATGATCCTGCCCGCGTGCGGTCCGCGCCGAAGCACGATCGCATGGCCGGGGCCCGACGCGACGGTGACCGAGCCGGGAGGCGTGACGGCGTCGGTGACATCGACCGGCGTCGTCCATGTGAGTCCGTCATCGTCGCTCGTCATCGCGAACGTGCGAGTCAGCAGCGTGGGCGCGCCATTCGTCTTGGCGAACTCGCCCACGCCGGGTTCGTAGCGTTGGTGCATCAGCACGATGCGGCCGTCGCGGTGCGGGGGGTGCAGGACGACAACCTGCGGGTTGTTGAGCGTCGCGTCGCCGGCATCCGCGATGACGCGGAGGGGTTCCCACGTGCGGCCGCCGTCGAGACTGCGACGGAGGACGAGGTCGTTGCCGCTCTGATCGGCATCGGCGTGGCGGCCTTCCGCGAAGGCGAGAATGGCATTGCTCTTGGCGAGGGCGACGGCCGGGATTCGGAAGTTGTCGTAGGGCGATGCCGGATCGCAGGAGCGGCCCTTGAAGACGTCCACGGAGTCGGTGACGCCAGAGACGAGCAGGACGGCGACGAGCGTGGGAACCAAGGGAAGGGCCTCCGGGGGGCTTTACGGGGCGGTCCGGGCACCGTACGCTCTTGCCGCATGAAGATCTATGAACATCAGGGTCGCGACCTTCTGGCCTCCTACGGCATTCCCGTTCCCTCCGGCCAGGTGATCGATTCGATCGACGCGGCGGCGGGCGCGTTCAAGGCGGCCACCGCCGGGCAGGCCAAGGCCCTCGCCGTGGTCAAGGCCCAGGTGCATGCGGGCGGTCGCGGCAAGGCGGGCTTCGTGAAGTTGGTGAACTCGCCGGCCGAGGCCGAAGCGGCGGCACGCTTCATGCTCACCAACCGCATGACGAGCCCCCAGACGCCGCCCGAGGGGCTGGAGGTCACCAAGCTGCTGATGGCCAGCGCGGTGGACATCGCCGATCGCGCGGGCGGAGGCAAGGAAGAGTTCTACCTGGCGATCACGACGGACCGCAAGAGCAGAAGGAACATCCTGATCGCGAGCCGCGAGGGCGGCGTCGAGATCGAGCAGGTGGCGCACGACCGCCCGGAGGCGATCATCAAGGAGCCGCTCCACCCGATCGTCGGCCTGCAGGCCTTCCAGGCCCGCAACGTGGCGGCAAAACTGGGCCTCAAGGGAAAGCACATCGGCCAGGCGGCGGACATCATGGTGAAGTTGTCGCGGCTTTACATCGAGAAGGACTGCACGCTGGCGGAGATCAACCCGCTGGTGATCACGTCGGCCCCCGACGACCGCGTGGTGGCCATCGACGCCAAGTTCAGCTTCGACGACAACGGCCTCTTCCGCCACAAGGACATCACGTCGCTGGCCGACGCGAAGGAAGAGAACCCCTATGAGGTGCGGGCCCAGAAGTTCGGCCTGACGTACATCGCGCTCGACGGCAACATCGGGTGCCTGGTGAACGGCGCGGGCCTGGCGATGGCCACGATGGACATCATCAAGCTGCACGGGGGCGACCCGGCCAACTTCCTCGACGTCGGCGGCGGCGCGACCGAGGAGGCCGTCACGGAGGCCTTCGGGATCATCCTGTCCGACCCGAAGGTGAAGGGCGTGCTGGTCAACATCTTCGGCGGCATCATGCGGTGCGACGTGATTGCGCAGGGCATCATCAACGCCGCCACGAAGTTCAAGAACCCCGACGGCTCGATCGGCTTCAAGGTGCCGCTGGTGGTGCGTCTCGAGGGCACGAACGTCGACGCGGGCCGCAAACTGCTCGACGAGGCAAGGGCGAAGATTCCGACCATGCAGGCGGCGACGGACCTCACCGACGCCGCGGCGAAGGTGTGCAAGGCGGTCTGACACGCACTTTCGGCAGGCCGACCGATCAGCCCGCTTCGGGCTCGCACGACACGACCGTCTTGGTGGCGGGGTCGTAGCGGTAGACGCGCCCTTGCTTCTCCTCGCGGCAGCACTTGTGGGTGCCGTCGCAGAAGGGGAACTTGGCCGAAAGACCACAGGCGCAGATCCAGAGCGTCTTGGGGTTGCCCTGATCGTCGCGGGGCCACGTGGCGGCATCGATCTTGACGGGGCCGGCGGCTTCGAGTCGGATCATTCTGGCCATGGCGTCTCTCCTCTGCGTTGCGGCCGTCAGGCCGGGTTGGGAACGGATTCCATCGCCTCGCGGAGGACCGACGCGGCCTCGTCGCGTGTGGCGCCGGCCTGCTTGAGCACCACGCGGTGGGCGCAGACGCTGATCCAGAGGTCGGCGATGTCGTCGGGGATGACGTAGTCGCGTCCGGCGATGAGGGCCCAGGAACGGCATGCCTGGGAGAGGGCGAGGGTGCCGCGGGGCGAAAGACCGTGCGAGAGCCGCGCGTGGTGACGGGTGGCGTTGGCCAACATGACGATGTAGTCGATGAGCGAGCGATCGATGCGAACCTCGTCGACTCGGCGTTGAAGGGCGAGGACTTCATCTCGCTTGAGCACGGGAGCCAGCGAGGAGAGCAGGCGACTGGAGGGCCGGCGTTCGAGGATGCGGGCTTCGGCGTCGGCATCGGGATAGCCGAGATCGATGCACATGAGGAATCGGTCGAGTTGGTTTTCCGGCAGGGGATAGGTGCCCTCGAACTCGAATGGGTTCTGCGTGGCGACGACCATGAAGGGCGGATCGAGCGGGGAGGTGGTGCCGTCGATCGAGACGGTGGCCTCGCTCATGGCCTCGAGCAGCGCGGCCTGCGTTCGGGGCGGGGTGCGATTGATCTCGTCGGCGAGAACGATGTTGGCGAAGACGGGGCCCTTCTTGAAGGAGAACTCGCCGGTGGCCTTGTTGTAGTGGCTCACGCCCAGGATGTCGCCGGGAAGCAGGTCGGGGGTCAACTGGATGCGGGAAAAGGAGCAGTCGATGCTGCGGGCCAGGGCCGTGGCGAGAAGCGTCTTGCCGACGCCGGGAACGTCCTCGATGAGCACGTGGCCACGGGCCAACAGGCAACAGAGCACCCGGCGGATGCCCTCGTCGTGGCCGTAGAGGACCGAGGAGATGTTGGACTGAATCCGCTGGAGCAGGTCGTGCATCGGCGGGCCAGTGTAGGGGCTCGGGGCTGTCGTGCTCAGCGCGTGGCCGGGAGCAGCGCCGAGGCGCTCTCGAGCAGGCCGATCCATCGCTCGCGTTCGGTCTTGGCGGCGGGATCGGGCGCGTTCCACCACCAGCAGGCGGAGGGATCGAGGTCCATGTCGGACACGAGCTCGGCCAGCTGCATCGCGCTGAAGTGAACGAAGGGGAGCGACACGCGAATGGAGGGAACGGCGTGGTTCGGGGCGTCGAGTGCGGCCAATCGCGAGACCAGCCAGGCGGTATCGTCGAGGAAGGCGGCCCGCTCGACGTCGACATCCTCGCCGCGACCGGCGCAGGCCGGCCAGATCACCTCCGAGCAACCGAGCGATGCGGCCTGATACGTGGCGGCGAGGAGTCGATGGGTGAGTTCTCGAACGCCGGGCGGGGCCAACTGCGGCGGGACCTCGACGGGGCTTTCGACGAGCTTGAGCCCGTGTGCGGCGCACATCGCGAGGATGGCATCGACCTTGGGCTGCGTGAGTTGATCGGTGAAGGCCATGGCGATGGGGTTGACCGCGCCGGCCCCCTGAGCTCCCTCCACGGTGAGTCGCTCCCGCAGCCAGGCGCAGGCGAGGAGCGATTCGATTCCTCCGTCACAGAGGACCAGCGAGCGATGCATGGTGGAGAAGGAGCGCATGATGCAGGAGCATCGACCGCCCGGCGTCGGCAGCCCCAGCGGGGGGCGTGGCGCAGGCGTCGGTCCACCCCGGAGCGGGGATGCAGGCGACGGCGAGGCGAGGACGAGAGGCACCGAACGGATGCCAACGGCCGCGGCGGGGCTACGCTCCCGCGACCTGGTTCAACCGGCATCCGCCACGGGGCCGAAACGCAGTGCAGGGGCTTCCCAAATGGTCCGATGCCCTTGGCCTCTCGAGCACCTCGACATGAGCACATCGACCTCGCCTCCGATCGAACAACCCCTCGCCGCGAACGCCACGACGGCATCCGAGGCGGCCGTGACGCTTCGCGGCCTGACCAAGACCTTCGGCCCCAAGGTGGCGGTCAACGGCCTTGACCTGACCATCCCCCGCGGCAGCGTCTACGGGTTCATCGGCCAGAACGGCGCTGGCAAGACGACGACGATCCGCATGATCATGTCGATCATCTTTCCCGACCGGGGCGAGATCCGGGTGCTGGGCCGGGCCTCGGCGGTCGAGAGCAAGGATCGCATCGGGTACCTGCCCGAGGAGCGCGGGCTGTACCGCAAGATGAAGGTGGGCGCGTTCCTCGAGTACATGGCCAAGCTCAAGGGGCTCGACGGCGGCGGTTCGCTCGATCGGAAGATCGGCGGCTGGCTCGAACGGACGGGCCTGTCCGAGACGCGGCGCAAGCGGTGCGAGGAACTCAGCAAGGGCATGCAGCAGAAGGTGCAGTTCATCGCGTCGGTGATCCACGAGCCGGAACTCGTGATCCTCGACGAGCCCTTCAGCGGGCTCGACCCGTCCAATCGGCGACTACTGCGTCAACTCATCCGCGAGCAGCGAGAGGCGCATCGCACGATCATCTTCTCGACGCACGCCATGTTCGAGGCCGAGCAGCTCTGCACGCACCTGTTCATGATCCACAAGGGCAACAAGGTGCTCGATGATTCGCTCGAGTCGGTGCTCCGCACGCACGACCCTCGCACCGTGATCGTCGAGCCGCTGTCGGGCGCCGACGTGGCTTTGCAGGCGTGGGACGCGATTCCCGGCGTGCAGGAGACGCGGCGGCATGGCACGTTCGTCGAGTTGCGGCTCGATGCGACGACGCAAGCCGCGACGGTGATGCCCCGAGCGGCGACGATTGCGCCCGTGCGGCGGCTCGAGCTGGCCAGGCCGAACCTCGAGGAGATCTTCATCGGTCTGGTGGGCGGCGACGTCGCCGCGTTGCGGGCCGAGCAGGAGGAACTCGAGGGCGCGACGCCCGCGGCGAGCGGAGGTGACGCATGATGAAGGTCTTCAACGTCGCGTGGCGCGAGTTCGTGGCGACGGTGGCCACCAAGGGGTTCATCCTCGGCGTCTTCCTGCCGCCGGTGCTGATCGGGCTGGTGCTGACGGTGATGCCGCTGCTGATGAACCAGGCCGCGCCGCGGGTGACCGGTCGCTTGGCGATCATCGACCACACGGGCGACGTCGCGGCGAGGGTGCAGGACGCCTTCTCGGCGGAGCGGATCGCGGCCCGCGCGGCGGGTCAGGCGGTTCAGGCCCTGGAGGAGTCGGGTGCGCCCGAAGCGGCCAAGCGAGCGGCGTCGATGGGCAAGGACGCCATCGAGCGTCAGGCACGCGACGCCGCTCCGACGCTGACGGTCGAGGTGCTCGACCCGTCGACGGGCGTGGAGGAGGCCAAGGCCGAGCTGCTGGCGAGCGAAGGGCAGCGCAAGGGCGAGGGCAATCCGCGGCTCGCGTTGGCGGTGGTGCCGCCGGAGGCCCTGAAGGCCGACGCCTCGGGCCGGTACGGAACGTTCGACCTCTTCGCGGCCCCGAAGCTCGACGGCGAGGTGCAGTCGGACATCCGGTCGCAGATCGCGACGGCGGTCGTGGATGCCAGGATCAAGGCGAGCGGCTTCGATCCGACGCTCATCCGCGCGATGACGGACCGGCCTCGCCCCGAGGTCAAGACGGTGACGGCCAAGGGCGATCAGAAGATCGACGAGGCGGCGAAGATCCTGATTCCCGCGGCCTTCATGTTCCTCCTGTGGATCAGCACGTTCACGTGCGGGCAGTACCTCTTGACCTCGACGATCGAGGAGAAGTCGAGTCGCGTGATGGAGGTGATCCTGTCGGCGGTCTCTCCGATGCAGCTGCTGACGGGCAAGATCCTCGGGCAGATGTGCGTGGGGCTGGTGATCCTGGTGGTCTACTGCGGGCTTGGGATGGCGGGGCTCGTGGTGGCGAGCATGATGAGCCTGATCGACCCGCTGAACCTGGTCTACCTCGCCGTGTACTTCGTGATCGCCTTCTTCATCATCGCCAGCCTGATGGCGGCGGTGGGCAGCGCGGTGAGCGACGTTCGCGAGGCGCAGAGTCTGCTGGGTCCGGTGATGATCATCCTGATCATCCCGATGATGCTGTGGCTGCCGATCCTCCGCAACCCCAACTCGGGTTTCGCGCAGGTGTGCAGCTTCATTCCGCCCATCAGTCCCTTCGTGATGGTGCTCCGCCTGTCGGGCTCGGAGCCCGTTCCGTTCTGGCAGGTGATCGCCACCGTGCTCCTGGGCGGGGTCACGATCCTGACGTGCCTGTGGGCGGCGGGGAAGGTCTTCCGCGTGGGCGTGCTGATGTACGGCAAGCCGCCGGACCTCCGCACGCTGCTCCGCTGGATCCGCATGGCGTGAGGCGCTTCGTGCGATGGCGACACTCGATCGATTCGACCTGTACGAACTGGCCGTGACCAACGCGGGGCCGTTGGCGGCGATGCTGCATGGCGCGTGGGCGGGGACCTCGCGGCGGCCCGTCTTGCGGGAGGACTTTTCGGGATCGGGGGCCTTGGCCCGGGCGTGGGCCGAGCGGTTCGGCGCGGCCATCGCGGTGGACAGGGATGCGGCCCCGCTGAAGGCGTGTGCCGCTCGTGCCGGGGAGGGCGTGGAGTGCGTGCGTCAGGACGTGCGGCGGTGTCGTCGCAAGGCCGACGTGATCGCGGCGACCAACTTCGCCATGGGCTACTGGCATGCCCGCGTCGACCTGCTCGCGTACTTGCGGCTGGCGGCGGGGTGTCTCAAGCGTGGCGGCCTTTTCTGCTGCGACCTGTATGGCGGGTCCGACGCCTTCACGACGGGCACGTGGACGAAGCGGCTGCGGGGCCCGAAGGGGGAGCGGGTGGAGTATCGCTGGCAGCAGGTGGAGGCGATGCCGCAGACGGGGCTGGTGCGGAACGCGATTCACTTCCGCGTGGACGGCGGGCCCGTGCTTCGCGACGCCTTCACGTACCACTGGCGGCTGTGGTCGATTCCGGAGATGACGGACGCGATGCGGGAGGCGGGGTTCAGCGAGGTGCGGGTGTTCGACCGGCTCGGGGACGCGATCGATTCGGAGGGGCGGGTGCACGTGCGGCCGCTGGGGGACGACGAGCCGATGGACGATCCGTTCGTGGTGTACGTGGCGGGACGGATGGGCGGGTGAGCGGGTGAGCGGGACGGGCGCGGCCGAAAACGGCCGCGGGCCCGACCTTTCGGACGGGCCCGCGATCATGGGTCACAGACAGCGGTAAGCCGAGTTCTGTCGCGCCTGGCGGTTTGCCCTGCCGCCCGACCTTGACGGGGGCTCGTGGGGGCAAGGCACCTGCCGGCGGTGCGACCATTTCTCTAGGCCGCCCGTCACCGAGCGGCTCCAGCGATCTACCCGCGTCCACGACCGCCCGGACCGGGCGTGGGCCCTCGCCGAAGCGAGGATCCGGAACGCTGCTCGACCTTGCACGCGGCGGGGTTTGCCATGCCTCCGGCGTCACCGTCGGAGCGGTGGGCTCTTACCCCACCCTTTCACCCTTACCCTGCGTCTTGCGACGCGTGGCGGTTTGCTTTCTGTGGCACTGTCCCTCGTCGCCGACCCTCCCGTCCTTTCGGGCGGGATTCGAACGACGGGTGGGCGTTACCCACCGCCGTGTCCTTTCGTGCTCGGACTTTCCTCGGCGCGGGGCCCGAAGGCCTCGCGACGCGGCCGCACTGCTGCCTGTCGAGAGATTCTACGCGATCCGTTCCCCTCCGGTTCGGTGGTCGAATCCCCCGCGCAACGCCGGGCGAACCCTTGAGCCATGAACGATCCGCACGCGAGCAACCACCCCCGCAAGTTCGTCCTGGGCGTTTCGGGCGCATCGGGGGCGGCCTATTCGCTGCGGTTCCTGCAGGCCATGCTCGAGCAAGGGCACGAGATGCACCTGGTGGTGAGCGAGTACGGGCGGCGACTGCTCTTCGAGGAGTCGGGAATCAAGCACCTGACGATCGAGGAGCTTGCGCCCGGGCTGGCGGGCGACGCGGGCGTGCGGTCGCGGCTCTTCGTGCATCCGGACAAGGACGTGGGCGCGGTGATCGCCTCGGGGAGTTTCCTGCACTCGGGGATGGCGATCCTTCCGTGCTCGTCGACGACGCTGGGGCAGGTGGCGACGGGCAGCGGCAGCAATCTGCTGTGCCGCGCGGCGATGGTGACGCTCAAGGAGCGGCGGCCTCTGATCATCTGCCACCGCGAGATGCCCCTGTCGCTGATCGACATCGAGAACATGCGTCAGGCGACGCTGGCGGGCGCGGTGATGTGCTCGCCCAATCCCGGGTTCTACCTGAACCCGCGGAGCGTCGAGGAGATCGTGGACTTCGTGGTGGGCAAGGTGATGGACCTGCTGCACGTGCCCCACTCGCTCAAGACGCGATGGGAATCGACGCTGGCACGGCCGGCGACGACGATGCCGTCGTGAGGGCGGGACGGAACGAACACTCCTCGACTTGGCATGAGGGACTTGGCATGAGGGACTTGGCATGAGGGACTTGGCATGAGCGGCTTGGCATGAACGGTTCGCCACTCCGCATCAAGGCCACGCCCCC